>JBHELZ010000007.1:24077-130645 GCA_046262835.1 Pyrinomonadaceae bacterium
GAAACGGATCGCTGGGTGACGGGTCACCTGTACGGTGGCGATCGCGAAACGCGGTTGGTGCAGGAAATGATGCTCGGAATTGGAGGCGTCCGGTTGCTGCAGGCGCTGGGCATCAGCCCGTCAGTGTTTCATCTGAACGAAGGTCATTCGGCATTCTTGACCGTCGAACTGGCCCGCGAGTTGATCGTCAAGGATGGCGTTACTTTCAACCAAGCTATTAATCGCGTCCGCGACGTTAGCGTGTTTACGACGCATACGCCCGTCGCGGCGGGCCATGATGTGTTTGACGCGTCGCTGATGGAAAAAGGTTTTGGCGACTGGCCCCAGCGCGCACTTGGTCTGTCACAGGAGGAGTTTTTCCGTCTGGGCCGCGCGCCCGGCCAGCAAGCCCAATCGTTCGGCCTGACGCCCCTGGCCTTGCGCATGTGCCGCTCAACCAACGGCGTCAGTCGCAAACATGGCGAAGTCTCGCGGGCGCTCTGGCAGAAGATGTGGCCCGACCGGCAAACAAATGAAGTGCCCATAACTTCAGTGACCAACGGGGTCCACCCGGCCACCTGGGTCGCGCCGTTGCTGCGCCGCGTTTATGAGCAACAGGTCGGCGAAGATTGGATCGAACGAGCGCGTGACGCAGGCGCCTGGTCCTATGGCGTGGAAACGATTTCTAACCGTGAATTGTGGGAAGCGCACGCGTTGTTAAAGCAACGCCTGGTGGCTTTCATTCGTGATCATTGTTTCGACTCGCGGCTGGCTCGCGGTGAAACTGCCGAGCACATTGAAGCCGCGCGGACGATGTTCGATGCAGAGGTTCTTACCGTCGGCTTTGCTCGCCGTGTCGCTGGCTACAAGCGCTGGGATCTGCTGCTAAGCGATCGTGCCCGGCTCGCCAAACTAATCAACGATTCTCAGCGGCCGGTTCAATTTGTATTTGCCGGTAAAGCTCATCCTCAGGACCAGGGAGCGAAGGCCGTGCTGAAGGAATTGATTGATTGGCAGCGGAATTCTTCAGTGCGCCAACGGGTTGCTTTCATCGAAGACTACGACCAGGAGATCGCCCGGCAACTGGTGCAGGGGGTGGACGTTTGGATGAATGTGCCGCGCCGCCCCCAGGAAGCTTCGGGCACTAGCGGACAGAAAATTGCAATCAATGGCGGCTTGAATTTTTCGGTGCTCGACGGCTGGTGGCTGGAAGGTTATGACGGTGACAACGGATTCGCGATTGGCGATTTGAGTGAAGTCAGCGACGCGGAAATGGACCTGGAAGATTCAGAATCGATGTATCGCGTGCTGGCGGAAGAGGTAGTGCCGCGCTTCTATGATCGCGACGAACAGGGCATGCCACATCGCTGGATTGCCATGATGAAACGATCGATCGAGACGCTGGTGCCGCGATTCAGCAGCGATCGTATGGTTGCTGAATATGTCGAGAGAATTTACTGAAGTGTGCGAAGCCCAACCGTCAGCCGGGGCAACTCGACGACGAGACGAGCCGCTGATAAACCCACGTTTACGCTGATACGAACGAAAACTCGGTTCTGATCCCGTTTATTCGCGTAGATTGTGCAGTTATTTTATTTCTCTCAGTTGCGCTACGCGTTCCAGGTGTTACGCTCCTTCACCGTCGCGCTTCTGGCACATCCCTCCTTCGTTGTAAACTAATTCACCCATGAAGTACTGCTCAGTCTGTAACGAAAAATTCGACGACAGCATTAGCTTTTGCCCCAGGGACGGCGAAGTACTCGAAGAAGATTCGGGCTCCCTGGTGGGTAAGGCGCTCGACGGCCAGTACCAGATCGAAGCGATGTTGGGCAAAGGCGGCATGGGCGCCGTTTATCGCGCGCGTCACATCCTGCTGGGTGATCGCGTGGCCATTAAGGTGCTGCCTCCGGAAATGCGCGGCAACACCGAGTGGCTGCGGCGGTTTCAGCGCGAAGGCCAGGCGGCGCGCCGCTTCCGTCATCCGAATGCGGTAACCGTTTACGATCTACGCACCTCGGGCGACGGCACGATTTATCTCGTGATGGAGTACGTTGAGGGAAACACGCTCGATGCTGAATTGAAGAACCGGGGAAGGTTTTCTCCCCCCGAAGCCGTGGCGGTGCTGATTCCCGTCTTAAGCGTCCTCAACTCGGCCCATGCGATGGGCGTGGTCCATCGAGATTTAAAACCAGAAAACATAATGATTGGTAAGCCATCGACTGGCGGTGAGCCGGTGGTGAAGCTCCTCGATCTGGGAATCGCAAAACTGCGCGAGGTCGCCGGCTCGGAAAAGACGGGCAACACAAACCTCACCGTCGCCGGACAGATGCTGGGCACTCCTTATTACATGTCACCTGAGCAGTGGGGCGAACTCCCCCGCGATGGCAACTCAGAGATTGATGGACGCGCGGACATCTATAGTCTCGGCGTCGTGCTGTATGAACTGGTGGCCGGCCAACGGCCGTTCAGCGGATTCACCTTAGCCGAACTGCGGCGGCAGCACGTCAGCATCACGCCTCGCGCTTTGCATGAAGCGGCGCCCGGAGTGCCTGAAGGTTTCAGCCGCGCTATCGCGCGTTCAATGGCTAAAGATCGCGGCGAAAGACAGTTTACCGCGGGCGAATTGGAAAAAGACCTGGTTGGCGCATTGTCTGCCGCCGGCATCGCGCTGCCGGTTTCGATTGCAGAACTGGCATCAGAGCCGAGCGCGGGCGTTTCGCGCGGCCTGACGACTTCGCCGCACCAAACCGCGGCGACCTTGGTCACCGGCATTAACGAAGCCGCGCCAGCTTCCGCTCCGACCAATATACCGAGCCAGGCCGCAACCATGCCCACCGTGCTGTCGCAGCCAAGCCAGCCGGCCGCCACTCCTTCCTCCATTTCTTCACCTCCGTCGATGGCTTCACCGGCGGCCGCTGCACCGATTGGAAAACGCCCGGGCAAGACTTCGGCTTTAATGTTCGCGGGCGTGGGTTTCATCGTCTTGCTTCTGATCGCGGGCGTGGGTGGGTACTTTGTCATGCACACGATGATGAACAAACCCGAAGCTAACAGCGCGACAACAGATTTCCCGGCAAAACCAACCGGCGGGGAGCTTATCGGGGCCCATGAGGTCGGTCGTTACTGGTTGCAAGTCAATTCGGATGGTGGCTTGAATTCCATCCGGGCGGATGATCTCGTGCAGATGAATTCAGAACAGGAGTTTAAGTTTCATTTTTCGCCGAGCGAAAATGGTTACCTTTACATTATTGGCCCGGGCAACCAAAACGCACCGACAACTTTTCTAACAGCGAAGCCGGCGTCGCAATACGGCGTGCGCTCAAATGAAGTCAAAAGTGGCCAGGATTTCGTCTTTCCGTCTGACAGTAACAAGAGCGAGAACTGGATTAATCTTGATACGAATGCCGGCACTGACGAATTTACGATCATTTTTTCCGGTACACAGTTGACTAGCCTGGGGTTTTTGCAGACGCCGGCGTTGCATCAACTCAGTGAGACGGAACAGACCGAATTGAAGGATGCGATCGGCCAATTCAAGTCAAACCTGGCTGGTACTGAAGTCATGAAAAACGCGCCGGCGCCTTTCGTCTCGGTCAAGGTCCCGCAAAGCGCCGCCGAGGGTGCGCCCGTGATGTTTAAAATCAAGATTGCGCACAAGTGACGATATTCCAATAGCAGCCCCCGCCGTCAAAAGACGGCGGCAACCGGTTCGGGCCTCCCTCAAGGCCGGCCCTCTGACACTTTTTGAGAGGTAACCAGATGAAATCACGATTTCTAATCACACCGTTAGTTGCAATTGCATTGGGCTGCGCGTTTTTAATCGTTAACGCCCAACAATCGGATGAAGAAGTTCGCGGCGCGTTTATGAGCACGCGTCCCAAGACGACCAACGCCAGTGCGCCTCTGCGCCGGCATCGTCCGCCGCCGCGCAACGCCAATTCGTCATTGGGCACGGCGCGGAATTCGAACAACGCGCGCAACGCCAACATGGCAAATGCGAACACCAGTGCCGCCAACAAGAATTCGACAAAGACACCTTTGGAACCGATCGCCGTCGGCTACACCATATTCATACGCGACGTTAACGGTCGCGCCGTGCGCGTAGATCCAGCCCGTGAATTTCACAATGGCGATCGCCTTCGCATCTCGCTTGAGCCGAACATTGATGGTTACCTTTATGTTTTTCACACCGAAGGCGACGGCCGGCCGGAAATGATCTTTCCCGACGCGCGGCTGGAAGGTGGAGAGAATTGGATCGAAGCGCATGTTCCTATCGACGTTCCGTCGACGGTAGAAACAGATGAGCGGCTGCGCTGGTTTCAGTTCTACGGCAATCCGGCCACCGAACACCTGTTTGTGGTGGTGACGCGCGAGCCCCTCGCTGATGTTCCCATAGCCGACACGTTGCTCACTCTTTGCAGCACGAAAAAAGAGAATTGCCCGTGGCACCCTTCAGTAGAAGTCTGGACGCGCCTTCAGCAGGCGGCAAAGGCTGACGTAAAAGTAGTGGCGAACAATAGTGCCGGCCAGGCGCAAAGTGAAAAGGAGCAAGTCGCGACCACCCGCGGTCTCGGGTTGGACCAGACCGCGCCCCAGCCGTCCGTGATTCGCATGAGCGCTTCAACGAGCGCGCCGGTTTTGGTGACGACGCTCGATCTGGTGCATAACTAGACGCCGCACTTGTGCGGCGACTGTGGCGGAATAAGCTTCCGTCTGTAAACGATGAAGCTGGTGCTAGAGGTGTTCACAATGAAACGCAATTGGTTCTGCAGATATTTCGCGGCCTTGGGGGTTACTTTTCTCGTCCTCGGTATCGGATGGTTCTCACCGCTGCCAACTATCGCTCGTAAGCTTGAAATTCCGGCCCCTTCCCAAACCGATCCAGCGACTTCGCTATCGCGCGGCCGCGCGTTGCTTAAGCAAGGCCATGCCGATCAGGCATTGCCACTCCTGGAATCGGCGCTGAATTCCTTCACCCAGACAAACAATGCGCGCGGCATTGCGGCGGTGGAAGATACACTCGGTGACCTGTACATGATCCAGGGCCAGTACAACGTGGCGCTGGATCATTACCGATCCGCTTACCAATCATTCGTCGTGGCGAGCGGCAAAGATCAGACCGGCGCGTCGGCCGCGAACAATATCGCCAGCCGCGCCGGCTCGACCGCGAGCGCAGCGACAGAAACAGCCGCGAGTACGCTCGACAATGGCTTTAATGCGAACCTGATGCTGGCGAAGATCGGCGATACGAATTATCGTCTGGGCCAACTGTCCGAAGCGAGCACCGCATATTTCCAGATGACCGTAAAAAAGCCGGAAAGCGCCGGAGCGAAAGTCACCCGTCGCTTGGGGGGCCTGGGGGCGATCGGCGGCATTATGTCGACTGGCCGTCCGTCAATCGAACTGCCCACCAGCAGCGCGATCGGGTTACTCGAGACGAAGAAAGAACTCGACGAATATCGTGTGGCGATTGTTTATATGACCTTTGAACTGGGCATGGGCCGAATCGCATTCGCGAATAAAGATCTCGAAACGGCACGCAAACATTTCCAAAACGCGCTTGATGCCGGCAGCGGCGCTTTGCCGGTCGTCGCAAAGCTCGGGCAGACACGCCGGTTTCGGGCGGCGGCGCGCACCAGTCTGGGTGACGTGGCCCTTCGTGAAGGCCGCTTTAAAGACGCGGCAAAAGTCTTTAGCGATGCCGCAGAAGGCGCGAAGAAGGACGAACGGCTCGATTTAATGTGGCCGGCGCAGCGTGGGCTCGGCCGCAGTCTTTGGTTGCAGGCTGCACAGGAAAAAGACGGCGCGAAGATGCGCGACCAGGCGTTGAATGCATATCGCGACGCCCTTAAGACTATTGAAACGATTCGCGCCGGCAGTTTGCGCGCCGATGAATCGCGCACGACGTTCCTGGCAACCACCAAAGACGTTTATGACGAGGCCTCGAGCGCCTTCGCGGAAATGGCCTTAATGAGCACCTCGGGTAGCGTGACCGCCGGCGCGTTATCCGGTAAATCTCTCGACTATGCTTCCGAATCTTTCCGCATTATGGAAGCGGGGCGCGCGCGCTCCCTGCTCGACATGCTTGGCGAAGTTAATGCCCAGATCACTGAAGGCGTGCCGGCTGACCTGTTGAAGAAAAAGCAGGACAACCTGGATCGCCAGCAGCAGATCGCCGAACAGCTAACCGGCATCGCGCTCTCAGGCGACCAGAAACAGAAACCGTCCGATCTGGAGCAGGAACTCAACAAGCTGCAGACGGAATTCGATCAAATCGAAAACCAGATTCGCACCGCCAGCCCAAAGTATGCAGCTTTGACTTCGGTTCAACCGCTCTCGCTCGCGGAAGTGCAGCAAAAAGTTCTCGATGACGGGACGGTGTTGCTTGAATACGCCTTGGGCAACGACAGATCTTACATGTTCGCAGTCACGCGGACAGGCGTCTCGCTGTACACACTGCCGCGCCGCAGCGATGTCGAAAAGCTCGGCACTGATTTTCGTTCGCAACTGATTCCGCCCAAACTGCAACGGCGTATTGTCGGCATCGACGTGGCTGCCGATCAGCAGCGTGGTTTGGGAATTGTCCAGGGGCCGTCGGAAGATCTCGCGCCTTTCGTGGCTGCGTCCAGCGCGCTTTATAAAACCGTGATTGAACCGGCTGCTACGGTTTTTGCGGACAAGCGCATGCTGGTCGTGGCCGACGGTGCTTTGAACTACATTCCGTTCGAGGCTTTGGTTAAGAACAGCGATGGGGCGGATTACGCTTCACTTAATTATTTGGTAAAGACAAACGAGATCGTTTACGCGCCCTCAGCATCCGTCATCGCCGCGATTCGTGGCGCAAACCCGACCGTAAGGGAGGGTGGTAACAAATCTATGCTGCTGGTCGCCGATCCAGTTTTCAGCGCTGACGATCCGCGCGCGAAGGGAAGTGGCGCGACTACCTCTAATGCGGAAACGCGCGGACTTGGTTTAGGACTTGAGACCGCAGTCACCGATGTTTCCGGGTCGTCCGCGGGTGCCCCCACATCATTAGGGCCGTTTCATCTGGCGCGTCTTTCCGGCACGCGCACGGAAGCTGACGAGATTTCCAAAATTGCGAAAGGTGGCGGCGCCCAGGCGGATCTCTGGACCGACCTCAACGCGAGTGAAGATAACGTGCGCAGTCATGACATGACGGGTTATCGCTTCGTGCACGTGGCGACGCATGGATTGCTCGATGCTGAGCGCCCGCAGTTCACCGGGGTCGTCCTGTCACTCGTCGGCAATAAAGCGAACGATGGTTTCCTGCGCACCGATGAAATTTTTAATCTCAAGTTAGGCACACCGCTGGTAATGCTTTCTGCGTGTGAAACTGGATTGGGAAAAGAGAAGCGCGGCGAAGGGGTAATCGGGTTGACGCGCGCCTTCATGTACGCCGGCGCGCCGACCGTCGGCGTCAGCCTTTGGTCGGTCGCCGACAAATCAACGGCAGATCTTATGACTGATTTTTATAAGCGCCTGTTTGCGTCTTCTGCCACGGCACCTGCGGCCGCCATGCGCGACGCTCAACTTTCGATGATCAGCGCGAAGAAATACTCCGCGCCGTTTTACTGGGCGCCGTTTGTTTTGGTGGGCGAGTGGAAGTAAATGAGCGCGGGCGTCCTTGCCCGCATTAAGCTGCTTTTCCTGGTAACTTTTGGGCTATTGAAGCGGTGCGCTGCGAGCAGCGCGGATTTTTAGTTTAGGTTTCCGCAGCGCGTGTGGTCAACAAAAATACGGTAGTGATATTTCTTCAGATCAAAATGCTCAGCTGGGAGCGCGGACGTCCTTGTCCGCAGCGCCCCCGTAGGGGCGCAAAATCGCAAGTAACCCGCGCAATTTCTTCCTGAAGGCATCCTTCGCGCTAGGCACTGAGTGCGGACCGGGACGTCCGCGCTCGCAGCAAAACGTACCACCGCCAAAATGCTGCTGGCGGCGTGGGGCCTCTGTGCTGTTGCGAATTGAAGCACGAAATCAGCCGGCGTTTGCGCGGATCAGACAGAGTCAGGTGCGGTTTGCCGTCCCTGAAGTTGGTACCATCCGCGTAAGCGAATAGGAAGAAGCCCTTTTGTTCTTTCCGCCGAGTTTCCTTCTTCCATCCGCTTACTCGGATGGTAATGACCCTGAGGCTTGCCCGCACCGCTGAAAAAAATTAGCCGCGGGTTAACTCGGATAGACGCTGGTAATCTTAAAACCAAACCTGCATAAATCTGCGTTCATCGCGGCTATTCCGTTTGATCTAGGGCGTAGCCGTCATTGTAAAAGTGGCCGCAGGCACGACACTCTTCAGGTCGTAACTAAGAATATCCAAATCAGCCAGTGGCTGTCCTTGCAAACGCGTCACGACATGGAACGGCAGCATCATGCAATCCGCGCGACGATAGTTGCTGCGCTCTTCTTCAATCAAAACCTGACTGCGGTAGCGGGTTGTGATCTTATCAATCAGAAATGTCTGCTTGTTGATCCAATAGCGAACCGTGTCGTCCGCATTGAACTTGACCTCGACGACATAGTCCCCGCCGTCATCCGATTGACGTGCACTCACGAGTTGACCTTCAATCGCTCGATTCAAAGTGTCGAAGCCCATCATGCCCCAGTGCCGTGAGGCCGCAGCTTCGCGCACGCGAAACTCGTTTCCAAAAATCATGCCGCCTCCGGTCGAACCGGTGAACACGAGATAAGTACGGCCGGGCAGAGTTGCGGTCGGCGCAACTTCGAGCCGGCGTCGCATCTGCTTGTCCTGATAATCGGTGATGTTTAGTTTTACTTCGGCCATGCCGCCAAGCGGGTTGGCGGCCATCCCTCCAAATGCGACCGCGTTGACGAAGCCACCGGCTTTGACGGTCACGTACTGAAGACTTGCGTAGTCGGCGCCCCCATGCGCGATGCGGCTGACACTGAGAATTTCACGACCGGTAAATTCGGCGGCTGAATTTGTTTGCGGAACCGAGCCAATTGCCAGACCGATCAGAGTCAGACAGCAGAGCGCGATCAAAACCCTTCTCGGTGAATGTTTGCGTAACATGTTCGAATCCTCCTATGGTTATTTGTTTACGTTTGCGAAGAACGCGGTGAGGTCGCACACTTTTGAATCATCGGGCGTAACGCAAAGGCACGGTCACCAGTAGCGGTCCGCCGGCTTTGCGACCGATGCGATAGACCGTTTGCGGTGGCGGACCGGCCTGAGTCAACTGACGGCCATTTACCGCACTGGCGGCTTTTTCTGCGTCCGTCCAGGTTTGGCCGGCCCCGCCGATTAGCTCCAGGCGCTCCACGGTGCCTCCCCACAACTTTTCCCATTCGCTGAATTGGTTAGCTGTGAGCGCAGCCGGTTGCGGACCAATCGGAACCTGCAGCGGATTCGTGAGTAGAATAACTGTCAGCACTTCTGCAACTTGATCGCGCCTGTCGCCGGCCGGTTGCGCGGTGAAGTAACTGTATTCGTCTTCCTGCGCCGGAATATCAATCAACTTGCCCGGCCGCACGCGGTTGTCACCGTCGCGCGTTCGCAGCGTGGGAAAAATCATCATTGGTTGACCGAACGTTCCGTCCGCATACTGTTCGCGATCGATAATGTAGAGATAGCCGGGACGTGGCGATTCGACAGTCAGGCGCACGCGATCGCCAACGCTCAAGGTCGTATCCGCTTCGATCCTTTCCGGCGTCAATTGCGTTTGCTTCGCGCCCTCGATCACCAGCAACCGGCCGCCCTGATCGGTTTGACGCGCAGGGCGTAGGCGCCAGACGGTCACTCCGATGTCTTCGCTGTCAAGGCCTGCACTCAGCTTGATTCCGGGACCAGTGCGGCGATAGACGGGCCGCCGCATGGCCGCACTATTTCCGCGATTGCGCGGGCGATTTGTAATTGTAACCGGCGCGTCCGCAGGGCGGGCTTTATTGAAGCGATCGAGAACAATTTGACGGGAAGACTCGTCTTGCTGTTGTTGGCACAATGCGACCACTGGGCCAAACGTGAGAAAGAGCCCAAAAATGATCGTTGCGAATCGCGAGCATGTGATTCTGATTATTCGAGTAAGCACGGTCATTGCCTTCCTGTAAAACATTCTGCGGATTTCGGTCAGACCAACAATTCCTTTTTCGCCAGGTGAGTTGTGGTGACCAAAGCCCCTGCAACATTCTGCAACATTCATCTCGGCGTCGCCGTGAATATTCTATTTCGATTTACAAACACTTCGAATCGCTTCAAAAGCACTAGTCGCTTCGGCGGGCGAAGCAGCCCTGAATCTGACCTTTATGCCTGTATTAATCTCGCGGATGTAGTCACCCTCAACTATCGCGTTCTTAAAGCCCGAGCATGATTTGACCCATTCAATACCACCGAACAAGCTGACTCCTGAAGGCGAAATACTAAGCGTCGCCGGCCAATAATTCTCCCCTTTATCCTCGCTCCGGCCCATGCGGCCTTTGAAAGATTTATGTGTTCTGGCGTACTCGTTATCGGCCTCCCGCTTTGCTTGGTCCTGTTTCTCTTTTTCCTTTTCGGCTGCCTCCAGCGGCGCGAGTCTACTTTTCGCCAACGCTACAAACTCTCCGTTCGGATATTTTTCCAGATAGGCTCTATAGTCATTCGCGCTGGTGCTGTTCTTGATTGAATCCCAAAAAGTTATTTCAGCTTGACCGCCTCTGCTGGCGGCCTCGGACGGTGCCGCGGGTTTGGTGAGAGGTTGCAGCGTGGCCATTCTGTTCTTTGCTAGTTCGACGAATTGACCTCGCGGGTAACGCTCGAGATACGCTTTGAAGTCATCGGCGTTCGCGCTGTTCTTGATTGTTTCCCAATAACTTAGTTCGAACGCTCCCGCGTCTATTTTGGGTTCGTTCGCAGCGGTTGTTGAATTCGCCGGCGCGCCACCGAAATAAAAAGACCCAACCAGCGACGAAGCCTCCCACGGCACCTGCTTATTGCCCGTCTGCTTCATCACTTCTGCGCGCACGCGCATAAACATGTCCGTGGCGCTCAAGCCAGGCACCAGCATTTGCTTCAACAGCTCAGAAGTATAGAGACCATTCTTTCCGGTGCCGTCTGAAGCCACGCGCCCGGGCGCAGTCGCATAAGCAATCAAAGTTCCTGTGGGTGCATCGACTTGTGCCAGTCCGTCGCTCGCCGATCTGAAACTCCGCGCGAAAGGATTATTCCGACAGGCATCGAGGATCACGATGTTCAGACCGTTCTGCGCCTCGTCCATGTACTTCAACACCAGGCTCACGTCCACGCTTGAATCTTCTACTTCTGCTTCGCTCTGAATGTCGGCGTCGATCGGAATTAGATAGTTTCGTCCATTGGATTGCACCCCGTGGCCAGCGTAGTAAAAAAGTCCTGAACCGCCGGCCCTTAACTTTTGCCCGAACTCGCGCACCATCTGTTTCATCTCGCGTTGATTGACGTTGCTGCCGCTGGTCACATCAAAGCCCAGCGCCTTTAAAGTCGCGGCCACTTCGCGCGCATCGTTCGGAGGGTTTCGCAGCGTTGGAGCTTTTGTGTAGGCGCCGTTGCCGATTACGAGGGCAATACGTTTGGCCGGGGTTGTGTTCGCCGCGTTGCTTTGGACAAGTTGACGGTTCGGCTCTTGGGCCTGAGAGGTTGATTGTGCGGACCACCAGAGTGAGCTTGCCACAGCAAAGATCAACGCCAATCGCGAGTGTTTTCTATCCATTCTTAGTGGTGTTCCAATTCAATAAGACTGACCACGGCCTCGCCGCGGCCTTTGATCATGGTCTGCTTTCGGGCCGAGTCCTTTGTCGCTTCGGGTTTTGAACTTGAGTGTTTCTGCAGGAAGTCGCGCACGGCGCCGGCTTTCGGTGAGTCCCTGATCTCGCCGCGGTCCTTATCGTTGACGACGTCCGTCACGGCCTCGAATTCCGTCACCGGCGAGGCGCTCCAGACCAACCAGAATTTTTCGGTGCCCTGGTGTTCGTCGAACCGCATCCATGCCGTTTGCAATTTCTGGTCATTGGTCACCTTCGATGATCCATTATTTGTTTTTGGTTCTGGAAACAGGAGGTTGTAACTGATCGAACCACCTTCGGTGGGACCTTCGTTCAACAAGTAGAGATAACCCTGCTGGCGACTGTCGATGTTCATGCGAAACTTCCAGCCGTTTTCGAAAATTTCCTGGCCTGATGATTCGAATTGATCCTGATAAGGTTTGCCGTCGCGCATCTTCTGCACAGTGAGCGAATATGCAAGCGATCGTTCCGGCAGCGATGAATTCGCGGTCGCCTCGCGCTTACCAAAGAAAGCCGCACGTTTCACGATAAAGACCCCCGCCCCACCCAAAACTGCCGCCCCGAGAACCAGACCTATCGCTACTTTCAGCCATATCCGCCGGGGCTCTTCCGCGTCTTCTTCAAGCCCGGCCGGATAAAACGGTCGGTTTAGACTGTCCACCTTTGCCGACTCAAAGCGGGCGGCAATAGTCTTTTGCGAAAGATCGGCCGTTTGGCGCGCGGGCGGATTCGCGGCCGTTGCCAGTTGCGTTGCCGGAATTTGCGCGTTCTCAAAGTGCGCCGTATTGCTAATCGAGGTCTCTTCATCGAGCGCGCGCGCCAGGGTATCACCGAATTCACGCGCCGTTTGAAAACGGTCTTTGGGATCAAAACTTAAGGCACGAAGTATTGTCCGTTCTGCTTCTTGCGGAAGGCTCGGTCGCAGATCGGATGGCTTTACCCGCACACCCGAGCGCTGCATCTCCAGCAGCTCAAATCCTGTTTCGGGATTGAAAGGCTTGCGTCCGGTCGTGATTTCATAGGCAATCTCGCCAAAGGCATAAACATCAGTTGCCGCAGAAACTGCGCGACCACCCAATTGCTCAGGCGCCATATAAGAAACGGTGCCGGCCGTGGCCCCGGTCATTGTGCTGGGCGCGATCATCGAATCCTTTAGTTTGGCAATCCCGAAATCAATGATCTTCACCTGTTCTTCACCGCCCCCGAAGCTTTGCAGCATGATGTTTTCCGGCTTAAGATCGCGATGAAAAATCCCCTTGTCGTGAGCCGCGCCGAGTGCTCGCCCGATCTGCTTAATTATTTCCGCTGCCCGTTCCAGGACCAGTCCTTCCGGTTTAATCTGCGAGCGCAGGGTAACGCCGTCAATGAATTGCATTACGATATAGGGCTTGCCGTCCGGCATCTCGCCGGTGTCCAGAATGCCTACGACGCCCGGGTGATCGACCCGCGCCAGGGCTTCTTTCTCCTGCTGGAATTTTTGCACCACCCATGAATTATGAAGTGATTTGTCGAGCAGCACTTTGATGACAACACGCTTGTCGTGGAGCTTTCGATCACGGGCGAGATAGACCGCGCCGACGCCGCCCTGGCCCAGTTCACTTTCGATTACATAACGCTCGTCAAGCGTTTGACCGACGAGATTTGATTGCTGCGGCAGCGTAGTTTCGTTGAGAGGAGCGCTGGACGTTTCGTTGAGGGTGAGGGTGTCGAGTTGTGATTTATCAGGGGGCATGCCTCGAGCTTCCTGGTTGCAAGCTAACTGTTGGTTTTCTGGGACACTCGAGCGCGGGAAGAATTCGTCACTCCGGGTCGTATCGTGTAACTCACTTATTTATCCGCTTCATCCCGCAGGCCTCGATGATCGCGTTAAGGACGTCCGAGGTGATATCGCTGCCGGGCTTAACGGGGGTGAAAAAGCCTCCGCTGGCGGGCTTGACGGTGTAGAACATAAGCTGACGTTCCTTGTTTCCGTTGATCGGAGTCAGGTACAGATTAATGTGTCCCAGGGCAAAAGCTGACTGGCCCTGTTCGACCCGTTTAATCTCCGAGCATTGCACCGTCACATTCTTATTTTCCTTTTGCTTTCTGGGTTCAAACTGGATAGCACCCGGCGCCACGGTGAGCGTGCCGGACGTTCTCGAAGCATCCTGAACATCGTAGAGGTGCGTGTTGCGGGTTCGTTCTGCGGCCGCGGCATTATCTCGTGATTTCGCGGCGTCGCGCGCTTCGGCTTCCAAGGATGAAATCCGGCTGTTAGCCAATTCTACAAACAGTCCGCCCGGAAACTTCGTGGCGTAGGCCCTGAAGTCCGCGGGATTCCGGCTGTCTTTGATTGCGTTCCAATAGAGCATCTCGACAGAGTCGCCCCCGCCGCCGCCGCTCATCGGCTTTGAGGCTTGCGATCGAGATTTGGCCAATGATGCAAACTGCCCATCTGGATATTTTTCCAGATAGGCTTTGAAGTCTTCCGGGTTGTTGCTGTTCTTGATCGTGTCCCAGTAGCTAAGCTCAATCGCCGCCGGATCGACAAGATTAATATTAGGGGTGTTGTTGCTGGCCGCATTCGTGGCTGAGTTCGTCACCGCGAGAACCAATTCATCAGCGCGATAGCCTTCGATGACAGCAAAGGGTTTTTGCTGCTTCGTCGAACCGAGATCGATGGCGATTCGCTTTGGCACTGCTTCCTGAACGTACTTCACCAGTTGCGAGAGCGTGACTTCCCCTTTATCATTTGCCGCGCCGCCCTTCAAACCTTCGACGATGGCCCAACTGAAATAGCCCTGCTTCTTCTCGGTATATTCGTAAGCGCGCTGCCCAATGCCGGTCGCATAAACCGTCGCGAAGGCCTGCACTTCGCGATTGCGCACGTCGAAATTGAAAGCATTTACGTAAGCATTACTCAAAGGGTTCGGGGCGTCGGCCCGACCACCGGGATCGTTGCGGCAAGCATCGAGCAGCAGCACCACTTGTCCTACGCCCGTGTCTTTAATCCACTGCTTGACGCGCGTCATGCTGATCGCGGTTTCCTCGAGGAATGAAATTTGATCGCTAATCTGCGCATCGGCCGGCAAAAGAAAAGCCTGGCCGCCCCGTTCCATTCCGTGACCGGCAAATGCGACCAGCAATAAGCCATCTTTGGGAACCGCTGTGCTGAGATTCGACAGGCGCCGCAGGATATTTACGCGCGTCGGCTGGCGTTCGGTTGGTTGCGTGGTCGATAGCAGAATTACCTGATCTTGTGGAAAGCCGGAGTACCGGACCAGCGCGTTGGAGATCATTTGGGCGTCGTTGTCGGATCCTTTTAAGGGACTAATCTGTGGATCGACATACTTGTCAACACCGATGACGAGCGCCCAACGCTTCGCACTAACCGGCAAGGCTTTCACTTGATCGGACTGCGCCGCAGCATCAGTTGGCGAGCCTGCGGTTGATGTTGCGGTTGGCGCCGGCGCAGGCTGCGCCACCGGTTTTGGTGGAAGTTGTTGCAGTTGCCGTGAGGCCGGTTCTGTCGTGGTTGGCGATGTCGCAGGGTCCGGCCCAGACTTCGCGCTGACCTCGTCAACTTTGCGCGCGGCAGGTTGCGCCAAAGTCGTTGACTCCTGCGAATTCTGCAAGGTATTCGCGGGCGTTGTGGCTTTGGCAGTTTGAGACTCAGACACCTTATCGGCCGCAGCAAGCGCAGGGGTAATCTCTTTCTCCAACTTACGCGCTAATTTTGCATCAACCGTATTTAGCTTTTTCAGTTGTTCATTCGCCAGGTCGGCTTTGCCAAGACGCGCGTACGCCTGGCCCAAACCGTAATATGCCTCACCATAGTCGGGCTTTATTCTTACGGCGCTGCGAAAGAACGGAATCGATCTTTCAAAGTCGGCGCCACGTGAGTACGCGTAGCCGATTCCGTAAAATGCTTCCGCAAAATTCGGATCGAGAGACGTCGCTTTCACCAGCGGCGCGAACGCCTCGCCGTTACGGCCCATTGCATTATAGAAATAGCCGAGATCGTATTGAGCATCGGCATCATTCGGTGCCAGCCGAACCTGTTCCTTATAAGCAGCGAGCGCTTGTTCGGAATTTCCGCTGTTGAAATATGCATCACCCAGACCGCCAAAAGCTGGCGCATAATTCGGATCCAGGCGAATCGCAAGTTTATAAGCATCGATGGCTTCCGGATATTTCCGATCTTCCGCCAGCTTTTCAGCCTCATCGACCAGCCCGGCAGCTTTGCTCGCGGATTTGGCCGGAGCCCGGCCCCGTCGTTGCGCGTGCGCGGTGATAGTAGCGAACAGGAAACTGCAAAGGATCATTAGAAGAATGGACTTCACGGGGGGTGCAGGTTTCATCGTCAACTCCTGAGGCGGAATATAATTGCGTAAGACAGTTGGTAAATGCGATCCGCGGACACAGCGTCGATCCATTTATGGCCTATAGGCTAGGCGTGGCTTAAGCCTTTGTCAATGCCGTCGTAATCTCACATTGTCGCGCGGCAGGCGCTGGTCTATGATGAAGCCCCGGCGTATCGAACAATGATGATTAATCATTTTATCGAAATTAACGATCTCGAATCTCTGGATGGGTTTGTGGCGAACTTGAACGGGTCTGCCGGGGTGGTGTTCAAGCACAGCGATACGTGCGGCGTTAGCTCGCGCGCCTATGGTGAGCTGTCAAAGTTGACGTTTCCCGTTGGGATAGTGGTAGTGCAACGCGCGCAGTCGGTTTCAGCCGAGATTGAGCGACGGTGGCGCGTGGATCACGAAACGCCACAGGTGCTGATTATCAAGGATAGCGAAGTTGTTTGGAACGCGTCGCATTTCCAGGTAAAGGCTGCAGAGGTTGAGGCCGCGGCGAAGCAAGTGAGCGGTGAGCAGTCACCAGCGGCGCAGTAGCCCGACCCTCAGGTCTGAAAAATTGGACACTGGGCAGAAACGCCAGGCGTTCGAGCCACGCGAGATTTCGCAAGTGAGTGAAAGGCATTTGCGGATTAGCTGGGCCGACGAAAAAGTCTGCGACTATGACGCAGCGAGGTTGCGCCGCGCCTGCCCGTGCGCCCAATGTGTAAACGAATGGACGGGCGAGCGCACCCTAAAACCGGACGCGATCTCGAATGAAGTCGAAATTAAGGATGTTTCCATCGTTGGTCGTTATGCGCTCAATTTTCGCTGGAGCGACGGACATGAGACCGGCATTTATAGCTTTCAATACCTGCGCGATTTATGCGAATCGATTAGATGAGCGAACGAATTTTAATCATCTCAGATGATGCGCCAAACGCGTTTCTTCAAGCAGCGCTCGACGGTCATGGGTTCGCCGTTACAGTTGCAGAAGATCCAAAGGATGGCTACGAGCTCCTGACGCGGTCAAAGTTTGACCTAGTGATCGTAAATTTGAACAGTTCGAACGCCGGCGTTGCTTTGGTCAAACAAATTCGGTCGAACCCGGGGCTGCCGCGTATGACGGTATTGACGCTTGCCGAATGGGGAACCGGGCAAGCGACCATAGCCCTGGCGCAAGGCGCTGACGGCTTCGAGCCCGCGCCGGTCGATGCCGCCCGTTTGATCTCAGCCGTCGAGCAACTGCTGCGGCCAAATCGGGTGATGATTGCTACGGCGAGCGCGAGCAAGGTCGAATCGAAAGACTGAATATTTTCCTCTCCGACGGACAGGAGACCCGGGGAGACGGGCTTTTTAACTTATGGACGAACGAGATTTTTTCAACGAGAAGCAGGAAACCAAACGCGCATCTTTTGTGTGCCCGCACTGTCGCCAGCGCGGCGATTATGATGTTCGCTGGTTGACCCGAACGAGAAAGCAGGCCCTGCCGAGGGGAGCCAACGAAATGGATCGCGCGCGGTTCTCGAAGTCGCGTGATTACATGGTGCGCGTCGACGACATGATTGCCTGTCCTCGCTGCCGCAAAAGATTTGAGATTCCGATGTCGCAGTCGGTCGTGTTTATTTGAAGCCGCCCATGTGCCGCAAATGGAAGACAGTTGGAGCCAGTACGAGTCGCCGCACCGGATCCGCCTGAAGCTGAATGATGAATGTGGCGCCGGCTCACAGTGGAAAACGGTCCTGCTGGTAGGCCCGCGGCTCTATTTCTTCCAGAATTGACTGAACTCCGATTAGCCGAGCCGATCTGGACACAGCCCTTGCTCGAAAACCTCCCGTTCTCGCGTGCGGCCCTGGGATTGCTGAACATCGGTCTTCGCAGCCCGAAAAATCAGAGGTCGATGACATGCAACGAGAAATTGATGCGGCACAAATCATCAATAGCGAATCCGATTGGACCAGCCGCGTTTACGGGGAACAACCATTCGCGGGCGCCGGCAAGACTAACAGCGGATTGCTGGTGCCACTTGAGCGACGCCTGACGGCGTATGTTTTGCCGCGAGTTCCACGCTGGCTTGAGACATATCATCTGACGCTGCTCACTCCGGTATGGTCCATCCTGATCGTTGTCTTTGGTTATCTGGCGGCCGGCAACTTGAGTTGGTTGTGGATGACGAACTTGATGATTCTCTTACACTACTTCACAGATCATTTTGACGGGAAACTGGGCAAATATCGCGATACCGGTTTGCGTAAGTGGGGTTTCTATATGGACCACTTGTTCGATTACGGTTTTCTGTGTTCGATTCTGATCGGCTATTCTTTTCTCGTTCCGCGCCACTCAGTCTTTAGCGTGATGCTGGTGCTTTGCGTCTTCAGTGCGTTCATGTTCCATACTTTTCTCATGCTGGCAGCGACCGGCGAGTTTCACGTGAGTTTCTCGCGGTTCGGGCCCACCGAGTTGCGCATCGCCCTAATCGTCATAAACGCTTTTATCATCAAATTCGGCACGCGCGGTCTGAGGGGCGCTTTGCCCTGGGTCGCTTTTGGAGGCGTAATTGCCCTCAGCACGCTCGCCTACAATGCGCAGCGGAAGCTGTGGCAAGTCGATATGAGAGCTAAGGTCGAGGCAAAAATTGCCCAGAATTAACAACCTCGCAACATTTCGGGGTAGTATTTCTGCAACTATATGCTTTACAATGGCGTCTAACAGTTGCTTTCCCAAGAAGCCGGGCCCAACCAGGCCGGAACTTTCAGACCGATATTTCGTTTACATTGCTTGCAATCTTAGTTTGTAATTGAGTTAGTTTATGTCCGAGAAAAAAGTAAAAATTGTAAAACGTGCTGAGCGCGTAGACCGCAAGCGGAGCAAGCCTAAAGTTGTCCGCAAGACTGCCCATGACATTGTCACCACGGTGACCGATTGGGTTACTGAGTTTGAACAACGACAGCGGGCAGAAACTGCCACCGCCATCGAAAACCTGATTCGCTCTCGCCGCCAACAGCCCAACCAGGCCTGACAAACTTCGCCGTTCAATCCGGATTGCACCCGCACAAACCAGGGCGTAAGTCTCTAATTTTCAGCTCGTTCTTTGGCCGCGTAAAAGGGTGTGATTTCGATCGCCGAACCGAGATGCGCGGGCAAATCAACTCACCATTACCCAATCAGAAAAACAATTGACAGTCGCGGCTTTGCAGCGATAGCATCGCGTCGGAACTCACGCCCGACGAAACGATGAAATCTTCACGCTCCAAACGCGGGAAGCGAAGGCCATCGATCATTAGTTCGATTCGCCGCCCGATCGCGCCTCCGGGGCATCCGTTGAGTGCAGCGAAGCCCGAACCTAAAGCCCGCCCCGCGGGACGAAAAGCAAAGCACAAACAACCACCTGAGAAACTGGAATTGGCAGAGGAGTATTGACAGGCCGCCGATCAGGGTCGTTCAAATTCAAGCTGAAGCTCGGCTCGTCTAAAACAATCTAAAAATTGAAATATGCACTTATGAACAATACCGGCCAGGAATTCATTTCGCGCTCGCGTTATCATCTGGTCGAAGACTTCCTGCCGAAGATCGAGAGGTGTCTCTAGCGCCTGACCGATGAACAGGTCTGGTGGCGGCTGAATGAACATTCGAACAGCATTGGCAATCTCGTGTTGCACCTGAGCGGCAATGCCCGGCAATGGATTGTGGCTGGTGTAGGCGGCGCCGCGGACGGGCGCGATCGCGACGCGGAATTTGCCCAACGCCATGCTATTGCGCGGGACGATCTTCAGGGACGGTTAAAGCGAACGCTGACGGATGTTGATGCGACGCTGGCGCAATTGGACGCGAACAAACTCCTCGACATTCGCACAATCCAGGGATCGGACGTCTCGGTACTCGAAGCGATCCTACACGTCGTCGAGCACTTCTCGATGCACACCGGGCAGATCCTGATGATGACCAAAATGCTGACCAACGCCGATCTCGGTTTTTATGAGTTTGATGATTCGAAAGCTGTGCCGAAGTGGAAGACTGAGAATGCGCTTTCCAAATAAGGTTAATTGTTCTGCCGCAGGAGTTGCATTACCTCCGAATGAGCCATGACCACCGCCGGCTCGCTCTGTAGAGCGGCCTGATACTTTATCTTAAAGTCCTCGTTACCCGGTGAGGTGAACAGCAGGCGAGTCTGATTAATCAAACCCTCAAAATCGCCCACGGTTTCCGACTCATCGCTGCTAAGTGCTTCGTCGATCTCGACAACCAGGGTCGAGATCATCCGCAGCCAGCTAAACTGCGTATCGTTTAAGACGAGTTGCAACAGCTCTCCGCTATTGACCTGACCAAAGCGTTTTTCATAATTGATGCGCTCCATCTGCAGAAGCGTTTTATGCAGACGCAACAAGCTTAGTCGCAGGTCGACCAGGCGATGAACCTGCGGATCGGCAAGAAGTTTGTTTGTCACTATCTCGCTCATAGATCCTCTGTTCTCTGGCACGGCCTGCCGCCCACCCCTCCATGTCAATAACGCCGTCTTTATTCAACATCAAGTAACTGAATCCGTCGCAAATGCCGCCCACCTTCGAAAGAAGTATCAAGCCAGACGTGGACAATTTCCAAAGCGGCCTCTTCCGTCAACAACCGTTGGCCTAACGACAGGACGTTCGCGTCGTTGTGCTGGCGCGCGAGGCGTGCACTTTCGCTGTTCCAGCAGAGCGCGCAGCGCACTCGTTTTACGCGGTTAGCGGCCATCGCTTCACCATTACCCGAACCGCCCAGAACGACCCCGCGCTCAACTTCGCCCGCGGCCACGGCCAGAGCAACCGGACGAATGAAGAGAGGATAGTCAACCGGCTCCTCCGAATCAGTGCCGAAATCAACGACTTCATGCCCTAGGGAGGCAAGGTATCGCTTGATTTTTTCTTTGTAGCGAAATCCCGCGTGATCTGATCCGATGGCAATCTTCATTAGCTTGTCCGCGAATGACCTGGTCGAAACATTTTTAGCAGGTTGGCCGAGAGAGGTCCGAAATCTGCAAAGCGAATGATCTCAGTTTCCGAAAACGCCTTGATGCAAGTCATAGTACCTCTCGGTCCAACCCATCATAATTGAACCGTAGAAGGGAAGTGTACTGTCATGATAAGCAACGAAACAAATTGGGTGGCTAAGATAATATCATCTTGATCATGCGCGCCGAAGATTTTGGTGAAGGTGGATGTTGTGTTTCTTCGATGTACAGACATGCGCGGATCCAGTGACAATGCGCGCCTGTTGTTTCTTAAGTATTATGTACCGTGCACTCTTTGTGGCACGACCAGTACGGACGTTATGAATAATTTCATACGCGCGCACGAAGAATTAGCGGGACTCGATACTCTGGTGGCTTATTTAGATGAATGAGCGGCAGCTTATGAAACGGCGGGTGGTCATAACTGGTATGGGTTTGGTGACCCCGCTGGGCAATTCACTTGAAGCCACCTGGGCAGGTTTGCTAGCCGGCAAAAGTGGTGCCGGACCAATCACAAGGTTCGATGCGACCGAATTTCCTGTCCGCTTTGCTTGCGAGGTCAAAGATTTCGATTCACTGAAGTACGTCGAAAAAAAAGAAGCGCGCAAGATGGGTACCTTTACTCACTTTGCGATTGCCGCAGCGGACGAAGCGCTCACCGACAGCGGTTTAAAGATTACTGATCAGAACGCCGTAGATATCGGCGTCTATATCAGCAGCGGCATCGGCGACTTTTGGGGCATCGAGCGCGAACATTCCAAGCTTTTGAGTGGCGGACCAAGAGCTGTCTCGCCGTTCTTCCTTGTCTCAGTGCTGGCTAATATGGCTGCCGGCCAGGTGTCGATCAGACACGGCGCCAAGGGGCCGAATTCGGCGACCGCAACGGCCTGCGCCGCAGGGAATCATGCGATCGGCGACTCGTTCCGGATCATTCAACGGGGTGACGCAATCGCGATGATCTGCGGCGGCGCGGAATCAACGATAACGCCGATGAGTATTGCCGGCTTTGCGGCGATGCGCGCTCTCTCGACGCGTAATGACGATCCTGAAAGCGCTTCGCGGCCTTTCGACCGAGATCGCGATGGATTCGTAGTCGGCGAAGGCTCAGGCATCATAATCCTCGAGGAGCTTGAACACGCGCGCCGGCGCGGCGCGCGGATCTATGCTGAAATCGTGGGATACGGGGCCACGGGAGACGCTTATCACATGACCGCCCCTGACGAAACGCAGAGCGGCGTGGTTCGGGCGATGAGTCGGGCCATGCAGGACTCCGGGATCAACCCAAATCAGATCGGTTACATTAACGCTCACGGCACTTCAACCCCGCTCGGGGATAAAGGTGAAACCCTCGCGGTAAAGAAAACCTTTGGCCCGCATGCTTACAAGCTGGCCTTCAGTTCCACAAAATCCATGACGGGTCACCTGCTGGGGGCGGCCGGCGGCGTCGAGTCTGTCTTTACTGTACTGGCCATCTACCATCGAAAGCTGCCTCCGACTATCAACTATCACACGCCCGATCCCGAATGCGATCTGGATTATGTGCCGAACCGTGCGCGTGAGGCGGTCGTAGATTGCGCGCTGACTAATGGTTTCGGGTTTGGAGGGACAAACGCCTCGCTTGTTTTCAAACGTTTTGCTGCGGGCGACTCTGTCTAAGCGTGAAATTCTATCTATGAGGAAGATGCTGGAACGTACTGAGGCGGTAATCAGAGGCGAGGCCCACGCCGCTGAGATTGCAGCCGATTAACCTGATCGAGGGCTTTGAGCGATCAGCTGATCAGCATGCAACTCTCTGGGCCGAGCCGTCGCGGAACCCAGCTTTCACCATTTCGCGGACTACAACTGGGACATTTCCAGAGGTTGTTCAAGTTTCTTCGCAGAACCCCCGGGCGATGAGATCAAGCGCGATGCCGAAAGTGCGCGACGTGAAGACTTACGCAGAACCTCGCGCGGTTCTGGTGCGCCCCGCTGAGCTGATGCTGTACACAGGGACGAACGACGCACGGGGCCATCGAAAAGTAAGCGATGTTCCAAATTTCGAAAGCAAGCGGAGTCCATGTTCGATTTTTTGTAGAGCTAGAGCCAGAAGCCGAAGGGTTCTCGTCACAGAATGTTGCTCACGAATTTCTGGGTTAACTGATCCGCGATCTACATAAGCAGCACATCGACGCGATGGCCGTGGACCATTTCCTCACACGGCGACCAGGCGAAGACGGTAAAACGACCGTCTTGCGAAGCGACGAGCGCTATCGAATCTCGCTGATCGTGTATGAACTGTGCCGCCGAAAGATGTCGAGTGCCGCCATGTTGGACTGGCGGCACAACTACCGCGGCATTGGTGACGATTGGTTCGGTCAGAACTATTTGCTCAACCTGCTCGTGTCCTGACGCACGCTTGATCTTCGCGCCGAACCCCAGCACCTCGTAATCCTCAGATATCACGGTGGCGCCGTCGACCGCGGTCAACCCGGCCACCGTGTCGACAGCATTGGTCAGAGACGCCTGCCATTCATTCTCGCTTTGCGCGTTCGAACTTTTCCTGATTAACGTAGCGAGCCTGGATGATGAGGGTGCAACCGAGTAGATGAGCGGATGCACTATGGATTCCCGCCAGCGCGAGGTTCCGGGAGGAACTACCAACAACGTGCCGCCATGTCCGTGGGCGCGCATCGATGCCGCGAGTTGTACCAGTACGTTCACTGAATGATGCCACGTTGCCGGAGAAGTGAACGCCAAAAGGGACGTCAGGAGCGCGGGGCAATCGGGCAAGCTCGTGCTTTGCTCGTCGATAATCTTTATCTGCTCACCCTTAAGCACGGCGACATTCGCAAACTTTCCAAAACCATCGATGCGTCTGTGCTTGATTACCAACAAACCCGGTTCGATGTCCTCGAGCACAAATCCGAGGCTGGGAATGTAACGCGTCGCCCCCCAGACAAATAACTCGTCTTCTTCACGCCAGACGCCAAGATGAATACCGGGCCGCTCAACTGCGGGAGCTAGTTTCGTCAGAATCGCCGGAGTCAAAGGCAACCGCTGCTCGAATCGCAAGGCATTGCTGGCCTGTTCCGGTGGCAGAAAAGCTAGTGAGATTTTAGGGAAGCGCCCTTCTTCAGGACGGAAGCTCGCCCAGAAAGTAGCATCAATCATCGTTTCGATCGCTCGCGCATCCGGCGCGTGCGCGAGGTCGCGCTCGTCACGCTGGCGAGCCTGGGCGAGATGCCGCGCAAAGAGATCCTCGACTATTGCGGCGACCGCCCGGGCCGCTTGGTAAGTTGGTTGGCGGGCCATATGAGCTATGGTCACAGATTATCACTGACGGCTGCACAAAGGATCTCGGCAGAGCCCGCAATTAAAAGAGACCGGAACCGGTCACTGGAAATAACCACTCTCGCCTTGCGACCGCAAGTCAGCTCTGTGCTAAATTAGACGCGCAGTAATTGCATCACCTCTGGAGGTTCTTTTGGATGACTTATGTAGTTGCCGAACCATGCGTCAACTGTCGCTACACTGACTGTGCTATTCCTTGCCCGGTAGAGGCGTTTCACCTCGACGATGACATGTTGATCATTAATCCCGAGACGTGCATTGATTGCGACGCGTGCGTGCCCGAATGTCCGGTTGAGGCCGTTTTCGCCGAAGACAAATTGCCGGCAGAATGGTCGCACTTTACGCAAATTAATTCCGACCGGGCTTTCAGCGGACTGCCGACGATTAACGTACGACTGGATCCGCTTTGCCAATAGCTTATCTTGAATTCTAATGAAAAGGCGCGCAGTGGCGGCAACCGCAGCGGCCAAAGCGCCTTCTTAGTTCCGGAACCCGCATTGCATTTACACCGTTCAATCGTCCAGCAATGAAGAAAGGCACGAAGCTCTTATTGGGTGGAGTGACTGTGGCCGCGGCCGCGGCGGGCGCCATCGGAGCCGTTATCATGAAAAGAGAGCGCAAACCGAGACGTCTTCGAAGTAAGGTGCCAGATTCCTGGGCCAGGCCTGGCATGAAAGTCACCTTTCGCGCGGAGTTGATGCCGGGACGAGATGGGGACGAGCGGACTTATCGGGTAACCGACTTGTTACCCAGTGGCCGGGTGTTATTGGATGGGGTTGCCGGCGAACACACCCAGACAGAATTCGAGCGGCAGTAACAAACGTTCCTCACCATTCGTAGACTCTGCCCGGTTTCATCACTTGTAATTTTTCGATCCCCAAATCATTTAGTTCGTCGATGACTTTTTCGCGGTACGCAGGCTTCAAGTGCACCGCGAGAATATCCATGCGGTTATGTTTGACCTTCTTGAGTTCCGCTCGCAGCATTGAAGGGGTCAGATGTTTTGAAGCTATCGCGAGGGGCTCCATCGCGTCGGGGAATGAAGCCTCTATAAACAAGGCATTGAGGCTCTGGGCATCATTCACGACTCGCCACAGTTCTTCCGTCGCCGCGGTGTCCGAACTGAAGGCCACGACGGTTTTGCCGTCCGAGACAAGCAGGCCCACCGTCGGTACGATGTGATTGACGGCGATGGCGGTAAGCTTCAGATGAGCGACTTGAAATTCCTGACCCAGGGGAAAGGGAATGTATTGCATTACGAGTCCGTGGTCATTCCTTAGCTCATCGAACTTTGGATAAACTGTATCGTTGAACACATCCGCTTTTAATAATTCGATTACTTCACCGGTGGCGTGAATGCGAACGGGCTGGCGAAGCTCACCAAACAGGTCGTCAACAAATATCGGCAGGCTCGCGATGTGATCCATGTGTGGATGAGTGACAACCACGTCACGGATGGTGCGTCGCTGAGATTCATTGAGCGCGATTCCGATGCTGCCCGCATCAACAGTGACGCGATCGTCGATCACAAAGCAAGTCAGGCGTTGCGCCGCATTCGCGTTGCCCTGTGCGTCGAAAGAACTGGGTAAAAGTTGGATCTGCAAGTGTCGGGTGAACGCCGGTTTCAGACTACAGCCAAAAAACGGGCCAAGTATAAGCCATACTCACTTGAGTTCGCGAAAGTTTCTGCTTCAGTATTGCCCTGGCGGCGGGGCCATCCCGAGTTTCTGGCGCAATTCAGATAGCGCATACAAATAATCATTTTCGCGCTCCTGCGCTGAGTGCGGATCTCGTGCAAGCCCGCGTGCAACACGGGCGCGATGAAAAGCCAGTTCGCTGGCAATTTGGTTGTAGCGCCGGGCCGCCCGCCAGCCGGGAAATCCTCTCGTAGTCATTGCGTTCCATGACATTCCCATGCGTCCCCGGATCGTTGAAAGCTGTTCGTATTCGGCCGGATGAAAAAATCCGCGTTGGTAATCGGGGTACAGAAACTGGCTCACGACGCGACCTTCGCGGCGCAACGAGAAAAAGATCACCATCAGCGTGATGATGAATGCCGGGCCCATAATCAGAAAATATCCCGCGAAGAAACCCGCCGCGCCGCCGTAAGTCGCCGTGGCATTCCAGGTGCCGTGCAGCACAACTGCGAACATGAACCCCAGTACGGGCGTCACCACCTTGACGAAGCCATTGTTCGATTGGCGCGACCAACCCAGGCCAATGCCCGTCATACTCGTAAAAAGCGGATGAGAGAAGGGCGCGGCCATTCCGCGCAGGATAAAAATGACAGTGAGGGATTCCGCCCCGCCCTGGACGGCGCGACCGTAGTACAAAATATTCTCGGTCATCGCAAAGCCTAAGCCGACCATGCCGGCGTAGACGATGCCGTCAATGATGCCGTCAAACTCATCCTTCTTCCAAAGAAAAAGAACCAACAGAATGAAAGCTTTTGCACTTTCTTCGACAATTGGCGCGGAGATGACGGCCCCGAAATTTTCTCCGATCCGCACATTGTTGGTGGCGGCCGTCACGATCACGCCGTTGATGGTGTTCAAGATGATAGCGATGAATACAGCGACGAGCGCGCCCCACAAAAATGTAGTTGCCAACATCCATAACGGTTCGGATTCGTATCGATCAATCCACAACAAGAGCATGATGTAGATAGGAACCGGGAGAACCGCGCAAATCATTCCAATAATTAGCTCTATGGGCCCGGTCTCTGCGCCAATAAGTAAGAGGACGACCAGGCCCAGGAGCGCGGCCACCATTAAGGCGAAAACGGCGAGAATAATTTTCGCCGCGCTTTGATGCCCTGACGAGCGAAGGACGCGGGCCGGCGGCGGCCCGAATTTATTTGGCAGAAATTCGTTGTTCATTTAAATGCGCACCGCATCGGAATGCTTCACAAGCTGGCGCAGTATATCCAAAAACCGTTCCGAGCGACCAGGTTCGCGCTCCGTTCGCAGCGATTTCGCTTTTCAATAATTCCCGAAACGGCGCGGTATATTGCTAACTCGCGCACTACAATCGCTCAACGAAAGAAAGGAGCATAATGAAGAAATTTGTAGGTTTAGTTCTTTTGGCGTTAGCGCTCGCCTGCGTCCTGACCGCGGCTGCATTCGGCAAGCGACAGACGCCTCGCCCCCTGGACGGCGAGCTTCGCGCGGTCTACGGTACCTGCGCTTGCGTTCCCCCGGCGAGTTGAATACGCTGCCCTGCGGCGGCGAATGTTTACTAGGCGGCGGCCCGTGAGTTGATGGAACGTCGTGGCAGAATCAAACCCTCCGCGCGGGCCCTACGCGCGCGCGCAAACCCTTGTTTTCGGCCAGCATCCGATCTCACGCCGAAAGTATTGCATTCGGCAGAAGTACAGTTTATGCTACGCAGGCTTTGCGACGATGCCAGCCATCGGGGAGACCTCAACATTGAGTAGGCACAATAAACCGTATTGCCAAACGAGAGTTAAATTGGCAATTGTTCGGTTGTGCGAATGCTGTGCCTCTTAGTACACAGTCAGCAGGCTTTCGATTGCAGAGATAGTCGCTATCGTTAGCGTGTCCAGCTCGCTTGACATGGCCGGGCCGGTTTGAGTGCCCGAATCGTCAGCCTCTTGTTGGGTCGAAGAACAAGGCGGAGCATTAACCTCTCCCGGATCGGTCGTGCAGGGAGGCGCGTTTACTTCGCCGGCGAACGTAGCCCCTGAAAGCGTGAGAATCAGGCAGATTGCGATGGTAAATTTTTTCAAGTTGTTCATAGTTATCTCCTCAAGTCTTTATGGAGTTCCTTTTCGAATTTGCACACGTGACGGCGACTTCTGTCTGACCTCGACGGTTACGCGGCTTGCACTTAATATCAGCGGCGGGGGTTTCGTGCAAGTTTTTTATCACGAACCGAGAAAGGTAGACTTCAGATGAACTTAACAGCCCAACTAACCACTCTGCGAAAACAGACTGATGGCTCAAGCCGGGACGAGCGGGCGAAGCTTTGCTGCGACGTGGCGAAGCAATTGGCGAAAGTTGGCGAGTATGACGGGGCCGCTGAAGCGCTGGAAGAATTCTGGCCCGATCGCAGCGCGATGCCGAGGGTAGACGATCTTGACGCCGCGACCAGGGGAAGCGTGCTGCTACGAGTCGGGGCGCTAGCCGGCTGGCTGGGTGGGGCAGATCAGACGGATGGCAATCAGGAGCGCGCCAAGGATTTGATTACCGAAAGCATCGAGATATTCGAGGGTCTCGGCGATACGGTGCGAGCGGCAGAAGCACGAGGGGACCTGGCGCTTTGTTATTGGCGCGAGGGCGCGTTCGATGAGGCACGAATTCACTTAAATGACGCCTTAACCCGATTGGGAGACGCAGATTCCGATGTTCGAGCGTTGTTGCTTATTCGAGCAGGCGAAATTGAAGAACGAACCAGGCGGCTACAAAGCGCGCTCAACTTTTATAATGAAGCGCAACCATTGGTCGACAGCAGCGCGGATCACGTCCTGAAGGGATCTTTTCACATCGAGTGCGGCCTGGTCTATCGTCGATTAGCGGCGCCGGAAAATCGAGAGGACTACCTGGATCGTGCCCTCATCGAATATGCGGCCGCCAGCTTTCATTTCGAGCAAGCCGGGCACGAGCGTTATCAGGCGCGGGTTGAAAATAATCTGGGTTTCTTATACTTCACCATTGGTCGTTACAAAGACGCCCATAAGCATCTGGATCGCGCGCGGCATCTTTTCTTAAATCTTAAAGACCTGGGGATGGTAGCGCAGGTGGATGAGACGAGGGCGCGCGTCCTGTTGTCTGAGGATCGACTTCCCGAAGCGGAACGGTTTATTCGCCAATCGATCAGGACCCTGGAACGTGGTGACGAGCAGGCGGCTTTAGCAGAAGCGCTGACCACCTACGGCGTCGTACTCGCCAGATTGGGCCGGCACGCGCGATCCCGAGAATTGTTGGAGCGAGCCATGCAAGTGGCCGAGATTGGCGGCGACCGTGAAGGCGCGGGCCGCGCAAAGATCAGCGTCATTGAGGAACTTACCAGTCAAACTGCACCCGAAGAACTGGTGGCGGAATATCAAGCTGCCGCCTCGCTTCTGAGTGATTCTCAGGATCCTGGGACTTCCAAGCGTTTGATCAACTCGGCGCTGAGAATTGTGGACGCTTTAATGCCTTCGCAGCCGGGAGAACCAGAGGTCGAGGACGTCGCGTGGGAAAACTTTTCATTTAAACGCGAAGTACTCAAAATCGAAAAGCGATTGATCGAGCGCGCTCTGCGCGACGCCGGCGGGTCAGTTACCCGTGCCTCGCGCTTGCTCGGTTTCCGGCATCATCAAAGTCTCATCGCATTGATTAACAGCCGCCATCGCGACCTGCTGGGCACGCGCTCAGCCGTGCGCAAGCGCAGACATCATTTATTCTCAAAACCGCGCAAAACCCGAAAGATGGGGGAAACAGGTGAGAGGGGATCAGAGGCGGCCGGCGGATCACAGCCAGAAAATGAGGCGAGCGCTGCATCCAAAGTCGGCTAGAGTCATTGAACGCGCCGTTAGCGGGCGCACGTCAGCGCCCGCCCACCGTCGATTTGATACGTGCCGCCGGTAATCCACGCCGCGTTTTCAGAAGCCAGGTAAAAAACCAGTTCAGCAATTTCGCGCGGTTCGCCCACTCTGCCAAGCGGATGAGTTGTTTTGGAGTGTTCCAGAAATGCCTGATAATTCTCTTCGCTCATTCCGCCTCGTTTGTGAATCTCGGTCACGACCACGCCAGGGTTGACTGCATTGACACGAACGCCCCTGGGCGCCAGTTCCAAAGCCGCGCAACGCGTTAGCTGATCTAACCCCGCTTTAGATACACAGTAGGCGAGCACGCCCGGAAATGAACGCAGACCCGTCACGCTGGAAATATTCACGATGTTTCCCTTGGTTTTGATTAGATGCGGAGAGGCTAGTTGCATCAGATGAAACACGGCCCGCAAATTGACGTTCATCATGGCGTCCCACGCCGCCAGCGAAGTGTTTTCGATCGATCCCGATGAAATATGTCCGGCCGCGTTTACCAGAACATCCAGGCCATTGCTTTCAACAATACCGCTTTCGAAGGCTCTGCTGACCTCGGCATCGTCGGTCACATCGAGCCGAACGGTTGAGCATTCACCACCGCTGCCAACGATGTCTGCTTCGACTTCGGTCAGCGCTTCACGATCGCGGCCAATTGCGATCACCCGGTCTGACGAGGACGCAAATCGTCGGGCCACTGCGCGGCCGAGGCCCGAAGTTGCTCCTGTTACCATGACGACCCGTCGCTGTGATTTCTCTGTCATCGTTGCTCCTTGAGGATAGGTTGAAAAAGACGCGGCAGTGAATACGTGACGAACAGTTTAATATTGACATAGGGCCGCAGAGATTGACTATACTCTGGATGGAATTCATAAGGTGGTCCTGGTATTTTCACACGCCGTCTTTAAGCAGATTTCCTCCGACAAATTCGGAAAACGATTTACGTTCAAGTCTCATCCGTTGTGACCCGGCAACATCTTTACGATTGGTTGTTCGCCGCGAAAGAATAAGATGGCAAGCTCTCCATCTACTTCAGGGTATATGACGGCAGCTGCCGCAACAGCGGCTGCCCTCTTCTTTGTCCTGTGGTGGATGTTGCAGGCGGAGGAGTCCCCGTGGGTGCCTGCTGGTTTGGCGGCGAGTGTCGTCATGCTCGTCGCGGCCTTCGCCCGGCTATTATTCGTGCGCCGGGCCGTTCGGAATCGCGATCGGCAAGTGATGCACGATTCGTATCGGCATACCGAGCCTTATCGAGGGTCGCTCACACACGTGATGCATTCGACCAGCCGTCATGCCGCCGCGTTGCGCGCGTTGCAAAAACAATCGGCTGCGGCGAATGCCAGGGATTCCGCGGAAACTCATCGCGAGTTGTATGAATTGTGCAATGAGTATCTAACCGGCGCGGAGACAGCCCTGCATTCGATGGTCTTACAGGCGGACGGCCGCGTTGCTTTGCGCGCCGGACAGGAGCGCGTCCGCGAGATGCAAAAGCATCATTTGTTGACGTGGGCGCGAAATTCAGCCACCTCGCTGACCCATGAAGCCCAACAACGAGCCAGGCTTTATGAACGAGTGGAAACCGCGAACCGGGCGCTGGATTGTATAGATCAGGCCCTGAAAGTTTATCCGGATGATGACGAGCTAAGAATCTCGGCGCGAGCTGTGCGAGAGTTCATTACCTCGAGCAGAGTTGCTCATTGGGTCGAGTTGGCTGAACGCGCCGCGTTCAAGGGTTATTTTCAACGGGCTATCGATTGTTATCGGGATGCGCTTTATTACCTGAGTCGTGACAAACCCGACGCCGACGGCGAAGCCGCTGCAGAACGAATCATGAAAGAAATCGATTTGCTGCGGGCGCGATTGAGCACCGGCGGGGCTATAGACGCCGACCGCGGTTCAGGCGACAGCGATCTCCATCCCGGCTCCTAATGCAGAAGCCGAAGATTTACAGCCTACGAAAAACGACATGCTAAGACCGAAATGCCCTCGATGCGGAAGCAAAAGAATTCGCCGCGGCTATGAGCGCCGAGCCTGGTATCTTCGATTATTTGGCATCTATAACCTTTTGTGCGATCATTGCAACTGGTTATTCAAAGCATTCAGTCCGCTGTTTACGCTCCGGCAAAGCCAACGAGGCAGCACTAAATGAACTTGTTCGCTCGTCTTCGTTAAGGTTGCCGTTTGATTCCCTTTGGTAAAGCTATGAGTATTAAAAGCCTGATTTTCGCAGCGATCCTGGTGAGTTGCGCGCTCGGTTTGTCTGCCATCGCGCAAGAGTCGCAAAATCCAGTGCTTGGCACGACTGCCGGCTCAATCGATAACCAGGGTATTCGAAACTATCTGCTCGGCCCGGGAGACGTGCTCGACGTGCGTGTTTTCGGCCAGTCCGATCTCAGTTCGCAGGTCGAGATCGATGCTGATGGCAACGTGTCTTCCCTGCCGTTTTTGGAAACGCCGATTCGCGCCCAGTGTCGTACGGAGAAAGAAGTACAGAGAGATATTGCGACGGCCTATGCGAAGTACATCAAGAACCCGCAGGTAAGCGTACTGGTTAAGGAAAGAAAGAGCCGGCAGCCGGCCACTATTTCCGGAGCCGTAAGAAGTGCAATGCAGGTGGACATGCGCCGGCAGGTGCGTCTGCATGAGTTGATTACGAAGTCGGGTGGATGGACTGACCGGGCCAGCGGCACAATTCAAATCATGCATACTGAGCCGCAGATGTGCCGCACGGAAGGAGAAGTTTTTCAAACCGCGGCTTTATCTGAAAAGGGCAATTTTGGAATGTCCATTTTCAAATTGAATGACCTGAAGCTGGGTAAAGAAGAGGCCGATCCTTTCATTCGTCCCGGTGATATTGTGATTGTTACTGAGGGTGAACCCGTTTATGTTACCGGTTCCGTGGTTACTCCCCGCGAACTGGTAATCAGAGATCAGTTGACCCTGGGACGGGCCATCGCCATGGCCGGTGGACCTCAACGTCTGGCTAAGACCAGTGAGGTGCACATCTACCGCCAAAAACAGGGGCAGGCCGGCCAGGACGATTTGAAGTTTAATTATGACGCGATCCGAAAAGGGAAGACCCCGGATGTCGAGCTTAAACCTTTTGACATTGTTGACGTCGGCGAGTCGAGTATCTTCAGTGGCAAAGGCATGGGCAATATGTTACGTGGCCTTGTCCAGGGTTCGGGCGGCGTAATTCTCCAGCGTGGGGTCATCTTCTAATTCGCGACACCGACTTATCCCGGCCGAAGATCTTATGAGTCAAAGAATACGAACTAAAACAAAGAAGAGCCGCCGCTTTACCTATCTATGGATCTTCGGTTTGGCCCTGCTGGTTTTTCTCTTAATCTATTTCGAACAGACGGCGCTGCTTTACGTCTTCTCGACGCTTGGCGTTACTGTGCTGCTGGTGATCGTGGCAGCCGCCGACCTCGGACGCAGTGAGTTGTCTTCGGCCGGCCCCGATCATGCTTCAGGTACTGCTGCTGCCGCGAAATTAACAAAGTAACTTCTCCGCCACCTCGCAAAGATCAAGGTGAGATTGTACTAACGTTTTGGGGTTGGAATTTCTTCACCTCTCGACTAGAGTATGTCCGCCGACACTGAAGTCCGAAGATTTTTTCCGGAGGATAATTCAAATGAAAAACAATAGGCGCGCATTTATGCTGCTGGCTGCGCTGGGCCTGGCTGCGCTTTCACTTTCCACCCCCTTACCGCGAGTTCAGGCGCAAAGAAATGGCGGTGGTGGCGGCAACTCGCCGATCATTTATCCCGCGACGAAAAAGGTCGAGACAGTTGACGACTATTTTGGCACGAAAGTCGCTGATCCATATCGATGGCTCGAAGATAACGACTCTCCCGAAGTCGCGGCCTGGGTCGAAGCCGAGAACAAAGTTACGTTTGCTTACCTGGATCAGATTTCTTATCGCTCCCAGGTTAAGGACCGGCTGATGAAGCTTTACAATTACGCCAAGTATGGCGCGCCCAGTCGTCGCGGTGACTGGTTCATCTTCTCAAAGAACGATGGCTTGCAAAACCAGAGTGTCTATTACATTCAAAAGGGTCTCGACGGCGCTTCCGAAGTTGTTCTTGATCCGAACAAATTTTCCGCCGACGGTACTTCGCGGCTGGGGGCGTTCTCGTGGTCGCCCAAAGGCAAGTACATTCTCTACGGGGTGTCGCAGGGCGGATCCGATTGGAACGATCTGTACGTTCTGGATATCGCCACCAGGAAACCGCTGGCGGATCATCTGACATGGATCAAAAACGGGGGCGGTTCATGGCGCGGCGACGAAGGGTTTTTCTACAGCCGTTATCCCGAGCCGGAGAAGGGCAGAGAACTTTATTCCAAGAATGAATTTCAGTCAGTGTGGTATCACAAAATAGGCACGCCGCAAACTGACGACGAACTTATTTATGAGGACAAGGCAAACCCGCAGCGATTTCAGAATGTTAGTGTGACCGAAGATGGCCGCTTCGCCTTTCTGTATGTTTCGGAACGCGGGAAAGGCAAAGACGGGAATGCCGTGTACTACCGGGACTTGTCTAAGGGCGATAAGACTTTTACGCCCATCGTCAGCGAGATCACCAATGACGGTTACAGCGTGCGCGATGACATCAACGGAAAGTTTTTGATAGAAACCAACCATGGTGCGCCGAACGGAAAGATAGCGCTTTATGATCCGGCAACGAAAACGTGGTCGGACGTCATTGCCGAAAAATCTGAGCCTTTGCAGAGCAGCGGCACCGCCGGCGGCAAGCTCTTTGTGACCTATCTGACTGACGTTGTCACGCGCGCCTATGTTTACAGCCTTGATGGCAAGCTCGAAAACGAAATCAAGATGGTCGGGCCAGGTTCGGCCGGCGGGTTTGGCGGACGCAGTGACGACAGGTTCGTTTTCTACAGTTTCAGTTCATTCAATTATCCCCCGACTATCTTTAAGTACGACATCGCGGCAAGAAAGTCGTCCGTATTTCGCGCCGTCGACATTCCAGGCTTCAACGCCAATGACTATGAGGTCAAAGAAACCTTCTACAACAGCAAAGACGGCACTCGCGTCCCACTGTTTCTTACTTACAAGAAAGGAATCAAGCACGACGGCAACAACCCGACACTGCTGTACGGCTACGGCGGTTTCAATATCGTAACCAATCCATCGTTCAGCGCGCTGCGGATTGCTTTGCTCGAGCAGGGGTTTGTTTACGCGTCGGCCAACATGCGCGGCGGTGGCGAGTATGGTGAGAAATGGCACGAAGCCGGCACCAAGCTAAAGAAGCAAAACGTATTCGACGATTTTATTGGCGCGGCTGAGTACTTGATTCGTCAAAAGTACACCTCGCCCGCGCGACTCGCGATCGATGGAGCTTCGAACGGCGGTTTGCTGGTGGGCGCTGTGGCGAACCAGCGGCCCGATCTTTTCCGCGCCGTGCATCAGCACGCGGGCGTCATGGACATGCTCCGTTATCAGAAGTTCACCATCGGCTGGAACTGGGCGGCGGACTATGGTCGCAGTGATGCGAACGAGGCTGAGTTCAAAGCGCTGTATGCTTACTCGCCCATACACAACGTGAAACCCGGCACGAGATATCCGGCAATCCTGGTGACGACTGCCGACCACGACGATCGCGTCGTGCCGGCGCACTCGTTCAAGTACGCGGCCGCCTTGCAGGCGGCGCAGGCGGGCGATAACCCGGTGATCATTCGCATAGATACTAAATCCGGGCACGGCGCCAGCAGTACCACGAAGCAGCTCGAGCAAACGGCGGACATTTATTCATTCCTGATGTACAACCTCGGCGTGACCCCGAAGTGGTAGCCCGGGGCGCCCCCGTCCCGCGTGACTGAAACGCGGGCATCCTTGCGCATCTAATGCGCCGCGCGGACCATTTGGCCGCGGAGGTACGTGGACATGATCGCAGGCTCGTTGCGCTCGTCCGCGTTAATCTGCGGCCAGCGTTTTTCTGGCCGCAATTAAGGCTTCCGCCACGCGCTCTGACGCAGTTCCGCCGGTTTGTGATTTCGTCGCTAATGTCTGATCAAGAGAAAGCGCTTTGAAAACATCATCGTCAATCAGAGGCGAAAACGATTGGAAGTCCTCGAGCGAAAGATCATCCAGCTCGCAACGTTTTTCGATCGCGCGGATGACGATGCGACCCACAGTTTCATGAGCCTGCCGAAACGGCATTCCCTTGCGCACCAGATAATCTGCTAAATCCGTTGCATTCAGATATCCGCGCGTGGCCGCCTGGCGCGCTGCCGTTTGGTTCACGTCTATGTTCCTCAGCACAATCGCTGAAACCGTCAGGCAATTCTTCACCGTCTCGACCGTGTCAAAGATTGCTTCCTTGTCTTCCTGCATATCTTTGTTGTAAGCGAGCGGCAATCCCTTCATCATCGTCAGCAAAGCAGTGAGATGCCCAAATACGCGGCCGGCCTTGCCGCGGACCAGCTCCATCGAATCGGGGTTTTTCTTCTGCGGCATCAGGCTGGAACCAGTGGCAACCGCGTCGCCCAACTCAAAAAACCCGAACTCGGTCGTCGAATACAAAATGATGTCTTCTGCCAGGCGCGACAGGTGCATCATGACGAGGGACAGGGCGCCCGCGAACTCGATGCAAAAATCGCGATCGCTCACCGCGTCGAGGCTGTTGCGTGAAACTGAGTCAAAGCCCAGGGTGCGCGCGACAGCTTCGCGATCGATTGCATAAGACGTCCCAGCCAGAGCGGCTGATCCGAGCGGCAGGATATTCACGCGCTTGCGGGTCTCGCTGAGTCGTTCCCCGTCGCGGGACAGCATTTCAAAATATGCGAGGCACCAATGTGCGAACAGAATCGGCTGCCCCCGCTGTAGATGCGTATAGCCGGGCATCACCACTTCAGTATTTGCTTCCGCGATATCCAGCAGCGCTTGCCGCGTTCTTCTCAATGTCGAAATGACTTCGTCCATCTCGTCGCGCAGCCACAAGCGCAAGTCAGTCGCTACTTGATCGTTACGGCTGCGACCGGTGTGCAGCTTGCTGCCCAGATCACCCACGATTTCGATCAGACGCGCCTCGACGAGTGAATGCACGTCTTCAGCCACCTCCTCGAAGTAGTGCGGATTGCTTTGCCCCTGCTCGAGAATCTCTTCCAACGCCGACTGGATGCGCTTAGCTTCGTCTGAAGTTAAGATGGTGGCCCCGACCAGCGCGCCGCAATGCGCCATGCTCGCGCGTACATCAGCGGCGAATAGCCGGCGGTCGAAACCGAGCGACCGGTTGAACTCTGCAAACCCCGAATCAGTATCGCCCGTAAATCTTCCACCCCACAGATTCGCTGCCGTCTTTTCGCTCATCGATTTCTCCGTCTCCAGCGTTTCGCTTTCAAAGTCTCATCCACTAACTTGACCTGTCTGCATAAACAGGTTAGTTTATGCAAGTATGCATATAAAATGCAAACTAACTGCATAAGTAGCGCGTCTAAACAATCAAGCGCCGGAGCCAAAATGCGATGCTAAAGCGCGATCGGCAAAAGAAAATATTGAATTTAATAAGGGTGAAGCCGATTGGTACCCAGGAGCTTCTACGCGAGCACCTGCAGCGGGCGGGAGTGACAGCGACGCAATCCAGCGTTTCGCGCGATCTTGAAGAGCTGGGCATAGTTAAGCACGACGGCCGGTACTCGCTGCCGCAGGCTAACGGTGGCTCGACGCGCGGGCTGCTGGCTCTGGATATAGCGGGCGATGTGCTGATCGTCGCAAAGTGTTTGCCAGGCCGCGCTTCGGCCGTGGCGGTTGAGATTGACGATGCCGCGATGGCGGAAATAGTCGGCACGCTGGCCGGAGAAGACACAATCTTCATTGCGGTCCGCGATCAAAAATCGCAGCGGGCCGTGATGAAGAGGGTTTGGGAGCTGTTTGGCTGAATTGATCCATCAACTCATTTGCCCATTTGATGGAATGAACAATGAATTAATGAATCAATGCATTAATGGATCAATGAATCGATGATTCAATCGCGAGTAAGCACTGATGAATAAGATTAACAAGATTGTTCTCGCGTATTCCGGCGGTCTCGACACGTCGGTGATGCTGCGCTGGCTTCGAGACAAGTATGAGTGCGAAATCGTCTGCTACTGCGCCGATGTCGGTCAGGGCGCAGAGATGGATGGTCTTGAAGAGAAAGCAAAAGCGACAGGGGCTGCGAAGCTTTATATCGAAGATCTGCGGGAAGAGTTCGTGCGCGAGTACGTCTGGACTTCGGTTAAGGCAAACGCGGTCTACGAAGGGGTGTATTTGATGGGCACATCGTTGGCGCGTCCGGTGATTGCCAGGCGACAGATCGAGATCGCGCGCAAAGAAGGAGCCGATGCGGTCGCTCATGGGGCGACGGGCAAGGGAAACGACCAGGTGCGATTCGAACTGACTTACTATGCCCTGCAGCCTGACATCAAGGTAATCGCACCGTGGCGGGACTGGGAATTCCGCGGTCGCACCGATCTGATCGCTTATGCCGAAGCTCAAGGGATTCCGGTGACAGCAACAATCGATAAGCCCTACTCAACTGATCGCAATCTGATGCATGTTTCGTACGAAGGCGGAATTTTGGAAGACCCCTGGGCTGAGCCGCCAGAGAATATTTTTCAGGTGACACGCTCACCTGAGCGCGCGAAAGGTGAAGCTGATTACGTCGAGATCGGATTTCAAAAGGGTGAGCCGGTTTCCATCGATGGGCAGAATTATAGTCCGGTGGCGCTGTTGTCAAAGCTGAACGATCTCGGGGGCGCGCACGGAATTGGCCGCGTCGACCTGGTCGAAAACCGTTTTGTCGGCATGAAGTCGCGCGGCGTTTATGAAACACCCGGGGTCACGATTCTTCATACGGCGCATCGCGCGCTTGAATCCATCACGATGGATCGCGAAGTTATGCGTTTGCGCGATTCGCTTGGAGTCAAGTTCGCGGAAAGCGTCTATTACGGGTTCTGGTTCGCCCCTGAATTCGAAGTGATGCGAACGATGATCAATGAAACACAGAAGAGCGTAACCGGTGACGTGAGGCTAAAGCTTTATCGCGGCAACGTAATCGTTGCCGGGCGCCGTGCGCCGCATTCCCTCTACGACGAGCGAGTCGCGACCTTCGAGGCGGACACGGTTTACAACCAACGTGATGCGGAAGGCTTTATTAAATTGAACGCGTTGAGATTGAGATTGCGAGGTCAGAACGCTCTTGGGCGGGAAGCCTAGACCGGCGGCCTTGCGCCGATTTTGAGGCCGCGCAGACCCGCGCTAAACAATCGGGCTGTTTTGCACGTTGACGAAATGAATCAGATTGAAATCGACAAGATCGGTTCGGTTACGTCGCCGCTTAACCTGTCGCGGACTCTGTCGGTGGTGGACGGGAATGTCGCCGCCCGGGCAGGCGACGTGGTTGTGGTGCGCGTGTTAACCGACAACGCGACGTACAACATGCTCGAGTTGCCAACCGGACGATTGGCGAAAGTGAACCCCGGTGATGTGCTTGCAGGCGTGTTGGGCAGGCGTCGGGCCTTAAAAGGATTTGTTGGTGACGTTCCCGAAACAGTGAAGGAGGGAGATGAGCTTCACTTATTGAACCTCGGAGGGGTAATCGGAAGTTGCACTGGTCATCACTCCAGCTTGAACGATGCGATAAAGGTAAAAGTTATCGGCCTGGCGACAAATGGTGACGGACTGATTCTGAACATTGGTGACGTCGCCCTGCCGGTGCGAAAAACGTTGGGTCCATCAGCGCCGCTCATCATGGTGGCGGGCGCGTGCATGAACAGCGGCAAGACCTATGCGGCGACGGAGATCATTCAACAGGCGACGAGAAATGGATTGCGGGTCGCGGCCGCGAAGCTTTCGGGGATTGCGTGCCTGCGCGACACATTGAACATGGCCGATCACGGCGCCCTGGCAACCGCGAGTTTTCTTGATTGCGGCTTGCCGTCCACGGTGGGCGCCGAGAATCTTGCCCCGGTGGCGAAAGCGATCATTGCGCGCTTGAATGAGAGTGCCCCGGATTTGATCGTGATTGAACTAGGCGATGGAATCCTGGGTGGGTACTCAGTCGAATCGGTTTTTGAAGATGATGAACTCCGCCAGGCGATGACGGCTTTAGTTTTTTGCGCTTCAGATTATGTCGCGGCGTGGGGTGGGATCGAATTGTTCCGGAGGCGTGGCATCACTGTTGATTTGATCGCGGGCTCAGTGACTGATTCGAAGATGGGCGAGGACTATATTCAAGATGAATTCGGCGTGCCGGCGGCTAACGCTCGGCGCAATGGAGCAAGGTTGTTTGAGGTGGTTCACGCGACAATGCGAGTAACGGCGTAGCGCCACGGGACTTCGCGGGACAAAGCAGTATTTCAGAAAGGTGGGAGATCGAACAGTCAGTATTTGCGCCACGCTACTGTCTTCCGCGTCTCAGTGCTTTTCTGGCACGTTCTTACTCGATAGAAACGGATGTCTATTAAGGTCGCAATCTTCGGAGGCTCAGGTTACGGCGGATCGGAATTGCTGCGCATTCTGCTGCAACACCCGCACGCTGACATTCAGTTCGTCACGGCCAATGAACATGCGGGAAAAGCCGTGAGTGACGTTCATAGGAACTTGCTTGGCGTAACTGAGCTGAATTTTATCAAAGCGCCCGAACAGCTTGAGACTCTCAGCGATATCGATTGTGCTTTCTTCTCGTTACCGCATGGGCAGGCGATGAATATCGCGCCCAGGCTGCCGGCGCAGGTGAGGGTGATCGATCTTTCCGGCGACTTCCGTTTAAGCGACGCAAACGTTTTTGCACAACATTATGGCCGAGAGCACACTACGATAAACGCGCAACGCGATTTTGTTTACGGCCTGACAGAAACCAATCGGGATGTGATTCCATCGGCAACGCGGATCGCAAATCCAGGCTGCTTTGCCACGGCAACCTTGCTGGGCCTCGCGCCTTTGGTGGCGAACAATCTTCTGAGTTGTCGTGTGATCGTCGACGCCAAAACCGGCTCGTCCGGTTCGGGGGCCAGGGCGGCGCCCAACACTCATCATCCCCAGCGATCCAATTCGTTCTACGCGTACAAACCGTTCACACATCAGCACGTGCCCGAGATCGAGCAGGAGTTGCAATCGATAGGTGACTGGAACCACGAACTGGTTTTCATGACGCACTCACTGCCCGTTGCGCGCGGAATCTTTGCGTCTATTTATTGCACGCTAAAAAACGAAATGTCCGCAGCCGAGGCCTCGGCGATGTTTGCCCAGTTCTATCGCGATTCATTTTTTGTCCGGCTGGTTGAGGGCTCGCCCGATATCAACTGGGTGAAAACGACGAACTTTTGCGACATTGGTTTCGCTGCCCGCGGCCGGCAACTGGTCGTGTTTACCGCGATTGACAACCTGGTCAAAGGCGCTGCGGGCCAGGCAGTGCAGAACATGAATTTGATGTTCAGGTTGGATGAAAAAACTGGACTGATGTTGATGGGAACGAATCCGTGACGACTGAAGACTTTAAGCCGGCCGCCATCAAGCCAACCATCTCCCTGGCTGAGCTCGATCGCATCGACATTCGTTTGGGCACAATTGTCGCAGTTGAGGACGTCGACGATTCTGAGAAATTAATCAAGCTGACGGTTGATTTTGGCGATCATCGGCGCGGCATCCTCGCGGGCATGAAGCAAGAGCGTGAAAACCCGCGCCAGCTCCAAGGCCGGCAGGCCTTATTCGTGGTGAATCTCGAATCGAAAAAGATGTTGGGCGAAACCTCAGAAGGAATGCTATTCGATATGGGTTATGCAGATGGCCTGACGCCGGCCTTGGCGGTTCCGGAACGACAAATGCCAAACGGCACACGGGCCGGATGAGCGGATGAAAAAAAAGCGTTTCAGAGGCGTACTGCCGCCGGCCGTTTAAATTAATTCGGCCTCAGCCGGCCGCTAAACATTGATGATGAGTATTCTGAAAACAGAAGACGTTGCGTCGCTCGAAGAACAGTTCCAGGTGGCGACTTATAAGAAAATGCCCCTCCTCGCGGAACGCGGTGAAGGTGTTTGGATTTATACGACCGACGGCCGGCGTTATCTCGATCTCTATGGAGGACATGCAGTCGCGGGCACTGGCCATTGTCACCCACACGTGGTGCAAGCCATCCGGGACCAGTCAGACAAATTACTCTTCTATTCGAATTTGGTTTATTCAGGAGCGAGAGCTCGCGCGGCGGAAAAACTGGTTTCAATCGCGCCTGAATCCATAACCAAAGCGTTCTTCTGTAATTCAGGCACTGAGGCGAATGAGAATGCAATGCGCATGGCCCGCATGGCTACCGGGCGCGAAAAAATAATTACGTTTAGCGGCGGCTTTCATGGACGAACTGCGGACGCGATTAGCGCCACCTTTCTTGGCCGGTATCGCGAGCTCGGCAGGCCGAACGTGCCTGGTCATTTGGAGGCGAAATTTGGCGATATCGATTCAGTTCGTACTATCGCTGATGATTCAGTGGCTGGCATCATGCTCGAACCGATCCAGTCCATGGCGGGTGTCAAAATGGCCGGTCCCGCCTTCTATTGCGAACTGCGAAAGCTCTGTGATGAACGGGGCATCGTCCTCATCTTCGACGAGGTGCAGACCGGCGTGGGGCGCACGGGCGATTGGTTCTTTGCCGGTAGTTCGGCCGGCGACGGGGTCGTGCCGGACATCATCACCTTGGCGAAATCGCTGGGCAGCGGGATTCCGGTAGGCGCCTGTGTGGTCACAGAAAACATCGCTTCTCATATCAAGGAAAATGATCTCGGCACGACCTTCGGCGGCGGAATGATCGCAATGGCTGCCGTTATCGCCACGCTCGAGGCCATCGAAAACGATCGACTCCTCGAAAATGTTCGAGAAGTGGAAAGCTATTTACGCGAGCGTCTAAAGGAAGAGATGCAAGTCGCGAATGTGCATGGGCGTGGTTTTCTCCTCGGGCTGGAATTCGCGCAACCGGCCAGGCAGGTCCACGAAGCACTGCTCGCGCGAAAAATAATTACGGGAACGTCGAGCGACGCGAGAGTCCTGCGATTGCTGCCCCCGTTGGTTTTGGGAAAACAAGAGGTTGACCTGTTTGTTGAAACGCTGGCCGAGGTTCTTTCGGTCAGCTGATCTTGCAAGCGGCCGCACGCTTGCCCGGTTGTTTCGTTTATCAGGACTATGCGAACTTTTCTTTTTACATCCGATCTTAGTCGCTCGGATCTCGATCGGGTTGTCGATTCGGCACTGCGCCTCAAGAGTGGCGTCGATCAATCAAAGGTGCTGGCCGGCAAATCAGTCGCCCTGGTCTTCTTCAATCCCAGTCTGCGCACCCGGGCGTCAATGCAGGTGGGAATATACGAACTGGGCGGCAATCCCGTGGTGCTGGAACCGGGCGGCACAAGTTGGACCCTCGAGCATCGTGACGGTGCAGTGATGGACGGCGAAAAAACTGAGCACGTCGCGGAATTCGTGCGAGTGTTAGGGCGGTATTGTGTCGCCATTGGAGTACGCACGTTCGCAGCCTTGAAGAACTGGGAAGAAGAGCGAACTGATCCGATCCTGAATGCTTTCGCAAAATATTCCGACGTTCCAATCATTAATCTTGAATCCGCGATGCATCATCCGTGTCAGGCGATGGCCGACATGATGACGATTCGCGAGCAGCTCGGCCCAGGTCGCAAGAGGGTTTTGCTGATCTGGGCCTGGCATCCGAAGCCTCTGCCGATGGCGGTGCCCAATAGTTTCGCGCTGGCGACGGCGCAGATGGGGCATGACCTGGTAATTGCCCACCCCAGGGGTTACGAGTTGGACGATCAGCTGATGAGCGAGATCAGAGGGAACGCAACTGTGGCCGGAGGGTCGGTTACGGTGTCAAATGACGCTGATGCCGCTTTTGACGGTGCTGAAGTCGTATATGCCAAGAGCTGGGGCGGCCGAAGTTTCTATGGAGCGGCGGAAAAAGAGATCGCCGAGCGGGCGCATTATCGTTCGAAGTGGATTGTTGACGAAGAAAAAATGGCACGGACAAGTTCCGCGATCTTCATGCACTGCTTGCCGGTCCGTAGGAATGTGATTGTGACCGACGGCGTAATTGATTCGCCTTCATCGGTTGTAATCGAGGAGGCAGAGAACAGGTTACACATTCAGAAAGCGATTCTCAAAGAATTGATTCATGATTGAGTGAATCATTGAACCATTGCCTCGGACAAAGTGCTTAATGAATGATGAGTAAATGAAATCGATTATCCCATGAGCGAATTTGTCGACAGCCAATTACGCCTGGATCTCTTACGCGAAGCACTGCCCTATATTCAGCGCTTCAAAGGGAAGACGTTTGTTGTAAAGTTTTCCGGCAAAGTCACTGAAGATCACGATCGCCTAATCTCTCTGTGCGAAGAACTCGCGCTACTTCATCAGGTAGGCATTCGTGTCAGCGTTATTCACGGTGGCGGCAAACAGCTCAGCGAACTGGCCAGAAAACTAGGCGTCGAGCAGACGATTATCGAAGGGCGTCGGGTAACTGATGATGACACTCTGGAAATGGCCAAGATGATCTTTGCAGGCAAGATTAACACCGACATTCTCGCCGCGCTCCGTCATCGAGGCGTACATGCGGTGGGTCTTTCGGGTGTTGACGGCAACATCGTTCATGCCGAGCGGCGCCCGCCGCGCGAGGTCACTAACAAGCAGACGGGCGAAAGCGCGCAGGTTGATTTTGGCCACGTGGGCGACATCCTTGAGATTGACGCGCGCCTGCTGACTGTGTTGCTCGATCACGGATACCTGCCCGTAGTTTCGTCGCTGGGCGCGGACGCGCAGGGAAAGGTCTTCAATATCAACGCGGACACTATTGCTTCTGAAATTGCGGTGCAGCTTCAGGCCGAGAAGCTGGTCTTGCTCTCGGATGTCGATGGAATTTATTTGCGCGCGGGAGACCCGGCGACCAAGCTTTCACATTTAACCGCTGCCGATGCGGCGGATCTGATCAAATCGGGCGCCGCCACCGGAGGAATGATTCCCAAGCTGCAAAATATTGTCGCCTTGCTTGACCGCGGAGTGAGGAGCGCGCACATCATCAACGGTAATATGCGCAACAGTCTGCTGGCGGAGGTCTTCACCGACGAAGGGACCGGCACCATGATCGCAGCCTGAAGGCGGTAGCATCCGAGCGTCAGTGCCGTGGCAGTTATCGCGCCTTCGTAAGGGTCGGGTTTTTGCTCTAATCAACTCTCTCGAACACTACAATCTTTCCGCGAAAATCGAACGTGAGGATGAAATCCTCAAAGAAAGCGTTCCCGATGTTGACCTGGAATGTTTTTTTGTCGTGGCCCGTATTGGGCAGCCAAAAGGTCGCGGGTACCGACTCTGCAGAGAACCGGCCGAGTCGCACCGACTTCAGCAAACCGGTTTTGTTGCCGTACTCGCCGTTATATCCAACTGAAGTACTTGTTTTGCCTTCACCCGCTTGCTCATCCAGCCCCAAAATCGCAACGGCTTCCGGCGTCAGGATGAAGGAGCTGCTTGATCCAGTGTCCAGCGTAGCGCGTACCTTTTCGTTGTTGATAAAAACCGAATCGATGATGAGGTTGCCGTCGTCGCGGTGAAAAGGAAGAGCGATTGTATTTACCGTGTTTGGCGCCAGTTCAATTCTGGGATAAGGCGATTCAGCGAAGAAGCGAATTTTCAAATTCGGGTAATCTATCTGGATGATGCGATCTTTCAGAAAGCTATAGCCAAGCACACCATAAATTGGCTTGCCAATTCGTTCGGCCAACTTTCTTAGATCGATTGTGGCGGCCACAACATCTCGCGCTGAAACTGCGCCGATCTCTACCGCCGGCAATCTCGTGGAGTAAGTAACATTCTTTTCGGTCCCGCCCCCTGCGGCTACCGAGCCCCTGGTGCCGACATCGAGCCCAAGTTCTCTGGCGGTTGCGGAATCAATCGCCGAAGGATCCGTGTCCGTGTCGATTAGCATATTGAACGGACCTTTGCCGCCGATTTTTACTTGCACGATGATTTGGTGGGCCACGAACTCAAAAGGAACTTCGACCGGCGTTTTGCCGGATTGGGGAAAGGCATAGGCCGCGGAGAACAGCAGCGAGAACATTGCAACAGTTATTCGTCTCATTGAATCGTCACCATAATCTTCCTTCACTCCATTTCCGACTCGGAGGCGACCATATCGTACACCGGCGCAAGAGGTTTCCCTTAACTGCAGATAAATTGAAAAAGAGTTTTCGCGCTGAGGCCTTAGAAAACTCACTCCTGGTAAAGACGCCAGTTCGCGATGGCTCGTGGCACACTCATTGCCATAGTGGGGCGGAGGCTGCCAAATGAAAAAAATCTTCGCATTCATGTTGACAGTAACGATATTCGCCGGCTTATCCATGACCACGTTTGCTCAGGGGAGACACCGCCGAAGCCGCGACTATGAATGCCGGAACTACGAATCCCGGAACTATGATTCCCGGAACTATAACTCGCAGGGGTATTACGACAATTCGCAAGTTAATTATGACTACGGGACGACAAACAGGGGACAACGGACCTGGGACCGGCACCGGGATAAATTGACTGTCGCCGCAGGAACCGTGGGCGGCGCGATTCTGGGCAGCTTGCTTGGGGGTCGGCGGGGGGCAGCGATCGGTGCGCTGGCTGGCGCCGGGGGTTCAGCACTCTACACGTACAAGCTTCGCAGAAATCGCTATCGTTATTGAGAATTCAAATGAGTTAAGTTCGGTTGTCGCAAGACAACCGTGGGTTGAGGCCGGGTTGTGAAGGGGAGAGCGCGATCCGGCCTCGATTACTAATTGGACTGGATCGTCGTCCCGCCTGCAGTCCACGGCCGCACAATACAAGAGAAGAATGCAAGCGGGACGCTTGCGCTCCAGTCGCGAATAGAGCACGCTCCAGTCGCGGATACAGCGCTCCAGTCACGGATAGATCAAGCCGTAGAGCTTTTCAGCCCAGTCCTGATCGAGGTTCTGCAAAATCACGTATTGCTCGATAGCTGCGTCGCGATTGCCCTGCGCCAGCAGAGTCTTTCCGAGATTGTAATAAGCCTTACCAAAATCCGGTTTCAAACGAATCGCCTGACGAAATGCTTCGACTGATTCGTCATGCTTATTTAAACCCTCATAAGCTTCGCCTAAGTTGTTTAGCGCCGCCGAGTCGCCGGGTTTCAACAGCGCAAGTTGCTTAAAGGTCTCGACGGCTTCTGCAAACCGTTTCAATTGAAGAAATCTTTGACCGAGCCGATCATAGGCCGCCGCATAATCCGGTTTGAGCCGTAGCGCGTGCTTGTACGCTTGAATCTCTTCATCTGTTTGGCCGGAATCCTTATAAGTAAGACCGAGGCCGTAATAGGCGTCCGCAGCGTTATACGGATCGAGCTTAATCGCCTGGCGATATGCCTGCTCTGATTCGCGATATTGCTTCAGGTAATAATTCGCCAAACCGATATTGAAATACGATTCGGCGGAGGGCCGCACGCTCACTGCTTTTTTTGAAGCTTCGATCGCCTCGGTGTGATGCCCAAGTTTTTCATTGCAGAACCCGGCCTGGGCCCACGCTTCACCATACGCGCTGTCGGAGTCCGTTGCTTTCTGAAAATAGGGAAGCGCGTTTTGACAATCGTCTTTCGAAAGAAAGGTGAGGCCGTCGCGGAAATACTCGACGGCTTTAGCGCGTTTGTTGCGGCCCGTTGCCACTACCAGTTCACCCAGCGAGAGCTGTTGCGAACCTTCCGTTTGCGCGGCCCGATCAAGTTGCGCAATCCGTTCTGAGGGAATAGCGAAGTTGACACTTTGGCCGCCCGTGATTTGCAAAGTTGCGACGCCAATCACCTGGCCGTGCATGTTGACCACCGGGCTGCCGCTTGATCCCGGTGAGATGGGCGCGGTGATTTGAATGATCCGGCCAAATCCGGGAATGTCGCGCACGGCAGAAACAATTCCGTTGGTGACGCTGCCTTCAAGACCATAGGGATTGCCGATAACTACAACGCTTTCGCCTTCCTGCGGCGACGTGCGATCGAGCGAAAGTGATCTGACCTGGTTCGGTGGAGCGTCAACTTTGAGCAGCGCAATATCGGCCTCAGCGTCAACGGCGACAACGTTCTTCACGGGAAAGTTGTTTCCGGAATTCAGATGTACTTCCGCGCGAAAGGCGCCATCGATCACGTGACGATTGGTAACGACGCGATCCTTGTCTATGAAGAAGCCGCTGCCACGCGAAAGTTTTTCTCCGCGCGCATCGAAGGTTTCAATGGCCACAGCGGCGGGTTTGATACGCCGAACAAGATCAGGCAGCTCGTCCTGGGCGTAAACGGGCTCCGAATAAATTGAGATTAGGCAAAAGGCGATGAGGCCGAGCGCGGCGCGGGGAATAAAACGGCGAACTGCGTACATTACTTCCAGCATAACCTTATTACTTTAAAGGCGGGCCACTGCCGCGCGTTTCTGTTCGAAAAATTTCGCCGCCGCAGTGACTGTCCACCTCTTTTGTTCAGCCGCAGACCCGGATTCCTAAACGGTCAGAGCGGCGAACGCGTAGCCGGTCTCGAACGGTCTGCTGCTCAGGTTTGTGACAACGCCAGGGTTTGTGCGCGTGACACGACGTCAGCGAGCTTCACGTCCTCGCTTTTCTTCGCGCGCCGATCGAAAAACTCGACTGCTTCGTCGGCAATCTTTTTTCCGATCGTAATTCGAAAAGGAATGCCGATTAGATCAGCGTCTTTGAATTTTACCCCGGCTCGCTCGTCGCGATCATCCAGCAATACCTCCAAACCGGCTTGTTGCAGGTCGCTGTAGAGTTGTTCCCCGGCATTACGAAGCTTTTCATCTTTGATGTTCGTGATCGTCACAATCACGTCAAAGGGCGTGATCGATTTCGGCCAGATGATGCCATCGCCGTCATTGTTCTGTTCGATGGCTGCAGTGATGATTCGCTCGACGCCGATGCCGTAACACCCCATCACGATGGGGACTTGCTTACCGTCAGCGGTGAGGACGTTGGCGCCCATCGATTCGGAATACTTTGTTCCGAGTTTGAATATGTGGCCAATCTCCATCGCCCTGAAGACTTCGAGGCGGCCTGTCTCGCAGCGTGGACACGCTTCACCTGAATTAACCGTACGCAGGTCCGCCCACTGATCGACTTCGATATCGCGTTCGATTTCGACGCCGCGGATGTGATGGTCGTCTTTGTTGGCGCCGGTTGTCAGGTTGCGGCGGCCTTTAAGACCCAGGTCCGCGATGATGAGTAGATTGTGATTCGATTTGCGAGCGTTCGCTTTCGCACCCACACCGCCTAAGCTCCCCGCGCTCGCACCAAGCAATTCGCGGATCTCTTGCGCCTGTGCGGGCCGCGCCGCGGTTGAAGCTATCGCGTCACCAAATTTCACCTCATGCAGTTGATGATCACCGCGGAGCAGAGCTAATACGGGACGTGACTCACCGTTCATGGTCGCAAAGTAAACCAGCGATTTTATTTGCCTGTTCGCCGCGACCAGATAAGGAGTTCTCGCCAGATCTTCGATCGTCCGCACGCCGGGAGTCGGAAATTCTTCGGGCGCGGCCGGCCCCGAATCCTCTTCGATTTTCGCCAGTCGCGAAGTTGCTTTCTCGATATTTGCCGCATAGCCGCAGTTTGGACAGCTGGCGATCAAATCTTCCCCCGCGTCCGTTTTGGCAACAAACTCATTCGACTCTGACCCGCCCATGGATCCTGACGATGCTTCGACGATTGAAAACTGAATTCCACAGCGCGTGAAAATCTGTTTGTAAGCCTCGCGCTGGTCCCTGAACGAACGATCGAGCGCATCCCAGTCAACATCGAAAGAGTACGCATCTTTCATGATGAAGCTGCGCAGCCGCATGAGGCCCGATTTTGGCCGCGGCTCGTCGCGGAACTTTATTTGAATCTGATACCAAACCTGCGGCAACTGTTTGTACGAGCGAATCTCGTTACGGGCAATGGAAGTGACTATCTCTTCATGCGTCATGCCCAGGCACATGTCCGCGCCCTTGCGATCTTTCAAACGAAACATGTCGTCGCCAATCGCGCTCCAACGCCCGGACTCCTGCCAAAGTTCCGCCGGATGCAAAGCGGGTAGATAAAATTCCTGTCCGCCGACGCGGTTCATCTCTTCCCGCAAAATCTGCATTACTTTGAAAGCTACCCGTTGTCCAATCGGCAGATAAGAGTAGATTCCGGCCGAAAGTTGACGAATGATGCCCGCGCGCAGCAACAGTTTGTGCGAAACTACCTCGGCGTCCGCCGGGTCCTCGCGAAGCGTAGGAATGAAATATTGTGACCAGCGCATAGAGGAAGCATTCTCGCTTAGCGAATACACGAACGCAAATTGACATCGTGCGCGGCATAAAGGGCGCAGCCCGTGGGCCCAATATTCATACTATTAGGTCCTCGTTTGTCCTTACATCAACTCGTTTCTGAGCGTAAGAGCTGTGTGTCGTCCTCAACGAGCTTAGATCTCGTATGTTCCCGACCATAAATAGCTCGCAGCGAACCCGCGAAATCGATTTGCCTTCCGGTTTGCGAGTGCATAATCTCGTGATGTACCATCCAGCTTCACCAATTCGAAAGTTGATCTCACTTATGAAGATTGCCATCGCCAGCGATCATGCCGGTTTTGAGGAGAAAGAACGTCTAAAACCGCTGCTGACTGAACTCGGAATTCAGTTTGAAGATCTTGGCACGCGTTCCGAGGAATCGGTGGATTATCCCGACTATGCTCGGAAGGTCGGCGATGAGGTTGCCAGCGGCCACGTCGAACAGGGAGTGCTCGTGTGCGGATCGGGGACCGGCATGGCCATCGCTGCCAACAAAGTTCCCGGCATACGCGCCGCGGTCGCCTGGAACAAAGAAACGGCGCGGCTCGCCCGCGAGCACAACGACGCAAACGTTTTGGCCCTTGGTGCACGCACTACCCCACGGGAACAACTACCCGGCATTGTGCGGGCATGGTTCAACGCAAAATTTGACGCGGGACGTCATGAACGCCGGGTGGAAAAGATTCGCGACATCGAGCGCGAGGAATTCGCCGATCACGCAGTGAAGGAGCTACAGAGCGAAGGAGACACCGAGGATAACGGAAACTATGTATGATTTTGTGTTTCGAAACTTTAAGTTGGTTTCTCTGCGCTCTGTGTGCTCTGCCAAGTTTTGGAGCAGTGAATGAATAAATTGCTCAATCTTCCGCTGGCCGAAACCGATCCGTTGGTCGCCACTGCCATTGATAACGAAGTCGCGCGCCAGGCAAACGGGCTGGAACTCATCGCTTCCGAAAACTTTGTGAGTGAAGCTGTGCTTGAAGCTGCCGGCTCGGTCTTTACCAATAAATATGCGGAAGGTTATCCGGGTAAGCGCTACTATGGCGGCTGTGAATGGGCCGACGTTATCGAGCAGGCCGCGATTGATCGCGCGAAAGAACTGTTTGGGGCCGATCATGCGAATGTACAGCCGCATAGCGGCGCCCAGGCCAACATGTCTGTCTATCTCGCGGCGATTCAGTACGGCGATCAGATCCTGGGAATGAACCTTTCGCATGGCGGGCATTTGACGCACGGGCATCCCCTGAATTTTTCCGGCTTGAGCTACAAAGTAGCGGATTATGGCGTGTCCCGAGAAACTGAAACTATAGACTACGACGAGTTGCAACGGCTGGCTGAAGAACACAAACCGAAATTGATAGTCTGTGGCGCCTCGGCCTATCCGCGCATCATTGACTTCAAACGCATCAGTGAGATTGCGCGCGGCGTTGGTGCCCGCATGTTCGCGGACATCGCGCACATTGCCGGGCCAATTGTCGCGGGCCTGCACCCCTCGCCGGTGCCGGTCGCGGACTATGTGACGACAACGACGCACAAGACGCTGCGTGGGCCGCGCGGCGGTTTGATTCTCTGTAAAGCCGAACACGGCAAAGAGATCGATCGACGTCTGTTTCCCGGCGTGCAGGGCGGTCCGCTCGTGCACATCATCGCTGCGAAAGCGGTGGCGTTCGGCGAAGCGCTGCGCGGCGACTTCAAAGAATATCAGCGTCAGATCCTGGCTAACGCAAAAGCCCTTTGCGCTGAGTTGCAGCAGGAGGGGCTGCGTATAGTTTCCGGCGGCACTGACAATCACTTGATGCTCGTCGATGTGTGGATGGACGGGAAGGGAATCACGGGCAAAGCTGCCGAGAAGGCCCTTGAGGCCGCGCACATCACTGTCAATAAGAACACGATTCCTTTCGATCAAAACAAGCCGTTCGTGGCCTCGGGGCTGCGTATTGGCACTCCAGCAGTCACCACGCGCGGAATGAAAGAGCCCGAAATGCAGGAGATCGGGCGCCTGATTGCCGCGATCGTACGCGAACCTGAGTCGGAAGCAGTGCGCAACGATGTCAAGAGAAGCGTGGGTGAATTGACTGCCAGGTTTCCTTTATATGCGAAGAGACTGAAGAGCCGCGCCAGCGAGCGAACGGCCTAAAACATCCGCAGGTTTCACACCCTCCACAGAAAAAAAGGTAACGACGAATCCTGGCCGTTGCAGAAATTTTGCGTTGACGTGTGTGTTAATGTGCGGTTACCACGAATGAGGCACGGGTGCGTCCGGGACGCTGAGGCGTTGTTGCATACGAAGGCCAATCCAGCAGCCTTCATGCCGCGTTACCCCAATTGTACTGCCAGCTGGTTTACGGGTGAGAAGATGATCGCGTAGCGACCGATGAATTTAGCCCGGCCTTTCAAGGCCGGAGTGCGTTCGCCGCGCATGTGCGTCGCGTAGCGACGACTGAAAAGGAGGCACCTCATGGCTAATACCTACACGTCTTTCAATTATCACCTCACCTTCAGCACGAAAAACCGCGAGCCTTGGATCACACGTGAAATCGAAACTCGCATTTGGGCGTACATTGGCGGCATCGCTCGCAAACACAAAATGACGGCAATTCAAGTGGGCGGGATTGACGATCACATACACGCTTTAGTACTTGCTCGGCCGACCATTGCGCCGAGTCAAATCGCACAATATCTGAAGGGTGACTCCTCAAAGTGGATCCACGAAGAGTTTTCGAAGCTGCGTGGTTTCGAATGGCAGGCAGGGTATGGCGGATTTACTGTAAGCAAGTCTCAGGTTCCAGAGTTGATTGAGTACATCAAGAATCAGCGCGAACATCACCGGAAGACGACTTTTCAGGAAGAGTATCTTGAGTTGTTGCAGAAGTACGGGGTCGACTACGATGACCGTTACCTTTGGGGATAATTCAGGCGTCACTAAGCGACGCAATCATGTTTGTCACCGTGCCCCGGCCTTAAAAGGCCGGCCTAAATTCAAGCGCCGCTAACGCGGCGAAGACCCTAAAAGCGCTGGCCTGGAAACCTGCGGGGCAAGCCGCGTGAACGCGGCTGCCATGTTTACGATGACCGTTACCTTTGGGGATGATTCAGGCGTCACTACGCGACGCAATCATTTTTGTCATCGTGTGCCGGCCTTGAAAGGCCGGCCTAAATTCAAGCGCCGCTAACGCGGCGAAGACCTTAAAACGCTGGCCTGGAAACTTGCGGGGCAAGCCGCGTGAACGCGGCTCCGATGTTTACGATGACCGTTACCTTTGGGGATGATTCAGGCGTCGCTACGCTACGCAATCATTTTCGTCGGCGTGCCCCGGCCTTAAAAGGCCGGCCTAAATTCAAGCGCTAACGCGGCGAAGACCCTAAAAGCGCTAACCTGGAAACCTGGGGGGCAAGCCGCGTGAACGCGGCTCCGATGTTTACGATGACCGTTACTTGTTGGGATAATTCAGGCGTCACTAGGTGACGCAATCATTTTTGTCATCGTAGTGCCGGCCTTGAAAGGCCGGTTTAAATTCAAGCGCCGCTAACGCGGCGAAGACCCTAAAACGCTGGTCTGGAAACCTGCGGGGCAAGCCGCGTGAACGCGGCCGCCAGAGGGCGTAAAATGGGAGCGCCTTGGGAAAAAAGTAAACTAATCTATTCCGATGCAATCAATCTTCGGGCCTGACGGCCTCATTGCCAAAGCTCATCCTGAGTATGAACACCGGCCCGGCCAGATAGAAATGGCCGAGGCCGTTCTACGCGCTTTTGAGCAGAAGCGTCATTTGATCGTGGAAGCCGGAACCGGGACCGGCAAGACGCTCGCTTATCTCGTGCCCGCGATCGCGGCAGCCTGCGGCAGCGGCGCTCGGGTCGTCATCTCGACGGGCACAAAGAATTTGCAAGAGCAGCTGATGGACAAAGACATCCCGTTTCTGCAGCAGACGCTGCCGGCCAAGTTTCGCGCGGCCGTGATGAAGGGAAGGAACAACTACGCCTGCCTGCACCGGATCAAACGCGCGGAGAGCACGCCGTTTCTCGAGGGCCTCGACCAAATCGACCAGTTTGATGAAGTCTTTCGCTGGACCACCCAGACTGAAACCGGTGACCGCGGCGAGCTTTCAAATCTCCCTGAGAACCTTCCGTTCTGGCGCCACATCGACGCGCGGTCGGATACCTGCCTCGGTCAGAAATGTCCTGACTACGAACCCTGCTTCCTCACGCGCATGCGGCAGCGCGCGATGGACGCCGATGTGATTGTGGTGAACCACCATCTGTTTTTTGCTGACCTGGCCCTGCGCAATGGCGCGTATGGCGCCGTGCTGCCGGATTATGCAGCGGTAATTCTGGATGAAGCGCATCAGATCGAAGATGTCGCGTCAGAATATTTTGGATCCGGAGTTTCGAATTATCAGCTCGACGATTTGCTGCGAGACATAAGCTATTTGAAGATCGAAGATCGCGAAGCCGAAAAAGAACTGGGGCGTGTCGGTGCTCGGATTCAGCGCTTTGCCGACTTGTTCTGGTTTTCATTTCCCGAAGGCCGGGGTTTGGATGGCAGGTTTGTACTGGCGGCACGCGGCATTAGCTTGACCACGGGGGATGCGGGGACTCCCTACAATGCGCTCGACAACGCGCTGAACCGCCTCGAAACGGCGCTCGACATCTTAAAAGATGCGCCGGCGGATGCAGAAAGCATTTTGCGCCGCGCGCGTCAGCTTCGGTTCGATTTGAATTTCATCGTAAAGGCTGCCGACAAGCAATTCGTTTACTGGTTGGAGCGGAGAGGCCGGGGGGTCTTTCTGCGCGCCTCGCCTATTGACGTTTCGGGCCTTTTGCAGGACAAGCTCTTCGAAAGGGTGCCGACGGTGGTGCTCACCTCGGCTACGCTTTCCAGCGGTGGAAATTTTAGATTTATTCGTGAACGGCTCGGACTCGACGAAGGTGAAGAAATGATCGCCGCGTCGATCTTCGATTTTGAAAATCAGGCATTGCTTTACCTGCCGCCGCAAATGCCGGACCCGCGCTCGGCACAGTGGGGAGCGGCGGCCGCGGAACAGGTAATCAAGATTGTCAACTCTACCGAAGGGCGCGCCTTCGTCCTTTCGACGAGCAACGCCGGCATGAATGAAATGTTCGAGCGTGTCGCTTCGCAGATCGATTATCCATGTTTCGTTCAGGGCAGTGCTTCAAAGGGCGAGCTGCTAAAGCGATTTCGCGAGACGCCGAATGCAGTTCTGTTTGCGACCGCGAGTTTTTGGCAGGGTGTCGATGTGCGCGGCGAGCAACTGTCTTGCGTGGTCATCGACAAATTGCCCTTCGCCGTGCCGAGCGATCCGATCATCGCCGCGCGCCAACGTCATATTGAAGAGCAGGGCGGCTCGAGCTTTTATGAGTACAGCGTGCCGCAGGCGATCATCAGCCTCAAGCAGGGACTGGGCCGTCTGATTCGCAGCACTACGGACCGCGGCGTGTTGGCCGTGCTCGATCCGCGACTGCGAACGAAGATGTATGGACAAAGTTTTCTTAAGAGTTTGCCGCCGTGCCGGATTACCTCGAATGTCGATGAGTTATCGCAGTTCTTTGCGAATCCAGTTTCAGATCTCAGGTTTCAAGCTTCCGGCTCGAGCAGGGTTTAGGGCGTTCAGCGTGCGAACGGATCGTATGGTTGGAGTTGCAGTATTTGTTCACTAAGTCCGACGATGGAGCCCGTCCGCTTGGCTCCAGTCTTTACAATCAACTTGAAACTTTGACCCTGAAACCTGAAACTGTTATTCATGCCCGGACAATTTGAAGTCATGATTGAGCGCAACTTTTCCAGCGCGCATCAACTGCGCGGCTACAAGGGAAAGTGCGAAAACCTGCACGGCCACAATTATAAGATCGAGATCTATGCGCGGGGCAGCGAGTTGAACCACATCGGTTTGCTGGTCGATTTCGTTGACCTCAAGGAAGCGGCGGATGAACTGGTCACCTATCTCGATCACAAAAACCTCAACGAGTTAGAGCCTTTCATCGAGGAGCAAAACCCTTCGGCGGAAAACGTGGCCCGGTTTGTGCTCGGCAAACTGGCCGCTAAACTTAACGACCATCGGGTGCAGATTTATAAGGTGAAGTGCTGGGAAACTCCCACCAGCGTCGCAACTTATCAGGTTGACTGAAGCAGAAAAAGAATCGGCCCCAAATAGAGACGGATTAACACAGAGTTTGAGTACGCGTAGCAATATTGTGTAATCCGCGGCTGCTAATCTTCCCCTATCTCTTCCAAATACTCTTCGAACAATTCTCGATCGCGCGGTTTCATGCCGCTGATCCGGGCGCCAATTAGATAACCTTCTTCCAGTTTTTCAGCCCGCACCGGCGTCGCCTGGATCTCCAGCGAAAGGCCGTTGGGCAGATCGAGTTCGATGGCCATCGAGCCTTCACCGCCCATCAGATACTGTTCGTCGATGTTCTGGGCATATAGGACGACCGCCAGTCCGTGCTTACTGATGTTGACCGTGTGTCCTGCGCATGCGCGCAGGTGTTGCACCCCACTCGTGGTCGCGTCAGCTTCGCGCAGCAGCACACTAAACTCGAGTCGGGCCTGGAGGTTGGCGTCCAGTCTGGGGGATTGTCGGCGATCTTCAGGGTAAGATGGCACGGTCTGGTTCCTCTCGATTTCTAAGACTCAGATCTGAAATCTCAAATTGTAATGATTTCTGGTGGGCTGATTAATTCGCGCTCACCGCGTCCACCCCGATCTTATATTTCTTGATCTTGCTGTAAAGACGCGGCCGATAAATGCCGAGCATGTTCGCGGCTTTCTGTTTGTTTCCGCCGGTGCGTTGCAACGTCCGTTCTATAACGAACTTTTCGATGTCTTCAAGCGTCATGTTGGGCGGCACGTCCCACGACAAAGTCGGCGCGGCAGCACTGGCGCTGCCGTTGTCGAAAGGTAAATCGACGGGCTCGACGCGATCGCTTTTCGCCAGCAAAACCGCGCGCTCGAGCACGTTTTGCAGCTCGCGCACATTGCCCGGCCAGGGGTGAGCAAACAAACGCTGATAGGCCGATTGAGAGACGTTGGCGATCGGCCGTTCGTATTTTTCGGCGTACAATTTGAGAAAGTGGTCGGTGAGTAACTGAATGTCTTCCATGCGCTCGCGCAAGGGCGGTACGTGGATTGTAATCGTAGAGATGCGATAGAAAAGATCGTCCCGCAGCAGCCCATCGCGAATCGCGTCAGCCGGCATGCGATTGGTTGAAGTGATCAAGCGAAAATCGACCGGGTAGCTTTTTTCTGAGCCGATTTTGCGACAGGTGCGCTCCTGCAAGACTCGCAGAAGTTTTGGCTGTAACTCAACCGGCATCTCGGCGATTTCATCGAGCATCAGCGAGCCCCCGGCAGCGTGTTGCACCAGGCCTTCTTTGTCGGCGTGGGCGCCGGTGAACGCACCCTTGGTGTGTCCAAACAATTCCGATTCAATCAGTTCTTTCGGCAGCGCCGCGCAATTCACTTTGATGAATGGTTTTTTGGCGCGCAGGGAATTGTAGTGAATAGCGTTGGCGATCAGTTCCTTGCCGGTGCCTGACTCGCCGACAATTAAGACATTCGCATCGGACTTGGCGACCGACTCGATCGTTTCATAAATCGTTTGCATCTGTTTCGACGAGCCGATGATATTGAAGTACTCAGCGCGAGTCGAAAGCTGCCGCCGCATGTTTTCGGTTTCAGCCATCAGTTGACGCCGTTCGAGTGCCTTTTCAGCCAGCGGCAACAGCTCTTCAAAGTCGAACGGTTTTTCGACGAAATAAAACGCGCCGCCTTTAATTGCTTCAACCGCAGTTTGCACTGAGCCGTAACCAGTCACGACGATTACTTCGGTGTTGGGCTTTGCGTCTTTCATATGCCGCAACAGCGTCAAGCCGTCCATGTCCGGCAATTGCACATCGCAAATCACCAGATGGTGCGCGCCGCCATCAAAGAGATCGATTGCTTCAGCGCCACTGGCGGCGGTGTCAACGGCGTAACCTTCCTCGACGAGATGCTGGCGCAGCGAGTCGCTCATCATCGGCTCGTCATCGACCACCAGAATGCGAACGTCTTGAGATTTGGTTTTGGTCATTATTATTTTACGAGAGTATCTACTGAGTGTTTAGGATTTATTTGATAACGGCAGCGACACTCTGATCACGTTCTGATCACAGCTCACATTGCCGCCGTGTGCTTCGATAATCCTGGTGGCCAGTTCGGCTTGAATCGTCCCGCAGCCGTTCGGTCCGGCCAGCAGTCCGGTGCGAGCGGTGAAATTCCCGCCGCGCCATTCAATCACAGCCCCCCCCGGCTGTGTGCTCACGCTGATCGAAAGCGTCCGTGGATCTTTCGCAGAGAGCATTGCGCGCGCGTCATCCGTTATTGCCTTAATCGCATCGCTCAGAGCCCCGGGATCGAAGTCGCCAAAAAGCCCCTGGCCTTCAATTTGAGCTGCGATGGTGGTGCGCGGCAAACCCCCCGTCTCGCGTTCAGCAGCGTCTGCTATTACATTCGCAACAATGCGACGCAGATCTGTGTGTGGCTGGGGGCGTAGGTCAAGCGGCCTCGCGTAACGCACCAGTGCCGTTAAATCCTTCGCGCCGCGATCGAGTCCGCCGATCAATTTCGCAAGCGTTTCGCGCTCTTCGACGGGTTGATCTGCTCGTTCGAGCCGTTTTCGAAGAAACGTGGCGTACAATTTGAGTCCGTTTAGCTGGTTCTTTAGATCGTGAACGATTTCCAGCGTCGCGCGCCCTAACTTCTCGAGCTCCGCTGAATCAGAAGTGATGGCTGGTGCGGGTTGCATTCTCAGACGAGGCAATTTTAGCGACAAAGTGTACGAAATGAACTCGATTAGTTTACCTTTTTGTGTCGCGTTTCAATTCGACAGGATAGCAGACTAGCGGGATCGTATGCTACTAATGCGAAATGTAAGGTAAAATTGGAAATATTCCGGTTCGAGTGAGGCGATGAAGAGAGCTAAAGACTTATTCCTGGTGGTGGAAGATTTCGAGGACAGCCGTTTCATGATGAGACGGCTGCTCGAGATGGCGGGGTATAACGTGCTTGAAGCCAGTGATGGCGAACAGGCTGTCAAGATGGCGGTCGAAGCGCGCCCCGTGCTGATTCTTATGGATTTGAGTCTGCCCAAGCTGGATGGCCTGGCAGCGACGCGGCTGATTCGGCAAAAGAAGGGCCTAAAGGCGGTTCCGATTGTGGCGGTCTCTGCGCATGATTCACCACAATCTCGCAGTGAGGCTCTCGAGGCCGGCTGCGATGAATACGTCACGAAGCCCATCGACTTCGATCATCTTACCAAGCTGCTGCAGCGATTCCTGGCGTTACGGAAGTCTTCGCGTGCGCAATCACCTAGTAATGTACTGGAATCGCCCTGAGAGCGCCCGATAACGTGCCATGAATGGACAAAAAATTTCGACGCGTATCCTAATTGAAACCAGAGTCTTAGAAAATTCGAGTTACCGGGCTGGGGCACATGAATTGACTGGAAAGGGCGAGAACGGGAGGCCTCGCTGCCCGGATCCCTTGGCGGAGATTCGTGACGAGAGCATAACTGAGTGAAACCCATAACAGATGCCCCACATAAACAGCGCGAGTTTCATGAGAATCCATTTAGTCGAAAATGTGACGACAGTCATTTTGTAAGAGATATGAGTCACGAGTTGCGCACCCCGCTTAATGTGATTATCGGTATGTGTCAACTGCTGGAGCGCGATCAAAAGACGCCCCTATCACCAATGCACCGCGATGCAGTTAATCGCATGGATCGCAATGCCCAGGCGCTGCTGCGATCTGTGAATCATCTACTGGACTGTTTGCGCCGCGGAGATTTCAACTAGCGCTGAGTCTGGGGCCAGGCACCAGAAAGCTTGTTTATCCGTCCCCCGCTGTAGTAGAAAATTTGGGGAACAGCCGAGCAAGCCCTTGCGCGAAGCTGCACGGTCTGGGCAGATTGACTTACAACTTCCCAGCACTCGGACGATGATAAGCGGTAGGCATCGAAGCTCGAGCCAGGGCTCATACTCATTGCGTCCGCACTCTCAATCAAAAATATCCGGTCATTCGGGGTCTGCAAATTTTGATACGCAATGATCTCGACCTGCTGGCTCCGGCTCTCAAAATACTTCAGGGCTTCGGACAGGCCGTTGTGAAACACGGGCACGCCGCGCAGATTATCCGGGGCGTTGAGGATCACAAGTTGCTCGTCTGAGGCGGAAGTGGCCAAGTCTGCAAGCACGTTGTGCGAAAGCCTGGCGGCCTGGCGCCAAATCATATTTGTTCGATAGAGACTCCACGAGCAAAATCCCAACACGCAAATTAATAGAAGGAGCCGGGTGATCCGACTGTGAATCAGTAAGGAAGAAACATACGCCATCAGCATGCACGCGAACACAGTCGGCAGATATAAGAACCTTTCGCCCAGGGTTTCATACAGACTCAGTCGTAGGTTGATGACGGGGAGCAAAGACACCAAAAACAAAGCGACAAGCGTGACCATAAATCGATTCTGAATTTTTCGCTCGGGTGCTTCATACAATCGGTTTCGGACGAGGCTTGCAGTCGCAATTCCCGCAAACGTTATTACTACGATCAAGTAAAAGATTGGCGATTGCAGAGGCTTGAACAAGAATGGCAACCATGTTGCCGGGAGTGGCGGCAAAAGCGATCGCGCGGCCGCTTCCAACAGGCGGTCGCGAATCCAGCCCGGTGAAAAGTTCAGGTGCTGACTGGTCCCATACCCACCGATAATCGAGCCGATAAAGAAAGCGCGGACCAGGATAAATCCGGCCAGAATTGATAGGAATAGTGCGATTGTTTTCAGAATGTGGCTGCTTTTGCGGCCACCGTCGGGGCACGTAGCGCTGAAGACGAGGATGAGAAAAGGCAGACAGATCGCTGATTCTTTCGCTAACAGGGCCAGCATAAAACATACTAGCGAGGCCACCAGTCGCGAGGTCCGGGCGACTTGTGCATACGAAATATAAGCGAGCAGCGACGCAAGCACGAAGCAGGTGGCGATCAGATCCGGTCGTCCTGAAATCCAGGTGACCGCTTCTGTGTGCGACGGATGCAGCAGGAAAAGCGCGCCGGCGGCTATGGCCACGCCTGACGCGCGCCCAGGCAGGGGAACGAAACGCTGGAGTAGCCTGGCAGCAAGTTTGAAAACCAGAAAGGCATTTACCCCGTGGAGAATGACGTTTGTAAAGTGATATCCAAATTGACGAGCGCCCCAGATGCGGCTGTCAATCACATAACTCCAGATAAACAGCGGTCGAAAAAATCCGCCGTGCTCTTGTCCCCAGCTGACAGAAAAATCTCCATGCAGAACTTTGCCGATTTGCACAAAGTCATCTGAGAGAAAATAGCTGTTGATGTTTGATGAGGAGGCCATCAGCGCGGCAAGCAGAAAGAGCCCGAGTAGATAAAATTGGTGAGAGCGAACGGCTCGCATCGATCGTCTTCTTTTATGCGATGATTCGCATGTCAATTAGCCGGTGGTCCTGGGGATATGCTCGTTGAACGCGCAACTTACGTCCCTCTAAAACTACCTGACGGCCCGATGAAGCGTGTGCTGACGTGTCAGCGGTATGCAGACTCTTGATGGATCGGATGTAGATGCGGGCGACACCGCCTAATGTCATCGATCCTTGGCCGGTAGTTTGCCTTAAAAAGAACGAAAGCCTGTGACGAAGGCCGGCCAGCGTCATACAGATAAAGCCCGAACGGAATCCACCAGGTTAAGTCTTCGTCAAACACAAGATGATCGTTGATTTGGGCCAGCGCTTGACCATATCAGCTGGGCCAATCCGATTGGCCGGAGAAGTTTTGCCGATCAACCCGACTGCTGCCAACACCCAACCCCGCTTCGGAAAATCGGGAGACGTCGAGATAAATGATGCCGTAAAGTCCGACCACCATTCGGAGGCAGACGAAGATCTGGGCATGGTTTAAGAGCGGCAATCCGAAAATCGAAACAGCCATCGTGAATCGTACAGGGCGTAAATTCCCCAGGCAATTTTGTAAATTCCGGCCGCAATGAAAACGACACGGTGAAACTTTCGGTTGCGGATGAGCAAGGGCTATGAGACGGTGTGCCGGCCGTCAATTATCTCTGGCGTGATGCGATAGAGTGCGATGTCGACTGCGCGGCCGAGTGCGTCGACCTGCGTTGCGCTGATTGCCGGCGTGAGCGAAGGATTTCGCTCAGTGATGAGTTTCATGGCGCGCTGCAGTTCGTCTGCGGTAGTCAGTTCGTTCGCGCGGCCAATTACCATGACGCTCCGCCAGTTGCTGCTGGCCGTGACGTCCTCGATCTGCAGGCAAACTTGCGGGTTGGCTTCAATGAACTGAGTCTTCATTCCCTGGGTCGTGAAAAAGTACAGGTCTTTCCCGTCGTACGCGTAATGCATCGGCACGACATAAGGGCGCCCGTCGCGGGCGCACCCCAAATGACCAAAACTCTTGCTCTGAAGCAGAGCATGCATTTCAGCAGGACCCATGTCGCTGACTTTCAGCATGAGCAGATAATATACCCTTGCAGAGATGGATTCAAAAACCAGAAAAAAGGTTTACGGCGTTAGAGCACCATCAATAGTTGTACTCTAACGCCGCGAGTGAAGCGGAGGATTGGTTCGTCTAACTACATCATTTCGCTTCGAGCATTTTGCGCGCGCGCCGCGCCAATGGCCGTGTTCACGTCTTTGACTTCTTCCGGCGGTGGCAGCACTGCGTTCATGCCAAGCGATTCCATCCAAAGCTCTCGTGCCCAACCCATTGTGTGATAGAGGTGCTCGTCCTCTTCATCTTCAATCTGTTCCTGGGCTTCCTCGAGCACCTCGGCAACCTTCGCTTTAACCTTGCCCGCTGCTTCACCGATCAGGTGCCAGTTCTGATGGTCCTTCGTTTCCGCTAGCACAATGGCTTCCGCCGCGACGAGCTGCGCGGCTTCCGGTTCGCCCGCACTACGCGCCATTTCAATTGCCGTCACCAGTGATTCGCCGATGTAGCGGACAACTTTGCGCCCGGGCGTCTCCTTTTCCGGATCGAGACCCAGCTCGGTAAGCACCTGCTGCATGATCTGAACGTGGGTACGTGTCTGATCGAGATATTTTTCCCATTCCTCTTTCAGTTCATCGTTGAGCGCGCAGCGAACGGCAGCCTCGTAAATCTGCACCCCACCCAATTCTGTTTCCAATCCCTGATACAAAAGCTCATTAAGCTGTTCTTCCCTCATCCATTGCCTCCCATTGAGAAATTATTGAAGTTGTGAATACTGGCGAGCAAACGGAAGGCCGTGCTGATGAACTGTGGAAACGAGAATGATGAAAGGCAAATCCACGAACGCGATTGCGTTTTGAATGTTTGTCCTGCGATATCGATTGAACTTGGTACTGACTAGCGTACCGGAGAAGTACAGTCAGGTTTCATCGCTCTCAACGATGCCGTTAAATTCGAGCAAGACTCGGTTGCCGCGTCATTACGAGATCTTTAATCCTTTCGGAACTAACGGAAGAGACCGCAAGCGAACACTGAGGGCGTTGAAAATCGCGTTGGCCACGGCCGGCCAGGCCCTTCGGCCACCGGCAACCTCATATTCTGAGTATCTGGTGGCGAACCCGCCGCGGGGACGGTTCGGGTGAACGCGATGCTCCAAACTTTTCCGCCGCAGCCTACCTGTGCGAAGGGCAATCATAACTCGGCCTTTGCGAGTTTGCGAAAATGATGATTAAATCCCGGGAACCGCGCGAGATATCAATATGAGTCAAACAAAATGGGCTATGAACGCAAGCGCGTTCGTTCAGGCAACTGCTTTTATCGTCGGTATCCTGGCGCTACTGGCGCTTCCGCCACGCGTTGCAAATGGTCAGCAGGGAACCTGGACCAGGGATGAGACGGCGATCGGCGATCAGCTCAACCAACTTAGAGATTTATCCGACCATGTCAGGGCGCGCACCACTAAACAACTGGCGCTCGATATTCGGCGGCTGCCGAAAACTGCGCACAAACTTAGTTTGGCGAACGGTCTGGCGAATCTCTCGACCGAAGGAGATTTCGGCCACGACACCTTACAGGAAGTCGCAACCACTTTGGCAGATGCGCTGCGCGAACAACCACCGTCGATGAATGGAAGTGAGCCGGCTTTCCCTTATGTCGAATTGGCGACCCTGGTGCGTTATGAAGGCGTACAAGCTTCAGTCGACAATCCGCAATATGCGGCGGCGATGGCAAAGCTCGAAGGAGACGATCAGGCGCGACAGAAAGCTGATTTCACGTTGACAGATCTGTCGGGAAAGAGTTGGACGTTGCATGAGCTGCGGGGAAAAATTGTGCTCGTGAATTTCTGGGCCACCTGGTGTCCGCCGTGCAGAAAAGAGATGCCTGACCTGGATGCGCTCTACAAAAAATTCAAGGATCAGGGCTTCGTAATACTCGCAATTTCTGATGAGGACGTCCTCAAGGTGAAGCCATTCCTTTCCGCCCGGCCCGTGACGTATCCGGTCCTGTTGGATCCCGGGCGCAAGGTAAACCTCCTCTTCCATGTCGAGGGCATTCCAAAGAGTTTTGTTTACAATCGCGAAGGCAAGCTGGTGGCCCAGTCAATTGATATGCGTACGCAAAAGCAGTTTCTGGAGATGTTGAGGCGGGCGGATTTGCGTTAGCTGTAGCCTGGAGAACGTAAGAGATATGCTTTCTGAAATGGGAGAATCATGAAAAATTACTGCTTCCTTAAGTTTGGGTTGGCTTCATCCTGCCTGCTTCTGTTAGCGACGATCTCATTCGCTCAACCCGCCCAGATGACACCGCAGCAAAAGGAACTCGCTGACTACATTAAGAGTCATTACACCAAGAGCGAAGTGATGATTCCAATGCGCGATGGGGTGAAACTTTTCGTATGTATCTATGAGCCGAAGGACAAGAAACAGAAATATCCGATCATGTTCGACCGCACGCCCTATAGTGTCGCGCCTTATGGCCCCAATAACTACAAGACTCTGCTCGGCCCCGACGAACTGTTTGCGCGCGAAGGTTATATCTTTGTTTATGGCGACGTGCGCGGGCGCTACCTGAGCGAGGGCGTGTATGAAGACGTGCGGCCGTACATTCCGAACAAGAAAGGAAATCAAATCGACGAGACGACTGACACCTATGACACAGTTGACTGGCTGATTAAGAATGTGCCGAACAACAACGGGCGGGTGGGAGTCTACGGAATTTCTTATCCGGGCTTTTACACTTCAATGGCCGGTATCGACGGCCATCCGGCGATCAAAGCCATCTCGCCACAGGCCCCCGTGTCAGATTGGTTCCACGGCGATGATACTCAACACAATGGGGCGCTGTTCCTCGCGCAGAATTTTGCTTTCTTCACCGGCTTTGGCCAGCCCCGCCCGGCACCCACTTCGAACAACGATTACGTCAAGCAATTCAGTTACGGCACGCAGGACGGCTATCAGTACTACCTCAACATGGGCGGATTGAAAAACTCCGGCGATGCATTCGAGAAACAGTTAGGGTTTCGCATCAAGTTCTGGGATCAGCTGTTGGCGCATCCGAACTATGATCAATTTTGGAAAGAGCGGAATATTTTTCCCAACCTTCGGAATATCCACGCGGCCGTGATGACCGTGGGTGGCTGGTATGACGATGAGGATTTATTTGGTACGTTGGGAACTTATCAGAGTATCGAAAAGCTAAATTCGGGAATATTTAACGTGCTGGTCATGGGGCCATGGTTCCACGGCGGGTGGGCGCGATCAGATGGCGATTGGCTGGGCACTGCTTACTTTGGGACCAAGACCGGCGTCTATTATCGCGAACATTTCGAGTTGCCTTTCTTCAACCACTTCCTGAAAGACAAAGGCGACATTTCAGAAATCAAAGAAGTGAATGTATTCGACACCGGCGCTAATCGGTGGACTGATCTGCCGGACTGGTCGCCGACGGTTTCGACGGACACGCCAATCTATTTGATGTCGAACGGCAAACTTGCTTTTGGAAACGGCGCTAGCGGCGCGCGTCCATTCACAGGCAAACTGCCACCTTCACACGGTGGCTCTCCGCGCCAACCATGGTTCGACGAATATGTAAGCGATCCCTGGAATCCGGTACCTTACACTGAGAAAAGAAATGCGGACACGATTAGGTATCCTCGTGATTTCATGACCGAGGATCAGCGTTTTGCCGCCACGCGGCCGGACGTGCTCGTTTATCAAACTGACCCTTTAACTGACGACATTACTGTGGCCGGCAACATCAAGCCCGAGTTGTTTGTTTCTTCCAGCGGTACGGATTCAGACTTCATCGTGAAACTCATCGACGTGTTTCCTGACGATTACAAATTGCCGCCCGGAGTTGTGCCCCCGGAAGGATCGACGGCCTGCATCTCAACCCCCGGCGGTTACGAAATGCTCCTGCGCGGCGAGCCTTTCCCGGCACGCTTTCGGAACAGTTTCGAACGGCCGGAGCCGTTACGTCCGAACATCCCGGCAAAAATTTCCTATGTGATGCCGGGTATCGTCCACACGTTCAAGAAAGGCCACCGCATAATGGTCCAGGTACAAAGCACTTGGTTCCCACTGGTGGCGCGGAATCCGCAGAAGTTCATGGCAAATTACAAGCTCGGCAGGGACACCGATTTTCAAAAGGCGACTGAGCGCGTGTATCACTCGCCGCAGTACCCATCGCGGGTCGTGCTGCCGGTCCGGAATAGATAATTTTGGATTACGCTTGACGCAGCTTTTGCCGGTTTATCCGACGACTTAGAAAGCAGCAGCAAACCGCCGCATCGCAAGAAGGAGCAGCATGCTTAGACGAGTTAATCTCATCGTGATTGCGATCGTTATCGCTCTGACAGCGTTCTCCGCCGCCGCCCAGACTCAACTCCCCACCGATCTCGCCGACAAGATCGACAAAGTGGCTACCGACACCCTGGCGCGCACGGGCGTGCCCAGCGCTTCAATTGCGATCGTCAAGGACGGGCAGATTGCGTACGTCAAAGCCTATGGCGATGCGCGGCTGGATCCGAAAATACCGGCCCGCACGTCGATGCGTTACAGCATCGGCTCAATCAGCAAACAGTTTACGGCGGCGGCGATCCTGCTTTTGCAGGAGGAAGGAAAGCTCTCGCTGGACGACAAAGTGTCCAAATACATTCCTAATCTTACGCGCGCGAACGAGGTGACCATCCGTCAATTGCTGTCGCACACGTCGGGCTATCAGGACTATTGGCCGCAGGATTACGTGATGCCGGGCATGCTGCAGCCGACAAACGCCCAACAGATCATGGACACGTGGGCCAGGAAGCCGCTCGATTTCGATCCCGGCACCAAATGGCAGTACAGCAATACGAATTATGTGATTGCTGGGGTGATCGCGGAACGAGCGGCGCACCTGCCGTTGCTTCAATTCCTGCAGCAGAAAGTTTTCACCCCCCTGGGCATCAAGAGTACGTTCAATACCGATGAAGGACCACTGGGGGAGAGTGACCCGCGCGGTTATCTCCGGTACGCGCTGGGACCGTTGCGCCCGGCGCCGAAAGAGGGAAAGGGTTGGATGTTTGCGGCCGGAGAGCTGGCAATGACTGCCGAAGATCTCGCGAAGTGGGACCTCTCCGTCATCAACCAGAAGATTTTGAAGCCTGCTTCATACCGCGAGATGGAGACCGACGTTTTGTTGAAGAGTGGATTGGACACTCATTATGGTCTCGGGGTCGACGTGAATTCGCAGAGTGGTCACCGGGCGATTTCGCACGGCGGCGAAGTGTCCGGCTTTACCGCGCAGAACACAATTTTCCCCGATGATCGGGCGGCCATCGTAGTGCTTACCAACCAGGACGCGGCGAGCGCATCGGGCGCAATCGCCGGCGGCATAGCTCCTTTGCTGTTCGCCACGAACGACGCGGCCACACCAGCCAGGCTTGAGCAGGCAAAGAAGATCTTCGCAGATCTGCAACAAGGAAAAATAGATCGTTCGCTTTTCACCGATAACGCAAATTTCTATTTCAATGAAGCGGCGCTGAAAGATTTCGCGAGCGGATTGGGACCGCTGGGCGCGCCGCAATCATTCACTCAAGTGAATCAGGGCTTGCGCGGCGGCATGACCCTGCGCGTTTATCTAATCAGATTTCCGCAAAAAGTTTTGCGCGCCTGGACGTACGAAATGCCGGACGGGAAGCTGGAGCAATATCAGATTGCCGCGCAGAATTGACCAAGCTGGGAGTCCTTCTTCTCCGCGCCATCGCTTCGGCATGCCTCGGCCGTGGGCTTCAAAACCACGGTCCGAATTTGGAGTGCGGCGACTGTGTCGCCGCTTTGCATGTGGATTAGAGCGAAGTACAGGAACCTTAAGAAATTCATCCCTGACCAAAGCGGCGACGAGTCGCCGCACTTTAAATTTTCTCGCTTTTCATGACAAAACGATGACAATCGAGATTCCGGATTTCCTAGAATATCCGCGTGATTGACCAACTCGTCATCGTCAATCTGCGACGTGAGGCGCGCGACAAGATGCCCGCGGTGCTCAATGGCGTCGAATGGCACACCTGCCTGCGTCGTATTCTTTTTCTCAACGCCCTCGAAAATCGCGATCTCATCGCAACGATAGAAGGCCACGATTTCATTTCGCCGGCTGTTGAAATTTTTCGTGGCCAGCAAGCGTATGCATTCCTGCTGGAGGTGATTTGCGGTCTGAATTCGCCGATCGTGGGCGAGACTGCGGTGATGGGACAGTTCAAGGAATTCCTCCTCAACGCCAAGTTTCCCAAAACATCATCGGGCAACTTCCTGCGCGAACTCGCCACGAACTTGATGATTGACGCCAAGCGCGTGCGCGCGCGCCATCTGCAGGGAATTGGCAGTCAATCCTACGGCAGTTTGGTGCGCCAGCATGTAAAAGAGATGCCTGCTGTGGCTGTGCTCGGCTCCGGCAAACTGGCGCGCGAAATTCTTCCCTGGCTCATCGGCAAAACGAAAGTTCGTGTATTTTATCGCAGCTGGCAACACGCCCAGGATCTTCAGCAGCAGTACCCGGAGATTGAACTCGCTCAATATAACGACGATAGGATTGGGTGGGAGCCGGCGGAGGCCGGATTGGTGATCGCGGCGCCGATGAAGGCGGAAGACGTTGCACGTTGGACGCAGGCACAAAGCGCGTCATTCACCAAGTGCCTGGATCTTCGCGGCGAGGCGTCAACCGATCCAATCACTTTACCGAGGCCGGTGATTAAGCTGCACGAGCTTTTCGAAGCCTTGCGCGCTGAGCGCGAAAGATTAGCACAGCACGTCGAAGCCGCGCGCGCTGAAATCACACAGTTGGTCCAACGCCAAGCGCAGCAGGCGCAGTTTCGTCCCTTCGGGTGGGAAGATTTATGCGCGTGACGCTTGCGTCGCGTCGCAGTGACCTGGCCCGAATTCAAGCGTACCAGGTTGGTGACGCTCTCCGCCTCTCACATCCTCAAATCGAGATCAACTATTCCTTTCACCAATCTCTCGGCGACAAAAACCAGGACGATCCGCTCTGGCAGATGCCCGAAAAAGGCGTGTTTACTCAGGACTTTCGCAAAGGAATTCTGGCAGGCGAGTTCGATCTGGTCGTTCACTCGTGGAAAGATCTGGCTATTGAGGACGATCGCGAAACTGAAGTCATAGCCACTTTGCCGCGCGCTGATGCGCGCGATCTCTTGTTGGTGCCCAGCAAACGTTGGCCGCAGGTCGAACGGACCGGCGTCATGTCGGTTCTCACGTCATCGCCAAGACGCGCTTATAACCTGGATTCATTCCTGCGCGACGCCCTGCCCGCAAATTTATCCAAACTCAATTTCATAAGTGTTCGCGGCAATGTGCCTACGCGCGTTCGCAAGCTGCTTCAGCTGGATGTCGACGGCTTGATAGTCGCTAAGGCGGCGATGGACCGTTTGTTGGAAGCTCCACAGGCCGAGTTCGCTGCCACCCAAAGAGAATTACGAGAAGCTCTGTTGCAATGCCGGTGGATGGTCCTGCCACTGCGAGAAAATCCTTCTGCGCCTGCTCAGGGGGCTCTGGCTATTGAGATCGCACGCCGGCGGGAAGATATCCGCGAATTGTTAGCGCCACTCAATTGTCCCCATACGTTCGCTGCCGTCTTGAGTGAGCGTCGGATCCTTGAAAGTTATGGCGGTGGTTGTCATCAAAAAATTGGGGCGAGCGTTTTGCGGCGTCCTTTCGGAGAGATCACTTTCGTACGAGGCCTTACGGATAACGCGCAGGTGCTTGATCGCTGCACACTGGCGCCCCCAACGCCGCGGCCACCGAAGATTTCAAGGGACGAAATGTGGCCGCTTAGTCCATCCGACGCCGATTGGTTTGTGCGCGAGAGTGTCCCCGCCAGCCCGCCTCGGCGATCCGTTGCCCTCTGGATTGCCAAAGCGGACGCGTTGCCGGATCATTGGAACATACAACCCGGCCAAACGGTTTGGGCTAGCGGCGTGCAGACCTGGAAGCGTCTGACACGTCGTGGTGTTTGGGTGAATGGCTGTGCTGAAAGCCTCGGCGAGCACGAATCGCCGGCGATCGAAACGCTTGTGGGCACCGCGGTCGATTGGCTTAAGCTTACGCATGAGAGCGGCTACACTGACGGTGATATGCCCGCCCTCAGCACGTATAAACTGGTGCCGAAAAACGGAGCGGTTAATCTAAGCGGCAAGAAATATTTCTTCTGGAAAAGTGGATCTTTGTTTGAATATGGGCTGGCGCGCAACCGTTGGCTGAAAAACATGACGCACTTCTGTGGACCGGGGAATACTCAGCGGATTTTGGAAAGAAACGGCGTTCAGCCGCATATTTTTCTCGATCAAGCTCAGTGGCTGAAGGAGATGTCCGAATGATGATTGGAGCGCAGGCGTTCTCGCTGGCCAATCAGAACGAAATCGCAACCGGGATGTTCCGCCCCAGTCGGTTGCGTTGCGGTCGCAACGAACACTGACGCGATGAATGGAAACCCATCAATGAAGCGTCTAATGCGCCTCCGCGCCTCGCAACACCTGCGCGATTTATGCGCGGAAACTGAATTCACTCGCGCTCAGTTGATTCAGCCCTTCTTCGTCGTCGAAGGATTGAAACAGGCAGAGCCAATTCCCGGCTTGCGCGGCAACGCTCGTCACAATATCGATTCGGCTTTGCAGCAGATTGAAAAAGATTTGGCGGACGGCGTTACGCAGTTCCTGCTATTTCCGGTCCCGGCCGAGAAAAAAGAAAGCGGATTTTCGCACCACGCTACGCGCCAAACGATCTCGGAAATAAGGCGGCACTTCGGGAACAGTCTCTGCCTATGGATCGACACCTGTCTCTGCTCGAACACCAAACACGGGCATTGCGCGGTGCTGGACGAAAAGGGAATCAGGCTCGATGAAACTTTAAACGAGTTGGCCCAGTCTGCGATTGCCTTTGCCGAAGCCGGCGCCGACGGCGTCAGCCCGAGCGACATGATGGACGGCCGGGTCGCGCGTATTCGTAATGCGCTCGATCAAAATGGATTCAATCTGGTGCCCGTGATGAGTTACAGCACAAAATTCGCCAGCAACTTTTACGGTCCCTTTCGTAACGCCGCCGATTCGGCTCCGCAATTTGGCGATCGACGACACTACCAGCTGGACGTCCGCAACCGGACCGGGGCACTGGCGGCCAGTGTTCGCTGCGCGGAAGAGGGCGCCGACTTCCTGATGGTCAAGCCCGGACTGACTTCGCTGGATTTGATTCAGCCGATTCGGGAAGCCACCGGGCTATCGTGTGGTGCTTACCAGGTCAGTGGCGAATTCGGCGGGCTGTCAGTTTTGGCTGAGCAGGGATTAATCAAGTTTGAAGAAGCACTATTGGAAACATGGCATGTTTTCAAACGAGCGGGGGCTCAATACATCATCACCTATGGTGCGCGCTACGCGAAGAGTCTGGGCATTGGGAGCTAGTTTGGAGTCCCGCCTGCAGGCGGAACGCCGGGATTAACGCCCGCCTTAAGGCGGAATTCCAAATAAATAGATGACCCCTCAAGAAGCGACAACAACTACCGACGCTCTCTCTCGTGAGTACTTCGATCGGGCCCTGCGCGTTGCGCCGGGTGGCGTGCATAGTCCGGTGCGCGCTTTCAAGGGCGTTGGCGGCACGCCGCTCTTTTTTCGAAGTGCCAAGGGCGGCACAATGAGCTCCGTCGAGGGACGCGAATACATTGATTTCTGTCAGAGCTTCGGTCCGTTAATCCTCGGCCATCGCGACGCCGACGTGGCCACAGCGGTCCGTCAAGCGATAGAAACTGCCTGGAGCTTTGGGGCGTCGGAACCATACTCGCTGGATTTGGCTGAATGGATCACTTCGCGTCTGCCCTGGGTCGAAATGCTTCGTTTTGTTTCTTCGGGGACAGAAGCAGTCATGAGCGCGCTGCGCGTTGCGCGGGCGGCGACTGGGCGCAATCGAATCCTGAAATTTGAAGGGTGCTATCACGGGCATTCTGATTCGCTGCTGGTGAAAGCGGGTAGCGGTTTGGCGGGCAAGGCCGCCAGTTCAAGCGCCGGTGTTTCTGAAAATGTGGCCGCCGAGACTCTCGTAGCACCGCTGGATGACGAAGCTGCGATTAAGGAAGTCTTCGATCAATTTGGAAAAGAAATTGCCGCGGTAATTCTCGAACCATTGCCGGCAAATTATGGTTTGCTGATTCAGCGGCGAGAATTTATTGATGAAACAATCCGCCTCGCGCGCGCGAACGGTGCTCTGGTGATTTTCGACGAAGTCATTTCCGGCTTCCGCGTCGCGCTGGGGGGCATGGCCGAAGTGCTGGGCATCCGGCCGGATCTTGTTACCTACGGCAAGGTTATTGGCGGCGGATTTCCCGTGGCAGCCTACGGCGGTCGCAGAGATTTGATGCAACTGGTTGCGCCCGCGGGTCCGGTTTATCAAGCGGGCACGTTAAGCGCGAACCCGATCGGCATGCGCGCCGGATTGGCGACCTTGGAAAAAGTTGAGGGCGTGGACGCCTATGCGCAGTTGGAAGAACGGACGGCGAAGTTTTGCGACGGTTTGAATTCGAATTTCAAACAACGAGGCCGGCCGTTCCAGGTAACCCGAACCGCTTCGATCTTTTGGTTGCACACGGCCACTGACGGGCCGATTCGACGAATCGAACAGATACCGCCGGGTAACGCCGAAGCTTTCACCAAAGTTTTCCATCGCGCGCTCGATGGAGGTGTTTATCTTTCGCCGAGCGGGTACGAAGTGAATTTCATGTCGCTGGCGCATTCGGATGAGTTGCTTGAGCGAGCGCAAGCCGCAATATTAGCGGCGACCGAGAATTCTATATAGCTCTGCGCTTGTGCGGTGTTTCAGTGATGAAGATGGTTTAAGACGGGTCAGCTACCGAAACACCGGAGATCACAGAGAGTCGCCCGAGAGAGAACCATGGAACGCAAACGCAATCGCATCGTGATCGCCCTGGTGGCCCTCTGGGTTCTCTTTACCGTTACTCTTGCCGGTTGGTGGTTGGTGTTCGGCTTGCGCCAGCTCGATCTCATTAATCAATCGAATCTGGAAAACGGAGTCCAGCTCCACCGTCATTACCAGATGCTTTTGTCCGAAGGCGGGATACTCATCGCCTCATTAATCGGTGGCGGCCTGGCCTTGTTTTATTACGCGCGGCGAGAGCAAAAGCGACACGCCCAGGTCGAAGAATTCTTTGCAGCATTTACTCATGATGCAAAGACGGCACTGGCTAGTTTGCGGTTGCAAGCGGAGAGCCTGCGCGAAGATTTTGCGGGCGGCGAATCGAATACGTTGCTGGATCGTTTGTTGAGCGACACGCTGCGCCTGCAATTGCAGTTAGAGAATTCGCTGTTTCTGGTAAATCTTCCCCGCGGAAAATTCTTTCTTCAGCCGATTCGCTTAATCGACCGTGTCGAAGTCTTGCGCCTTCACTGGCCCAACGTGGAAATCACTCAGGATGGGGACGGGATAGTGATGGCTGACGCCCGGGCGCTGGAGAGTGTGCTGACGAATCTGGTGCAAAACGCCGTCATCCATGGCCATGCCACGCGGGTGGATATTCAAGTTCGTGGGAAAGCGGGACGGCTTATCATTACAGTAATGGACAATGGCCGCGGATTTGACGGTGACGTGAACCAGTTGGGCGAGTTGTTTGTGCGGCCCGCGCGCAGCAGCGGCAGCGGCGTGGGGTTGTACATCGTGCGGCGCCTGCTGACGGCCATGCACGGAACGATCAAGTTCTCGAGCGGTGATACAGGTGGATTTAAAGCCGAGCTTGAATTGCCGGCAGGTGGGTTTGCTACGGGCGGCCAGCGCGATGAAAGTGCGCGTAGCGAAGTTGTGCTTTCGGACGAGTTGCGCACAGGAAGTGTGCGTGTCAATCATGAAGCGACTGTTGCTGGTCGAAGATGATCGATCGCTCGGAGCGACGTTGCACGAGCGGCTACTGCGCGAAAAGTATGACGTCGCGTGGGTCGAAAGCAGGCAGCGCGCTCTGAAAAAATTGGAGGAAGGCAATTGGGATTTAATCATTCTGGACATCGGACTTCCCGACGGTTCGGGATTCGAGTTGGGACGGAATATCAAGGCACAGACGACAATTCCAATCATGTTCATGACCGCCTTGAGCACCGCCGAACATCGTCTGGAAGGATTTGAAATCGGCGCGGAAGAGTTTATTCCGAAGCCTTTTCATTTGCGCGAACTGCTGCTGCGCGTCAAACACGTCTTAGAGAGGCACCCCGTTCGGCGCCAGGCGAGTTGTAACGGCTGCCTCATCGAATTGGAGAACCGCACAATTGTGCACCCGGATGGTAAACGAGAAGTTCCAGCGGCGCGTGATTTTGACTTGTTGCAGCTCTTGATTACCAGCAGTCCAACCGTCGTGAGCCGGAATCAAATTCTTGACGAACTGTGGGGAGAAGACAGATTTCTGAACCAGCGCACCATCGACAACATGATCGTGAGGCTGCGCCAGACATTAGGCGACGCAAGCGGAAGCTGCATTCGATCAGTGCGCGGCGTCGGATATAAGTGGTGCGGCGATGATGAATGATGTATGGGACCGGCGGCTGACGCCGCTTTGAGATTTTTGTGAGTAGCGAGTCAACACAAATATTGAGTACGGTCCAGATAAGCGAAAACGGCCTCGAGCCGCCGGCGCAGCCCAGGATCGGTAACGAGCTTTTCCAAAATGCTTTGGCTCGACGGCCGCAGGCAACGCCGCCAATTTGGCTGATGCGACAAGCGGGGCGCTATCATCGCCATTATCAGGCCTTACGCGCGAAACATTCGTTCATGGATTTGTGTAAGCAACCAGAGTTAGCCGCCGAGGTGGCTTTCGGCCCCGTGCTTGATTTTGATTTTGACGCAGCAATTCTTTTCAGCGATCTATTATTTCCGCTCGCGGCGTTGGGCATGGGACTGGAATACACGGATCACGGGCCTCAACTTGAATGGAAGCTTAATCCAAAATCTATCTCAGCTTTGCACTCGGTCGATGAAGCCTGGCCGCACCTGTTATTTCAGGGGGAAGCGATGCGAGCGACGCGTCAACGATTGCCGCCTGATTGCAGCCTGATCGGATTTATCGGGGGTCCCTGGACCTTGTTCGTCTATGCGGTGGAAGGCACGCACAAGGGCAACTTGAATGAATCGAAGAAGCTGCTGCCTCTCTTTCCCAAATTTTGCGAAACGATCGTGCCTTTACTCGCTCGCAATTTGGAGCTTCAGCTAAAAAATGGCGCTGAGGTCGTCATGATCTTCGATACCGCGGCGGGGGAACTGTCACCAGGTTTGTTTTTGTCGGAAATTTCGCCCCAGTTACAAAAGCTGACGGCCGCGAGCGGATCGCGCATTGGTTATTATTCAAAAGGGACGCAACCGGCGCATCTGGCTCATTCGCTATTCGAAAACGGCAGCCTCGCGGGTGTGGGTATTGATCATCGCTGGGATTTGATTCAAGCGTGCCGGGCTTTTCCCGAAGGTTTCGTCCAGGGGAACTTTGATCAGTCGCTGCTGTTAAGCGATCGGGATGAAATGCTTCGACACTTGCGCGCGTTTCTCGAGCCGATGATCGGAACGGACCACCGGGGTTGGATTTGCGGCCTGGGCCATGGCATTTTGCCGACGACGCCGGAAGACAATGTCAGACTTTTTGTTGACACAGTCAGAGAGGTGACGAAGTGACAGATTTATTCGCCAAGTACGACGTTCCGGCGCCGCGTTATACCAGTTATCCAACTGTCCCGTTCTGGACGGATTCGCCGACCAGTGAACAGTGGATTGATCATCTAAATAGAGCGTTTGCCGATCCTGGGGCCACCTGGTCGCTTTATTTCCATCTCCCGTTTTGTGAAACCCTCTGCACGTTCTGCGCCTGCAACACTGTCATCACCCGCGATCACGGTCGCGAAGAAGGATACGTCGATTTGATATCGACCGAATGGGGTCTTTATCTCGACCGCGTTCCGAGGCTCACTAAAACGCCTTTGCTTGGGGTACATCTCGGCGGCGGCACGCCGACTTTTTTTGCGAAAGAAAACCTTGAACAAATTCTTAAGCCAATTCTGTCGCGGACCCGGATCGATGATGAGCGTTTCGAAGCTTCAGTCGAAGTTCACCCCGGGCACACGACACGCGAACAGTTGTCGATGTTGCATGAATTGGGCTTCATGCGAATTTCGATCGGCGTGCAGGACTTCGATCCTGAAGTGCAAAGGCTGGTCAATCGTCAACAACCCTACGAAGTGACGAAATCTGTGACCGACATTGCGCGCGAACTCGGGTTTACATCGGTGAATTACGACTTGATTTACGGGTTGCCCCGCCAAAATCCAAATCGGTTCCGCGACACTGTTGAGAAAACGATCGAGCTGCGACCCGATCGAATCGCACTTTACAGCTTTGCCCGGGTTCCCTGGATCAAACCTGCGCAGCGCAGTTACAAAGATGAAGACTTGCCGGTCGCGGGTGACAAGCGGGCTTTATATGAATTAGCGCGCGAGCTGCTCGCGGCTTCCGGTTATGTCGAGATTGGAATGGATCACTTTGCCCTGCCGCATGACGGAATGGCTCAGGCGCAGCGCCAACACACTCTGCACCGCAACTTTCAGGGATACACAGAGACGCGCACGACCGTGTTGTTGGGCCTCGGCGTAAGCGCAATTTCTGAAACGCCTACCTGCTTTCATCAAAACGAAAAGGCTTTTCCGATTTACGAACGTCGCGTTCGCAACCACGAAGTTCCCACGTTGCGCGGGCACATTTTGAGTGAAGAAGATCGACAACTGCGCGAGCAGATACTGCAGTTCATGACGCGCTTCGAAGTCGAGTTGCTTCCCGGCCAGTTTCAGGACGCGAAAACTTTTTTGCATCCGATGATTGAGGATGACTTAGTCCGAGTGACTGATCACGCACTCAGGCTGACCGAGAAGGGAACGCCTTTCCTGCGCAATGCTTGCATGTTTTTTGATCGACGACTGCGTAATCAGGAGCAAAAGCCTCAGGTGTTCTCGCAGGCGCTTTGAATTCCCCTCTCAAGCGGAAATTTCGAGGTCAGTGCGCGCCGACTGAGAGCAGATCTCCAACCATAGATCATGCCAACCATCACAGTCGTCGGCGCTGGTTTCTCAGGTTTAGCCACCGCTTATTTCCTCACCAAAAACGGTCTCGAAGTCAGGCTTGTGGAAAAAACGGATCGCGCCGGCGGATTGATCAAGACGATTCGCACTAAGCACGGGATGGTGGAAACCGCTGCGAACGGATTGTTTAGTTCAGCGCGACTGGAAGCCATGTGCGCAGAAATTAACGTTCCGCTGATTGCGGCACGACGGGAGGCACGCAGGCGATTCATCTATCGGGGCAAACCGAAGCAGCTTCCACTGACGGCCGGGGAGTTGTTCGTCGCCGCTGGCCGATTCACAGCTAGCGCAGCAAAGTTGCGGCCACGGCCGTTTGAGACGGTTTTCGGGTGGGGAAGGCGAGTACTTGGCCGGGGAGGAACTGATTATCTTTTGCTTCCGGCGCTATCCGGAATTTATGCCGGGGATCCAAATCGTCTGAGCGCGAGTTTAATATTCGGGAAAGCGAAACAGCCCGATCATTTGCATACGAACCCGCCGGTAAAAGGAAGATTGCGCGGTACAGTCTCGACATCCGATGGAATGCAGCAGTTGATTGATGGCCTGTGCGATTATCTGAAGCGCACCGGCGTCGAGTTTCTATTTAACCATGCCGACAAAACGAATGCCGACGGACCTATGGTGGTTTGTCTGCCGGCAGGCGCCGCGGCACAATATCTGTCTGAAATTGCACCACAAGTCAGCGCTGCTTTGCGAAAGATCGAGATGCTTTCTTTAACGACCGCGACCTGCTTTTATGGACCAGACGCAGCAAAGCTTAACGGCTTCGGTTGTCTGTTTCCGCCCGATCAGGGATTTCGCGCGCGGGGTGTGCTTTTTAATGATTCAATTTTTGCGGGACGCGGTCCGGCGCATTCCGAGACCTGGATTTTTGGGGGCGCGCTGGATCCTGACGTCGTAAATCTAAGTGATACGGCCCTGGCGGAAGTGATCGCAGCGGAACGCGAGCGGTTCTATCGCGCGCGCGATGAGTCGCTTTATATGCGCATCACCCGTTGGCCGAACGCGCTGCCGCATTACTCAATCGAGCTGGAGAAAGTCCTGACCACGTTGCCCGCGCCGCCGAAGAATGTCGCGCTGGTAGGAAACTATCTCGGCCGGATTGGATTGGCAAAGATTTTGGAGCGAGCAGCGGTGGTGGCGGAAGAAGTCAGAAGAGCGTGCCAAAGCGGGCGGGCCAGTCGCTAAATATGAGAATCGGGATCCTTCTCATCAACCTCGGCACTCCTGACGCGCCAACCCCTCAGGCCGTGGGCAGATACCTGCGCGAATTCCTCATGGACCCTTTCGTGATCGATTCGCCCACAGCGGTGCGTTGGTTCCTGGTGAATGTGCTAATTGTGCCGAAACGAAAATATCAATCAGCCGCTGCGTATCAAAAGGTCCAAATGCGGGAAGGCTCGCCATTGCTTGTCCACACGCGCGCGTTGGCAGAGCGAGTTCGCGCTGAACTCAACTCTCGGGAAACCGAATTTGTCGTTGACTATGCAATGCGTTATGGCAATCCCTCGATCGAGTCATCACTCGGGAGAATAAACGGGCAGAATGTTTCGCAAATCATTGTCTTGCCGCTCTATCCGCAATATGCCGAATCAAGTTTCGAAACCGCCGTGGTTGAAACAAAGAAAAGGGCCGCCGAGGTTGGCTGCGCCGATCGCTTGAGGTTGCTTTCTCCGTTCTATGATCAGTCAGAATTCATCAATGCGTTTGCGCGCCACGTCAGCGACGTTCTGGAGAAGGAAAGGCCGGATCATCTTCTTTTCAGTTTTCATAGCCTGCCCGAAAAACACGTGACCAGGCTTTATCCCCGGCATTGCCTGCGGACGGCCAACTGCTGCGACCAAATCACAGAATCAAATCGCAACTGCTATCGCGCGCAATGCCTCTATACCGCGAAAGCAATCGCGCAACAGGTTGGATGGACCAGCGATCGTTACTCAGTATCATTTCAGTCGCGACTGGGGCGGGCGAAATGGCTTGGGCCAAATACAGAAGAGATGCTGAAGACCCTGGCGACGGGCGGTGTGAAGCGGCTCGCCGTTGCCTGTCCCTCTTTTGTAGCCGACTGTTTGGAGACGTTGGAAGAGATAGCGATTCGCGGGCGTCAAACTTTCATCGCTGCGGGCGGTGATGAATTGCAATTGGTAGGGTCACTCAACTCGGATCCAGTGTGGGTTGAAGCTGTTGCCAAGTGGGTTGAAGCCGCGGCCCGCGCCCGTTAATTACTTCACGCCGTGATAGAATCCGCCTCGCCAAAAAACAGATTGCGCTAATTGATTAACCAATGAACTTTTGGGACCAGCTACAGGACGCAGCTGCTATGGGTCGAACGCTGCCATGGGTGCTGCTCATTTTTTTCCTCGCGTCTGTAATTCTTTTCGCCTTGAAACCATCTGAGCGCATGCGGATCCGGGCCGCATTGCTCCTGCTCGCGCTTGCCGCGGTAGGTTTCCTGGTCGCGGCCACGCTCCTTTCGTTTGGAGTCCCACCGACCCAGGCGGCGTACAGGTGGATCAGGTGGAGTTCGCGGATCCTGCAGTGGTTTGCGTTCGTGAACGTTGCCGGGGTAATCGTCTTTGAAGTTTTCCTCGATGCCCTGCGCTTAAAGCCGCCTCGGATCATGCGCGACCTCTTGCTCGCGCTGACCTACATAGTTGTGGCGATCGCAATTCTTTCCCATGACACGGATCTTACGGGCATCGTCGCTACCTCCGCCGTGCTGACCGCCGTCATTGGCCTCTCTTTTCAGGACACCCTGGGCAATATGATGGGGGGCATGGCGTTGCAGATGGAACGCGCGTTCGGCGTGGGGGATTGGATTAAAGTCGACGGCCAGGAAGGTGTCGTCAAGGAAATACGCTGGCGGCACACGTCGATGGAAACGCGCAACTGGGACACGATTGTGATGCCTAACAGTGCGTTGATGAAATCGCACGTGACAGTCCTCGGGCGGCGGGCCGGCCAGCCCCGCCAACATCGCCAATGGGTCTATTTCAACGTTGATTTTCGCCATTCACCGACGCACGTAATCGACGCAGTCGAAACTGCTTTACGCGCCGAGCCGATTAACTGTGTGGCTGCCCAGCCACCGCCTAATTGTGTGCTGATGGACTTCAAAGAAAGCTATTGCAGTTATGCCGTGCGCTACTGGCTGACCGATCTCGCTGTCGACGATCCTACGAACTCAGTCGTCCGCACGCGAATTTACTTCGCTTTGAGTCGGGCAAATATTCAACTCTCGATCCCGGCTCACTCGCTGTTCCTGACAGAAGAAGACCAGACGCGAGCGGCGCGCAAACACGACGAGGAGATCGACACTCGCGCGTCGACGCTCAAGCAAGTCGAGTTGTTTCGCAGTCTTACTGACGAAGAACGGCGCGCTCTGGCCGTCCGGCTGCGTATTGCGCCTTTCGTGCGCGGAGAAGCTATTACCCGACAGGGTGCCGAAGCCCACTGGCTGTATCTAATCACAAGCGGCAATGCCGAAGTGCGCGTGTCGATCGACGGTAAGTTAAGCGAAGCGATCGCGACCCTACATGCCGGCGACTTCTTTGGTGAAATGGGGATGATGACCGGCGCACCGCGGTCAGCCACTGTGTTAGCACTCAGTGACGTGGAATGTTATCGCGTAGACAAAGATGCATTCCATGACATCCTGCGCATGCGGCCGCAAATCGCCGAAGACATTTCGGAGGTGCTGGCCCGGCGACGCGCTGAGCTGGATGCGGCGCGTGAAGACTTGAATGAAGAAGCGAAGCGGGCGCGGATGCGCGATCATCAGGGCGATCTCTTGCGACGTATCCGAAACTTTTTTGCGCTTTAGTAATTTGCTTCGAGGCGGGAGACAAAGGCGAGCGCTAATAAAGAAACCGCTCGCCTATTCGTTCGATATGGTGAGCCACGCAGCACTCGAACCTGCGACCGACTGGTTAAAAGGGCATCAAGCCGACTGCGATCCAGTCACCCGCTCGAAACTAACCGGGACCCAGTTCGATTCCCAGAGGAATAACTTCGTCGACAGGCAAACCGGCGCGCGTCGCGTGTTCGCGACACACTTCGGCGCTGGGTGCCTCAAACTCGCAGAATGAATGCTTCCCGTCTGCTGTTACATGACTGCGAATCCATTGCATTCCCAACTTATCGCATTGTGAGACAACGCTCTTTTTGACACCGTCCAGTTGTTCTGAAGTCAGAGGCGGCAGGGTGCGGGTTACCATGAAGCGCGGCATTGAAGTTTCCTTTTCGCGGAGAAAATGTAGATGTATCGCCGAATACAATGTGACGGCGAGCGCGGGGTTGTCAAGTCCGTTTTCTTAATCAAAATATTTCGCAGGTTTTATGGTATCAGCTGCGAGAGCATATTGAATTGCCCTTTGGGTAGGCATGGTCTTTCCTTCATTCCAGGCGGTCCTGCTGGCTGTATCACTGATAGTTTCTTTGATCTCGTTTACCCAGTGGTTCCACGCAACCGCATCGTCTGGCGGTAGCGGGGCGCCAAACTCTTCGCGCAATGTGGCTGCAGCGCCGGCAATTCTGAGCGCCCGCTCGAACCGTCCCCGGGTTGCGGCCATGCGGGCATAAGTTTCAAGTAGTCGCGCGATGCCACGAATGTCCCCCAGCTCGCTGAAGATCACCATTGCCTCTTCATACAGCGGACGCGTGGAATCATAATCGCCGCGCTGCGCTGCCATGTCGCCCATATCGCTAAGCAGGTTTGCGGCGGCTCGTTTGTCACCGAGCTCGCTAAGGATTGCGAGGCTCTGATTGTAAAAGTCGTTAGCCTTCTGGTATTGCTGCTGCTGACGGGAGATGTCTCCCAATAGACCTAGTGACAACGCGACACCGCGGGCGTCTTTTAATGATTTGAAAACCCCGAGGCTTTGCTCGTAATAGTCTCGAGCCGCCGCGAAATCTCCGCGCTTATCTGCGACGTTGCCCAGATTGCCGAGCGAAAGAGCCACTGCGTTTTGATTATCAAGCTCGCGCCATAACGCCAAACTTTCTTCATAAAGCGCACGCGCGTCGTCGTAGTCATGTTGTCGCAGAGCAATGATGCCGAGATTGTTGGCCGAATTTGCAATGCCCCATTTGTCACCCAGTTTGCGATAGAGTTCCAGGTTCTTCTGAAAAGACAACCGTGCAGCCTGATAGTCACATTGAGAATCGGCTAGCAGGCCAGCCGCATAGAGCGCTTTGAGGTATAACTTTGAGGGCGTATTACTGCCCGATGACGACAGGAATGTCGCCAGTCGCGCGCGACCCTCAGTCAAGTAACCCCGCATTTCCCAGAACCGCCACAGTGCGGTGGTTATTCTCAGGCCCAATTCTGTTTGCGCGTTTTCTGCAGCCCAACTCATTGCGGCGCGAAAGTTATCATGCTCCAGTTCTAATCTATCAAGCCATTGCTCGTGTTCAGCACCGGACAACCGCTGTTCGGCCGTTTCGGCGAGACGAAGAAAAATATCGGTGTGCTTTCTACGAACCGCGGCGTCTTCGCCGCTTGCGGCCAATTGTTCCCGGCCATAATCAGTTATTGTTTGCAGCATGGTGAATCGTGGTTCGTCATTGATCCATGCCCGCTGCAACAAGCTGTTATCGACCAGCGCTGTGATGCTTTCAATCTCATCAACTCCTGAATCCGCATCGGCACTGAGCGCCGAAGCTTTATCAAGGTCAAACCCGCCGACAAACACCGACAGCCGCCGGAACAGTGTTTTATCTTCATCAGTTAGCAGCTCGTAACTCCACGCGATGGCGCCACGCATCGTTTGCTGTCGCGATGGCACATCCCGCGCGCCGCCCATCAACAATTTGAGACTATTTTCCAACCGCGCCAGCAGGGCTCGCGGCGGCAAGACTTTTACTCGCGCCGCAGCAAGTTCAATTGCCAGAGGTAATCCGTCGAGTCTTGCGCATATTTCAACAATTGCAGCGCCGTTATCATCGTTCAAGGTGAAAGTGGGATTAACTGCCCTGGCGCGTTCGACAAACAACTGGATTGCGGAATATCTGGTTAACGTTTCGACGCTGAGCCGTTGTCCCGCCTCAGGTAAAGCCAGCGGCGGAACGCTAAACTCGTGTTCGCCGGTGACATGCAGGGGTGCGCGGCTGCTCACGAGAATTTTCAGTTTGCGGCTGACGTTCAGTAACTCGATTAGTAAGGGTCCCGCCGGCAGGACTTGTTCAAAGTTGTCGATGACCAGCAGCGATTCACGATCGCGCAAATAATCCTTTAATCGATCCAGTAACGAATCACCACCTGATTCTTTGATTGTGAGCGCCTGCGCGATCGCACCGATAACCAGATTGGGATCAGTCATAGTTGCCAGGGGGATGAAGAAAACTCCGTCTGAGTAAGCGGCAAGCAGTTCCGATGCAAGTTGCAAAGAGAGGCGAGTTTTGCCCGTTCCGCCCGGACCGGTGAGCGTTAATAAGCGCACGTCGTTTCGCTGTAGTTGCTTCGCGATGGCACGGACTTCTGCGTCACGGCCGATCAAGGGGTTTAGTTCTACCGGGAGGTTATTCGCCCGCTCACGATCTTCCGCGGGCGATTTAAACGTGCCCTGATCCTCAATCAGTTGAGAGTGCGGCAATTGATCTAGTTTCGATTTAAACTCTAATTCTCCCTGCAGGCTTTTCAGGTCCGCGAGCATGTCTGCGACGTTTTGAAAACGCGCCGCTCGGTCTTTGTTTAGCGCCTTAGCGACGATGGAGGCAAGCTCATCGTTTTCCTCGCTTGCAGAGAACGTTAGCGGCGGCGGATGGCGGTCTTGAATAGCGACCATTACATGACTCATGGTTGGTCCTGAAAACGGGACACGCCCTGCGATCATTTCATAAAGAACAACCCCCAAACTCCAGATATCACTTCTCGAATCAATGTCCAATCCAAGCGTCTGCTCCGGAGACATGTAATTGACGGTGCCCATGATCAGCCCCGGGTTGGTGTTTAGCAGTATCCGGGTCGCGCTTTCAGAATTAGAGTCCGTTTGTTGAATGCTTTTCTCGGTCAGTTTAGCGATACCAAAATCGAGAACTTTGGCGAAGCCGTCCCGTCGCAACATGATGTTCTCGGGTTTTATATCGCGGTGCGTAATTCCTGCTGCGTGTGCGGCGCTAAGCGCGGAGGCGATCTGAGTTGCAGTGGCAAGCGTTTCGATCAGAGACATTGGGCGGCGAGCCAATCTATCGCGGAGGGTCTCGCCTTCGATAAACTCAGTGGCCATAAAGTGGATTGAATCTGACTCGCCAACTTCGTGTATCGTCAAGATATTTGGATGATTCAACGCCGAAGCAGTCGCCGCCTCTTGCCGGAAGCGACGTACGCGATCGGCGTCCCTGGTGAATGACGCAGAAAGAATTTTCAGAGCTATCTTCCGCCCCAGACGCGTGTCCTCCGCCAGATAGACATCGCCCATACCACCCGCGCCGAGGCGCGATATTATGCGGTATGGACCAACGATTTCGTCACGCTTCAAAATATCCGATGCCCTGCTGAGAAGCGGAGCTGTTTGTTGCGTCGCGGGCATTTCCAGAAAGCTGCGGGCTTGCTCCGCCGAAATGATCAACGATTCGATCTGCTGGCGCAGAGATTCGTCACCTGCGCACGCTTCGCGCAGAAAGTCTTCGCGCTCACCCGCCTCACGTTGGAGCGCCGATTCCATCAATTCCCGGATCTGTTGATCGCGTTCAGGGGTCATTTCTAATATCGGGTTCAAAACGTTCGCTGTGACAAGGACAAAGATTGAAATCTTAAGACCAGGCCAAAGTTCGGAAACGGCTCTCTACTCAATCGCTCGGTTTCATTTGGTGATACAGCCAGGTCGTGGTCATGAACCAATCTACCTTTAACGTCTACGGATAGCGACATAATTTCGGCCGTACGCTCAATTTTAAGCCCACCAAAAATCTAAGCTCCACTATCCCACTCTGCTCGGCGCTATTTGTCTCGGAGTAAACATCCACAACTCTGAGAAACCGAAGGAGCGTTGCGCAAGTGCAACTTCGCTGTTGATTTGTATCGAAGCGATTTGATTGACGCTGTCAGCCTCGAAGGCAATTAGTCACTACCTTCGGCATATTCGTCAAGAATGCTGTCTGAGGTGTGGGCGATGTGTGGTAGTGAGGAAAATTTTCTCGAACTGTCATAGGAGATATAAGTACAACTCTCGGAAAGAGGGCCTCTATCCGGCAAAGAAAACTCACAGGTCTCCGAAATTCCTGAAAGACTTTGTCTCGCCGGCTGTAGAGAGCAACGAGATAAAGCTCAATGCCCATATTCTGTAATGCGAGCAGGTCTGCCGTTCGCAAGATACTCAAGTGGCATGAAAACTTAGCGCCTCTTTCTGAAAGCCAGTTATTTTCATGACCACCGCTTTCGTTGAAACGAGCTAAGTCTTTTTATTTCAAGAAGTGGTGAGCCGAGCAGGACTCGAACCTGCGACCCACTGGTTAAAAGCCAGTTGCTCTACCGACTGAGCTATCGGCCCACTTTTGTTTAGGAGTTTAAGGTTTCAAGTTTCAGGTTTCAAGTTAACAGCTCTCGTACCTGTTAACCTAACGCTCTGTACTTGGTTTGTTTGCGAGGGAACTCGACGGTGTTTAGTCTGCTGGCGTCGCTGACACTAAGTACGAATACAAAGTACGCCTCTTATCCGCGAAACCAATTGGCCAGCGCCGACTTGCGCACGATGATGGTTTGCGATCGTTCCGGACCGGTTGATACCAGGCCAATCTCAACCCCAATCTGATTTGAAAGGAAGTTCACGTATTCGCGCGCGGCGCGCGGCAACTGACCCAGATCGGTCATTCCCAGCGTCGCCGATTTCCAACCCGGCAAAGTTTCGTAAACGGGCTCGACGCGACAAAGATCCTGAGATACGGCGGGAAGGGAATCGCACTTCTCGCCGTCCAGGTTGTAACCGACGCATACTTTAATTTCATCGAGCGCATCCAGCACATCGAGCTTGGTCAACGCGACAGAAGTGAAACCATTGATCTCTGCGGCATAACGCGTGGCAAAAGCGTCGAACCACCCGCAACGTCGGGGCCGCCCGGTGGAAACACCATATTCACGCCCCCGTTCCCGAATCAATTGACCCAGCTCAGCTTCGCTTTTCAGCATCTCAGTCGGAAACGGGCCCTCGCCAACTCGCGTCGTGTAAGTGCGGACGATGCCGAGGACGCCGGCAAGATGTTTGGGCGCCAGGCCGGTGCCCACCAGGGCGCCACCGATGACCGTGCTGGAAGAAGTAACAAAGGGATAAGTTCCATGGTCGACATCCAGCAACGTTGCCTGCGCCCCTTCGAGCAGAATTGAATCTCCCCGGGCGGCCGCTTGATTGAGAAAGTGACTTGTGTCGCAGATAAAGGGCGCCAGCCGTTCGACCATGGCCGATGTTTCTTGGATGATAGGACCTGCTTCAAGTCGCTGACCGCCGTACGCCTCGATGATTCGATTGGCGTCTTCGAGATTACGCTCAATGCGCGACCGCAAAACTTCCGGGACTAGAGCATCGGCGAAGCGAATGCCCCGGCGTCCGGCTTTGTCCTCGTACGCGGGACCGATACCACGCAAGGTCGTACCAACCTTCTCGTTTCCAAGACGCTCCTCACTCGTATGGTCCAAGGCGCGGTGATAAGGAAGGATCAGGTGCGCCCGCGAGCTTACTTTGACGCGCTCGGGGCTAACGCGCACGCCCTGTTCCATCAATCGATCGGCTTCTTCGAAAAATGCTTTCGGGTCGATCACCATGCCGTTGCCGAGCACGCAGGTTTTCCCCTCGTGAACCACCCCGGAAGGCAGCAGGTGAAGTACAAACGATTGATTGCCGATCTGGACCGAGTGTCCGGCGTTATGACCACCCTGATAACGAACCACGACATCGAACCGCTCCGCGAGCAGATCGACAATTTTGCCTTTACCTTCGTCGCCCCACTGGGCGCCGATAACAGCAATAACCATGATCAGAGTTCAGATAGCAGCACAGGGATTTCAAAGTCCAACTTAAAATTTCAGGTGGCGGACACAAAACAAGGCGCGGCCGTCATAAACGAAACCGCGCCGGTATAATGCTCGCAAGAATTATGCAGCGGTTGCCGCTCCGACATGCTTGTCGATCATGCGTGAAATAGCGGCTTCAGAGGTGGCGCCGACTACGCGCTCTTCTTCGCGGCCGTTTTTAAAGAGTATTAGAGTTGGAATGCCCTTGATTCCATAACGCTGTGACACCGAGGGGTTGTCGTCAACATTCAGTTTCACGACGCGGGCGTTGCTCGCGTATTTTTCCGCGACGGCTTCGACGGTCGGCGCCAACATGCGACAGGGGGCACACCAGGCGGCCCAAAAATCAACCAACACGGGCTGATCTGATTTTAATACGTCACTTTCAAAACTGCTGTCAGTGGTTTCTTTTACGTGCTCACTCATTGAAAAAGCTCCTTGGAATTTCTGATGTTTCGGTTCGGACAACTGCTAATTAGTGCTCGGAATCTCTTCGTAAAGTTGAATGTACTTCCTGGCGGCTGCCGACCATGAATTATCCGTGGTCATGCCGTTTCGTTGAATCCTTGCCCAAGCGTCCCTCTGCTTATAAAAGTAAAGCCCTTCGTGGATTTTTTCAAGCATGGCCGCGGCCGCATACGGTCCGAACTTGAATCCGTTCCCTTCATTTGTGGCTTTGTCAAATTGCTGAACTGTATCATCCAGCCCGCCCGTTGCGCGCACCACCGGCACCGTGCCGTAACGCATGCTATACATTTGGTTGAGTCCGCAGGGCTCGTAAAGTGAAGGCATCAGAAAAAGATCTGCGCCGGCTTCGATTTGGTGCGCCAGGGGTTCGCCGGCGAAGCCTTTGTAGAGGCCCACGCGATGCGGGGCCGTGTCGTGCCAGCTTTGCAGGAAATCTTCGTAGTCCTTCTCGCCCGCGCCGAGGGAGATGAAGAATGCGCCCGTATCAAGAATGCCGCGCGCCGCCTGACGGATTAAGTCGTAACCCTTCTGCGCGACCAGCCGGGAAATGATTGCGATAATTGGCCGCTCAGGTTCCTGCGGCAAACCGAATCGCCGCAGCAGATCGAGTTTGCACTCCCGTTTGCCGTTAAGATCGTCCGCAGAAAAATTCGCCGCAATATGCGGATCAATTTCCGGGTTCCAGATATCATAATCCACGCCGTTCGTGATGCCGACCAGGCGGTCGCGGCGTGCTCGCATCAGCCATTCCAGGCCATAGCCCTGCTGAGGGGTCTGAATCTCCTGCGCATAGCGCGGACTAACTGTCGAGATTGCGTCTGCGGCGATCAATCCCCCCTTCAGTGCGGACGCTGCGCCTTGCAACATGAAGTCCTCTGCCTGGGGCATAAAGTCCAACCACCACAAATCCGCTGAATCAAAGAACCCCTGGTAGGCGATGTTGTGAATCGAGAAGAGAATTTTGGTATTCGCGAAATATTCTTCCTGCCGGCGCCGGCGTCGCATCTCAACTGCGGCGAACCCGCAGGGCCAGTCGTTGCAATGCAATACGTCGGGGGGCTTGTCTAATCTCTTCAGTAGCGCGATTGCCGCCCGGCAGAAAAAAGCGAAGCGCTCAAAGTCGTCGTTGTCCCCGTATATTTTTCCGCGTGAGAAGTAATGCAACCCATCGATTAGATAGGCAGGCGCCTTCAGCGCCTCGCTCTTCCAGACAGTGATGCGCGGCTGTTTCCCGCGCCACGGCACTTCCAAATCTTCAATGAATGGTTCGGTAAGAAGCGATCGATCGATTTGATCATAGAGCGGCAGGATCAGGGACGAATCAACGCCCTGGGCACGAAGCGCTTTCGGCAGCGCACCGGAAACATCAGCGAGCCCGCCGACTTTGGCGAAGGGAACTGCTTCGGATGAGAGGATGGCGATGCGCAACGGCGCTGAACTCTGGATTTTGGTCTTTGAACTTTGTTCGCTTACCAACAATCAGTCACCCGGGCGAGTAGTCCAAGTACAAAGAGCCCGGCACCGAGAACGCGCTTTTAGCTTTGCATTGATGCGAGAAACTCTGCGTTGCTCTTGGTTTTTTCCAATCTCTCCAGCACGACTTCCATCTGCTCAGTTGGTGAGAGCGGATTCAAAACGCGGCGCATCACCCAAACACGACTGAGATCGTCTTTTGGAATCAGCAACTCTTCCTTGCGTGTTCCTGATCGCTGCAGGTCGATTGCCGGGAACAGGCGCTTGTCGCTCAAGCGACGGTCGAGATGAATCTCCGAGTTGCCGGTGCCTTTGAACTCTTCAAAGATTACGTCGTCCATGCGCGAGCCGGTGTCGATCAACGCGGTCGCGATAATCGTCAGCGAGCCACCCTCTTCGATATTGCGGGCGGCGCCAAAGAACCGCTTGGGTCGCTGCAGCGCATTCGAGTCAATACCGCCGGAAAGAATCTTGCCGCTGGGCGGCACGACGGCGTTATGCGCGCGCGCCAGTCGGGTGATTGAATCAAGCAAAATCACGACGTCGCGTTTGTGCTCAACCAGACGCTTTGCTTTTTCGATAACCATGTCAGCAACCTGAACGTGACGAGTTGGCGGCTCATCAAATGTCGAGGAAATTACTTCACCCTGGACCGAACGCTGCATGTCGGTGACTTCTTCCGGCCGTTCGTCGATCAGCAGCACTATCAGAGTCACTTCGGGGTGGTTCTGGGCGATCGAATTCGCGATCGTTTGCAGCAACATGGTTTTGCCGGTGCGTGGTGGCGAAACTACTAGTGCGCGCTGGCCCTTCCCGATCGGTGTTACCAAATCGATAACGCGAGCCGAGAGATTATCCGCCGTCACTTCCATCTTGAGCATTTCGTCCGGATAAAGCGGCGTGAGATTGTCAAAGAAAACTTTTTCGCGCGCCTGATCGGGCGATTCGAAATTGATCGCTTCGACCTTGATCAGCGCGAAATAGCGTTCGCCTTCCTTCGGCGGCCGGATCTGTCCGCTAATGGTGTCGCCGGTGCGCAGATCGAACTTGCGAATCTGAGAAGGCGAAACATAAATATCGTCGGGGCCGGGCAGATAGTTGTATTCCGGCGCCCGCAGGAACCCAAATCCGTCGGGCAGTGTTTCCAGCACGCCCTCAGAAAAGATCAATCCACTCTTTTCGGTCTGGGCGGCGAGGACCTTGAAGATCAGCTCCTGCTTGCGCATGCCGGTGGCGCCGGGCACGTCCATGCCTTTGGCAACCTGGGTAAGCGCGGAAATGGACATCTCTTTCAGCTCGGACAGATTGAAGACTTCTTCTCTTCCGTCTCTGCTTACAGCAATCTCCGGTTGGGCTTCCGCCGTGGCTACGCCGCCACCATTGTCACCGTTGTTTGTACGTCTTTTGTTTGCCATATCATTCTTCCATGCGCAGTCGTTTTCACTGCAACATCCTATTTCGGTTTCTGTCAGTTGATTTCAAATATGCCGGTCAAAGGGAATGTCCGCGCGGTGTGTTTTTGAGAAGCTCGTGTGGGGGCTCCCCGCCGCATTTCAAGATCTTGCCAGCGTGTCCGTCATAGATCGGAATCCAAGAGTCAGGCGCTCAGAAGTTGGATGCCGGTTAAAGGGGATTGCGTGGCTCAGGTCAGAATCGGATTTCAGCTAAGGCCGGTTGATTCCTGCTTCGACTATTTTTGCGTTTCGGAAATTCAATTCTAAACGAAACGAAAAAAATCGCAAGCGCCAAACTCGTTTATAGTTTGTTTCGTCCTAACTCTTTAACGACTTTTCGATTGCACTCCACAGCCGCTCTCGCCCGTCACGTTTAGTTGCCGAGTAAGTCATCAAATTGTCGCTTTTGAATGCGCGCGCGGCGCAGCGGATGTTTCGGGTTAATTCGTTCTTTGAAAGCTTGTCGGATTTCGTAGCTACGATTAAATGTGGTTTATGATGATAGACGAGCCACTCGTGAAGTTGCAAATCCTGTTTCGAAGGCTCGTGACGCGAATCGACGATATGAATTGATAACACAAGCTGCTCGCGTTTCGCAAGGTATTCCTCAACGGCCGAACTCCATTCGGCTTTTACGGCCCTCGGCGCCCGCGCATATCCGTAGCCGGGCAGGTCCACAATCCGAAATTGGCGATTGATTAGGAAGAAGTTAAGCAGTTGGGTGCGCCCGGGCGTGGAAGATGTACGCGCCAGGCCGCGCACGCCTAATAATGAATTGATTAAACTCGATTTGCCGACGTTTGATTTGCCGAGAAATGCGATCTCAGGTAGGGCATCGAGTGGCCAGTCGGCTTCTTTGAGAGCACTTTTGAGGAATTCGGCGCTCGTAATCTTCATGGTTCAACGAGCGCCTCCCTCCCGTTTTGCTGTGCGAGCGGATTACGACTGGCCCGCCGCGGCAGCCTGAGCTTTGGCCGCGCGCATCTCCGCAAACTTGGCCATTCGCTCGCGCATGCCGGCCATACGAGCTTCGATGTTGGGCATTCGCGTGACCACGGTTTCCAAATTCTTCAGAAACTCAGCGTTATCAAACATCGCGCGAAGCTCCTGGAGGACAGGCTGAACTTTCATGTACACGAACATGTGTTCGCCGTTCGTTTGATTGAAGAGTTCTTCATCAATCGCCCCGTTGACCACCATTGCGCAGGCCATGTCCCAATAAGAGACGACCATGCGGAAGTGGCCGCTGTGCTCGCCCATCATGACTTCCATAACGTCCTGAATACCGGTGGGGTTGAAAGTGAATAACCAGTTGCGCGCCTCGCGCATGACCGTTTCGCGGCGCAGGTCATAAAGCTTTAGGATCAGATCTGCATCTTCATGTTTACCCATGTTTTTTTGCTCCTTAGTTTGCTGGATAGTTAGGGGTTAAGCACAGTTAACCAATAATGGTTCCTGCGCCATAAACTGCGAATTGAAAACTGAAAATGTGTGACGGGGAGCTATTGCTCAACCGGCGCCTGCAGGCCCGGCGGTGGCTCAGTCGTCCACAGCGGCGGTGCTTTCGCATCGTCAGCGATCGGAGTTGGCGTCGTTTCTTCTTCCAGTGCCAGGGCGAGTACTTCATCAATTGTTTCCACCAGATTGATGTCCATTACGCTGCGCACTTCCTCGGGCACTTCGGGCAAATCTTTTTCGTTGTCTTTCGGCAGAATAATCGTGTCGATGCCAAAGCGATGGGCCGCCAGAAGTTTTTCCTTGACGCCGCCAATCGGCAAAATCCGTCCGCGCAAAGTTATTTCGCCGGTCATCGCGACGTTCTTGCGAATGTGCTGTCGCATCAACGCAGAAGCCATGGCCACCGCCATAGTAATGCCGGCCGACGGCCCGTCCTTCGGGATTGCTCCCTCTGGGACGTGAATGTGCAGGTCGCGCTTGCGAATAAAATCGAGATTAATGCCCAGCCGTTCGGCGCGCGCTTTGATACAGGTCAGCGCGGCCTGCGCCGATTCCTGCATAACATCGCCGAGTTTCCCGGTGAGTGTCACGGCGCCGCGCCCTTTGACCAGGGTCGCTTCTATTTGCAGTACCTCGCCGCCAACTTCCGTCCACGCAAGTCCGGTAGCCAGCCCGATTTCGCTTTCCGCCGCAACGCCCTGCTGGCGAAACTTGATTGGCCCGAGCATTTCCTGTACGCGCTCGGCCCCAATCAAATCTTTAAAATCGGCCGCAACGGTTTCGCCCACGAATTTGCGCGCTATCTTGCGACAACACGATCCGATCTCGCGCTCGAGATTGCGGACGCCCGACTCGCGCGTATAGTAACGAATAATTTCAGCAATGCCTTCATCCGTGAATTCGAACTGCTCCGACCGCAAACCATTGGCTTCCGCTTGTTTCGGAACCAAATGCCGCTTGGCGATCTCGAGTTTCTCACGCTCGGTATAGCCGGACAGCCGCAGCACCTCGAGGCGATCCTGCAAGGCCGGGGGGATCGTGTGCATGACATTCGCGGTGGCAATAAAGAAAACTTTCGACAGATCGTATTCAACGTCCAGGTAATGATCCTGAAACATGTGGTTCTGTTCAGGATCGAGAACTTCCAGCAGGGCCGCGCTCGGGTCGCCGCGAAAATCAGTGCCCAGCTTATCGACCTCGTCGAGCAGCAGCACGGGATTTACGGTTCCGGCTTTTTTCATCATCTGAATGATCTGGCCAGGCAAAGCGCCTATGTACGTACGGCGATGGCCGCGAATCTCGGCTTCGTCACGCACGCCGCCGAGTGAAAGGCGAACGAACTTTCTGCCGGTGGCCCTCGCAATGGATTTGCCGAGGCTCGTCTTGCCCACTCCCGGCGGTCCCACAAAGCAAAGAATCGATCCTTTCGGGTTCTTAACCAACTGGCGAACAGCGAGATATTCCAGAATGCGATCCTTTATCTTCTCGAGCCCAAAATGATCTTCGTTAAGAACTTCTTCGGCCTTGGTCAGATCCCTGATCTCTTTCGATTTCTGTTTCCACGGCACGCTGACCAGCCAGTCAATATAGGTTCGGGAAACTGTGCCTTCGGCGGACATGGGCGGCATGGCCTCGAGCCGGTGCAATTCCTGAAGCGCCTTCTCTTTCGCTTCTTCGGTCATGCCCGCTTCTTCGATCTTCTTTTTCAGCTCGTCGAGTTCGGCGCGCTCGTCCTTGCGACCCAATTCCTTATGAATGGCTTTGATTTGCTCGTTGAGGTAATACTCCTTCTGGGCCTTTTCCATCTGGCGCTTCACGCGCGTCTGGATTGTGCGATCAAGCTGCCGTTTTTCCAGCTCGATCTCGAGAATCTCAATCAAGCGAGCGAGACGCGCCTGGGCGGAAAATAATTCCAGCAGGCCCTGTTTGTCTTCGACCGAAATTCGGAGTTGCGATGAGAGCGCATCAGCCATATGAGACGGATCAGCATTCCGCATCGCGGTTTGCAGGGCGTCCGGCTGGACGTCCGGCGCCAGCCGCAAATGTTGTTCAATCAGTTGTGCAATCTTCTGGACCAGCGCATCTGTGCGGACGCCCTCTTCGCTCACGACTGGCGCGCGGCGCACGGTTGCCGTGAATGCCCCCGCATTATTGTCAACGCGAATGGTCGTAGCCCGCTCACGTCCTTCGACCACTACTTTGATCTGGCCATTCTCCTGTCGCTGAGACTGCAGGATGCGCGCAATCGTTCCTACCCGATAAATCTGATCGGGCGTGGGCTCGTCAACCGTCGCATCATGCTGGGTGGAAAGAAAAATTGTGCGGTCGGAAGCCAACGCCATCTCCAGCGCGCGCACCGAGCCGGGCCGGCCGATTTTGAATGCCACCTTGGTAAAGGGAAAAATGACGACATCGCGAATCGGCACCATTGGAAAACGGGCGATATCGGCAGGCGTTCGGTCTGAATATTCTTCCATGATTTTGTTACTGCGGGCGTGAACTGCTGAAGATTGAGCTCCTGAAAAATGTGCGCCGGGGCAATCAAATAAACAGCGAATGAGGCCTAAGTCTCAGATTAGCGGGCGCCATTCGTGCTTCGCAAGAGGCGGAAAATCTCCAAGGGGACCGCCGCCAGCGAAACTAACCGGATTGTAAACTATTTACGATGAAGGTGCTACTGCCCTGTTTAAACTGGGGTGTTTCAGTTAAGGCGGATAATAACTGGGCCGAAAGCTACTTCAAATGCTCCTTCAAATTCAGATTCCGCGCCAGTCTATGAAGGTAATTGGGATGCAGCCCCAGCAGCTTCGCGGCCGCGGTATAGCTGCCGCGGGATTTCTTCATCGCGTCAATGATGATCTGTTTTTTGGTGCTCGTTACGTTGTCATGGTAACCGGACAGTGATGCGGCCGGCGCGTTGGCCTCGAGGACGGCTTCGGGCAAGTCCTCGGGCAGGATGTCTTTAGTGGTGCCGATGACCACCGAGCGTTCGATAGCGTTTTCAAGTTCGCGAACATTGCCCGGCCATTCATAGCTCAGCAGTAGCGCTTGCGCTTCAGGCGAGATTCCGACTACGCGGCGATTACATTTGTCCGCATACTTTGCAGTGAAAAAGTTCGCGAGCATCGGAATGTCTTCAGTGCGCTCGCGCAGAGCAGGCAGTTTCAGCTGAACCACGTTTAGCCGAAAGAAAAGATCCTGGCGAAAAGAGCCTTTTGCAATCGCTGCATCCAGATCTTGATTAGTCGCTGCAATCACGCGAATATCAACTTTAAGCGGGCGCGTGCCACCGACGCGTTCGAATTCACGCTCTTGCAACACGCGCAGCAGTTTTGTCTGCAGCGCGGGCGAGAGTTCAGCGATCTCGTCGAGAAACATTGTTCCGCCATCTGCGACTTCCAGCCGGCCTTTGCGCTGATTGAGCGCGCCCGTGAAAGCTCCCTTTTCATGTCCGAACAATTCACTCTCCAGCAGAGATTCGGCGAGGGCCGCGCAATTTACCGCCACGAATGGTTTGCTCGCGCGTTTACTGTTCGTATGGATCGCCCGCGCAGCGAGCTCTTTCCCGGTACCGCTTTCCCCCGAAATCAGCGCCGTTGATTCCGTCGCCGCCACCTTTGAGATCAACTGGTAAACGTGCTGCATCGGCGCGCTCTCGCCGACCATGTTGTGTTGCAAGTTAGCGTCGGCAATCAGCCGCTGATTTTCACTTTCCAGCGTCTCGATATGCCGAACATTCTGAATCGCCACTGCGGCGATGGCCGCGATGGCAGTTATTAACTGCAAGTGATCTTCATCGAAACGGACATTCGGGACATCAGTGTCAAGATAAACCACGCCGAGCGCTTTGCCGTGCGCAATTAGCGGCACGCATAAAAGCGATCGCGAATGCGCGGCCATCAAGCTATCGGTCTGCAGCGCCTCGGTCTTTTCGGCATCGCTTACCAACAGCGCGGCCCTGTCCTTGAACACTCGGCGCACGATGGTGCTACTGACCGTTATTTTTTGATTCGGGCCGTGCACGCGATCGAGTCCGAAGATGGAAGTGAATTCCAGCGCCAAAGAGCGTTCAGTGCCGCTCAACAGGATCGCTCCGTGTTTCGCAGGCACCACCTCGAAGATTAATTCGAGCAGGCGCTCCTGCAATTCTCCAAGCTTGCGGATCGCATTTATCGAGGTGCCAACTTTTAACAATGCCGCGAGATCGCGGGCCATTAAACCGATCGCCTCAGCGTACGTGGTTCGCACCGTAACGCCACTTTGAATTTCGCTTTCGTCGAAACGAATTTCACTGGTGCGCGAGGGCTCTTCTGCGTCCTCATACAGAAAAAAGAATTGCGATTCACCAATGCGAACCCGGTCGCCGTGCTGCAACTCTCGTCGCCGGACGGGCACATCATTGACGAACGTGCCGTTGCGACTGCCCAGATCCGCGATAATGAACCGGTCGCCGTCTCTTTCAATCACCGCGTGACGGCGCGAGACGGAAGCGTTCCCGATTTTGAGAGTTGCTCCGGCTTGCCTCCCGATCAGGACCGGGCCTTCGTTCATCGAAATGACCGTGTCATCGAGCTTACCGGTAATGGCGGCGATTCGGGGCTTCATACTTCGGGAACGGCAAAAGAGAGTTTCAGGGAGTGCAGTGTACGCGCCTCAGTGGCCGCTCGCAAGAATTATTGCTAGCCGAGATTGCCTGATAGTTCTATCCAAATAGATAACCCCCTCTATCTGATCGGATAGGAAAGTTGAATCAGCGAAACGGGCGATCGGATTGCCGAAAAAATGACTAAGGCAGTAGAAGTCTTGCTACTCGACAGCTTAACCGACCGCCCGAGTCGATGATTGAGCGACCACAGATGCCTGGCACGGTCTTCGCACTAGCATGGCCAGACAAAGTTCGAAGGTCGATTAGATTCGACCGAGCTCAAAAGAGCAGAGGAGATAGACATGGCAAGACAGATTTTGAAGGGCCTCACGATGTTAATGATGACGCTGGCATTGGCCGCGATGTCGGCGGCGGTGGCGAATGGGCAAGCAAGCCGGAAATTGGTCGCGCAGGTGCCGTTTGATTTCGTGGTCGCGGAAAAAACGCTTCGTGCCGGCGGATATCAAGTTCATTCGATCAATCAGGCCGGCGATGCAATCGCGATCCAGAGCGCCAATGGCGATCGAGTTTTGCGTCTGACTTCGCCGCAACAGCGAAACGATCGAGAGATGAATGCCAAGCTCGTGTTTCATCGCTATGGCAACACATACTTTCTCTCACAGATCTGGATGGCTGGCGACAGCACCGGACGCGAACTGGCGAAGACCCGCGCAGAACGGGCAATTGAACGCGAGCTCAAAACAATCGCGTCGAACAAACCTGCCTATGAGGTGGTTGAAATAATTGCGCCGGCGCGGTGAACAGTGTCAGACGACAGAAGCGACCCCGCTTCAATTTGCTCTAACAGCAAAAACGGCAATCCCGATAACCGGGGTTGCCGTTGTCGTGTTCACGTTATTGATTTTTGTCAGGCCGCAGCGTCATCCACGCCGGCCAGGCCTTCGCCGGGCACTGCGCGGCGACGCTCAACCATCTCGCTGGTGATCACAAACTCCTTGATCCGCTTCTGCGCAGGCAGGGTGTACATTGCTTCCAACAGCAGTTCTTCAAGAATCATCATCAAGCCGCGCGCGCCGACCTTGCGTTGTAGTGCCTGACCAGCCACAGCCCGCAGCGAGTCGTCCGTGAATCGCAATTTTACGCTGTCGAAATCGAACTTCTTTTGATATTGACGGACCAAAGCGTTCTTCGGTTCAGTGAGAATCTTGACCAGTGCCGCCTCGTCCAATTCATGTAACACTCCTACTACCGGCAAGCGGCCAACGAACTCGGGAATCAATCCGTAACGCATCAGATCTTCCGGTTGCACGTGGGCTAGCGCTTCCGCCTGGCGCTGCGATCCGGTTTTTACTTCGGCATGGAACCCGAGCGATTTGTTTCGCAGCCGGCGTTCGACGACTTTCTCTAAGCCGACAAACGCGCCGCCACAAATGAAGAGTATGTTGGTCGTATCAACGGGAAAGAATTCCTGATGCGGATGCTTGCGGCCGCCCTGTGGCGGCACGTTGGCAATGGTGCCTTCCAGAATTTTCAAAAGCGCCTGCTGCACGCCTTCGCCGGATACGTCGCGGGTAATCGATGGGTTCTCGTCTTTGCGGCAAATCTTGTCTATCTCGTCGATGTAGATGATTCCCTGCTGCGCGCGCTCGACGTCGCCGTTCGCTGCCTGAAGAAGTTTGAGAATGATGTTCTCGACGTCTTCGCCGACATAGCCCGCTTCTGTCAGCGTGGTTGCGTCGACGATCGTAAACGGCACGCTCAACATGCGCGCGAGCGTTTGTGCTAGAAGGGTCTTGCCGGTGCCCGTTGGCCCAATCAGAACAATGTTCGATTTTTGAATTTCAACATCGGCACGACGGCGCGCCAGCTCGATTCGCTTGTAATGCTGATACACAGCAACCGCGAGGCGCTTCTTGGTTTCGTCCTGGCCGATTACGTATTCATCGAGGAATGATTTGATTTCACCCGGCTTTGGAAGCGGCGGCCGCGACGCTACCGACTCCGCCTGCTGGTCGTCGGTGATGATCTCGTTGCAGATGTCAATGCACTCATTGCAGATGTAAACGGTCGGTCCGGCAATGAGTTTCTTAACTTCATTCTGCGACTTTCCGCAAAATGAGCAGCGCAGCGTGTCGTCGGTTCTTCTTACCATAGTCTGGAGGACTCCGTTTTGAGACTGTGGCACAACCCGGATTGTATTGGGTTGCGGGGAGCTTCGGTCAACTTCGCGCTCGGGATTGTGCTAGCTACTCGCGGTGCGCAATCACCTCGTCTATTAAACCATATTCTTTGGCTTGATCGGCACCTAAATATCGATCTCGTTCGACATCCAGCTCAATTTGCTTCATGGACTGGCCAGTGTGCCTGGCAAGGATTTCTGAGGTCAGCTCACGTATTCTTATGAGTTCTTCCGCGTGAATTCGGACGTCGGTAGCCTGGCCCTGCATGCCGCCGGAGGGTTGATGAATCAGAATTCGAGAGTTCGGCAGCGCAAATCGTTTTCCTTTGGCCCCCGCCGTCAATAACAACGCTCCCATTGAGGCGCACATGCCCACGCAAATGGTCGTCACGTCCGGTCGAATGAATTGCATGGTGTCGTAAATGGCCAAACCAGCGGTGACTGAACCACCAGGGGAATTGATATAGAGGTTTATGTCCTTTTCCGGATCTTCCGCTTCCAGGAAAAGCAGTTGCGCAACGATCAGGTTCGCTATCTGATCGTCGATGGGAGTGCCGAGAAAAATGATGTTGTCTTTGAGGAGTCGCGAATAGATGTCAAACGCGCGTTCGCCCCGCGACGTTTGCTCGACGACCATTGGTATCAGGGCCATAACAAATCAGGAGGCAGCAAGCTGTAGGCAGTAAGCAGAAAAAACGATCTCGCGGTTCATTCTGAATTCTGGCTACTAGCTTCTGACTCCTGTTTTTCTTCCTTCCATTCTTCGTCAATCACGCGCCCATTTGCGACCAGAAAGTCGAGCGCTTTGCGATTGCGCAATCTCGGAGCGATGCTACGTTCGCCTCCCTGCTTTGTCAAGACAGCGCGCACTTGTTCTGGAGTTTGTCTTGAGGCCTCAGCGATGGCCTCGATCTCATCCTCGATCTCCTGATCTGTAACGTCTAAATTTTCTTTATCGGCGATGTGTTCGAGCAGCAATGAGCTGCGCAGATCAAAGCTCGCCTGGTCCTTCAGAGAGTCGCGGGCCTTCTCCCAATTAAGTTCCGGGTTGCGCGGATCGATCCCGTGACCAATCATATCGCGCACGATCGACTCAAAGCGATGCTCGGTCTGTTGCGCCACCAGGCGCTCCGGCAATTCGAATTCATGCGCGTCCACAAGTTTGCGCAGGAGATCCGATCGCATTTTTCCTTCAGCCTCATTCGTTGCCTGCGCCTCGAGGTCCGCGCGCACTTTGTCGCGCAATTGATCAAGCGATTCGACCTCGTCCCCCAGGCTCTGCGCCCACTCATCATCCAGCTCGGGCAACTCTTTGATTCGGACCGCACTGACCTTAACAGTGTATTCAACATTTTTGCCGGCGAGGCCTTTGGCGCTGAAATCGTCAGGATAATTGACGGAAAACGTTTTTTCGTCCTCGGCTTTCGTACCCGTAAGATTGTCCGTCATCGCCTGGACTACGCCTTGGCCGCCAATTACGACGTCAACATCCTGGACGTTGATTGGTTCAGCTTCCGAATCGTCGACGAACTTGCCGTGAAAGTTCGCCGTGACTGTGTCGCCGATTTGGGCACCGCGATCTTCGACTGGTGTAAGCGACGCTGAGTTTTCGCGCAATTGCTCAATCACGCGCTCGACGTCTTCATTTTTGACCGGCTGAGTGCGCCGCGTGGCTTCCAGACCCTTGTATTCACCCAGCTTGATCTCGGGAAGAACGTCGATGTTTACGTTGAAGGCGATCGGTTGCTGGCCCAGTTGATTCAAACCCTCGCTATTCTCAAGGTTGAGTTCGGGCTCGCCGAGTGGTTCGAGCTTGTGTTCTTCAACAGCTTGCTGCACCGCCCCAGGCAGAAGTTCACGCAGGACCTCCGTGCGAATTTGATCTTTGAATCGCGTGCGCACGACAGCCCGCGGCGCGTGCCCGGGACGAAAGCCGGGAACGTTCGCGGCGCGCGCATAGTTGTCACTAATCCGATCGTACACTTCGCGCACTGCCTCAGCGTCAATCTCGACATCGATCTGCTTACGTGTTGGAGAGATTTCCTTGATTTCAGTTTTCATAGAAAAGAAAGTTCAGAGTTCATCTTCAGTTTGCGGCTTTCGATTGCGACAAGCTAAAGCTTGAACTCTGAACTGCTGACCATTCCGTGGTGCGAAAGGGGGGACTCGAACCCCCACACCTTTCGGTACCAGATCCTAAGTCTGGCGCGTCTGCCAATTCCGCCACTTTCGCAAATCAATCCGGCTGTCAGCGAGAATAGCATAGGGTTGTGAGCAATCGCATCTAACCGCTTCGCGACGGGGAAAAGAGTTTGCTGATGAAATAGATCGGCACGCTTATCGCCAGAATCGCCAAGGCGACCAGGCTGTTTTTCTTGTCGCTGCGTATCGCTCCCAGCAAAAAGGCAATCGATCCCAACAGGACCAGTAGAGTGGTCCAGGGGTAGCCCCACACACGATAGGGTCGTGGCAAATCGGGCTCGCGCCGCCGCAGAACGATTACCGAAATGTAGGCCATCGAATAGTTCGCAACGAAGAAGAAAGCAAGGGCCGCGAGAATCGCGGTGAATTTTGCGCTTATGATGAAGAGGACAGCAGCAACTACGCTAATCAACAGGGTGATAGTCGGAGTTCCACCGCGATTCACTCTCGAAGCGTGATGATGAAAAAGTTCGTCACAACTCATCGTGTAGAGAATACGCGGGGCGGTCAGCGTGTACGCATTGACTGTGCTCAACAGCGAAAGGATCGCGAGGATTCTTATGGCTTTGTCACCATAGGCTCCAAAGATGACACGCGCGACGGCTCCCGCAGGCAGGCTTTCACCTGCCAGTTGCGACATCGATAAGACGTGAATGTAAGCGAGATTAACGATGAGATAGATGGCGACTACCAGCAGCACCCCCCCAAACATGGACCTGACGACGTCGCGTTTCGGATCGCGGACCTCTTCGCCAAAATAAATAACGCCGTACCATCCGTCGTAGGTGTAAAGCACCCCTTGCAAGGCAACAATTAGCGCGGTGAAAAACGCAAACCCATGTGGCGCCGGCGCCGTGGCGCCTGTGTCAGCCTTTCCGGCAATCGCAAACGCCGCAATTGCAATCGCGGCGAACACAAGTGTCTTGATTAAACTTGTTACGTTTTGCGTGAAGCTGCCCCAACGAATGCCGCGCCATTGCAGCGCCGCGAAAAGCAGGACGACCGCGATTGCAATTTGCTTGTCGCGGCCGGCGAATCCGGGAATCAGAACCGCGGAGTATTCGCCGACGACCATCGCAATCACACCCAGCGTCCCGCAGGTCGACAACCAGTCGCTCCAGCCGACGACAAAGCCCGGATAGTTTCCCATCGCCCGATGAATGAAGACGTACCATCCGCCCGAACGCGGAATCATCGCGCCTAATTCAGCAACGGAAATTGCCCCGAGCAACGCGTATACGCCGCCGAGGATCCAGACGCCGATGAATAGAGTTGGAGTGGGAAGTTGAGAAGCGACTTCACCCGGCGTACGCAGAATGCCCATGCCGATCGTGCCGCCAACCGTGACGGCCAATCCGAAGCCGACACCCAGGACGCGAAGCAGCCCAGCGCGGTTCTTTAGTGATGGTTGATGGACGGAGGGATCGCGGTTACTAATCTTCGCAGAACTCACCGCGCGATATTATCAGAGTCAGGCGAGTTTGGTTTCAAGGTCTCTTATTCGTTCTTCCGCGTCTCGAATGTCTTCGCGATCTTCAATTAGGAGCTTTAGAATCATATCAAGCCGCTCGCCTACATAATGTTTCAACTCGCGCCGTACGTCGACGAGGCCATTGCGAATAACAGTCTTCATCGCCGTGGTTTCATGCTCAAGCCCCTGGACCTTCGTTTCGATAGCGCCCACCTTGGTTTCGATAGCGCCGACCTTGGTTTCGATCACGCCGACCTTGGTTTCAATCACCCCAACCTTGGCTTCGATCAGGTTAACCTTGGTTTTAACTTCGCCCACTTCCAACCCCGTTTCCATGATCGCTTTCAATGCTCTTTCCCAAATCGGCTTGGTGTCATAGCTACGCGCCTCAAGTTTTTCCAGACGCGTATCCACCGCATCAAAGCGCGCGAAAACTCGCTCTTCAAACGAGCGATTGTCAGGAAGGTTTCTGGTTGGTTCCTGGTCCATTTTGAATAGCTTAATTATCGACCGCGCTGTGAAAAGTATCAAGCACTCAATCAGAATTCGCCGTAGCCGTTCAACAGTGAGACTTTAGTGGATTTTGCAACCCGGGCGCATCCAATGGCGGCTAATTTTCAGAGCGTTCGGGTAACTTTCGAAAGCGATCGCGGCTTGTCCGGATCCAGGCCCTTTGCTTCAGCCAGCAATCCTGCAAAGAGTTGCGCGGGAATGATGTAAGGAATGGGCGCGAGGAATTCATCGATCTCGCCTGGCATGATAACCGAGCAAGAAGCGATCGTAGCCGCATCACGATCGGCGGTAATTGCCAGCGTATCAGCTTTCAGTTCGCGCAAACGTCCGATCAGGTCTTTTGTTCCAGCCAACATCACGCCCGGAGGAGCGAAGAGGAAGACGGGAAAGTGGCGTTCTATCATCGCCACGGGCCCATGCAAAAAGTCGGCAGAAGAAAAACGCTCGGCGACCACGTAACAGGTTTCCATTAGCTTCAGCGCAAATTCGTAAGCGTTCGCGTAAGCCATGCCCCGGCCTACCACCACGCAGTTCTCCATGAAGACATAACGCTGCACGAGTTCAAGGATCGCGGGCTTTTGCTCCAGGGCGCGGGCCGTGAACTCCGGAATTCTTTCATAGTCGATTGAGTGGCTGTCCTTTGACAGCGCCCCAGCCAGCATATAGAGCAACATCATCTGTCCGGTGAACGTCTTGGTCGCGGCGACGGAACGTTCGCGCCCGCCGCGCATCAGCAGCGTTTCATCTACCAGCTTTACCATTGACGATGAGGGCTCGTTGGTAATCCCGATCGTAAATGCTCCACACGCGCGCGCGTTTTCGAGCACCCGGTTGATGTCTTCGCCTTCGCCTGATTGCGATACGCCGATTACCAATGCGCGTCGCAGGTTCAGTTTTGCGTTATAGAGCGTGTAAACCGATGGCGCTGACAGCGAGACCGGAATGCCGGTGGTGATCTCGAGCAAATAGCGACCAAAGAGAGCAGCATTATCGGAACTGCCGCGCGCAACCAGGACAATTAGATCGACGTCTTTCCTGACCACGGACTGCGCGACCCGGCGAATCTTCTCCCGCTCTTCAGCTATGGTCTTTTCCAGTGCCGCCGGCTGTTCGTCGATTTCCTGAAGCATTAAAGACATTTGAATTTGATGCGCGAGAACTAATTCAACGGAGCTTCTTGCAGCGGCTCGATTCTAAACAACCCGATAGTTTAGAAAGCAGACGAGTCCGCCGCCGGGCCCGCGCCCGCTCTGACCAGCGAGTCCCTTATTGTATTAACCATGAATATCGGGTAAATAGTCTCGCGTCTTCGCAGAACTTAATCAATCAAAACTTATAGACGTCATAACTACATTCAAGCAATGAGCACAACTTTAACACGAACCAAAACCTTCCGATTGGTGATTGTTGCCACCTGCGCCTTTGTAGGCGCGGCGGCGAAAGCGCAATCCCCTAACGTGCAAATTATTCCGGCGCCAAAGCAATTAACGCTGGGCGAAGGATCGTTTTCGCTTTCACGAGACGCGCGCATCGTTCTTGCCGACAGCAAGTCCGCGGACGATCAATTCGCAGCGCAGAATTTTATCGAGGACCTAAAAGCAACAGCCGGCGTTTCGCTCTCAAGCGGCAGAGGGGCCGCGCGCCGGGACATCCTGATCGGCCGCATCGATTTGTTACCGATTGCACAAGCTTTGAAGCGCAATGGTGCGGAGCCTCCGGCGACCTTGAACGAAGAGGGATACGTGATTGCGGCGAACGCGGATCATGTAATTGTAGCCGGAAACACCACTGCGGGAACGTTCTTTGGTTTGCAGACCCTTAAGCAACTGGTGCGAGGCGATGGCGCGAATGCATTTATCCCGGCCGTGAAGATTGTCGATTGGCCCACGATGCGTTGGCGCGCCGTCTCAGACGATATCAGTCGCGGTCCGGTGCCAACCATGGATTACATCAAGCGCCAGATTCGCACCGAAGCGTTCTTCAAAATGAACATGCACTCTTTTTATATGGAGCACACGTTCAGCAGTCAGGCGCATCCCCTGATTGGACCGGAGGGCGGATCCCTCACCGCGGCAGAAATCAAAGAACTCGTGGCCTATGCGCGTAATTATCACGTCGAATTGGTCCCGGAGCAACAGACATTCGGCCACCTTCATAAGGCCTTGCGTTTGGAGAAATATGCGGAGCTGGCCGAGACGCCTTATGGGGATGTGATGTCACCGCAGCAAGCGGGAAGCTACAAGCTGGTCGAGGACTGGTACAAAGAGGTGAACGAGTTGTTCCCGGGGCAATTTTTTCATATCGGCGAGGATGAAACTTTCGAACTCGGCGAAGGACAGAGCAAAACCGAAACCGAGGCGAAAGGCGTGGGCGCCGTCTACTTCGAACACCTCAATCGCGTTCGCGATCTGTTGAAGCCCTACAACCGAAAGCTGATGTTTTGGGGCGATATTGCTTTGCATCATCCAGATCTGATCGGCAACATCCCCAAAGATATGATTGTCATGAATTGGCAGTACGGGGCGCGTGATGATTTCTGGTCGTCGATCAAGCCTTTTCAAGACGCGGGTCTGCAGCAATTTGTTTGTCCGGGGGCGCAAACGTGGAACCAGATTTTTCCCAACCATGAAGCCGCCGCCAAAAACATTATTAATTTTGTGCGCGATGGTCAGAAGGCCGGTGCCATCGGGATGATGAATACGACCTGGGACGACGACGGTGAGTCGTTGTTCGAGATGGCCTGGTATCCGATTGTGCTGGGTGCGGCCGCATCCTGGCAGCAGGGGGCGCTCGACCGAGC
>JBHELZ010000008.1:0-45434 GCA_046262835.1 Pyrinomonadaceae bacterium
TTTTATCGGCGCAGCCCGACCATCAGGGAGGGCTACGCAAAACACTCGCACGCGGACACTCTTACATCTTTGTTGTTAGCGCGGCCCTTGCTTACGCGCGGGCTTCTGAAAACCTTTTATCGGCGCAGCCCGACCTGTCAGGGAGGGCTACGCAAAACACTCGCACGCGGACACTCTTACATCTTTGTTGTCAGCGCGGCCCTTGCTTACGCGCGGGCTTCTGACACGATTGCCTTACTTACCTTCTTTAACTCCAAAACCATTTATCAGCGTCGAGACGATTGATTCTGCAAAGCTGCGCGCGATGCGCATGACGGCCGGATCTTCTTCATTGAAAAAATTGCGCGGGTCGTTCGCAAATTCGAATTCACCGCGAAAGATGAAATTTTGGTTGTCGTACAGCACCCGATTGTCATGCTGGTCGCGTACCGTGACGGCGGCGGTAATCGTCACTTCAAAAATACGCGCGCGTCCCTGGTCGTCGAGCAGAACGCCCGAAAAACCAAATGTCTTGACGACCCCGTCGATTACTGCGTCGGCACCTTCCGGATCGCTCTGCACGCGTATCCCATGACCACGATGGATCAGTTCATTCATCACGGCCTGGGTAAAACGATGCTCGATCTTGAATCGCAGCGCGTTGTTCTGAAAGGCCGGTACCGCGACCGTCTTGATATGCGGCGGCAACTGGCTCGTAGTTACAGGCTTGTAACACTCAGTGAAACCGGAAACCAGCAGCAGCGCTGTCACCAGCGAAATCGACCGCAGAACTCTAACCATCAACATCTCTTTTCCGGAACCCTTAAACGTATTGACTGAAGCGATGCGCAGATTGTCGCGCACAGTTGGTTATCGCGGCAAGCAGCCAGGGAGGATCATGCGTTTGAAAAATTCCGTGGTTCCCAAGTGTGTTGGCATGGTATGAGTGGGCACCAGGCGGATCGTGAGGGACGGCGGTCCTCGCGATTTGTGACCGGGCCCTCCCTCAAAGTCGCGCTCATGCCCCGGCCACACTCTAAAAGACACCGACAAAGATTCTCTACCGCAGTGGCTAATTCAGAAGTAAACTGGAATGGTCACTGCGAATAGAGTGGGCAGTCGAACCGGCTTTCATCTTTATCCTGTCGTTTTTTTGGGTGACCTTGCTTCGGCTTGCACCCAGGAAAAATGCGGCTACATTAATCGCGGCGAAAAATTTCTGTGGGCCACGCCGATAAAGCCGGACAACAACCAAACTGAGGTAAGTGCAAGCGATCAGTCGCAAAAGGCGTCTCTGAATTGCCCATGGAAACTTGACTTGAAGCTTTTTTAGTCATGCAGTCGCGCACGGACCTTAAGCGAAGGAGAAAAATTGTGCCCGTTCCAATCCCGATTGGCCCAACCCTGAATCAAATTGGTCAGATATTCGTTAACGTCAAAAATCTCGAGCGGGCCATCGCTTTTTATCGAGATATTCTGGGGATGACATTTCTGTTTCAGGCTCCGCCCAACATGGCGTTTTTCGATTGCGGGGGCGTCCGCATTATGTTGGGGATTGCGGACCGGCCGGATCTGGACCATCCCGCTTCGATCATCTATTACAAGGTGGACGACATCGATCGGGTTTACACAACATTCAGAGGGCGTGGTGTCGAATTCATCGTCAAGCCTCACCTCGTCGCGCCGATGCCCACTTACGATCTGTGGCTTGCGGACTTCAAAGACTCCGAGGGTAACTTCGTGGCGCTGATGAGCGAAGTGCCGCGTGAAGTTGCTTAACCCGCTTTTTCTTCCTGTGAATCCCGCTAATCCTGTTTATCAAAAGCTGCCGAGGGTCATTGCTCGGCTGGCTAAATTTTACGGTCAGCCTCGCCCCCCGATGACAGCCGATCCATTTGAATTGATCCTGCTTGAGAACGTCGCGTATCTCGTTAGTGACGAGCGGCGCGCAGAAGCTTTTGCGCTGCTGCGCCAGACCGTCGGCACCAGGCCACACCAGATCCTGACGGCCGCGAATGATTCGCTCCTGCGAGTTGCCGTGCTCGGCGGCGTGCAACCGGAACGACGTGCGGCACGTTTGCGTGAGATCGCGCTGATTGCCATGAATGAATTCGGTGGTGATTTAAGCAAAGCTTTGAAGCTGCCACTGCCGAAAGCAAAGAAGGCATTTCAGAAATTTCCCGGTATCGGCGAGCCCGGCGCGGCCAAAGTTCTCCTCTTCACTCGTTCTCAGCCAGTGCTTGGTCTCGACTCGAATGGGTTGCGCGTGCTGCTGCGTTTAGGTTTCGGGCAGGAGCAGAAGAATTACTCTGCGTCGTATCGCTCAGTTCAGGAAGCCATTAAACACGACCTGGGTGACTACGATTGGTTGATTCAGGCGCACCTGTTGCTGCGACAGCATGGGAAGGAGTTGTGTAAGACGACCCGGCCGCTCTGTGAGAAGTGTCCGGTGACGAAGAGTTGTGTTTACTACGTCGGTCGACCACCAGGCTGAATCCCATAATCAAATAAAAAATCATCACCACTTCCGAATCGCCCCAGTTGTAATGCACAACACCGCTCGTCATAAAGCCGACCAGACCGCCCAGGGCGCCAAGCACAATTCCTCTTTCGATCCAATCTTCTTTCGAGATTCGGCGGCGCGCTAGCCAAAGCATCCGCGCGTAAGTACCCAGCAGAACCAGCCAGGCGATCAATGTCGGCACACCGCGCTCGAGTCCAATCTGCAAGTAATCGGAATGCATGTGGCCCATCGGGAGCTGGCCGCCTTCGAACAAATCCCACTCACGCCAGTGCGCTTTGATTGAATCCATGCCGACGCCAACCGCCAGGTGCCGCGGATTATTTACCAGCAGTTGGAACCCTTCATGCCAGATCTTCTGACGCCAGGCGATCGAATCATCTTTCCGATCGAAGAAACCGACGTTTCGTTTGTTATGCAACACAAAAAGACCGGCTAGAACCAGCGGAACCGCGCAGGCCGCAACGACAATCAGCGCGCGGCGGCTAAGGCCCAGCGCTGCGATAAGAAGTCCCGATAATAAGAACGAAAGCCATGAGGCGCGCGTCACGGAAAACAGCAGCGCGCCGGCAATTCCGGCCATCGCCATGCCAAGCCACAAACCATTGCGATTTCGCTTGCGCGGCAGGGCCACAAACAAGCCGAGGGTTAACGATCCGATTAGTTGCAAACTTTCAGCATAAGTAGTCCAGTGATTATAGAATCCGGTCGCGCGTCGATCGCGCCCGTACGACCAGCGCTGAATTCCCAGACGCTCCTCGGGGGTTGTGCCCGGGAGTAAGCGGCCGCGCGGGACTTGCAGCGTAGCGACCCACTCAACCCGATAGACCTGGATTTGCGCAGGAGTTTTCTGCGCCGATTGATCCAGTGCCTTTACCAGTTCCTCAGGGCTGCGGAGCGAGCGGCCGTCCACTTGCTCGATTGTGTCGCCCTCGACAATTGGTATCGACTGATTTTGTTTACGCGATTCGAGCCGGGCGTCGCGTAGTGGGCTCTTCTCGTTAAGGCCGTAAATTTTTACGCCGCGTCCAATCGCAAATTCGCCAAACGTGTACGCGACATTCACCATGGTCGCGGCGACCAGGACGATGGTCAGCACGCGTAAAACTTTGGTTGAGGAAATGTTTTCGGCAAATAGATAGACGATTAGGAAAAGCGACGCGGCCCGCAGCTTTCCGATCGACACTGCCGGTTCATACGACAGGATGGAAGACACGCCGGTGAGCAGAAAGAACGCGAACATCGGGTAATCGATGGGCGTGCGATAAAGTCGCGGGCGCGGCCAAACAAAAAATCGCAGCACCCAGAAGAGCATTCCCAGCATCCATGCTGTCTGGGCAGCGGCGATTGAATTCGGGGCCCCGACGACGAACAGAAACATCATCGCGAGCAGCGCCCGCTCCAGCAAAATATTGAGCAATCCCGGCTTGATTTCTCGTTTTTGGTTAATTGTTTTCTCTGTGTCCTCTTTAGTTCTTTTCGTTTAGAATCCCGAAGCTCGGATTATATTCGACTATCCTGGTGGAAAACACATGCGACAACCGATTCTTCTTAGTTCTCTTTTGCTGATTACCACTTTTGCGGCTCACGCGCAGGTCAAGACTGTTGCTGAATACACTGACCAGGTGCAGGCGCTTGTCACGCGGGCGGATATGAAAACTGCCAACGATTATATTGATCGCAATCACGAAAGTATTCTGCGCGAATGGATTGCCATTACCGAGATCAATGCCCCTTCGGGCCAGGAGCAGCCGCGCGCAAAATATATCGAGGAGCTGCTGCGCAAATATCATGTAGACGACATTCGCTATGACTCCGCCGGCAACTTGATCGCCTTGCGCAAAGGAACGGCCGGTGGCCCGGTGATCGTGTTTGACGCTCACCTGGACACAGTGTTTCAGCCGGGCCTGCAAATTAAGGCCGCGGTCCGGGATGGCAAGATCTACGCGCCCGGAATTGGCGATGACACTCGCAACGTTGAAGCTCTGCTGGCTACTATACGGGCGCTGAACGAAGCCAGGATCAAAACGAAGGGCGATCTTGTTTTCGTTTTCACGGTCGAAGAAGAAACGACCTTTAAAGGCGTGAAGACCTATGTCGAGCAAAACAAAAGTAAGATTGATCAATACATTGCCCTCGATGGAGGTTATGAAGGTTTCACTTATGCCGGTATCGGAATCAACTGGTATCGCCATCATTTTATGGGCCCCGGCGGTCACACCCGATCGCGCACGCCCCCATACTCCGCCACCCTTCCGCTGGCTCGGGCAATCGCGCGAATTTATCAATTAACGGTGCCCACTAATCCGTCGTCCAATCTGAACATCGGCATGCTGGGCGGATCGGATGTAGTGAATGCGAAAGCTGCGGACGCATGGTTCTCCGTTGATCTGCGTTCGACTTCAAATGAAGTCATTGCCGATCTTGAAAAGCAAATCAAAACGATCCTGGATGAAGAAGCTTCGCGGGCCGGCATGGCCGTCAAGACCGAGGTGATTTCCACATCACCCGCGGCCTCGATTCCCGGGCAACGTGACTCGTATCTCGTGCGCATGGCCGAAGCGGTGCATCGCGTAATGGGTTTCGATCCGCCAATCACCAACGCCGGCTCGAATAACTCAAGTGCGGCTCTGCTCGCCGGGATTTCTTCAATCTCGACGGGCGCGGGCCCTTGCGACGGCTCGCACAGCCTGGCAGAAAACTGCGAAATCGAGCCGCTTTATAAAGGGATAAAGAAAGTGATGTTGTTGGAGCTGGCGCTCGCCGGGGTCCAATAAGTTTACGTAAGTCCAGTGCGGACAAATAATTTATAGAGTCGAGTTGCCTTGGTTACCGTGACGGCTCCGTGGCGCGGAACAACTAAGTAATTCCGCTCCCCTGAAGAAAGGACGTTAGGATGAACTTACTACTTGGATTCTCTAAATATGCCGCCGCTATGCGGCGTCACGCGCCGTCCGAAACGGCCGGGCGTACTGCCGCACCTTCATTGCGACGACTGCAGAAAAGAACATAAGCCCAACCTTGCGATCGGGCTTACGTTTAAACCGGTATGAATATCTCCGCCGTGATCACGCGCACGATGCGCGTGCACGTCTGGTATCAATACCCGTTATATCCATCCGCATAACCATTCTCGAAACCCTGGCGATAGTAGCGGCGGTATAGTTCTCGATCTCCCATCCTCGAATTGTAATCGGTGGTCGCGTTCCGGTACTCGCTAAAGTCGTTGTAATTTCGTTGGCGACCGCGGCGGGCGTCCTCACGGCCCAGCTTGTTGCCGGCGTTGTAGCCCGCGTTTAAAGCTGTCTGGCGCAGTTCATAAGAGCCGCCGTACTGTCCGTACCTAGTCCAGTCACGTCCCCAACCCCGGCCATTTCGATCCTGGTTGCGGTCGCGGTTGTCCTGGCCGTAACGATCGTTGCGATCGTTGCGATCATAGCGATCGTTGCGATTATTGTAGTTATTGTTGTTTTGATTCTCGGTGTCGTATCCGCGTTCGAACGCCAGCCGGTAATATCGGCGGTAGAGCTCGCGGTCGCCAATGCGCGAGCTGTAATCGTGTGTCGCGTCGTTATAGGCGCTGAAATCTGAGTAATTCCGAAAACGATTGCGCGCGCGATCGTTGCGCCCTTCTTTGGACCCCTCGTTAAAACCCGCGTTCAGCGCGGTTTCACGAAGTTGATATGAACCGCCCCAATTGGGATATCCATCCCAACGATTACGACGCTGGGCCGCCGCGCTTGTACTCGAAGCGATGCCAATTCCAATAAGCAGGAGAGAGAAAATGGCGAATTGCGAAACCTTAGCTAGCCTTGTCTTCATCTTGCCTCCAATGGTGTTTCTTGTTGATTTTATTAGGAAGGCACCCGCGTCAGTCGTCCGATGCGGCACCCCCAGCTAACCATGCCCCTTGCTTCGGGTTTGTTGTCCCAAGAGCATACAGACAGGCGTTAGAATCCGGTGCCTCTGCAACGGGAATGCCAGTCACCAGGCCCAGGCATAGGCCTCGGTTCTCGGATCTGTGCCGGCGTTGAGTACCCCGGTCTTCGCGTCGATCACAATCCCCGCCAGCGACCCGCTGGACCAGGCGCCGGTGACGTGAAGTTTGTGACCGCGGGCAAGAAGTTCTTTGCGAACATCTTCAGGCACGCGAGACTCAACCGACAGATCGCCGGGATACATTGTGTGGGGAAAAGGCGAAGCCGGAAACGCGCGTGTCAACCACTTGGGTGATTCGATCGCCTGCTGCACGTTCATGCCGAACTCGATCATGTTCAGCAGGGCCTGCATCGTCAGCAGCACCTGCTGATCCGCGCCGGGCGTGCCCAGGACCATGTGCGGCTGCCCGTCTTTCATCACCAGCGTACTTTGCAGAGTACTGCGCGGACGCTTGCCGGGCGCGAGTGCGTTCGCTTCGCCGGGCTCGAGCGTGTAGTAATCGCCCCGGCAATTAAAAATAAAACCCAACTGGCCCATGACGACGCCAGTGCCAAAGGCGCTGTGCAAGCTGGGCGTGAAACTGATCATGTTGCGAGCGCTGTCGACGACGGCAATGTAACTGGTATCCCCGTCGTGATCCGCGAAGTCGCTGGTGGTCACTTTCACGGGACGATAAAGCGGCGTCGCGTCGCTGGTGAATTTTTCAGCCGTGCCGGGACGAAACGCCAGTGAGGCCGTGTTCTTATCAATCATTGCTCGACGTTCGGCCGCGTACTCTTTTGAAAGCAAACCGGCGTACGGAATTTTGATAAAGTCCATGTCGCCCAGATACTTCTCGCGATCAGCCATAGCCAGCTTCGTCGCTTCGACAGTGGCATGAATGTAGTCCGCGCTGTTATGGCCCATCGCTTTCAGGTCATAACCTTCGAGGATTCGCAGCGCGAACAATTCGGCCGGACCCTGACTCGCTGAGGCATTCTTGTAAATCTGATAACCGCGATAGTCGATCGAAACCGGCTCTTCAATTTTCGCCGTGTAGTTCGCAAAATCTTCATAGCGAAACAGGCCGCCGTTCTCTTCCGAGAATCTGGCCATTTCATGCGCAATGTCGCCTTGATAAAAGCAATCGCGCGCGGCCTTCAAAGCTTCATGACGGCCTTTGCTTTTGTTCTGCGTTTCCGCTTCCACCAATCGCTTCAGCGTTCGCGCGAGATCAGGATTACGGAAGATTTCGCCCGCCAGTGGAGCAAGTCCGTTGGGTAGATAGACCCTGGCACTGGTCGGATATTTGCGAATTTTCTGCGTCGTTGCAGCCGCGCGCGCCAATGAGTCGCCAACCGGAAATCCGTTTTCCGCGAGGTCGATCGCCTCTGAAAGCACTTGCGCGAAATTCATCGTGCCCCAGCGATCGAGCAGGATGTACCACGCGTCGATGCACCCCGGCACCGTCCCCGAAAGCAACGAATCGTTTACCGGCAGCTTGCCGCCGTTGTGCTCTTTGTACCATGCAATAGTCGCTAATTTAGGCGCCGTGCCTTCGGCGTTAATCGAATAAACCTTTTTCGCTTTCGCATCATAGACCAAAAGTGTTGCGTCTGAGCCGATGCCATTCATCGCCGCATCGACAATCCCCAGAACGGCCTGACCGGCGACAATCGCATCAAAAGCGTTGCCGCCTTTTTCCAGAATCCGCTCTGCGGCGCGCGTTGCTTCTGCTTTCATTGCCGCCACCGCGAAGTGCTGGCCGCGGACCACCGGGCGCATAGTCCGGTTAACAACTGCTTCCGACTCGGTTTCTTGTGCCATAGTCATCCCCGTGGAAAGCAGAATCATAACGCCAATGGCGATCAGCCTGGTTGTGCGCATAAATAACTCCTCCGCAGTCTGGACAGGTTTGCAGCTAAGGGCTCAGATGCTAGCGGTAGATCCCATAAATGAGCAATACCTGGTGTATCGGAAGCCCGCGCGTAAGCAAGGGCTTTTTTACCCATCGAGGCCCTCGCTTACGCTCGGGCCTCCGAAACCAATCAATCAAACTGGCGTTTTGGGGCCTCCTGATCGGCGCCCACACGACCGGCTGCAATCTTCGCGCGCGAATAATTTTCGCCTTTCATTGGCCGACCGGCAATGCGTCGCAACATGGCGATTTGCCCGACGTGCGTTAAGGCATCGGCAATCGGTCCCTGAAACATTCGTTCACAACTTGCGGCGAGATCGGACTCCGACGCAAGGTAATCATCAAAACTCTCAAGCGCAACATGAAAGCGATAAATCTCCCTGTCCCAGTCCAGGGGTTCAGAGTCGTTCCAGGTCTCCTCGCCCTTGGCGATAGAGAGAGCCCACTCGAGCAAATCCCCGATGTGCGCGAGAATCTCCGCCGGCGTGCGCGTGGTCTCAGAAGCTTTGAACGAGGCGAAGGAATCGTCCGCGCCCTGCGTGGCTTTCGCGCCACGATACGCCATCGTCGCGACTGTATGCCGCAGCATTTCGCGTTTGGTGCCTGCATCTTGTTTCTTCATAGCTGGAGCCCAGTTTGGCAAGGGCTAGTCACGGTTTAGCAACGACGGCTGTCGTAAATCAGTAGGCGTCTTCGCCGCGCCACATCACCGGCAGCGTCTGCAAAACGATCTTGATATCAAGCAGAAGCGACCAGTTTTCGATGTAGTACAGGTCCATCCGCACCATCTCGTCGAACGGCAGGCGGTTGCGCCCCGAAACCTGCCATAGCCCGGTGATCCCCGGCTTCATGTCGAGCCGTTTGCGATGCCAGAGTTGATAATTTTCAACTTCATACGGAATTGGCGGCCTGGGTCCGACGATGCTCATATCGCCGCGCACCACGTTGAAGAGCTGTGGCAATTCATCAAGGCTTGTCTTGCGCAATAGCTTGCCGACCCGCGTGATACGATCGTCGGCGCGCAACTTGAAGACCGGCCGATCATCATCTCCTAAATTGGAGTCGGGGCGCCCATTGATATAGGCACGCTGATATTCGCGGTGCAGGGTGTCCTCAGAGCCCACGCGCATCGATCGAAACTTGTAGAAGAGAAAAATGCGGCCGTCCATGCCGACGCGTTCCTGTTTGTAAAAGACAGGACCGCGCGAATCGAGTTTGATCAGCAACGCGATCAGCAACCACAGGGGAGACAGGACCGTCAGTGCCAGCGTCGCAATCACCAGGTCGGAAGTGCGCTTTACAATTCGCGCGCCGCTCGACAAAGGCGAGCGAAACAACGTTACCATCGGCAGCGAGCCAACCTGATCTATTTCAGTTTTGCTGGGCAGGCAATTGAGCAGGGTCGGCGCGATGCGAAATTCAACGCCGCGACGGCGGCCGGTTTGAATCATCACATCGAACAGTTTCTCGCCCGGCACGTTTGGATCGGAAATGATTACTTCATTGGCCCGCGATTCGCGAATTGCCTCGGGAAGATTTTCAAGATGGCCGATAACCGGGACCCCTTCGAAACTTGAGCCGGGGCCCATACTCATTGGGGCGTTGTCGATAATGCCAATTACGCGATAGCCAAGCTCGGGCCGCGCCCGCATCTCCCGGATGCAAACAACTGCTTCGGCGCCGCGCCCTACGATCAACGTGGGAATCAGATTTATGCCTCGGCGTCGCACCATGATTTGCCCGGTCCGCAGAATCATGCGAACGCCGCTGATGGTGACAATCGCCAGCAGAAAATCCAAAAGGAAGATCCCGCGTGAATACGAGAAGGTGCGAAAGGCCACGCCCCCGCGATACATGAAAGCCGCCGCCACGATCAGCAATGAACTGATCGCCATCGCCTTAAAAACGCGCGCGACGTCATCGACCAATGAAAATTCACCGCGCACCCGATAAAGATCGTAATAGCGAAGCAGCAGCAAGCGAATGGGAATGATTAGCGGCAAGAGAACAGCGTAGGGAGCAAAATCATGACTCCAGGTAAGTGAACCGCTGGTCGCGCGGTGGAGGATTGATTGATAATGGCGCACGTAAAAAGCGGCGACGAAGCAGAAGAAAGCGAGCGACGCGTCGCTCAGGACGAGCGCTAACTTAAGCAGGGGCACGAACCACCGAGGGGCCCGCGCCGGCACTCGGACGGCACTCGCGGTCGTGAAATCTTTGACGAGCGTTTCAGCTTTCATGTCTAAGTCGGTACCGGAAGCGGCCCGACCGTTACTAACCTCCTGGCGAATCTTTATTCCAATATCAGCTTAACTACCTGATCCCGCACAGCGGTCCCACCGCGGGCATTCAAGCCTGGCTTTTTCAGTACATTCAATCTTTTGATCTCTTCGCGCGACTCGAGCCGTCGCAGTCGCCCTTCGCTGATAAGTTGCTCATCGATGGCTGCCCCACGTCCGGCGAAGACGCTGATGGCGGGCACTCCGAGCGCCGCAGCTTCGCGATTCATCGTGCCGCCCGCGCTGACCACCAGATCGGCGGCTGCAAGCAGGTTGGCGCCATCCAGCGCCTGGCGCGGAATGATTACGTTTGTCAGATTTCGTTCCTGATAATCGGCGCGTTGCGAGTCCGATCGTGGAACCAAAATGATCTTTGTTCTGTCGTGCGCATTCAAGTGCGCGATCAATTCGTCGAACAATTCGTTTTCGAACCGATGATAGAGTGCTTCCCGAGCCGGCGGACGGGCCACCACCAGCACATCATCGCTCGCAATATTCATTTTGCGCAATGTTTCAGCGAACTGCGGATCCGGAACAAAGCCGGCCAGGTAAACGTCTTCCTTGATACCGTCGTACCGCTTTACTTTTCGGCTCGAAGCGCCGAACTTGCGCAGTTCAGCGGGGGGAAATGCCTGCGGCACAATTACTTTGGACGCCAGCCGGAAGGCCAGATGATTTGCCGGCTGATGCTCGTAATCCATTAACGTTATAGCTTTAATCCCCAGCGCAGCGGCGGCCGCGATTTGAGCGTACGAGTTATGACTAACGGCGGCGTCGAATCCCCGGTCCCGCGCCCATTTACGCAGGGTCGCCGCCCGTCCCACAAGGTTGCCGGCCTTCCCGCTAATTGATCCGCCGCCGTGCCCGCCGATCACGTGGACCATCATTCCCGCATTTGTGGCTAGCTCAACTGTCTGCGCAAAATCGCGTGCGCTAATTTCGAGAGTATGCCCGCGGGCGGTGAATTCCGGAATCAGTGCGTGAAAGAAAGGCACATGCGGAGAGTTGGCCAGATCGATCCAGATATGCATGAATGATCGAGAAGGAAGCTAGACGCAGCCCCAGATTCCACGCGTTCGCAGTAAATGAAGTCAGTACCGGGAGCAGTAGCGATTGGGACTGGAGCGCAAGCGTCCTCGCTTGCATCCTAACTCACACCGGCAACCGAGACGGTTGCGCTCCACGTCGTTGGGACCCGGTCGTTACCGCTGCCGGTACTGACTCCATCGCCCGGCTAAAATTAGCACTTTAGCACTGCCAAGCCGCGTCACGATCTCGGGATCTGCCGTTAACTAATCCGATGCGACGACGGGATTGCGCAGGGTGCCGAGTTTTTCGATCTTGACTTCAAAGACATCGCCGTCCTTCAACAGCACCGGCGGTTTGCGAAAGATGCCAACTCCGTCCGGGGTGCCCGTGGCAATGACGTCGCCCGGCTCAAGGGTGATTCCCTGCGACAAGTAAGAAACCAGATAAGGAACTTTGAAGATCATCTTGGCGGTGTTCGAAGACTGCATAACTTGGCCATTAAGCACGCCTTCGATCTTCAGCGATTGCACGTCTTCAACTTCGTCGCGCGTCGTGATGAAGGGACCAAGCGGGGCGAAAGTGTCCAGGCTCTTGCCGCGCGTCCACTGCCCATCACCGAATTGCAGATCACGCGCGCTCACATCGTCTATGAGCGAATAACCGAAAATATGATCGAATGCAGCCGCTTCGCTCACGCGTCGAGCAGTCTGGCCGATCACTACTGCCAACTCAGCTTCGTAATCGACCTGTTCACTGATGGCTGGCAGCACGATTGGGGTGTTGTGCGCGCTGAGTGAGTTCGGAAGCTTATTAAAGAGCAACGGGGCCTTTGGAAGATCGGCGCCGCCTTCAGCCGCGTGGTCGGCATAATTGCGGCCGATGGCCAGAATCTTGCTCGGATTCACAGCCGGCAGAAATTCAATTGAGTCGAGGGAGTGAAAAATTGTTTGTGCGCCCGCCGATCCTGATGGGGCACCATCGATGAGCGAAGCAATTTCCAGCACTGCCGAGGGGCTGCGCTGAATAACGGTCAACATGCTGTTTACTTGTAACAGCCAGTCAGCCGGGGCGCCGCCCGCGTTCTTAACCGCGCGGGCCAGTTCCGCGACGTCGCAAACCGCGTCGTCGCCGACCAACACGCCGAGTCTTGGCTCCTGGGAATTTGCAGATTTGAATTGGCACAGTTTCATACGTGTGTCTTGTGTCAGACCGCGGGGCGTTAGGGACAGCAACTTTTCAGATTGATGCCTCCTGACGGCCGGGCTTCTGAATAATCATTGAACGCGCTCGGCTCCATCAGCGGCGGAAAACACATAGACTTCCGGCTGTTTGCCAATCGCTTGCGCGTAACCTTTCCGGATTCGCTCGGTAAATCCATCGACAGCTTCAACGGCCACCAGGTTGATCGTGCAGCCACCAAAACCGCCGCCCGTCATACGCGCACCGAACACACCATCAATTGGTTTTGCTAGATTGACCATCACATCAAGCTCTTTGCTACTGACCTCATAATCGTCGCGCAGACTGTAATGAGATTCGTACATCAGTTTGCCGAAGGTTTTTAGATCTCGATGGTCCAAAGCGTCCGCGGCGTTAAGCACGCGATCATTTTCTGTCGTCACGTGGCGGCACCGTTTATAAACAACGTCGCCGAGTTCTGCTTTAAACTCTTCAACCTCCGCCAGGGTGACGTCCCGCAACGACTTTACGTTCGGCAGCCGTTGCGACAGTATCCGCACACCCTCTTCGCATTGTTCCCGGCGCGCATTATATTCGCTGGACGCCAACTCGTGCTTGACCATCGTGTTGCAAACGACCAGCTTCACATCGTCCGGGACCGGCAGCGCGCGCGATTCAAGCGATCTACAGTCGAGCATTACAGCGTGACCGGCTTTGCCAAAGCAAGCAATAAACTGATCCATCAATCCGGTGCGCGCACCCACGAATTCGTTTTCGGCCTGCTGACAGATTTTGGCCAGCTCCAGCCGGTCAATTTTCACACCCGAGAGATCCAGCAAGGCCAGACCGGTCGAAACTTCGATTGCCGCCGACGAGCTGAGCCCCGAGCCGAGGGGCACCTCGCCATGGACAAGGAGATTCGCGCCCGAAATACCAAGGCCTGCTTCTTTTAGTTTAATCGCGACGCCGAGCGGATAATCGCTCCAATGCTTTCGATTACGCGCGGCGCCCTGCGCCAGGTCTATCTCTGCTTCTTCTTTAAAGATATCGGAATGAATTTTTACGATCTGATCGTCCCGCTTCGTTCCGGCCACCCAGGTTGAAAAGTCGATCGCCGCGGGCATTACGAACCCTTCGTTATAGTCCGTGTGCTCGCCGATTAAGTTGACGCGGCCCGGGGCGCGATAGATATGGGGACGGCGGCCGTATAACTTTTCGAATTCTGTTGTTAACTGGTCCAACGTCATCAGTGACCGATAGCGCGCGATTCGCTAATCGCCGTTTTGAGATCAATGTGAAGGAAACGACGGGAATCTTACAGGGATTGCTCACCGCACACCAAACTCGGGACAAAGAGACCGAGCACGGCGTCAGGAGCGAGAACGTCGAGGCGACTTCGTTTAAAAGTCGCCTGAGCTATTTTGGGCTTGTTCCGCGGGAGCTTTGGGATCGTATGGAGTCGCAATGTATTTCTTGGCAACGGACTGCGCGTTGTCATAGTCGCTGCCGGCCTGCACGGCTTTTTGGTATTCGTTTACGGCCTTGGCACGATCGCCCTTGGCATCATAGGCATTGCCGCGCTTGATGCGGGCCCAGGTATCGATCCAGGCCGGCTTGCTGCTGGCAGCGTCCAGCGCTGCCTGAAAATTATCCAGCGCCAGCTGCCAGTTCTTCTGTTCGAAATAGACGAGGCCGAGGTTGTAATAAACCCAGGCATTGTTGCGATCGAGTTTTAGCGCGGCTTCCAGTTGTTGCTGCGCTTCGGCGTATTGACCTTCTTTGAATAACTCGATCCCACGGCGAGCCACGATCGAAATCTTCAAATCGTCAGACATACGCAGAATCTTGTCGTTCGGATCTACTTCGGCGCTGATCGGCTGGCCATTCGATTCAAAATCAAAGTCTTCGCTTCTGCCGTCCAGATACAGCGTCTTAGTCTGCGAATCTCCTTCGGAATGCAAGGTCACATCGACCGGCATATGCAGGTTGTCAAAGCTTTGCCGGACGGTGCCGCGCGTGCGGAACTTGCCCGCGCGCGTACGAATGATTTGGTAATCGACGCTGAATTCAGGGACACCTGTGCCCTCGACCCATTGCGCAAAAAAGTAACGCATGTTCTTGCCCGCGACTTGGGACGTGAGCCGCTCGAAATCGTCAATCGAAGCGCTCTTGTTGCGATATTGCGCCAGGAACTTGCGCAGCAATTGATTAAACTGCTGCTTGCCCATGGTCTCGCGCAACATGCGAAAGACCATCGCGCCCTTATAAAAAACGATTGACTGGTAAGCCGCTGATTGATCGTCCAGGGCCGATGGGGCGCGCACGATCGACGATGTCTGTTCAAATGTCAGCGCGCGTTCCTGCTCTTCCCGTTGGGTCGCATCGAGTTGGGCGCCGGTCAGCTTTGACTCGCGTAACGCGAAAGCACTCCACTCTGCCAGTCCCTGCGACACCCAGGCGTCGTCAAACGACTTTAAGCCCACAGACTCGCCCCACCACTGATAAGCCACTTCCCTTTGCAAACGTTCTTCGGATGACGCGCGGGCGGTGTCGAAAAATTTCGAAGCCAGGAAAAGCATTCCGGGCCCGGAATAGGCATCCAGCGTTTCATCATCGGTTTGCGCGACGACAAAACGAGTGCCAAAGGCGGGCTCGCCGTACTCGTTCGTATAGAACTCGAGCGCCTGGCCCATTAACTCGCCAAAATTCGTAATCCGATTTTCGCTGCCCGGCTTAACGAAGAATTGCAATTCGTAACGTCCCATGCGCAGCGATTTGGCGACGTATTGTCCGGCGACGAAATTTCCGATTAGCACGGGTTGTTTGTTAACGAAGCGAAAGCGCGTGACCCCGGCCTTATCAACTTGCGGGACGACCGGTTCGTCGCTGATGCCGCCAACCTGCATTCCTGTCGGTACGATGACCGTGATGTCCGCTGTAGCGCGATCGGCTGCATAATCATGAAAAGGAAACCAGCGCGACGCGTACATCAAATACGATCCTTCCGCACCAATATAGGCCAGCCGCTTATTGGCAAGCGGTCCGCCTTCGGGAGAGGTCAACGCGCCGCTCCAACGAATTCGTAAGGTGATTGGCTGTGCCGCGGGTACAACTTGTCCCAAATCTATTCTGACGTTTGGTCCCAGCGCGCCGGCGCCAACTGCGTCTTGAACAAATCCGGTGAGCGCTTTGCCGTCCTTCTCGACACTGTCGACGTGCAGCGAGCCATTCAGTTCAAAGACAATCGAACGCGTGGCGTCCTGCGGAACGAGGGTAACGTCCGCGCCGGCGCGCAGCGTGTGCTCGTCGGGATTCAATTGGGCTTCGATACGATAATTGGTCACGTCGAAACGCGAACCGGCCGTCGGCTGCGCGAATCCGGATGACGCACCGCAGAGCAGAACCACCCCGAGGACGAGAGTGCTAAGAGAGAGAGATCTTGATGTCAGCATATTTGTTCGAAACCACAGTATATTTCGCCTTGTCGTTGGACAGCCAGCCGGAGAGGCAACCGCGGCGTTTGCATATCCGGCCGGTCGTCAAGCTCGGACGACCGCGCCGGACCGCCTTTGAGCAACCTTGGGCGTGCTCTTGGATGGTCTAAGGTGGTTGCGCGGTTGGCTGATTTTGTCCGGAAAAAACGCTCAAGCCTCAAAATGAAACACCCGCGAGACTCAAGTAAGCCGTCGGGTGTTTCGCTCTAAATAATTTGTGGTCAGTTCACATCAATGCGTAAGCAAAAGCACGTCCCAAGCCCAGCGACCGACGTGCGCGTGCTTCGCGGCGTCAACCTTTGCCCGGTAACGGAATTTGTTGCCATACTGGTCAGTTCGCTTCGAAAGTTTGTAGTCAAGAGAAATGGAATCAACTCCCAAATCTGCCAGGGTGTGCAATTCGTTCGGTTCTGAGGCTCCATTATGATTGGTGTCCTGCCACAGTCGCAATGACGAGAAGATCGCATCGCGGCTGTCGATTACGCCGTCCACGTTGCCGCCATTGTCGACCTTGTCGTACCCAGCCAATGCTAAGAAGCCGTTTGGGTTCGCCGATGGCGGCTGCGGAGCGGCGCCACCAAACAACTCCGTACTGTTGTCGATCATTCCGTTCCCATTGCGATCAAGCGATAGCCACGCGTCGTCTGAACCCGCAGCGGTCCATGACACTCGTTGCGCACCTGAACGCTTGAAGTTGAAAAATACTCCGTGCGCGGCATCAGTCATTTGAAAGCCATCGCCCGCGACATCAATAAGAATCGGAGTCGGTCTGCATACGCCAGAATCGCAGGTCCAACCCTCATTGCATTCGCTGTTGTATGTACACTCGATGCAGACCCCGCCACTTCCGCCGTATGCACTACAATAGTAAGGATCACAGCAAGGAGGATAGACACTACCACAGCCATCCCCCAAACCGTCGCAAGAGCCGCCGCCACCACCGCCGCCGCCTCCAGCTCCGCCGCATGAACAATTGCCCCGATTAAAGGAACCGTTAATGTCGTCACAAGCTTGCACCTCGCTCGGCTCGCAAACAACATCCGTGTAATTCCCGACTACTTGCGACTCCGCGTTGTCGCATGGGGTTGGGCCGGTGGCACCCCGGGACGAGTTATAATTTGGGGTGCAGGGATTCAGATTGTCAGCACAGGTTGTTCCGAGCATCACAGAGCTACCGGAGGCAGGAGAAGTAGCTGTCTCTCCGTCAATATGTCCGAGCCCCATGGTGTGACCTATCTCGTGCGCGATGAACTTCTTCATCGCATCGCAATCTGTAACGCGAGGGTCAATCACGGCCACTGCTGCGTAGCGTCGCCCGTCATTCGGGTTGTTATCCGGGTACACCTCAGCTGGCGTTCTGCCATCTAACGCGGCTCCTCTATTAACCTGGAACGCTGGACTGCCTGAGCTACTTACCGAGTGATTAGAGGAGTCCAGAGTAGCTACTGCCGTCGTGGTGGTCGTTACGCGGAAGTAGACACCAGAGTTATTGCCCGATGCTCCGTTGTTCGCGTTCCAATTTTGAAACGCCTGGTTCAAACATTCTATTTCCGCAGGACTAAAATCATTGGCATTAAGGTTGACCTCCACGTCTTGGTTCGGCGGCCAGGATCCAGCTTGCCCGAAGGCGCTTGGACTAGGAGTAGCACACGGTGGCGGACCTTGCGCCTCAACTCGCGTCTCATTGCTCCTCAAAAGAAGTCCAAAGGCGCACCCAAGAACAATAGCGAAGCCCATTAGCGTAGTTCTAATGAGCGTCTTCATTGCTTACTCTCCTGATTCGGAGTCGTTTGGCTTATTGGAAAACTGGTAGTAGGTGGAACAATCGGATGGAGGATCGCGTCCTCAACATCAGTCAGAAACTGAGATTCGGCGGCACCGTCGTATTTGCTGTACGAAGCGAATTGGTGTCCGGCAGTTCCGCCAGGCGGAATTGAATCTAAGGGGAAGACTCTTCCCTCGCGTAGTTCGTAACCTGTGACGATGTAGAACGATTGTGCTAGGTCATCATATTTCAGGAACAACAGATAACGTTTACCTGCGCGCGGCAGTCCTCTGCCACCAACCAAAAAATATCTGACCGTTCCAGACGGAAACCGAACTCCTCCACCCGGGCGCAAGACAGTGACGGTCGACGTGCCATCTAAGACCGACGTTCGGCTGTTCTTCAAGATTTGAGAAATTTGAAATCCGAACTCGGAATAAACACTCGTTTTGTCTTCCGACAGGTACGCGCTCGCGTCAGTTACGTACCCCAGAACCACCGCATCGCTGTTGTACGTAGGTAAGGCGAGTTCCGCAGCGCTTTCTTCGCCAACAGCTCCGCCGATTACCGGGGGGTTGTAGTCGTGATTGATCTTCGCGGTAACGACCAACGGTGTGGGTCCTTGTCGTGATCTTTGTACGCCCCTTGAAGACTTCTCTTCTCTTAGAACGAATCGTGCACGGTCGTCTGGAGAAAGATTCTTGTCTCTGAGGTTATGTCGTTTATTCTTGAGCAACCGTTTCGCGCGCTGCGCGGGATCTGTTTCTTCCGGGGAATTAAAATCGGCAATCGGCGCGTTGACCTCTACTTGACCCGCTGCGCTTGACGGCTGCGACACCTGAGTTTTACCGATGCGTCCATGAATGAAAGAAATGACTAAGGCGCTGGTTATGAATGCCAGCACGAGTAGCGTTGAGTACGTTTTGGTTATCAAGATAATGTCCTTTGCTAGTCGGTCATAGGACCGATGATAAAGGGGGATAGCAAGCCACTGGGTTGACGCAACTATACTCCCTGCCTTACCTAAGTCAAATGTTATCTTGTTTTCAGCGGAGTGATTTAATGGCGAGGATCTTCGGTAGTCCCGTGGAACTAAAGATTTCCGGCGATCTTGATTTTGGATCTGGCAGAACTAACAATTCTGATCTACACCTTGACACCGCATCCCGAGCCTAATAGATTCACTCCCGTTCAAGTCGCGGCCGGCCGTGATACTGCAATGTGGTCAGGCCGTTCTAATCTAAAACAATTCAGGTTCTGTTGCTTGAATCGAATCAGGAGTTTTTTCCGTATGAAACTGCACAAGACGTTTCTGGGCGCCGCGCTTTTATTCGCTTTGGCCGGCAGCGCGCCGGCGCAGGCCACTAAGAACCCGCATGTTGATTTAAAAGAGACGCGGCTGGCAAACGGCCTGCGCGTAGTCACGGTCGAGGATCACAACGCGCCGGTCGTCGCGGTGAACGTCACCTATAACGTCGGCTCGCGTAACGAAAAGCCGGGCCGCACGGGTTTTGCTCACCTTTTCGAGCACATGATGTTTCAGGGCTCAGAGAACGTCGGCAAAGCGGAACACTTCATCCTGGTGCTGAATAACGGCGGTACCATGAACGGGACGACGAACGAAGATCGCACCAACTACTTTGAAGCAATGCCGGCGAACCAACTGGAGCTCGCGCTGTTTCTGGAAGCGGATCGGATGCGCAGTCTCGCGGTCACGCAAGAGAACCTCGACAATCAGCGGAACGCCGTGCAGGAAGAGCGCCGCATCGGACTGGATAATGCAGCATATGGGAAGAGCGGCGAGATTCAGCAGGAGCTGATGTACGACAATTTCGCTTACAAGCACGACACCATTGGCTCGATGGATGATTTGAATGCGGCCTCGGTCGATGATGTGCGCGCGTTTTTCAAAATGTATTACGCGCCCAACAACGCGGTGCTGACGGTGGTTGGAGATTTCAAAACCGCGGACGCGCTGGCAACCGTCAGAAAATATTTTGAAGTTATTCCGCGTCAGCCTGATCCTCCGGCGGTTGATATGACCGAGCCGGAGCAAAAAGCTGAGCGGCGAACCTCGGTGGACGACGTCCTCGCGCGCGCGGCCCGCGTGCAAATCGCCTACAAGACTGTGCCGGGAAACACCAGTGACTTTTATGCTTTGCAAGTCCTGGCAAATGTGCTGGGCGGTGGTGGCGGCGGATTTGGCGGCGGAGGCGGCGGCGGGAGTTCGCGCCTCAATCAAAAGCTGACTCGCGAGAAAGAGTTGGTCACGAACGCCAACAGCTCGGCACAGGAAACGCGCGGAGTCGGTGGCTTCTATGTCAGCGCTACTCCCCGCCGCGGCGTGAAAACTGAAGACGTCGAAGCCGCGATTTATGACGAGATAGCGCGACTGCAAAAAGAGCCGATTGCTGATTGGGAATTACAGAAAGCGAAAAGCGGCGCGCGGCGCAACTTTATTAATGGCCTGCAAAGCTCACTGAACCGCGCCAATACTATCGGTCAATACTCAGTCTATTACGGCGACCCGAACTTGATTAATACACGACTCGACAAAGTCACGGCGGTGACCAAGGAAGACGTGCAACGGGTTGCGAACAAATATCTGGTCCAAACAAATCGGACCGTCGTAATCACGGTGCCGAAAGCGCCGGCTGGTCGTAGTTTCGGAACCCAGCAGTAGGAAATCGCGGCGGGAACGACTGGAGCGCAAGCGTCCTCGCTTACAATCGTTTTTCAAACAGCAACCGGGACGGTTGCGCTCCAGTCAATTCTGCTCGGTCAGGAGAAATGAGCATGACAGTCACAACAACCAAAGTGAAATTTCTAATCGCGATCATTTCTATTGCCGCGTTTGCCTCGGCAATTTACGCGCAGCAGGGCGGCAGTGCCGGACAGAATCCGACCAGCACTAAGGGAGCAGTCATCAAAAGCAAAGCTCCGGTTAATAAAAACCTGCTGCCGGTGAAGCTTCCCAAGCCGCAGGAGGCGACGCTGAAGAATGGCATGCATGTGGTTTTGCTCGAGAGCAACCACACCCTGCCGATCTTTTCCATGGAAATGGTGGTGATGAGCGGCGGCTTCGCCGACCCTGCTGATATGCGCGGTCTGGCGAATATGACTGCACTACTGATGCGGGAAGGCACCGCGAAACATACCAGCCGCGAACTGGCCGAAGCGCTCGACACCATCGGGGCCACGCTAAACGCGAACTCCGGCGTATCGTCCTTTACTTCGAACATCACGGCCAGCGGTCTGACAGAGAATATCGATCAGATTCTGGATTTGTACGCGGAAGTAATTCGCACGCCAAAGTATCCGATTGAAGAAGTCGAGCGTTATAAATCACGCGTGCTTGATTCGCAGCCGCAATTGCGCGCCAATCCGACCTTCCTCGCGCAGGAACGTTTGGCCCAGGCTATTTATGGAAGCCACCCTGCGTCGCTGACCTTCGCGCCGCCTGAGGCGATCAAGAAAATCACGGCGCCGGATCTGATTCGTTTTCACGATCAAAATTACGTGCCGAACAATGCTACGTTGTATATCGCCGGCGATGTAACGCTTCGAGAGATGCTGCCGAAGATCGAAAGACTCTTCGGTGATTGGAAACCAGGCGAGGTAAAGCAACCGATCCTGCCGCCCGTTCCAGCACAATCAGAAACCAGGATTCACTTGATTAATCGGCCGGGCTCGGTGCAGACAGTGTTTCAGATAGGCAGCCTGTCGCTCGAGCGCACCAGCCCCGATTACGTGGCGATGGCGGTCATGAATCGCATCCTCGGAACGGGACCGCCGTCGCGTCTGTTCCTGAACATTCGCGAAGACAAAGGCTATACCTATTCAGTCGGCAGCAATTTCAGCGCGCTGAGATATCCCGGCGTCTTTACTGCTCAGTCACCGGTGCGCACTGAGGTGACTGAGGGAACGATTCGCGAATTTATGAACGAGTTCAAACGTATTCGTGACGAGAAAGTGACGCCCGTAGAACTCGAGAACGCCAAGCACGCAATCATCGGCAGCTTCGCGCTCTCGCTCGAGAATCCGGCGGCCCGCCTGAACAACATTATTACGCAAAAGATGTACGGCTTGCCCGCGAACTACTGGGACACTTATCCGCAGATGGTGCAGGCAATTACGGCGGAAGATGTGCAACGGGTGGCCCGGAAATATATCGACATCAATCACCTGCAAATAGTCGCGGTGGGCGACGCCTCCAAAACACGCGACGTCCTCGCCCGGTTTGGTAACGTGCAGGAATACGATGGTGACGGTAAGCCGGTGAGAACCGCGTCGGCCGGAGGACAGTAGATAGCTCAGTGCACTAAGTCGCAGTTAGTATTACAGATTGTATTTAGTTAAATCTGTAGCGACACGTTCTTACAACTGTTTAGAGGCGGGCTACCCCCCGCCTTTGCGGACCACGATGTCCGCGCTCCAATCGGGACAGTTGACGCCCGCTCGATCAATCACCCGCAAGCTTGTATAAGCCTGCGGGTGTTTTTTTCGCTCTAATTAAAGAGATGGCGGCGGGCTCGGGCTCGCGCTCGCGGTCGCAAACCCGGGCCCAATTTTATCGTCCAGTCCGTCGAGCGTGCCATTCACTTTCTTATAAACGGCTTCGATGATCGAGCGGCGCGCGGGGTCTGGCGGGCCATTCACGTAACTCTTGATGTAATAGAGCAGCGCTTGATCGTGTTTACCGCTGGCATCCAAGGCAGCGCCAAGATGCCACATAGACGAACGCCAAAGCGGCGTGCCTTCGGTGGCGGAACCCACCGCGCGACGAAGGCGAATCGCAGCTTCCGCCGGCTTGTCCATATTGAACAGCGCCAGACCTGCGAGATCTTCGATGCGCCCGCGCAACAGACCGGACAATGCGGTACGCGGGGCCTCAGGGACATCCGGAGTTCCGCCCTGGGCCAGGGCACGAGCCCGTGTCTCGGCGAGCTCCTCAGCTTGAACTGCAACCGTCGCCGCCGGCACATTCAACGCGGCTTCGACGCCCGTCATCGCCTCGTCCATCAACTCGACCACGCTTGAAAGCGCCAAACCCTTCTTCACGAGTTTGCCGGCGATATAAACCTGTCGATAGGTGCGCATCGCATCGCCCTCTTTGATGAAATCCTGGGCGATCGTCATGAGCTGATCCTGGTCGGGTGACGGTTGGTCCAAAGCGGCGTTGAAAGCCAGCAATGCTTTCATCACGCGCGCATTTGCTTCAGTATCAGCGGAAGTGGATTGAAAGATCGCCGCGCGTCGTTCGGGTGCGAGCAATTCAGTGAAGCCCGGCGCGTGGGCGACGTTGCGACCGGCGAGCCTGGCTTCGATCTCACCGTTCTTGAGTGAAAATGACCGCGCCAGCTCCTGCTCGGCTTCATCATACAAACCAATTGACGCCAGGACGCTCGCCAATTCGTAATCCAGGGTCGCGAACCGACTGTACTGTCGCGCAAAACGAAGTCCGCGCTCTGCCTCGAGCGGCCGTTTGTCGGCAACCAGTGCACGCGCCAAAGCGATTTCGGCCCAGGAATAACGGGGCTCGAGGGCGGCCGCCCGCTGCGCCAAATCAAGTCCGCGTGCACTTTCATTATGGGCGATGAACCAATACGCGGCGCCGACAAGCAGAGCCAAATTACGCGCCTGGTCTTTGTCCTGCAAAACACTATTGAGTTCGGTATCAGCCTCATCCTTCTTACCCAACTCCAGCAACGAAAGGACTAACCCTGTCCGCGCCGGATTGCTTTTCGGATCAATCTGAAGCTGTTGCCGATAAAGCGCGAGCGCGTCTTCCGCTTTGCCGCCGGCGCGTTTGAGATCAGCCAGAGCAATGCGAGCGGCGGCGGATTTTGAATCGAGCGACAGTGTGCGCGCGTATTCCGATTCTGCATCGTCCAAACGCAGGGAAATATGTAGAGCAGCGGCCAGCGCTTGATGCGCGGCGGCCAAATCCGGCCCCAGTTGCACTGCTGCCCCCGCGATTCGAGTCGCTTCATCCGCATTTTCTATCGCCAGGTAAAACTGCGCGAGCGCAACCATTCGCTTCGCATTTGACGACGCCATGAGTTCAGCCTGCCGCGCAATCTCCAACGCGGCATCGCGCTGATTTCGCATGAAAAGGTTGATCGGAATGCGTGCGATCACGTCCGTAAACAATCGATCGGGCATGTCTGCGGGTGCTTCTGAGAGCGCCAAACGAAACTGTTGCAGCCCACCGTCCGTATCGCTAGCTTGCATCCTCTGATCGCCGAGCATGGCGTGCGCGACTACGAGCAGTTCATTCGCGCGCGGCACCGCTGACGAGGTCGGATGCGTGGCGATGAATGCTTTCAAAGCTTCGATTCGCTTGTCGACCGGAAGGGTTAACGTCAGCTCAACCTGTTCTTTTTCATCTTCGGGACTGGCCGGTGAAGCCGTTGCTTTGCGATCCGGTGAAGCAGTCTTGGCAGGCTGCGGCGACGGCCTAAAAGGTGGTGTGGATGGACTGGGCGATGCCTCCGCGGCTTGCGGTGACGCAGTTTCCAGCGGGGTTGCCGATGCCGAAGGGGACGGCGTTTCCGCCGGCTGTGCTAAGGACGCCGGGGTCGGGGCCGCGACCGCGATGGTGGGTGATGGTTCAGCAATCGCCGGAGTTGGCGTTGCTTGATTCATCGGGCTTACGCTCGGAATTGCTTCGGGAGTCGGGGTGGCGGCCGCTTCCGGTGTTGATATAGCTGCCGAAGCAGGCGACGGATTCTCGCTTGGCTCGGCAACCGGACTTTGCACAGTTCGCGGTCTTTGCTGTTCTGCGATTAACGTCTCGCCGCGCTGTGGATCAAGCGCCGCAAAATCGAAATTGTTCTTCTCTCCCAGCCGATCGACGAATGCGCGAAGGGCGGCCGTCAATCCGCTGCTATAGTCCCCTGCGCCAATCTTGTCGCGCATCCGCTGTCCCATCTCACCGACCAACCCCTCAGGCAAATAGACACGCGCGCCGCGGGTGACCTGACTAAAGAACTTTCCATTGTCGGCGGCAATCACGATCAGAAGACTTTTGTCCGCGCTCGCAGGCGCGCCCACATGCCAATCATTCGCGAGCGCCAGCGAATAATCGTAGAGGTCTTCGCTGGCCGTCGACTTCACCGTCGCGACTACAAAATCGAAATGGGTTTTGTCTTTCAGCTTTTCGAGGACCGCTTCTAGTCGCTCCTTCGTCGCCACATCCAGCAATCCGGCAAAGTCGTTGATGTGGCCGGCGCGTTTCAGCAGCTGTTTGTCCTGCGCCTGGGGCCCCGGACGCACTATCGATACCGCGAAAAGAATTGCGAGCAGTGTCGCAAAAATAATCGCGCGATGATTTAAGAGCGATAACTTCATTTGTCCGATTTTATTTGCCGGCGAATCAGGCGAAAAAGCATTCTTCAGTCGCAATTCGTCTCAGAAACGATTTCAGAAATCCATCTACAATCTGGAGAGTAAGTTGGGTCGGCATGATAACATCAACGGCTGCGCAAAAGGAAAAGCGCGCAGATTTGGTACGGTGAAGTTTGATTCGACGCGCCGCATCTTTGCGCGTGTCCTCAGGACGGAGGGCCGTGGCACTTTTTCCAACTGCACCAGTACCCGGATTTTGAGAAGTTTCAGAAGCCCCGCACGCAGCAAGGGAAACTCTCACCAACGATGCCCTTCCTATGGTCGGGCTTCGCATACTCGCCAATGACCGAACTCGACGAAGCCTGGGAAGTCGCGCTTGCGCAGGCGACGCAACGCGCCCACGGCGCGGGCCGCGCGGATATTGCGCGCTATCTGGATCTGAGACGGCGCAACGATCTGCTGCGGCGGGCGGCAACCGATTGGCTAATAGACGTGGTTTTCTCGCTGGCTGCGGATGCGAACCGAGCCGGCGCCTCAATTCAGGTCGAACGCAACGAAGATCATCGGTTTAAGCGTGCGTCAGCCACGATGGTCGGGACCCGACTCACTCTACGTCGCGGCGTCCGCGCACTCACTGTCGAGAGCGGATGGCCGCGTGCGCCGCGCGACGGAATCGTGCGCGGCAACGCTCTGGCGTGCGCCAACATTAAACATCTGGGCCAGCCACGCAAGAATGAAGAACTTATCCTGGTTAGTTCGGCTAAAGGCTCGCCTCAGTGGTTCGCGCTCAAAGATGACGAACGCTCGCTGCTCACTCATGCAGACTTGCAACGCCATTTCTCCGTTCTTACTCAGTCTTAAGATGCCGCCGCGCTCTCTTGCATTAATCTAAAGACTTCAAGACATATATTGTGAGCTTCCGGGAATCTTCGTGCTGTGGCCCGCCGTTCGCTTTCATTTCGGTCACGACGACAGTATTGGCAACTTTATTTCAGGAGGTAAACAATGCAGGTTAATTTGATGAGGATTTTAATGGCTGTGGCGGTCCTAATCGTGGGCATTCCAGCTATAGCTTCCGCCGAGATTTCCCATCGTTACGATCGTTCTAATCAACTCCAAGTGCGCGATGCGATTGCCCGACTCGATAATGCAAGCGCACGATTGCAAAGTGATCTCGGCGGCCGAAGGGACCGTCGAGTGCTTAGTGGGTTTTTATCCTTTAGCAGCGCTGAGGGCCGCGCAATCAGTAAGGTACGCGCCTTTCGGCAGGCGGTGAGGGACTTGCGCGCCAGAGCGCGCGGCGTCGCGCGGGAGCACAGCGTTGACGAAGCGCGCACCGTGATCGAGCAAGGCGTACAGCTTGACCGTTATTGGCGGCTGCGAACCGGGCGAACCAGTGTAGACGCTGATTTGGCTGAAATCCGATCAGGCCTGCATGTGATTGCCGATGCGTATGGCTTGAGCGTGCCTTACTAGCGCTAACTCGGACTGGAGCACCAAGCGTCCTCGCTTGCCGCAGCGTTTGGCAGCCGGCAACCGGACGGTTGCGCTCCAGTCTTAAAGAGTAAGTGGAGGGCTGTTCAGAAGGCGCACTGGTGGGCCGGGCTGGGAAGTGGTAGCAAAGGACGACTGCGCCGGGCACCGTCCCGCTCATCGGCGGGCCTTTGCTCGCGCAGTATCCGAATGCCACAATGCGCACCCATGGCGGGTACGCTTTACATCGTTTCGACGCCAATCGGCAACCTGGAAGACATCACTTACCGCGCGCTGCGCATACTTCGTGAAGTGGATGTGATCGCCTGCGAAGACACCCGTCACACTCGCAAGCTGCTCAATCATTACGGGATCGACGCGACAACCATCAGCTATCACGAACACAACGAACGGGAACGAGCAAATGAATTGTGCGCAATGTTGGCAGCAGGCAAAGACCTGGCGGTCGTTGCGGATGCGGGTACGCCGCTCATCAGCGACCCCGGATTTCGCGTGGTCAATCTGGCAATTGAGAAAGGCTTTCGCGTGGTGCCGATTCCTGGTCCGACGGCGTTGGTCGCGGCCCTTTGCGTTTCCGGCTTGGCTTCGGATCAATTCATCTTCGCGGGATTTCTACCCGCGCGAACTAGTGCCCGAAAAGCCAGGCTTGAAGCATTGCGATCGCTCGACACGACGTTGATTTTTTATGAAGCTCCTCATCGAATCGTCGCCACGCTCCGTGATGCTGCTGAAATCCTGGGCAATCGCCAGGCCGTGGTGGCGCGCGAATTGACGAAGTTGCATGAAGAGCTGGCGCGCGAAAGGCTCGATCAATTAGTCGAAACCTTCTCTAATCGCAACCAGGTCCGCGGTGAGATTGTGCTGCTCATAGCCGGCGCACAAACGGCGAATGATCTCGATCCGGCTTTGGGAAAGTCTTCGCACGCTTTGACGGAACGCGTGAGCGAGTTGGAAGGCGAAGGCCTCAATGAAAAGGCCGCGCTAAAGAAAGCAGCGCGCGAGCTTGGACTGAAGAGAGACGAGGCGTACCGTCTGATGCTCGCTCAGAAAAATCGGCGCAATAAATAGAAAAGCAGACTCAATAGCAGCGAGAGTATTAGCATCGAAACGAGCGGGGCATAAAACCTGAAGTGATCACCTTCATAACGAATATCGCCGGGCAGTTTTCCAAACCAGCGCAGCGCGCCTGAGTAAATCAAGAGCCCCAGGCTCGCGAGGACGACGCCCGCAACGAGAACCATTAATCCGATCTGACGGCTCATCTAACTGCTGGATTTATTGTGCGTCGCTCAACCTTGGTGGTCAGGGCTACGAGGGCGGCGATCACGGCGCCCGTGGCGGCGGCCGCGACGCCAGACCCAAGCGCGTTGATAATTTGCGGGTGAATATTGGCAGGCGTGACTTCGAGCAGTCCGCCACGTGAAAGATCGAAAATGTAGTACGCGTTAAGGCCGCCGGCCCACAGTTGAATCATCGCTCCGGCAATAAATCCGTGCTGAGCGCAGTTTACTTGGGCGCCCGCGCTGATAAGACAGACCGTAGTAACTACGACGATGGGCCAAATGAAAATTAGCAACGGTCCCACCCCCGTGAGTGAGCACAGTCCGATTCCCAACCCGAAAGATGACAGCGAAAATATCAGCTTCCAATTCATAAATTTTGCAGCTTCACTTCGCGAAGATGGCGATTGGTCCATCAGGTCTGATGATGTCCTTCAAAACCGTATACGGAACGAGTACGTATTGTGGTCCGCCGGCGTATGCAGCCACCTGGTAAGGGTCGAAGGTGATCCACAAGCCTTTTTTGGTAATCGACCACGCCCGGTAATTATCAGCCTGCGGCCCGGCGCCACTCGCGATCAGGTCGTCGAGTATCATCGTGTCCGGCTTTTTCGCTCGTTCCTTCAACTCCTTCTGACAGTAAGTCGAGATTACATTCAGGTACCGGGACTTGGCGGTAAACAGATCGGCGAGCCCGAGCTTCTTTGCGTTCTTGAGGTCATAGTTCAAAACCTCTGTTAGTGAGTTCCCGTGCGCCGCGCCGCGTTCGTATGATGCTTCGGTAAAGGCAACACTGATCAGGCCGTCAGTCGCATAATGAAAGTCGTATCCGATCTCCATCGTTGAATTTTGTGTTTCGCCGGACAGGTTGCGGGCCTCACTTGCGTCCGTCTCAGATTCTGACGCTTTGAACGCGCCGACGTCTTTAGTAATCATGACGCGCGCTTCGCGGTTGAAGCCGTCGAATCTGGAATCGCCATCAACCTGGGGATACTCGGCGCTCACGGTGTAGAGTTTTTGTTTGTTGGTCTCTTTGATGACTTTGGCGACGACGTTAACCGTACCGCTAAATTCAAAAGGCTGTTGAGTAACCATGAACTCAGTCTGCTTTGAACCATCCGGTTTCGACCATTTCCCCTCGATTTCGTTGATGGCAGGATCGGGCGAATCGGAGGCGGGCTGCCACTGTCCCTTGAATACTCCGGTTTGCTTTCCAGTTTCGTCAGACTCTGTCAGCGTGACCTTGTTATCCTTATCGACAGTCCCCGACAGCGCTATATATTTGCCGACTCTCGGATAGAAGTAGCTGCCGCTGAGGCGATCACCATCCCGGAGCAGTTGCATTTCGATCGACAGATTAGCAATAGTTCCGCGAAAAAAATATTTGTCGCCCGCCTGGGCCGTGCCGCCTACGGCAGCTTCCTCAGGCGCGGGCGTGGTCGTGGTCGTGGCAACTGGTGGTTGCTCGCTACTTTGTTTCCGGCAAGCGCCCACCGCAAGCGCGGCAACCACTAAGGCCGTTATTGTCAGTTTCTGTTTCACGACTTACCTGCTGGCTGCGGGTTGAGCAACCCGCTCTGCAAAATTTCCTTCTTGATGTCTGTGAATGTCAACTCGCTTAGTCTGCCACCGGAGAATGTTTCGTTGTTAGTGACATCGGCGAGGGCAAATGGCGGCCTCTGAAAGTTGTCCAACTCTTCGTCTGTTTCAAAACTCGTTTCGGCCAGGACCAAACCAAACAAGTCGCCAATAAACATATCAATCGAATACCGCCGCGCTGCGAAATCAAAGTAATAACGGTTCTTGCGAATCTCGTTCGCCTGAAAAATCGAAAGTGTTTCCGCCTCGGTCGCGTTCAAATACAGGTTAGTAATCATTGTGCGCGACAAATCCTGTCTATTCGGAGCGAACTTTTGCGTGAACTTGACGACCCATTTGTTAGTCGCGGGATCACGCACTTTGCGAATGCGAAGACGGGTCCCGGTAATGTAGTTGTCGGTAATCTGCAAGTGATGGTCGGTGCGGGACAAGCCTTCCGGCAAGTCTTGCAGGAGATAGCGGCGCTCACGCTCGATGCGCGCGTATTTGCTTTCCGGAACGCGCGTATTCTGGTCGGTTAGCCTGGCGACGCCCATAAATCTATTCTACTTACTTCGTCACAATCCTATCCATGCGCACGACCTCAAAATTAAACCCTTTGATATTTTTCAGCAGGCCCAGATCGTCGTTGCTCCAGCGCGGGTCCGGCGCGCCGCTCAGAAACCAGCTCGCTCCATTATCGGCGACAAACATCCCGTATTTTTTCAATGCGCGCAGGATCACCTGGTTGGCCGGTGAATAGCTCGAGATATCAAACGAAGCCTTTAGCCGTACGCGCATTCCCATGGGGGGCAAATTTGGATTATCGTCAGAACTCGCGTAATGGCGCGCCGGAAACACATAGGCCCGGCGAGACTTCTGCACCGTGAATCGCAATGCGTGTTTGATTTCTCGCTGCTCAAACACTTCGTCGTAACGAACAAGTCCCGGGAATATCGGCAAGCCGGCGGCATCAGCCGAAGTCCAACCACCAGGCCGGAGGGCGTTCGACTTGAGATCGAAAACCGCGCCGCTTGCCGCGCTCCAGCTCGCGCCGTTACTAATCGGTCGCGCTGAGAATAACTCGTACAATTTCCAGTTGTCTCGATCGATGACCAGAACGTGCCGATCGCCGTCTGAGTTTGGCCCCCCTTCGATTGGCGCGTTGCGCGGAACCGGGTATGGTCCGAAGTCACTTTCGACACCATAAGATCTGAAATTAATAGGCACAACGGGCTGTGAAGCGGGTACGACAATGTAGGGAATTCCGTTGGGCGCGCCGCGATACACCGTTCCAAAATCAGGATGCAGGCGGGCATCGGCGTCGATGCTGGCAATGATTCGATCAGAATTTGAATCCACAGGGACTCTCGAGATGTCCTGGTTCCATGGATTGTCCGGCGGAAAGATCTGTTTGCCGTGCAGGCTCGCCCCCGATCCAAGATCTGGCTGGGCGGTGGGGCTGCCGACCGTTCGCGCTCTGGCAATCGGGGTGGACGAAGCTATGGGGAAGGCGGCAGCAGCGAAACCATCGGGTTCAGGCCATCTGTTTGACGGCGATGCGCTAAGGAGAATTAGAAATGCGGAGCCAAGAAAGCAGGCGAAGAAAAATCGCGTAGTCATAGAGGTCAGCGTGATGATTTTCCGGCCGAACGGCGTTTGGCCGGCACGCGGATTAGCCGGCCAATCGGCACCAGGGCGACGGCGTCGGGCGACGGCTCCGTAAAGTGAGAAAATTCTTCGGCGTGAGTTTGCAAGTAATCAAAAAAGCGTTCGAACTCGCGCTGCATCGCGTCCATCTTTTCGCGCATGTTCAGGATGATTTCGACGCCGGCGAGATTCACTCCCAGATCCCTGGTCAAGGAAAGAATCAGTTCCAGGCGTTCTAGATCAGTGTCCGTGTAAAGCCGCGTGTTGCCTTCAGAACGCGAGGGCTTTAGTAAGCCTTCACGCTCATAAAGCCGCAGCGTCTGCGGATGCACATCAAACTCTTCGGCCACCGCGCTGATCGTAAATGTCTTGGCTCGCTTGTTCATTGCCAATTGTCGATTACTCGAGACCCATGGTCACACGCGGATTCTCTTCATTCATCTGGGCGTACTGACGCAACAAGTTCTTCGTCTCTTCCGAGATTACTTTCGGCAGGGTGACCTGCGCCTCGACAAACTGATCTCCGTGCACGTTTGCATCGCGCAATGAAGGGGCGCCGCGTCCGCGCAAGCGAAACTTCTGGCCGGATTGCGTGCCGGGGGGAATTCTCAATTGGGCCTTTCCCGTGACCGTAGGCACCTCGATCTTTGCGCCAAGCGCAGCCTCCGGGACAGTGATCGGCACAGTCACATAAATGTTGTCGCCCTTGCGCGTGAAATACTGATGACGTCCAACATTCGTGATGATGTACAGATCGCCCGGTGGCGCGCCCAGGCGTCCACCTTCCCCTTTGCCCGGGATGCGCACGCGCGATCCGGTATCCACACCCGCCGGGATGCGCACTTTGACGTTTTCGGTTTTCGGCAAAACGCCCTTGCCTTTACATAAAGCGCAAGGTGGGCGGCGCTTACCACTGCCGCCGCAATCGGGACATTCCTGACTAAACCTGAGACGGCCGCCAGTGCGTTGTACCTGGCCCGTGCCTTTACAGGTTGAGCAAGTGACAACTGAACCACCGGTGTCACCGGCGCCGTGACACCGTGAACATTGTTCAGAGCGATTGACTGTAAGATTTGTGGTGAGCCCCGTGATCGCTTCTTCGAAACTAAGTGACAAAGGCATTTCGATGTCAGCACCGCGTTCGGGTTGCGGCCGCGGCGGTTCGCGTTCGGCTTTGCCGCCGCTGAACAAGTCGGCAAAGATGTCCCGAAAGCTGCCGCCCGCGCCGCCCTGATTAGCCGCTGCGCCAAAATCAAATCCGGAAAAATCGAAAGGAGTTCCGCGGGTGTAGCTTGAGCCGGCGGCGCCGGCTTCAGCCGCATTGGCCAGATTGTCCGAATACTCTCCGAAGCGATCGTAGACCTTGCGCTTTTTGGGGTCAGAAAGAACATCGAACGCTTCACTCATTTGCTTGAAGCGATCCTCCGCTGCCTTATCACCCGGATTAACATCAGGGTGATACTTCCGCGCCAAACGCCGGTACGCTTTCTTAATTTCTTCCGGTTTGGCGTCTTTCTTAACGCCCAGAATTTTGTAAAAATCTTCCTTGGCCATTATTGCCATTTTTGATTGCAAATTGCCGAATGCCGATTGATCTCTGACCTAAAGTCTTCCGTGAAACAGAAGGTTGACCAAGGACGGCGACCAATCGGCAATGGCGAATCGGCAATCGAAATCTGCTTACTTCTTGTCCTCATCCACATCGACATATTCAGCGTCGATGACGTTTTCTTCACCGCCTGCTGCGCCAGATGAGGCGCCGGCCGCCGATGATTGATCGGCCGTTTCCCCGCCTGGCGCCGAACCCGTCTGCTGATAGAGGGCTTCGGCCATCTTGTGCGACACCGTCTGGAGCGCATTGAATGCATCATTCATACGTTCCACAGTACCGTCTTCGATCGCTTTCTTGGCGTCGGCAATAGCCGTGTCGACTTCGCCGGCAACCGCGCTGACTTTCTCGCGGTTCTCGTTAAGCGTCTTCTCCATCTGATAGATCAAACCATCCAGCCGGTTCCGCGCTTCGATCTCTTCACGCTTGCGCGCGTCGTCGGTCGAGTGCGACTCAGCATCGCGCATCATTTTGTCGATTTCTTCTTTACTGAGACCGGAAGATGCCGTGATCGTAATCTTCTGTTCACGCCCGGTGCCCATGTCCTTGGCCGAAACATTGACGATGCCGTTCGCATCGATGTCAAAAGCGACTTCGATCTGCGGCACGCCCCGGGGCGCGGGCGGCATGCCCACAAGATGGAACTTTCCTAGGGTGCGATTGTCCGGGGCCATCGGCCGCTCACCCTGCAGCACGTGAACTTCAACCGAAGTTTGATTGTCCGACGCCGTCGAAAAGATTTCTGACTTGCGCGTGGGAATCGTGGTGTTACGCTCAATCAATTTCGTGAAGACGCCCCCCAGAGTTTCGATGCCCAGACTCAAAGGAGTCACATCAAGTAACAGAATGTCAGTTTTCTCGCCCGACAGAACGCCGGCTTGAACGGCCGCGCCGATCGCCACCACTTCGTCGGGGTTCACACTCTTATTCGGTTCCTTGCCGAAGAAGTTTTTGACGATCTCCTGAACTTTAGGAATGCGGGTTGAGCCGCCGACCAGCACCACTTCATCAATTTTCTTGGCATCAATCGCCGCGTCTTTGAGGGCCTGTTCCAGCGGCGAGACCAGACGCTTCAAGATTGGATCGACTAGTTGCTCAAATCGTGCGCGCGTCAATTTCATTACCAGGTGCTTGGGTCCCGACTGATCCGCCGTAATAAACGGCAGATTGATTTCGGTCTCCATGGTTGAAGACAATTCTATCTTTGCTTTCTCGCCGGCTTCCTTCAGTCGCTGCAAAGCCATCTTGTCTTTGGAAAGATCAATTCCCTGGTCCTTCTTGAATTCTTCGATGATCCACTCGATAAGTCGTTCGTCGATGTCGTCGCCGCCAAGGTGCGTGTCACCATTGGTTGATTTGACTTCGACCACGCCCTCACCAACTTCCAGAATGGAAATGTCGTACGTACCGCCGCCAAAGTCGAACACCGCGATGGTCTCGTCTTTTTTCTTATCAAGACCGTAGGCCAGCGCAGCAGCCGTGGGTTCGTTCACGATGCGCATGACTTCCAGGCCCGCAATCTTGCCGGCGTCTTTCGTGGCCTGGCGTTGCGAGTCGTTGAAGTAAGCAGGCACGGTAATAACCGCTTTCTCCACTTTCTGACCGAGATAATCCTCCGCCGACTGCTTCATCTTCTGAAGGATCATCGCTGAGATTTCCGGCGGACTCCATTCCTTGCCTCCGGCGACGATGCGCACATCGCCGCCAGTGCCCGTGCCCTGAACTTTGTAAGGTACCTGCTTGATTTCCTCGCTCACCTCAGTGAAGCGCCGACCCATAAATCGTTTAATTGAATAGATAGTATTTTCAGGATTGGTCACCGCCTGGCGCTTGGCCACCTGTCCCACCAGGCGGTTCCCGTCTTTGGCGAAAGCGACGACTGACGGGGTCGTTCGGCCGCCTTCCGCGTTAGTGATGACGATGGGCTCGCCACCTTCCATTACGGCCACAACCGAGTTGGTTGTGCCTAAATCGATACCGATAATCTTGCTCATTTCGCAATTACTCCGCTGTTTATTTCCGGCTCTTCACAGAAAGGGCCGGTTGATTACCGGCTTAGAATAATATCTGAGTCCGTTATTGTCAACCACGCAGGGCCGCCCGATTATCGCCGTTCTTCGTTAAGCATACGAGACACGAAGAAGACGTAGTGAAGGCCTGAGAAGAGCGTGAATGCAAAGACTGAGGTGTAGATCGTGGGGAGATAGTAGCCGGTGCCAACCCGGATCTGGGCCGCAAGCATAACCGTCGCCACTGCAACAATTTGCAGGAGGGTGCTGATCTTGCCGGGAAGAGACGGTTGAAATGAGCGAAACCCCGTGACCATGTAAATCGCCGCTGCGCCAACCAAAATAAAAACGTCGCGGCTGATGACAGTAATGGTTACCCAAAACGGAATTGGCAGGTGCTTTGGAATTGGTATCGGATAGACGCCTTTCATCGACAAGACCACAAACGAGGTTACCAGCATCATCTTGTCGGCGATTGGATCAAGAATCCGGCCCAGTGGTGATTGTTGATGAAATCGCCTCGCAAGTAACCCATCCAGCCCATCGCTGATTCCCGCCACGACAAAGGCCCCCAGCGCCAGCAGAAATCTTTGGTAGAAGAGGAGTGAAACAAAAACCGGGATCAGCGCCATCCGAAAGATGGTAAGCAGATTCGGCAGAGTAATGATTCGAGAGGACACTGTAATTTGAGATTCAGGTGACGATCGCCTAACTAACAGGTATAGCGCCGCTGATTATACGATCGCTGTCTCGCGGTCAACGCATGCAGCGAAGCTCGAGTAAGGAAACTTCGGGGGGACAGCCGTAGCGAATGGGCAGCACTACCGTGCCTAGTCCGCGAGTGACGTAAATCTGCGTGTTCGCTCGCCGGCCCAGACCACGCGACATTCGCCGCCGCGGGCGGCGGGCGAGATTCTTTTCCGGCCGCAAAGTAATTTGTCCGCCGTGTGTATGTCCACTCAAAACCAGATCGACGCCCGCTCGCGCCGCCCGTCTCAGAATAATTGGGTTGTGCGCCAACAAGAGTCTGAATTCTTCATCCCGCGATCCGGCCAGGGCCAGCGACAAATCTTCCAGCCCCACCATCGTGTCATCGACTCCGGCAAGCCAGAAGGACTCGCTTCGGGCGTCGATACGAGTGCCCTGGTTGATGAGCATTGAGACGCCTTCGGCGCGAAACAAATCGGCAATCAACTTCGCGTCAGTCCAGTGATCGTGATTGCCAAGAATCGCGTAGACGCCGTGGCGCGCTTTCAAGCGTCCGACGATTTCGGCGCACGGCGCGGCATACGCTCGCTCCTGCGAAATGTAGTCACCCGTCAAGGCAATCAAATCAGGCTTTAGATCGTTTGCGATCGCGATTGCGCGCTCGAGATGGCGCGGCTCGACGAGAGGTCCGTAGTGCAAATCGGAAAGGTGAACTATCCGAAATCCGTCCAATGATAGCGGTAGCCGCCGCAGGTAGATTTCCTGCCGTTCAACTGCAATCATGAACGGCTCGGAGAGCGCCACCCGGGCCATTTCTCCGAGCGCCGTCTTGATTATTTGCAACGGCCGAGGCTCTTGTCCTCCGCGACGTCGCTGCGATCGCCCGTGCCTCCATTGAATTGGCGTAGCCATAATTACAAAAGGAGAAGTTAACCGGTGATTATAGGGGTGAGGCGTTGACGTGCATAGGACGCCCGCATGTTTTCTTGATTAACCGATTAACTGCGCGGCCGCTTAGGCCACAGTGATGTCCTTCGACAGATAGATATCTTGAATGGCATTCAGCAATTCGATGCCTTCGCTCATCGGACGTTGAAAGGCTTTGCGGCCGGATATCAATCCCATGCCGCCGCCTCGCTTGTTGATGACTGCGGTGCGCACCGCTTCCGTTAAGTCGCTTGCGCCTTTTGACTCGCCGCCGGAATTGATGAGACCAATCCGACCCATGTAGCCATTCGCCACCTGATAACGCACGAGGTCAATTGGATTGTCGGTTGTAAGCTTTTCGTAAATCAGTTTGCTGGTCTTACCGTACGACTTGCCGAGTTCTTTCTCGACCGCTGTGTAACCACCATTTCGTTCCGGCAGCTTCTGCTTAACGATGTCCGCTTGAATTGTTACTCCGAGATGATTTGCCTGGCCGGTGAGATCGGCCGCCGCGTGCATGTCGCCCTCCGGAGTTTTAAATTTCGAATTCCGTAGGTAACACCAGAGAATGCACGCCAATCCCAGCTCATGCGCCTGGGCAAAGGCGTTTGCGATTTCCGTAATTTGCCTGGTTGATTCGTCGGAACCAAAATAAATTGTGGCACCCACGGCGACCGCGCCCATCTCGTGGGCTTCCTTGACGGTACCGAACAGCACCTGGTCGAATTTGTTCGGCAAAGTCAACAGCTCGTTGTGGTTGATCTTTACGATGAATGGAATCTTGTGCGCGTACTTCCGGGCGATGCTGCCCAGCACTCCGAACGTCGAGGCGACGCCGTTACAGCCGCCCTCGATCGCCAGCTTCACGATATTTTCCGGATCGAAGTACTGCGGATTCGGCGCGAACGACGCCCCGGCGGAGTGTTCAATCCCCTGATCGACTGGAAGAATAGAAACATAACCGGTCCCGGCGAGACGCCCGTGATTGAGCAACGCTTGCAACGATCGCAACACCTGCGGAGACCGATCCGACTGGGCTACGACGCGATCAATGAAATCGGGACCGGGCAGATACAATTGATCCTTCGGAATCGCCAGCGATTCATGTTCGAGCAGCGAACGTGCTTCATCACCCAGAAGCTCTTCGATCCGATTTATAGGGGCCGCTGAACGTTTCATTTCAGTCGCCATAATTATCCTCCAAGATACTGCGGCGCTAAATCCGCAACCCGTCAAAAGTAGTGGCTGAGTATTGATCGAAGCAACAATAATAACACATGGCCAGCATAGGGTCTGAAAACGCTTTATTAATTGGATTATGACTTATGCCGCCGCGCTTATTTACGAAAGGAGGATTACCTACTCCATTGTTTACCGCAAGAATGTCGAGTTACAATACTGGCCGTCGTTTCGCTAAACGGGCTTTGATTTTCTCGGGTCACTTCATTTTTTCACCCTTCATGTTCGAAGCAATATAATGCGTCTTTTCGACAATGTGCATCGCCCAAACTCCTTAGAAGGCCAATATGAAATTTGAACGTACTAAACATTCTTTGCCGGAGTTCCGTCGGGTCTTTGCATCAATATGGTTAATCTTGGCTCAAGGTGCATTCACACCCTTCTATAGCCAACCGTCTCCAAGCAACTTCGACCGCGATCGAGGGCACGCTATGTTGGAGATGGTTAAGAATGATCTTAAGAACAACTACTATGATCCGACCTATCACGGGATGGATATTGATGCTCGTTTCAAAACGGCTGATGAAAAGATCAAACAAGCTCAGTCGCTCGGTCAAATTTTCGGAATCATCGGTCAGGTACTAGCAGAACTTGAAGACTCCCACACTTTCTTTCTACCGCCGGGGCGTACAAGCCGACCAGAATATGGTTGGCAAATGCAGCTTATCGGCGACAAATGTTACGTCACGGCAGTAAAGCCGGGGAGCAACGCGGACACCCAAAAACTGACGGAAGGAGATGAAATTCTTTTTATCGATGGACGGGTACCTCAGCGTCGCAACATCTGGAAGATTAAGTATCTGTATCACGTCCTGCGACCGCAGGCTGGCATGCACATAGTGGTTGCCAAGCCTGACGGCAAGCAGCAACAGCTGGACGTAATGGCAAAGGTGCAAGAGGAAAAGCGGTCAATTGATCTCGCGGGGAGCGACGTTTTTGATCTTATCAGACACTCTGAAAACCAAAACCGGTTGCATCGCCAGCGCCATGTGGATTTCGGCGAGGACTTGTTTGTTTGGAAAATGCCCGGGTTTGACTTACCGAAGGAGCGCGTCGACGATCTGGTAGACAAATTCAGAAAGAAAAAGGGGCTAATCCTCGATCTTCGCGGCAACTACGGAGGATACGAAGAAACGCTTTTGTGGCTGATAAGCAATCTCTTCGATCATGATGTAAAAATCGGGGAACTGAAACGGCGGAAAGAGACCAAGCCGTTACTGGCAAAGACCCGCGGCGACCACGCCTTCGCCGGAAAGTTGATCGTCCTGATCGATAGCGAGTCAAGCTCGGCCGCTGAACTTTTTGCTCGCGAAGTCCAGTTAGAAAAGCGTGGAACAGTAATCGGGGACGTCTCGGCGGGCGCAGTAATGCGGGCCAGAACATTTGGTCACGAGCTGGGCGTCGATATTGTCGCCTTCTATGCCGTCAGCCTCACGGATGCCGATATCATTATGAGCGATGGCAAAAGTCTGGAGCATGTAGGCGTTATTCCCGACGAAATCAGGCTGCCTCTTGCGGGAGATCTGGCGGCGAAACGTGATCCGGTGCTTGCCTATGCCGCTTCATTGCTGGGGGTCCGAATATCTCCTGAGAAGGCGGGCGAACTGTTTCCCATTGAATGGCAAAAATAGCCCTGAACCGGCGGCGTGATGGTCATTCGACTTTCGCGGCCATGGCTTCGGCTTGAAGTTTTTGTGAAAGGGATGAGCGCCAGGCGGTTTCCATTTCCGCGATATCCAGCTGAATTATTTCTTCGCCATCGCTCTCAATGCGAAGGCGATCCGAGCCCACGTTACCAAGCAACGTCATCGGACAACCTGCCCCGGCGACGATCTCTTCGATATCGCCCAAGACAGCCTCGTCAAAACTTATGATGATTCGGGAAGGCGACTCGCTGAACAAGCGAGTTGCAACGTCGTGCTCCCCGGTAATGTCAATTTCAGCGCCACACGCATCGTGATTGAGCGAGGAAAAGCAGCACTCAGCCAGGGCCACGGCCAGTCCGCCGTCGGAACAATCGTGCGCCGACCGCAAGAAACCGTTTTGTGCGGCGCGCAAACAGGCGAGTTGCACGGCAAGTTCCATGTCGAGATCCAATTCGGGCACTCGGAGTGCAGCCCAAACGTCCGCACAGCCGGGGATCCGTTTTGCGGCGCCGCCGTCGATCGCCACGTATTCACTTGCTGCAAGATCCTCGCCTGTCGCGCCGAGCAGCACAATGAAGTCACCCGGATTCTTAAAGCCCGGTTGGACCACTCGCCGCACATCATCAATTAGACCGAGCATCCCAATCACCGGCGTCGGCAAAATGCCGCGTCCTTCAGTCTCGTTATAGAAAGACACGTTGCCGGAAACCACCGGCGTGTGGAATGCCTTGCACGCTTCAACCATTCCGTCGATGACTTCAGAGAAGGACCACATTACCTCCGGCCGCTCCGGCGACGCGAAGTTCAGACAATTCGTGATTGCAATGGGTTGTGCCCCCACACACACGACGTTGCGTGCAGCTTCAGCCACGATGAGTTTTGCGCCTGCGCGCGGATCAATTCCGCAGTAACGGCCGTTGCCGTCCAGCGCGACCGCGAGAGCGTGACGCGTTTCTTTAATGCGAACAACAGCCGCGTCGGCGCCGGGAAGAACGACGGTGTTGGTTCGCACCATATGATCGTATTGCCGGTAAACCCACTCTTTGGAAGCGAGGTTGGGCGAAGAAAGCAACTTCAAGAGAGCTTGGTTGTAGTTCTGCCCGTTGGCAGTAGCCACTTCTCCGTCGCTGGCAAGTTGTGACGCGCGATCCTCAACCGAAGGTGCACTGACAACTGACGACTCGCGACTGACGGGTCTTTCATAGACTGGCGCTTCATCAGTCAAGGCCTTTACCGGCACATCGCAAACAACTTCGCCGTTATGTGATACGCGCATGCGCCCATCGTCGCGAACCTGGCCGATGATTACTGCATCGAGGTCCCATTTGGCAAAGATGTCGACCACCTCGCGTTCGCGTCCTTTATGCGCGACGATCAGCATGCGCTCCTGCGATTCCGACAAAAGCATCTCGTAAGCAGTCATCCCGGTTTCACGTTGCGGGACTAACGAGAGGTCAATCTCGATACCGGTATCTGCGCGCGCAGCCATCTCGCAGGTGGAGCACGTCAATCCTGCCGCGCCCATATCCTGAATGCCGGCGACGGCGCCGCTGCGCATCGCTTCGAGGCAGGCTTCCAGCAGAAGTTTTTCCAGAAAAGGATCGCCGACCTGCACGGTCGGCCGTTTTTCCAAAGCTTCTTCGTCAAACTCTGCCGAAGCCATGGTCGCCCCATGAATCCCATCACGCCCGGTTTTCGCGCCGACATATAAAACGGGGTTCCCGACGCCTGCGGCTTTGCCAAAGAAGATTTGATCTTTGCGCACCAGCCCGAGCGCGAAAGCGTTGACTAAAGGATTGAACGCGTATGCATCATTGAATGACACTTCACCGCCGACTGTCGGTACCCCGAACGCATTTCCGTAGTGCGCGATGCCTGCGACCACGCCGACGAGTAAGGATCGATTTCGTCTCCCATTCTTCGGGTCGTCCAACGTCCCAAATCGCAAGCTGTTAAGTGCGGCGATGGGTCGCGCGCCCATGGTAAAGATGTCGCGCAGAATTCCACCAACGCCGGTGGCGGCGCCCTGAAACGGCTCGATAAACGACGGGTGATTGTGCGATTCGATCTTGAAGCAGGCGCACCAACCGTCGCCCACATCGACCACGCCCGCATTTTCACCCGGCGGCACGATCACGCGCTCGCCGCTGGTGGGCAGCCGCTTTAGATGAACACGCGAAGACTTGTAAGAGCAGTGCTCAGACCACATGACCGAAAAGACGCCGAGCTCAACCACGTTGGGTTCCCGTCCGAGCAATTCTTTCAGGCGATCGAATTCCGGGGGCGTGAGGTTGTGGGCAGCGATTACGTCTGGAGTGATTGATTCCATAACTTGGTCATTAAGTGTGTCGTCGCTCACTGACGCGTGGGGATGTTTATAGTCCCATTCGCGACACTTCCAAGCAACTCGGCGCGACACCAGTGGATGATGCCGCGCCGAGTTGAACCATTATTTATTAGCCGCTGTGCGCGATAAACATGCCGCTGCCGGCGGAGCTAGACCTTGGATTCACCGTAAACGGTTATTCAGTCTTACTTACTAACTACTACCTTATCCAAAGCGGCGCGCAATTCATCGGGCTTGATCTTACCGAAATGTCTGAAGATTACCGTGCCTGACTTATCGTAAAGAAAGGTTGCCGGCAGTTCGCCGTCCCACTTCGTATCGACCGTTTTGATGGCGGGCTCGGGATCGTTGACATTCAGCAAAACGACCGGCATCGTCGCTTTCATTTCATTCAAAAACTTTGGCACCGCCGTTTTAATGTCCGCGATGTCGTCGAGGCTGACGGCAATAAAGTTCAGCCCTTTCGATCGATAATCTGAGTCGACCTTGACCAGATCGGGAAATTCTTCGCGGCACGGATCGCACCAGGTGGCCCAAAAATTTATCAGGAGCGGCCGGGCGTCCTTCGGATCCGGCTGCAGAATTTTTTTCAGGCCATCAAGATTGATCTCGTGTACGTCGGAGCCATAATCCTTCCGATCAATTCGGTCGACAACAAGCGGGCGAGGCTGGCTATTTGTGGCCGTGCCGGTGTTCGGTTGTTGAGGAAGCACCGCAACGGGCAGCAATAAGAAAACGATTGTAACGCTAGCCAACAGAAGTGAAACAGGCGGACGCATTTTCATTGTGGCGCAAGTATTATCCCCGCGCTGTTGGAACTAAAACAAAATGCAATCAAAATCCGGGCTACTACTTACTATGAAACTCGCCTAATCGAGCAGCCAAACGCGACGGAAGTTGTCTTTTCAATCGGCTTCCCGGCCAGGAGTGAATCAAGCGCGTCGCGCAAATCGTTTGAGGTGATCGCTTCAATCTTTTGCGAATTGTCGATCCGCCCGTGATAAACCAGCTTGCCACCCGCGTCAATCACGTATGCTTCGGGCGTATGATTCGCTCCGAATCGATCGGCGATCTTATTACCGTCGTCCTTAAGAATTGGGAAAGTCAGATGCTTCTCAGCCGCATGGGTCTTCACCTCGGAAGCCGGTTCACTCGAGTTCGAATTGATACCAATCACGGTGATCCCTCGCGACTGATAATCCTGGGCCAGCTTCTGCATTCGCTCGTTGTAGCCGTTTGAGACGGGACAACGGGTCGCGATGAAGATAATGACTGCGCCATTCTTGCCCTTCAGCGAATTCAGCGTGTGCTGTGCGCCGTCAGCATCGGGTAGCTTGAAATCATCGATCATCGCGCCAATAGCCGGTGGCGCCGGCAAATCGCTGCCATTGCGTCCACTGCCGGCGATGGCCGCCAGGGCTATGACCAAAAGCGATGCGACAAAAAGAGAAATCGCGTATTGCTTCTTCATGTGTGCACTCCTTTTCAAAAACGGGTGGCGTGAACGCCAAGATTAGCAGCGAGAGGTGGGCGTGGCAAGTGCGAGATAGCTCGCCGATTTCAGGGTGCCGTTGTCCGCCGCTGCGCAAAGCTGCTTCCCAAAACGATAATCGTCAACCCCGTGGTTACGGCGAGAGATAACAAGCAATACTGACAAAAGTGATGTATGACGAAGGCTTGCAGGTACAGCAGCCAAAGACTGGTCAAGAACATTATGCCGACCAAAATGGCCAGTCCCGGTCGCGCGAATCCATAACCAAACAGAGCCAGGATCGCTAAACTAAAAACCAGGAAATAGGCCAAGGCACCGACCGAAGCAAGCGGAATAGTGCCGATGTGAGCGTATTTGCTGCCGAGAACCTCCGCGCATCCGGAAACAATAGTGCAGCGCAAATTCTGCCCGGTTAGATCTTGAATCGTAAGATAGATCGCATCGCCCAGCCCTACCAACGAGAGCAACGCCGCAATCAGGTAAGGCCAGGAAGTATTCCGGGAAGAAATAGAATCAGGCATTATGTCGTTACGTGAGATTCGTCATGGGGTGGCGAGCGGTTTACAGGAGCACAATCGAATCGTCCTTTCGTCGTGGCGCAGGTTCTGGTCGCGGTTCGATTACTTCCGGCTCATCGATAAATTCCATCCGCGGTCTCTGCTCGGGACAGAAATCACAAAAGTATCCGGCACTGTCTTTCCGATCCTGGCAATCGTTGCAGTCAAGGGCTTGCCCTGTTTTCATCAGTGCCTCAAGCAAGGGCACCAACCGCCGGCCACGTTCGGTTAATTCATATTCGACACGACGCGGCAATCCGCCGTAATTGTTCCGCAGCAGCAAATTATCCTGCTCCATCTCGCGCAGCCGCCCCATTAATGTGCGGCTGCTGATTGGATGCAGATCCTCCAACAGCTCCGTGGTCCGTTTTGGCCCGGCAAAGAGGTCGCGCACAACGAGCATCGTCCACTTGTCACCAATCAGTTGCAGCGCGCCGGCTATCGGGCAACCATCGATCTTGCGTCTTCGCAAAAGTTCGAGACCTCAACCTTTATTCTGCTGCACAAAAATACGCGCACTTCTTGATTTCTGACAACCTTCTTTTTTTTTCGGATTTATCTAAGAGGTAAAAAAAGTGATTTGACGTTCCCTGAAAATACATGCAACCCGAAGGGTGGGACTTCGGGTTGCTGCCTGGTGAGCTCGCAGGAACTTCTGCTGGTATAGGACGCTGCTCGCTCAACCTCGTGGCGTGGGGATAGGATTTTCAATCTGGCGCTGTTCGAGCGCCCACTCATTTGCTGGCCTTTCGGCCGTAATCTTCGCCATTGCTTGTGCGATTAGCGTGCCGCTCTATTTCAATTCCCAAAGAGGAGTGAATTGGCGAATGCTCCTTAGCTTTTAAGCATATGCACTTTAGGAACCTGGTCACCAGGCATGAGAGTGCTGGCTTTTCAATATCAGAAGTGATAGTAAGGCTATCATTAGCGATAGCTAAAATCGCTCACGCTAGTACGGTACACGGGTTCGCGATATTGCAGGGCTTGGACGTGACACGCGTATGAATCCAAGAATTGTCGCAGTCAACGGATCGAAAAAGGGAACGACATTTCCCCTGGAGAAGGAAGAGGTCACGATTGGTCGCGAATCGGCTAACACCGTCTGTTTGAATCACGCCTCCGTTTCGCGCCGTCATTGCCTAATCCGACGGCAGAACGAAGATTTTAAAATTTTGGATCTTGATAGTTATAACGGAACCTTCGTTAACGGCATTCCGGTAAAAGAGCAAGAACTTGCCCACGCCGACCAATTGCGAATTGGGAGCATCGAACTTCTTTTCTTAGTTGAAGAGGGCGATCAAACGATCTCGGGACACGTGCACTGGGACGATTCTGATCCTTTAACGCATTCCGCTAAACAACTTCCGCCTGAGACTCTGCTGCACCAGACCGAAGAGGCGATGGCCAGCAAGGAGATGGGCGCCGACATCTACAACCTCACGAAGTTCAAGCGGTCGAACCAGAAC
>JBHELZ010000008.1:45444-65609 GCA_046262835.1 Pyrinomonadaceae bacterium
GATTGCCCGCGACCTGGGGGTCGTGTTGAGAATTGCCACACGGATCAATCAGTTGCGCAATACGCAGGAATTGGTGCGAGAAATTCTCGATTCTATTTTTGAAATCATTCCCGTGGATCGCGGTGCAATTCTGTTGGGCCATGGCGATCAAGATTTTTCATCCGTTTATGGGAAACATCGCGAGCCGCTGAGTTATCCTGTCCGCGTAAGCCGCACAGTCGTAGAACGCGTCATGCGCGAGCGGGTGGCCATTCTCACCAACGATATCCAAACGAGCGAAAGCTTAAAGTCGGCTGACAGTTTGATGGCGGCGCAAATTAGCTCGTTAATGTGCGTGCCGTTAATTGTCGTCGAAAAACCTCTCGGAGCCATCTATCTCGATACCAGCGACCCCATCGTGCGTTTCGATGAAGCCCACTTGCAACTGCTGGCCGCCATCGCCGGAATGGCTGCCGTATCACTTGAGAACGCGCGGCAGATCGAATGGCTGCAAGGCGAAAACAGCCGGTTGAGATCAACTCTTGCCATCGACCACAACATGATCGGCGAGAGCCCGGCCGCGCAGGAAGTTTATCGCTTTATTCAACGAGTCGCGCCGGCGAAATCCGCCGTTTTGATTTGTGGCGAGAGCGGCACGGGGAAAGAATTGGCCGCGCACGCTATTCATGCGAACAGTCCTCGCGCCGCCCAGCCGTTTGTGCCCATCAATTGCGCTGCGCTGGCAGAAACTTTGCTCGAGAGTGAATTGTTCGGCCACGAGAAGGGTGCGTTCACCGGTGCCATCGGCCGCAAACAGGGCAAGCTCGAAGTGGCGCACGGCGGCACCGTGTTCCTCGATGAAATTGGGGAGATGACCCTGGCAATGCAATCACGTCTGCTCCGGTTTCTCCAGGATCACAGGATCGAAAGGCTCGGCGGCACGCGTTCAATCGACCTCGACGTTCGCATCATCGCCGCCACAAATCGAAACCTTGACGAAGCCATTAAGACGGGAACGTTTCGCGGGGACCTTTATCATCGCTTGAATGTCGTGAAGCTGACCATGCCCCCCCTCCGCGATCGAAGAGAGGATGTGCCATTGCTGGCAAGTTACTTCACGATGAAATACGCCAATGAGTGCAAGCGGCCGATTACGGGCATCACACCGGAAGCGCGGGCGTTGCTGCAGGCGTATGACTGGCCGGGCAACATTCGCGAACTAGAGAATGCAATCGAGCGGGCGGTGGTGCTGGGTTCAGCCGAAACAATCGGCATCGAGGATTTGCCGCGCCGCGTCCTGGATTTAGCGGACGGCGGTAGCCAGATTGCGGTGAATTACAACGCGGCCGTTAAAGACGCGAAGAGGCAGATAATTATGAATGCGTTGGCGCAATCACAAGGGAATTACACTGAGGCAGCGAGGACGCTCGGTATTCATCCCAATAATCTTCATCGAATAATTCGGACACTGGATCTGAAAGCTGCGGCCGTAAAGTAGTAAAGCGCGGCTTGCTTACGCCCGGAGATTTATGTTGTAGGTCTTGATCTTTGAATTGAGGGTAGTGGGATTCATGCCGAGCAAGCGCGCGGCGCGTGACTGATGGCCCCCGGTTTGATCCAAAGCGCGTCTGATCAGATCGATTTCAAAGCGTCGTACCTCATCATAGAAATTAATGCCGCGCCCGACATCGATTGCTGACGCGGCACCCGAGCCTTCGCGCACGACGGCGCGGGCGGCTTGCGGATCGGCGATCTCAGGCCGCAAACATTCGCGTGAGATTTCATCGGCCGGGGCAATCACGACTGCCCGTTCAATCGTATTTTCCAGCTCGCGCACGTTGCCGGGCCAGGAATAGTTTTCCAAAAGCGACAGCACGTCGGGCGCTATGTGCTCAGACACCTGACGGCTATTCTCAGCATTGTATTTGCGGATAAAGTGCTGGGCTAAGGGAAGCACGTCGGGTCGCCGGTCGCGGAGCGGCGGCAGTTCGATGGGCACCACCGAAAGCCGGTAGTAGAGATCTTCACGAAACATTCCCTGCCGCACCGCTTCTTTCAAATCGATATTGGTGGCGGCGATGATGCGCACGTCGACGCGCCGGGGGCTGGTGTCGCCCAGCGGCGTGAACTCACGCTCCTGAATCACGCGCAGCAGCCGGACCTGGGTCTCAGGTGGGATGTCGCCGATCTCGTCTAGAAAGATCGATCCGCCGTCAGCAACTTCAAACAAACCTTTCTTGGCGGCTACCGCCCCCGTGAACGCGCCGCGCGTGTGTCCAAACAATTCAGATTCAAGTAGTTCAGTTGGAATATTTGAGCTGTTGACGGTAACGAACGGCTTGGTCACGCGCGGACTGGCTTCGTGAATCGCCTTAGCGATCAATTCCTTTCCTGTTCCACTCTCGCCCGTGATCAGGATGGTCGAGCGCGCGGCTGCGACTTGCTCAACCAGGCGAAAGACTTCCTGCATGATATCGGACCGTCCGACGATGGCCCCGCGATCGACTTCGCGGCTCATCGCTTGGCGCAGAGATCGGCGCTCTTCTTCTTTGCGGCGCCGCTTGACCCCGGCAGCCACGGTCGCGCTGATGTGTTCGTTTTGGAAAGGTTTGCGAATGCAACCGAAGGCGCCTTTTTCCCACGCGGCGATCGCAGTATCAAAGGTCGCGTAGGCCGTAATCATCACGACTACAGCTTCAGGATCCAGCTTTAAGAATTCTTCGAGCGCGCGTAGTCCGCCAATACCGGGCATCGAGACGTCCAACAGCACCGCGTCATAGGAACGCTTCGTGTAGGCGTCAAGGCCTTCCTCGCCGGTCTTTGACAGGTCGACACGATAACCCTCGGACGAGAGCAACGTCTCAAGCACATCACGCATTATTTCTTCGTCGTCAACGACGAGTACTGATCCTTTTCTGGCCATAACCGCGCGCAGGGACAGTGCCTGCATTCATATAGTGACTAATTGCTGTGATGAAGCGAAGCGGGAATTATCACCGAAACAACCAATAAAAAGCCAACTCCGGAACGCCGGCAATTAAAGCGCGGCGGCTTGCAGTCGCGTGCGCGGATCGCGGGTGGGAAGAGTGATACGAAATGTGGTGCCAAGGCCGGGCGTGCTACTCACGCTGATATGACCTGAATGCTCCTGAACAATGCCGTATGTGACTGCCAGACCCAAACCTGTGCCGCGTCCCACGCCTTTGGTGGTGAAGAACGGGTCGTAAATTTTTGCGACATCGTCCGCGTCGATTCCGACGCCATTGTCTGCGACCTCGACAGTCAGCAAGTCTTCTTCGCCGTTTCGCGTTGCCAGCACAATTCGCCCCTGACCGTTAGCAATGGAATCACGGGCGTTCAGAATCAAGTTGGTAAACACCTGCTGCAGTTTTACTGAGTTGCCGTGGACGCGCGGAAGATGTTCGTCGTACTCGCGAATAATTTCGATCTGGCTGCGCCGCAGTTGTGGTTCGAGCAGTTGCAGCGTGTCGTCAAGCACGCGATGAATGTCCAGCGTGGTGAACTCGGCGGCGCTGCCTGTGCGTGAAAAATTCAAAAGGTTATTAACGATGTCGGTCGCGCGATCCGCCTGACGCCGGACCTTTTCCAGCAACGCGTGCTTAGGATCGGTTTCCGGCAACATGCTCAACAGCATCTGCGTGTAAGACGAGACCCCGGTGAGCGGCGTGTTCACTTCGTGGGCCACGCCGGCGGCGAGCAAACCGATGGACGAAAGTTTTTCGCGCTGCTGGAGTTGATCTTCAAGACGCAAACGTTCGGTTACATCCTCGAAAACCACTAGTGCGCCGGTTTGCTCCTGCGAATCGGCCCAGAGGGGCGCGATCGCGATATTCAACACGAGCGAGCGCCCGGCCCGGGTTGAGATGTGCATCTTATAAATTTGGCGCGTTTGTATTAAATGCCATCCTGACTCGCCCAGGACCTGGTGCAAAGTATCGGCGAAATCCTGGGCGAACAACTCTTCGACGTTCTTACCGATAACTTCCTGGCGATCGGCAGCGACGATTTCTTCGAGCGCTGAGTTGAGCCGGGTAATGCGTCCATCGAGATCCACAGCCATCAACCCCACATTGATTGATTCAACAATCGATTCGTTGAATTCCTTCAGCAGCTCGAGTTCAGAAGCGCGCTGTTGTTGCTCCTGGTAGAGCAGGCTGTTTTCAATCGCTACCGCGATGTAACCTGAGACTGTTCTGAGGATGTCAACGTCTTCAGACGAGAGCAGCGCGCCGTCAGCGGATCGCCCCAGCCCTATCACCGCTACCATTCGCCCACGCACTACACAGGGAACGTAATAATGAAGTACGCGCCGCACGTAACCATCGCCTTCCGGCGCCGATTCGAGATCGTCGGCGCGGACGATGCCGGTCTCGGCTGAGCGCGTGCGGATCATTTCCCGAAAGTCCGGCGGCGTATTCACGGCCGCAGACAGGCCTGCCGTGCGGGCCACGCGATAGCCGCCGGCTGCACGTCCGTCTTCGATAAAGATCGCCAGCCGCTCAACATTCATGACTTCGCGCAAACGAGTGATCAGCGAATCGAGTAAAGGATCCAAGGCGGTCGTGGCAGAAATAGTGCGCCCGAAATCCAACAGGCTGTGTCGCATGTCATAGCGCCGGCCATAGAAGATTCGATCGACCCGCTCCTGCAGGAAGTTCTTAATCGGAGCCGCGATCATCACAATAAGAGCCATCGCGAAAACTGAAAAGATCAGCGGTAAGGTGATGAATTCACCGGACGAGGGTATGTTGCCGCTGAAGGCATAGAACCCCACAACGTAAACAATCGCGCCGATGGCGACGGTAATGGCCAGGGTCGTGAGGGCATAGACGGCGACACGTCGCACCACTAACTCAACGTCCATCAAGCGATAGCGAACGACTGAATAACCGAGCGCCAGCGGAATAAGAATCAGCGGCAGGATTGCGACATCCGTAAATGGCCCCGCCGTTTCGCCAAAGATGTAACCAAGCGCATACAACACGGTGAACGGGGCCACAGCCAGTACCGTTCCCCAAACCACCCACTTCAACTGCTGGCGCGCAACCGTGCTCTTGCTGATTACAAAGCGGCGCACGAGTAAGACCGCACTGGCAATCAATCCGGTGACGAAATGGATAAATGAAGCCTTGTAAAATCGGGCGACAAAATTCGGCGAATAGTCCAACATCCGGTGCGGGACTATTTTGATTAACTCATCGTGCAGGAAGATGACAGTCGCGAATCCGAGCAGCACCAGCGCCGGTAGGTACAACCCCGCGGTGCGCCAGCGACGATCCTCGAACAAATGATAGCGAACCGGATAAATCGCGCTGAAATGTAATAGAAGCGGCGCAAACAAAATCAACGCGGCATTGTCCAGAAACGCGATCGCCAAATCCAGGTCCCTGTACGTTCCCAATGGCGTGTAGAAATGAAAGACGAATGCCGCCAGACACAGGCCGGCGAAGTGCAACACAAAAGGAGCACGCCCACCCTGGCGGAAGATTACAAACAATCCAATAAACAGGTAGACCAACCCGATGAGGTTGAGGTAAAGGTCACGCGCAGTCAGGCTGTTAACCGCCGCCAGGTGGTCGAGGTCTGCGTAGTAGTAGCGTGTTTCGGGAGGATAAGAGGGTCGCTCGATCAGGTAGTGAATTTCGCCGCCGACCCGCGCCTGATCCAGGTAAAGCTGAATTTTTTCGGCGCCGGAAACCTCTTCACATTTTGGACCACGAGTAACCTCTTCGCACTTCTGCTCGGTCATGCTGATCGCCAGCAAACGATCGCCGGGAGTCATGCGAGCTCTCGCAGCCGATGAACCAGGCTCTATCGATTTGGCGATTATTCCCTGGGACGTGTCCGCCCAAATGACGCCGTCCGTGGGAGGGCCCTGGTTATGGGACCGTTGCCAAAAATTCAGCGCGCCCGCAACAAACAAAAGCGCCGCCGTTGTCAGCAGCAGCCACGTCCTGGTTGTTAGCACTGGGCTCTTCATTCTTCTACGAATCCGTGACGCTTATGCATACTCTTTACACACTGCTTCAATTAAATTGAGGCAACCGATGTTCCAACCATACACAGATGAATCTGTACGGTTATTGATCAAGCTGCCCAACTTTGTCGCCCTTTCCTGTGGCGAGGGCCTCAGTCGGGTGCTCGCGCTGTCCATGTTTTCGTACTCGTCCGAGATTTTGGAAAAGCGGTGCAGACCGCGACACGAGAGGCTGAGAAATCGTGCGCGCCTTCTTTTGTCAGAAACGAACCAGGATTCCGCCCCGAACGGATCGGCCTGTGTTTCCAACTTCAAGCATGCTTTCGCCGTTAATTGTCCGCGTTTGAAAGTCGAAAAGATTGCGCGCATCGATGATTGCCTGAGCGCGCACCGGCAAGCCAAACGTAGGCAAATCCTGCGTTATCTGCACACTGAGCGAGGGATCGTAAACTGCGAGCCGCCCGGCGAACGGATCGATTGCGAATACCGTCGCCTGCGGCGAAAAGCGAAACACGGTTTGCACGTGAGTGCCCTTGGACCAATCACCTGCCAATTGCACCGCGGCGGTTTGGAAGAAACCGTTACTGAAAAAATCCGTGGGATCGGTAATGCTGTTCGGAGAAAGCTTCTGACCATTGCCAAACGAGTAACCGGCTGAGGCACTCCAAACATGATTGAGCCTGCGCGAATAAACCAGGCGCATGCCCCGTGCGGCTCCGTTTTGATTTGCCACGGTCAAGATCGGCAGCGCTGCGTCACCAGAGAAGGCCGAAAACGGCATGGCCATCAACCCGACCCCGCGGCCGCTGGTCATATCGAGAAACGCTGCCGCATCAATATTCGAGCGATTGTCCAGAACACGCTGTACGCCGAATTCAAGCCGCCGGCTCTGGCCCATCACGGCGCGGCCGCTGAGAAAAGCCACGGGCTGCGATGAGGGCTGTTTGAAATAGACATCTGCCTGTTCAAATGATGCCGTGCTCTGAATGGCTGATTCATCACCCGCAGGCGCATAGGACGCTTTCAAACGCGTGCGCGCATTGGCATCAAACTGAATCCCGAACCGGGGACTGATTGCCGAGTCGCCGCCCGCATTCGTAAAACGCGAATAATCGAGGCCCATCACCACGACCACGCCATCGCGCACCAGCCATTCGTCAACAGCGCGCACTGACACCTGGCCTAGCGATCGGCGTCCGGCTGGATTCTTATCCGGGACCGTAAACATGCGGGCGCCGCCGCCGCTGAGACTAAGGTGATGCCGGTCGTTCATCCGCACGCGCGCGGTAGTCTCAAATCGTTGGGGCGCTGCCTTACCCGTTCCGGTCTGGCCGGCAAAGATGAGATCGATCGTTTCCGACGCCGGCAGGGCCAGCGCAAAGTTTACGCCTTGGTAGTTCGAGCTGAAGGGACTCGGGGAAGTGGCGAAGTATTGTTCCGCCACGCCTTGCAAGCGGACCCGGCCACGCTCATCCGTTGCCGGCTGAGATTGTTCCTCAACGTTTCCATCTGCAGCTGTTTCGGCCGCTGCAATATTCGAATCGTTGCCTGGGTTAGCCTGGAAGATTGATTTGCGACTCTGGGTTGAACGGAGTGTCCACTTAACGTTGTCCTTGTCGTTACGCTGATTGACAAGTGTCTTCGAAGAGCTTGCGGGTTCGAGGTTGAAACGGTAAGCAATTTCGGCCGACGGGCTCACTTGTACAGATTCAAAAAGCACCTCGCTGAAACCTGTGGCGACTGCTTTGAGCGAATAACGCCCCGCCGGAATTTTTGCGCTGAAACTGCCATCGGCGGCCGTATAGGTTTGCTTAACAATCTGTTTCGCGCCTTCGCGAATCAACTGAACCAGCGCTCCCGCCAGCGGTGCGCCCTTGTTATCCCGCACGGTGCCGGTGATTGTCGCCAGCCCGCGCGTGCTCTTGCCCGTCGCAGGCAAGGCATGCGCGGTCACAGCAAAGGCTATGACGAACGCAAGGACGCAATATCTTGAAAATATTTTCATCGCGGCCGGACCTCCTGTTGAACCTCGCCGAGGATTCGCGCAAATGGAGTAAGCAAACTCAGGTCGTTGTTGCCTTCGATTCCTAATTTGCTTCGTTTAGATGCCTGGACGGGAAGACTACCACCATTATTGCACTCTAACCGCCCCGGGCAAGGGAGACCGTCACCCGTTTGAATGCTGCAATTCTCAAACAGGCCGATGAGTGATGTCAAGCAACTGCGGCTTTACGGCCCTGTTTTGTCGCCTCTTGTGAGCATGTTAGGATGACGGCTCACCTGCCCCACGGGGTTTGGATTACCCAGCATGATAGATAAAGTGCGCACAACCCGCCTCCCAAACGGCCTGACAATTCTGTCCGAGCACATGCCGGAGCTTCGTTCAGTTAGCCTCGGTATCTGGCTGCGCCGCGGGTCGCGTCATGAATCCAGCGCCCTGAACGGCATCTGTCATTTCATCGAGCATGCATTATTCAAAGGGACGCAGCGCCGCACGGCACATGAGCTGGCGACCGAGTCAGATCGGCTGGGCGGCCAATTTGATGCCTACACCACGCATGAGATGACCGGCTTTGCGGCGAAAGTAGTCGATACCGAAATGCCGCGCGCCTTCGACTTGCTCGCTGACATGGTGTTGCACCCTCGATTCGATGAAGACGATCTGGTGAAAGAGCAGAAGGTGATCATCGAAGAGATGAAAATGATCGAAGATACGCCCGACGAGTTGCTGACTGAGCTGTTTCAGGCGGCGTATTTTCCCGATCACTCGCTCGGCCGGCCGATCGAGGGCACCCAACAAACCGTTTCGCAGTTCGATCGTTCGATTACGGCGGACTTTCATAAGCGAAATTTCACCCCAGCCAATCTGGTGATCGCCGCGGCGGGCAATGTCAAACATGATCGATTGGTGGGGCTGGTCGCCGAAGCCTTCGCCGGAGAAGAGACACGAAGCGAGGCTGCAGCTCCTTCGCCGGCTCCCGCTGTTGCCGCGCCAATTTTGATCGAGCGAAAGAGCGAACTCGAGCAGGCGCATCTGATCATCGCGGCGCCCTGGCCGTCGGCGAAAGACTCGGATCGTTATGCAGCCAGCATGTTGGGAACAATCATAGGCGGTGGCACCTCGAGCAGGTTGTGGCAATCGGTCCGCGAAGAGCGAGGTCTGGCCTATTCAATTGGAGCTGGGGGTAACACTTTCAGCGACGTTGGGATGTTCACCATCTACGCCGGCACGTCACCCGCGCAAATGGACGAGGTTTTCGATCTGGCTGTGCGCGAATTGCGGCAGATCGTGCGCGAACCGGTTACCGAATATGAATTGGAACTAGCGAAACAACAGTCTATTTCGTCTGTGCTGTTAAGTCTTGAATCTTCCAGCACCCGCGTTGGAACATTGGCGCGCCAGGAGATCATCCATGGCCGGCGCATCTCGCCCGATGAAATCATTCGCGCGGTCAGCGCCGTGACTCGCGAAGACGTCCAACGCCTGGCGCAATCTTCTTTTCGGACGCCGATGCTGTCAGTGGGGGCGCTGGGAAATCTGAATGGGTTTGCTGTCGAACGCTCGCGGTTGGAAATTTAAAAGCTCACCGGAAAATCCAAAGAACAACAAGCAACCAGTGATATACTTTTACGACTTTGTGTCCTGGTTCAATAAGTCCTCTGGAAGATGAAAATTTCGGTACTCGGTAGCGGTTCGTCTGGCAACGCTGTGTTGCTAGTCGCAAACGGCACGCGTGTTTTGGTTGATGCCGGAATGAGCGCGCGCGAGATCGTGCGCCGCATGGCCACTCTTGGAGAAGACGCGAATTCGCTCGACGGGATTGTGATGACCCATGAACACGGCGATCATTGCGGGGGGTTGCGCGTCCTGATAAGAGATCTCGATTGTCCCGTATTCATTTCCGCAAAAACACGCGATGCCTACGTTTGCGAGTCCCGCCGGGTCGGGATTGCCAACGACGAGCCGAGAAAGCGCGCCGACGCGCTGCGCCATCGCACAGTCGAGATTGATTCCGGCCGCGACTTTCAAATCGGCAAGATCGAGTTTCATCCTTTCACCGTGCCGCACGATGCCGTAGACAATTTCGGTTTCACGGCCACATACGACGGGGTAAAGGTGGCGACGCTGCTCGATTTCGGTCACATAACAACCTTGATTACCGAACGCCTGCGCGGGTGCGCAGCGATTGTAATCGAATCCAACCACAGCCGCGACATGCTCAAGACTGTCGAGCATTATCCGTGGGAATTAAAGCAAAGAATTCTTTCCCGGCTGGGTCACCTTTCGAATGAAGATGTCGCAGAGTGGCTGGTGGACGGATTCGACGGACAGGCCCGGCATCTGGTGCTCGCCCATCTTTCGCAGCGCGCTAACAATCCGTATCTGGCGAAGATTACCGCTGAGACTGCTTTGCGTGAACGCGCGCCCTTGTTTCCCGCAATGACCGAGGTCACGCTTTCATTTCCCAAAGAGCCGACGGCCTGGATCGAAGTTTAGCTGTGTCAGAAACCCCCGCTTGAGCAAGGGTGGCCGTGCATCAAGATGCCCTCGTTGACGGTCGCGGTTCCGATACCAACAATCCGTCGCGCGCGACTTTCCAATTCAAGATTTCGGCTCCGTCTTCGGCTGCCAGGGTGCGTTCGACGTCCTGCTTCCGTCCTTCCGCACAAAGAAAGGCGATACAGCCACCGCCGCCGGCGCCGCAGACTTTCGCTGCCTCGGCCCCGTTTGCCAGCGCCTTCTCGACCATTGAATCCATATGAGGCGTGGTGATATTCGGCGCCAGCCGCTTGCGATTGGGATAAGCCGCGCGCATCACGTCTCTTACCGCACCCCAATCATTCGCCAGCAGCGCATCGCGCATTTGCTCTGCGGCGTCACGAATGCGGTCGAAAATCTCGAACACTTCGGCGTCGCCGTTGATATGGCGTTTGAACATTTCCCAGTTGTTGATTCCCGAAAGGCGCGGCTCCCCGGTATAGCAAATCACAAAGCGGCGATCGATTTCCTCTTCTTCAATCGCCAGATGTTCGCGTTCGACGCCGTCGGTTCGCAGATGAATACAGGAAGTCGAGCCATACAGCGCCGGGTAATAGTCCTGAATGCCCGCCGGAACTTTGATGACGGTGGTTTCGACGTTGGCGGCGATGCCGACATAGCTGGTTTCGTCGTATCGATCACCCACCAATCGATTCAGCGCCCCGATTAGCGCAATGGCCAGCGCAGAAGAGCCTGAGATACCCGCTCCCGCGGGCGCTTCGCTATGGGCGATCAAATGAAAGCCGGTGTCCGGCCGGAAGAAATGGACCATCTTGGAAACCATTTCCAACTGCCTGTCGTAGGCCAGCTCGTCGAACCGATCCAGGCTGGTTTCCAAACGCACTCCGCGGTCGCGGGACTCCAGGATGATGCGATCGTCATCGCGAGTCTCGATGCGCACGCTGGCCCGTAACGAAAGCGCAAAGTTCACCGTCGAAGCGCCGGCGTGAAACAGATAAAGAGGCCAGATATCAATAGTGCCGCCGGCTAAATCGGCGCGAGTCGGGGCGGAGGATTCAATGATCATGAAATTTGGCCTTAGGGTTTTGTTTCTCTGGTCCCAGCTTTTTCTTGATTGTCTAAGACCGAAAATCGAAGGCCAAAGACCAGGCGCTACTTCAAGTGAATTTTTTCGCGGATCTCGTCTTTCAATTCCTTCACACTCTCGATCGCGGCATGTTCGATCTGTTGTAAACGCTCAGGCTTGATTTCCTCGACTCTTTTTGAAACCCAGCGTCGCTTGATCAGATAAACCACGACCACGCCGCCGACGAGAATGCCTAATAAGATTTTTCCAACGTGCCGAAAGTCGCCGATCAATCCCATCACGGCGCTGCTGAAAAAATACCCGACGCCGCTGAGAATTGAAACCCACAACAAGCAACTGCCGATCGAAAGCGGCACGAAGCGGACATAGGGCATGCGCGCGACCCCGTAAAAGGTACACGAAGCCCAGCGCAATCCGTAAACGTATTTCGAAATGAAAATTGAAAGCGTGCCGAACCGGTTCGTCATCCGTTCAATGCGCGGACTGGCGATGCGATAGAAGCGGAAGTTGCGGACCGTCCCGCTGCAAAGGCGGCCGGTGCCGTAAGCCAGGTTATCGCTGGCGACGCCGGCAATCGTGCCCCAGAGCAGTACTTTCGCAAAGCCGTATCCCTGCAAAAGACCATCGTCAAAGAATCCCGAGTGCGCTAACACCCCGGCCAGCAAAAGCGTCAGATCACCTTCGATCATGACGAGCACAAATACCCCGTACATGCCATACAACTGGATCAGGTGCGACAGGAACTGAAGACTGGTCATGGGCGGTCGATAGCGCGCAGGAACACGGGGGCGGTCCCGAGTCGATCGGCATAGAAGTCAGAAGCAGGTGAGCTTTGAGGGGAGAGGGATGCTTTCTAGCTGCTCAACTACTCAGCCGCTTATTGCTCACTTTCTTCCTCCTCATCAGAGGGTGGTTTGACTACCAGCACCGGACAGCGCGCGTGACGGACGACTGCCTCAGCCGTGGACCCGAACAGTATGCGGCCGAGTCCCGTGCGTCCGTGCGACGAGATCACGATTAGATCGACCTTACGCTCATTAGCAATGCGAACAATTTCAGCCGCCGGGTCGCCGTGGGCAATGATTTCTTCGACTGCTAACCCACGCAATTCTTCACAGTCCAATACGTCCGGCATCTCTCGTTCAGCAGAATCTTCCAGTTGCTCGCTAATCTCACCGATCGGCATTGCTTCCGCGAGTCCGGCAAAGCCGACGGCCGGAACTATTGGCTCGACCACATTAATACAAATTACAATCCCGTTCGCAGCGCGGGCGATCGCTGCTGCATAAGGCAGAGCGTAGTTTGCGCAGCCGCTGAAATCCGTCGGCAGGAGGATTCTGCGCAGCGGCAAAGCCGGCGTGCCTGTATCTTCCGTGGCTGTCGTCATCTTCGTTGCGCGGGCATTCTACACGCAGAAGGGGCCGTTTGACAGCCCTTTGACCGTCGCATAATATGGCCAAGAAATTCCTGCCCTGATCATGAGCCTCGTGCGAAAGGTCTCGCGCAATGCCTGAACAATCCGCAAACAACTTTGCCGGAATCGAAGTCGCTATGAGGACGATGCGTGGTGTTCTGATTTCCGCAGACGGCGAGACGATCGATCGCCACGAAGCAAAGTACGAGCCTGACGGTCTCATCAAGTCGATCACGGATCTTGCGGGCGAGCTGCGAAAATCGGGCGAGATCAGGGCCGTCGGCTTGGCAATTCCCGGGTTGGTTAATCGCGAAACGGATCGAGTGCTGGCCTCTACCGGGCTTCCCTTCACCGCGCGCGAGCACATCCACTCGGAGTTGATGGAAGCAACCGGATTGCGATTCGAATTAGAGAATGACGCGAACGCTGCCGCGTACGGCGAGTACAAGGCAGGCGCGGGTCGCGGCGCGCGCGACATCTTCTATATCGGCATCGGCGACGCTATCGGCGGGGCGATTATTCTTGACGGAAAACTCTGGACGGGAGCGTCTGGATGCGCCGGTGAGATTGGACACATTACGATTGACACCGAAGGCGCTGAGTGTGTCTGCGGCAATACTGGTTGTTTGGAAACGATCGCTTCTGGTCCAAACATCGTCCGCCGCGCGCGCGAACGGCTTAATCGCGATTCAACCTCATCTCTCTCGCGTTTGGCCATGCAAAAGCGTTTTACCGCCGGAGACCTGGCACGTGAAGCAAACAACGGTGATGATTTTTCTGTAATGATGCTTGAACGCACCGGCCGCTCAATCGGAATTGCCGTGGCCAGCATGATCAATCTTCTAAGCATCGAGCGAATAATTCTGGGTGGCGCCATCATGGAAGCGGGCGATTTGATCGTCAAGCCAATCATTGCCGAAGCTCGCAAGCGTTCATTCCAACAGTGTTTCGAAGCGACCAAGATCGTTGCTGCCCAACTTGGCGCCGACGGTGTTGCCATCGGCGGCGCGCTGCTCGCCCGTGACGCGCAATAATCTCTAAGTACGCGACAAAGCATCATGAAACAGATCCTCGTGATTCTCCTCATCTCCCTTTCCTTCGGAACCGCGATAGGCCAGCGTAAAGTCGAAGACAAAGAAACGAAATGCACTTTAGGACTGGATCGCGCGCCAGAGCTGCGCGGCTTTCGGCTTGCGACTCCGCAAGCAAACGTCCCAGCGAGATTTCCCGGCATCTCGATCCAAAAGCCGGACAAATTCGGGCTCGCTAAACTGCGTCTCTCGATCGTCGATTCCGGGTTGATTAAAGGTCCGCTGGCGCGCGACAAAGGGGTGCAAGCGGATATCACAGCCAGACCTGAAGACGGCAGCGCGTTCATTATCGACAGCGCTAAGTTTTCAGCATTAAAAGGCGTGAGAAGAACTGAGTTGCGCTTTATAGACGGGCGCTTGTCCTCTATCCTTATCGCCTATGACGATTCGATTAAGTGGGACGATATCGATGACTTTGTGAGTACGATTTCAAAGTCGTTGAGCTTGCCGAATGAGTGGCAGGACCCCGCTGAGGGCGGTGGCGAAAACACCCGGAAGGAACTTCGGTGCGAAGCGTTTGTATTTTCGGCAAATATAGGAACCGATCCCCTGGACTCGCGAGTCGGGGCGCAATTAAGCGTTGAAGATCAGGCCGCCTGGAACGCTTTAGCGAAGCGACAGAATGACGTACAGGAAAAAGCGAAGCGGGAAGAAGAAGAAAAGCGAAAGAGTTTTAAGCCGTAGTATTTGAAGTGCGCCCCTCAGCGGGGCTGACCCTGACGGTCAGCGAAGGCTGACTTGGGCACGCGAATCGGCAGCTTGGCTGACCCGGGGGGAGGAGCGTCCGAGCTACAAAGGTTGGGTTCCTTAGTCCAAAGTTGTTTCGCGAATTTTCTTTTCTTGTTCCTCGCGAAATCCACGTAATTTCTTTTTCAATTCGGGCCTGCTGTTAGCCAGGATCGCAATCGCAAATAAGGCGGCGTTTGTTGCTCCCGCTTTTCCTATCGCGAGGGTCCCCACCGGAATTCCGGCCGGCATCTGCACCGTAGACAGCAGCGAATCCAAACCGTTGAGGGCGTCGCTTTTCATTGGCACGCCCAGCACCGGCAGGGTAGTGTGCGCGGCGATGACTCCGGCAAGATGTGCCGCGCCGCCGGCCGCGCCTATTATTACTTCGATTCCCCGTGATTCAGCCTGGCTTGCGAACTGGGTCGCGAGCAGGGGGGTGCGATGCGCGGACATTACATGCGATTCATGCGCGACGCCAAACCTTTCCAGGGTTTCAGATGCGGCCCGCATCGTGTCCCAATCGGACTTGCTGCCCATGACGACGGCGACCAGAGATCGCGGATTACGGGCGACAGATTTTGAATTGTTAGAATGTTTTTTTGCCATTGTCCCTATTTTGCCATTGTCTTTATGAAGTCAGTATCACCCGCGTCACGAAAAGGATTCAACCGCTGGAGCGCAACCGTCCCGGTTGCAGCGTCGCGTTTAGGGAGTTCATGCAAGCAAGGACGCTTGCGCTCCAGTCCTTTGTCGCAACTGCTCATGCAGATGGTCCACTTTACTCTCCCTGATCGAGTGAATACCCACGCTCGCCGTCAAAATTGCACAGATTCTCACTTTTAATGAAATCAAAGCCTGCGTCTTCTACTCTGGCGAGCAGTCCGATGATCTGTTTGTGCGAGATAACCGCGCCTTTGTCGTTCGACATGAATCGGCAGCGCCATTGATCAGAGCAGAACGTTTCCGATTTTCCCCCGGGCCACACCTTGACACCCCGATTGCTCACCATCACCAGTTGCAAGCCGTCCGGCGCAACTTTCGCTAACGACTTGCCCAGATCGTCGGGTGAGCCTTTGAGCCAGTCGAGGAAAACATCCACGCCGACTAATTCCTTTTTGGTGTCCGATCGCTCCTTGACGATCGTCTCACCATAAACTTCCGCGATATCGCTCTGTTTGTAGGTGACTGCTTTCAGCGTGTTGGGTTTCTTGCCGAGTCGTTCGGTCACCGCCTGGGCAAACTCCTTCGTGCCGACTTTTTGTTTGCTGTTGGTTTCATCAAAGATGTCATAGGTGTGCACGCCGTCTTCGATCGTGCGCAGCCAGGCGTTGTGCACCCGCTCAGCCGTGGTTGTCTGACCGATATGGACCAGCATCATGATGGCGCCGAGCAAAAGCCCGGAAGGGTTCGCCAGGTTCTGGCCGGCCCGGCGTGGCGCCGATCCGTGTATGGCTTCAAACATAGCGATGTTCTCACCAATGTTGGCGGAACCGGCCAGGCCCACTGAGCCGGCAATCTGTGCCGCGACGTCCGACAAAATGTCTCCGTACAGGTTCGGCATAACGATTACGTCAAAAGCTTCCGGCGTGTCGGCCATCTTGGCCGCACCGATGTCGACGATCCAATGCTCGTTCTCGATGTCCGGGTATTCGGCAGCAATCTCGTTGAAGATCTTATGAAACAACCCGTCGGTCAGTTTCATAATATTGTCTTTGGTGAAGCAAGTGACCTTGTTGCGAACGTGACGGCGCGCGTATTCAAATGCATAGCGAACGATTCTTTCCGACCCTGGTCGCGAAATAATCTTCAGACACTGCATCACCTGATCTGTCTGGCGATATTCAATTCCCGCGTACAAATCTTCTTCATTCTCGCGCACGATCACCACATCCATGCCGGGATGCTTTGTCTCGATGAACGGATGATAAGCAACGCACGGCCGCACATTCGCGTACAGCCCCAGTGTTTTTCGCACGGTCACATTCAAGCTTTTATAGCCGCCGCCCTGCGGCGTGGTGATGGGCGCCTTCAAGAAAACTCTTGTGTTGCGGAGCGAGTCCCATGCGCTTGAATCGATTCCCGAAGTATTGCCCGACAAATAAACTTTTTCACCAATTTCAATTCTTTCGATTGCCAGTTTCGCGCCCGCTTCTTTCAGAATATGCAGCGTCGCTTCCATGATTTCGGGACCAATGCCGTCGCCGTACGCCACCGTGATAGGAATAGTTGGCATCTGATGATTGCCTTTCGTTGTGGTCTGAGAAGTTGACGAATATAAGACAAAAGCTGCGGGCGAGCAAAGAGCGATGCTCTCACCTCACAAGGTCCAGAGTTCAACCTTTAGGTTGCTGCTGCTGTTTGCGCCCACAAGCTGAAGCTTGAACTCTAAACCAAGACCCCAGGTGATAAGATTGACTTCACAACGATGAATCCCCAGGCTTTCAAAACGCTCGAGTTCGATTCCTTGCGCGCTCTCGTGCGACGACGCGCCCAAACGGATCTGGCGCGGCTGCGGATCGAGCAACTCGTCCCCCTCGATGAATTTGCCGAGTTGCAGCGCGAACTGCAACGACTGAGCGAGTTGATCGAGCTGCGGCAGCGCGGAGTGCGCTTGTCATTCGAAGCCGTCGCCGATCCCAGCGATTCCATTTCGCATTTGAAAATTGCCGGGACCGCGCTAGACCCGCTGGCGATGCTCGATCTAGCCCGGCTGATGGAAAGCGCGCTTGATGCGCGCGCGGCGATCCATACTGAACGTGAAAAGTGCCCCGCGCTTTTCGAGATCGTCGCGCCACTTTCTAACGATTTGAAAAAACTGGCGGCCACCTTGACGAAGAAGATTCTCCCAGGCGGCGAGCTTGATGATCGAGCCAGTCCCGAACTTGCTTCGATTCGCCGCGAACTTTTCAACGCTCGTTCCAGAATCACGCGTTCGCTTGAAAGCCTGATGCGCCGATCGAGCGAAGCAATTCAGGAAGAATTAGTAACCGTGCGTAACGATCGCTTTGTCATCCCCGTGCGCTCAGACCATCAAGCGCGCATCAAGGGCGTCGCTCACGGCTCGTCGTCATCGGGTGCCACAGTTTTCGTCGAACCGCTGGAAACAATTGAAGCTAATAACGAGTTGCAGACGTTGCGAGAGGCTGAGCAACGCGAGATTGGCGAAATCCTGTTCAGTCTGTCAGAGGAACTGCGCCATGAGCTTGCGGCAATTGCAATTGCCGCGAGTGCGATAAGCGAACTTGATTTCGTCAATGCCAAAGCCTCATTCGCTGAGGCCTTCGATTGCGTGGTGCCGGACGTGTCAGAACCGGGAGCGGTGGCGGCCGGATCCGACACCCAGGTCGAGTCCCACGATCCCGCTGCTTTTGCAGAAAGTTCTGACCCAGTTCGTTCTGACCCAGTTCTCGAATTTATCAACGCTCGCCATCCCCTTTTGGAAGAAAATCTTCGCGCCAGCGCCGGCACCGTCGTTCCGGTTTCATTCACGCTTGACCGCGGTCATCCCGTGATGGTGATCTCCGGCGCAAACGCGGGCGGCAAGACGGTCGTGCTGAAGACGGCAGGGTTGCTTGCTTTGATGGCACGCGCAGGTTTGCCCGTTCCGGCGCAAGCAGCGCGAGTGCCCTTCTATCGATCGATCCTGGCGGACATCGGCGACCACCAATCGTTGGCCGCCAACTTGTCGACATTCACTTCGCACGTTGCGAATATCGGTTCAATGATCGCTTTGTGCGAAGCACCGGCATTAGTGCTTCTCGACGAAGTCGGCACCGGCACCGATCCTGAAGAAGGCTCGGCCCTGGGCGTCGCGGTGGTCGATCATTTCAAGAAATGCGGCGCGCAGGTGCTGGCTACGACACATTACTCGGGTTTAAAGATGTACGCCGCCAACGAACCGGGCGTTTTGAATGCCAGCGTTGAGTTTGACGAGAAAACTTTGCAGCCAACATATCGTCTGTTGGTCGGCCTCGCCGGCTCGTCGTCGGGTTTGGAAATCGCGCGTCGCTTTGGCATTCCGGCTGAAGTGATCGGCCGGGCAATTGAGCAAGTGAGCGCGTCTTCACGCGCTTCGATAGAATACCTGCGGCGCATCAAGAGTGAGGCCGAGGAAGCTGAAGCTCTGCGCAAAGCGCTGGATGAAGAACGCGTCGCCGTGGCGGAAAAGTTTGCAGCAATTGACGAACAAGCGGCACAGGAGGAAGCATCCCGCCAGAGTGAGTTTGAGCGAGAACTCTCGCGGGCGGTGAAGGCATTCGAAGAACACAGTCACGACCTGGTGGCGAAAATTGAAGATCGCGCTTCGCGTTTGAAACTCGACCGCGAAGCTGCGCGCCGCACCGCAGAGCTGAAACGCGAGGCCCAGCTTACTGCTCAAGCCGTCCGCAAAACCGGGCAGGCCGGGCGCGCTTCATCTCAGCGTAAGGAAGGCAGTTCGCCCCTTCTTCGCGGTGTTCGCGTAATTCGCGATGGCCAGGTCGTCAGTGATCTTCCGGTTAAGGCTGACAAAACAAAACCGATCCAGCACCTCGACGGGCGCCCGGAACGGCAGGATATTCGCGGACCGGAACGCGATCTTAAGGTGGGTGACCGGGTTCGTCTGCTGTCGCTGGGCTCAGTCGGAATAATCAATCACATTCGTGAAGACGAAGCTGAGGTGCGCGTTGGCTCGCTACGAATGCGGGAAAAACTCGAAAACCTGGAGCTCGTTTATGAAGTCAGTACGGCGAGCAAGAGTCCGCGGGGTGATGGTGTCAATACCGTCCGCGGTAGCGGGCGGGGCGGCAGGCCGACTGTGAGCGAGGGCTCGCTTGGGGATCTGCGGCGGCGGGCCGGTACAACTGAAGTTCACTTACACTCAGGCGCGCAGCGCCATTCAGACTCTGGCGCGCAAACTGAGCTGAAATTGATCGGCAAAAAGACCGACGAAGCCGTCGATCTCACTGATAAGTTCCTTGACGAAGCTTTTTTGAACGGCCTTAGTGAGGTGCGCATAATCCACGGGCACGGCACGGGCGCGCTGCGCAAAGCAATCGCAGCGCTACTTGCCGATCATCCGCATGTCTCCCGGTTCGCGGTCGCGCCGCAGGATCAGGGTGGCGGGGGCGCTACAATTGTTGAGTTAAGACAATGAGCGATTCACCGGAATCAGTTGTTTTATTTCGCCCCATCGGCCAACAGGAGTTTGATCTCATTCGGGACAGTCTCAACACAAGATTCCCACCACGCTTGCCGCAACAACCGATCTTCTATCCCGTTGTGAACGGAGAATACGCGGTTCAGATTGCCCGCGATTGGAATGCAAAATATAACGAGCCGAAATGTGGTTATGTAACCCGGTTTCGTGTAAGAAAGTCTTTTCTTGA
>JBHELZ010000008.1:65619-99843 GCA_046262835.1 Pyrinomonadaceae bacterium
GCGTAATTCATCAGGAATACTGGATACCGGCTGAGGACCTGGATGATTTCAATCGAAACATCATCGGCATTATCGAAGTGATAGCTGAGTTTAAGAACTAATAATGCGTTTCCCGCAGACCTTCATCGACGACCTCAAGCGCCAGGCGGACATCGTCCGCATCGTTCAGAATTACGTTACGCTAAAGAAAGCCGGCGCGAACTGGGTAGCTCCCTGCCCATTTCATAAGGAAACCAAGCCTTCGTTTTCCGTCAATCCGGCCAAAGAAATGTTTTTCTGCTTTGGTTGTCATAAAGGCGGAACGGTCTTTACTTTTGTGATGGAGATTGAGCGCGTCGACTTTCCTGAGGCAATCAGAATCGTCGCCGAAAAGTCCGGCATGCCTCTGCCAAAAATGGTTGACGACGGGCGGTTTGAAGCGCGCCAGCGCGAAAGCGATCAAGTCATCCAGCTCAATCAGTGGGCACTTGCCTGGTGGCAGGATCAACTTCAGAGCAAAGCGGCAGGGAGTGTTCGCCAATATCTGAACCAGCGCGGTATCACTGAAGACACGAGTCAGACTTTTAAGCTCGGTTTTGCGCCAGATAGTTGGGAAGCGCTGTCGACTCATCTTCGTCAAAAAGGCGCTACGCAGGAGCAACTTGAAAAGAGCGGCTTGACCGTCAGAAAAGACGAGGGAGGATCCTATGATCGCTTTCGCGGGCGGCTGATGTTTCCGGTGTTCGATGCCCAGGGAAAACCGATCGCATTCGGCGGAAGAATTCTTGATCCAGAAGGTGAGCCGAAGTATCTGAATTCACCGGAAACTTCGGCGTACGTGAAGGGTCGTCATCTCTATGGACTGCACCTTACGCGCGACGAAATTCGGCGGGCTGGCTTTGCGATTCTGGTCGAAGGTTATCTTGATCTGATCGTTCCTTATCAGTTCGGCGTGCGTAACGTAGTTGCGAGCCTGGGAACCGCGCTAACACCCGAGCAGGTGAAGCTAGTGGGTAGGTTTGCGCGTAAGGTAGTGGTGAACTATGATGGTGACCGCGCGGGGGTGCAGGCGGCGAAGCGAGCTACGGAAGCGATTCTGGCAGAAGACATTGAAGTAAAGGTTTTGGTCCTCCCCGATAACGCAGACCCTGACGAATTCATCAGAACAAACGGCGTTTCCGAGTATCAACGGCGTCGCGGAGAGGCACAGCCCCATATACAATTTGTGCTCGATCAAGCGGTACGGGATCGGAACCTTCACAACCCGGCTGATAAAGCTGTGGCAGTCGAGGAGACGCTCCCGTTTGTTCGTGCTGTTCGCAACCGGATTCAGAAGCGCGAATACTTTGACATTGTGATGGACAGCCTGCGCGTCCCGGACGATCAGCGCCGCGAACTCTGGCAACAGGTCAGGGGTGGCGCAAGTCCCGACCCAGTCGGGATTCAAAAGGTGATCACGCGGCGGGCGCAGCCAACGGTGGCGGAAGAAAAACTTCTGGGCCTGCTGCTTGCCAGTGACGAGTTGCGAACAATCATTCTGCCCCGGCTTGAGCCGACGGATTATGAAGGATTAGCAACTGCGCCGATTTTTCAGTCATTGAAGGAATTGGGCACCGGGGACCGGGAAATCACTTTCGAATCCATAAGCGAGGCAACCGCGGACAATTCCATTTCGGCAGAAGTTCTACCGCGCTTGATGATTAATGCCGCGGCGGAATCGTTCGATGAATCGTTGGCCGATGCAAACAGTTGTTTGGACGCTTTGAGGTTGATAAAACTGGATCGGGACATCGAGGAGCTGAGCTCGCGGATTGCGGAAGCGGATCGGGGCGGTGAAAATGAACTACGGGATCAATTGGCTATGAAAAAATTGGAGCTGTCAAAACAACGCAGCAGTTTTTTACCTCACGGGAGAGCGGCGAATTAAACTGCGGCTGCGATAGTATTCGGCGGCATTAGCCCAACCCGTCAGGGAAGACCCAGAAACAATGAGGCTCACGCTCAGGAGTAGTGCCCCCGCAGAAAAACAGGAACGAATAGATGGCTATTGAAGAAAAAGACAGAGATGACGTGATGGATCGATTGCTGCAATTAGGCGGTGACAAAAAATTTCTGTCCTACGACGACTTAAATCGCGAACTGCCGGAGAATGTGGTGTCGCCCGACGATATTGAAGACGTGCTGCAGAAACTGGACGCGTCGAATATTCACGTGGCGGATTCCGACGAGCGCTTGATCGAACAGGCCGCGGCCATCGCCGCCGACGAAGAAGAAAGCGAAGAAGATCTGGAACTGGATCTTTCGGCCGGCGCGCTGGAGAAAACCAACGATCCGGTCCGCCTGTACCTGCGCGAGATGGGCGTGGTGCCCTTGCTGACTCGCGAAGGCGAAGTGGCCATTGCGAAGAGAATCGAGCGCGGTCAGATCAAAACTCAAAAGGCGATCGCCCGTTCTCCGATCGCGGTCGGCGAACTGGTAAAGATGGGCGAAGAGCTGGCGGCCGGAAAGATGAGTATTCGCGAGGTCGTCACTTTTTCTGAGCAGGCGGAACTCGCGGGCGAGGAGGACAAGGCCGAAGAGTATCGCGAGTGGACCATCGAAGGCATCGAAAATATCAACAAGCTTTTCAAAAATGCGCTGAAAGAATGGGTCAAGCTGCGCACCGAAACAAAGATTACGCGCGGCAAGAAAACTAAAAAGCTGACCCGTCTGCGCCGCAAGGTTGGCAGGCTGCGCATCGAAATCGCCGACGAGATCGGCCGTTTGAATATGACCGAGCGGACCCGGCAGCGGCTGATCAATGCAATTCGCAATGTGCAGAAAGAAGTCCGTTCCGCGGAACGCGAACTGTCCACTTACAGCGATCGGCTGACCAAAAAGCGGCTCAAAGCAGACGACATAAAGCTCTATAAAAAGCACGTTTCGACCGCCAAGAAACGCTTGCAGTTGGTGGAAGAGGAGCATCACATTTCACCGGTCGAGGTGAAGCGCTGCCTGCAGGCCATCGTTACGGGCGAACATCAAACGGGTCAGGCAAAGCGCGAACTGGTCGAAGCCAACCTGCGTCTGGTGGTTTCAATTGCGAAAAAGTATACGAACCGGGGCCTGCAGTTTCTTGATTTAATTCAGGAAGGCAACATCGGTTTGATGAAAGCCGTCGACAAATTCGAATGGCGCCGCGGTTACAAATTCTCGACCTACGCGACGTGGTGGATTCGGCAGGCGATCACCCGCGCGATTGCGGACCAGGCCCGCACCATTCGCATTCCGGTGCACATGATCGAAACGATCAATAAACTGATTCGTACTTCACGCGCGCTGGTGCAGGAGTTGGGCCGCGAGCCGACGAGCGAAGAGATCGCCAAAAAGATGGACATCCCGGTTTCAAAGGTGCGTAAGGTGCTTAAGATCGCCCAGGAACCGATCTCACTCGAAACTCCGATCGGCGAAGAAGAGGACTCTCATCTCGGCGATTTCATCGAAGACAAGTCGATCCTGAATCCTTCGGACGCGGTGGTCGCGTCAAACTTGCGCGAGATCACCGACGAAGTGCTGGCGACGCTGACCCCACGCGAAGAGAAAGTAATTAAGATGCGCTTTGGCCTGGGTACCACCGGATCCGAGCACACGCTGGAAGAAGTGGGCCAGCACTTCGCGGTCACCCGGGAACGAATTCGTCAAATCGAAGCCAAGGCCCTGCGAAAGCTCCGCCACCCCTCGCGCTCGCGAAAGCTCAAAGCATTTCTGGAAACAGTTCAGCACGGATAAAAGAGATGGGCTTCAAAGGAAGTGATGATGACGAAACACTACTCTCAGCCGGGAACTTCTGAACCGATAGTGGCTAAGGTGACCTTTGGCTATAGAAGCCTCATCTTACAGAAAGCGTCTTTCACCCCCGGACATCCAAAACGTCGTTGCTTGAATTTGGGTCCGTTGGCCGCCACAATCGAAAACAATGGGAGCTGGAGTTAATGAAGTGAATTGCAGGCGTGCCTTTTTTCAACACCTCGTCAGTCCTCGCAATCTCGGTTTCGCAAGTTGCAATTGTCCGGGTTGGTAATTTAAGTGAAGAATATTGTCGAAAGTTATAGGAGGAAGCTGGCCGTTGAAGACGGCTGGGTGCTGAAGCGCGGGGCGCAACTGCGGATCGCGCTTTGTTACCCGAATGTCTATTCGATCGGCATGGCCAACCTTGGCTTTCAGGCGATGTATGAAATCTTCAATAACATTCCTGACGTTTCCTGCGAGCGGGTCTTCCTGCCAGATAATCACAGCGCCGGCGATCGTCTCAGAAGCCCGCGCCTCAGCAAGGGGTCGGTTGGTTACAAGGCCCTACCTAACGGTCGGGCTTCTGACACGAAGCACCCTCGCAACGGCTCGGGGTACGAAGCGGCTTTGCCTAACGGTCAGGCTAATGCGCCCGTCCAGCTAATTGATGAGATGCGCGAGTATGAAAGAACGAGCACTCGTCTGCTTTCACTCGAATCACAAACCCAGGTTCGCGATTTTGACTTAGTCGCTTTCTCGATCTCGTTCGAAACCGATTACATTAACATGGCGCGTATGATGCAGATGAGCGGCATCCCCGTATGGTCTAAGGATAGGACCAAACACGATCCGTTAATCGTTATGGGTGGCGCGTCGTCGTTTCTGAATCCGGAACCGATTGCTGACTTTACCGATGTCATAGGAGTTGGCGAGGGTGAAATCCTGGGACCAAAACTCGTCGATGCGATTTTTGAAAACGAGACGAAACCAGAGATCCTGGGGGCGCTGGCGCGTCAGGGTCGCGGGTTTTATGTGCCCTCGTTTTACGAGGTTACTTACGCCGAGGATCACACAATCGCTGCCTATGACCCTCTCGGAGAGGGTATTCCCGCCCGCGTGGGCCGCGCAATTTCGGCTGAGAATCCGAAAGAGGGAAGCTTGCGCCGGGCCATTCGGCGCGGGCAAAACGATCTTGTCGACCAGTTGCGACGCGAAGAAGTGTTCGCGCCGTCGACAACGATCTTCGCGCCGCAGGCTGAGATGGGCGATCGCTTTCTAATCGAAATCTCGCGCGGTTGTTCACAGGGTTGTCGTTTCTGCTGGGCGGGTTACAACTATTGGCCGCCGCGCGTCGTACCCGCGCGTGACATTTTGGCGAAGGCGCGAGCCTGGCGATCAAAGACAGATAAGATCGGTTTAGTTTCAACGGCAGTCTGCGATCATCCGGAGATTAGTGAAATCCTTCAGGGCCTTCGGGCAATGGACTATCGGATATCAGTTTCCAGCTTGCGTCTGGATCAAATTTCCGACGAACTGCTCGACGCGCTGGTTGAATCGCGCGATCAGCAAATCGCGGTTGCGCCCGAGACCGGTTCAGATCGCCTGCGGCGGGTCATTAACAAAAATCTTAGCAACGATGAGATCGTTGATATCTGCGGCGCGGTGTTCGATCGCGGCATGCTGACCGTCAAGCTCTACATGATGGTTGGCTTGCCGACAGAAACCGACGAGGATTTGGAAGAAATGATTGTGCTGGTTGAGCGCATCAAGGACCGCATGCTCGAGGCTGGCAAGCGCTTTGGCCGCGCCGGCAAAATTATTCCGTCTTTGAACGGATTTGTGCCCAAGCCGAACACGCCGTTTCAATGGGAACCAATTTGTGGTGAGAAAGAACTGAAGCGCCGTTTAAAATTTGTCAGCAAGAAACTCGCTCGCATTCCCAATGTCGAAGTGCGCGCGATGTCCGCGCGTATTGCTCACGAACAGGCTTTATTGTCCTCAGGTGATCGGCGGATTGCGGGGGTGATCGAAGCCACTGCGCGATTGAACGGCGATTTGAACGCAGCGATCCGCGAAACTGGAATCGACGCCGACTTTCACACCAGCCGTCGCCGCGCCTATGACGAAATTCTTCCGTGGGACATCGTCGATTCGGGAATCTCCAGCGAGTTTATGCAGCAGGAAGACGAACGCGCCCACGAAGCTCGCTCGACCGCCCCGTGTCCCTCCGTCAATCAATGCACGCGCTGTGGCGTCTGTCCGACGACCTGGCTCGCTGAAGCACCCGCCGCGCTCGTGCAATTGAAAGCGTTCGCAACCTCGCCACGATCAGGCCTCCAGGCCTAGAACCGGCGTTAATATCTAACCGACATTCAAGCCGATACAAAACTCGAAGGTTGCGGTGCGTTACTTCGTCAAAAACGTCGTGCTCTGCACCGTATGATCGAAATCATAGCTATAGGTGTAGCCGGGAAGTGAGATTGGGCGGCTGAATTGCACGCGTACTTCGAGGCGCTTCTCTTGTTGGGTCGTAGTAATTAAGGCGTTGGGTGGGACATGGTAGTCGGGTTCGGTTTTTACCAACTGATCTTTCACCCAGTTGCCGTCATTACCCTGGGCCACAGCCTGGTTCACCATGTTCTGCATTACATCTTTGAAATAGTAGGCGTCAATGGCCACGGGAATATAAAGATAGCCGCCGTAAACCACCGCCGCAAAGATGATGATAAAGACAACTAATTTCAGACGTGCGCCGCCCCGTTCGTTGTTGGTGCTTCTCATAAGATTCGATAATTCTAACTGCGACGTACTGACGTCGAATTGGGAGCAAGTCGATTCTAACCAGGCTGCTTTTACGAAAGGACTTGCAATCCGTCATGCAAAGCTCTGCGTAACACTCGCCGGCTGACCTCGCGGCCATCGACGATGCGGGCCTTGCCGATGGCTTCGAGCAAAACCCAATTGACGCGCCCTTTGACGGATTTCTTGTCGACCCTCATCGCCTCAATCAATTCATCAATCTTCAGGTCGTCTGCTCGTGGCAGTCGGCCGCAGGCTCGGACAGCGCCGCGTAATGATTCTAACTCGTCAGGCTTCAGCATGCCTAGACTTTTTGAAATCTCGGCGGCGACGAGCATTCCGTAGCCGACCGCCTCGCCATGGCGAAAGTGGCGAAAATTGGTGACAGATTCCAAAGCATGCGCCGTCGTATGTCCGAAATTCAGAATTTTTCGCGAGGCTCGATCCATCCGATCCGTTGCTTCGCGCTCGTCGCCCGCAACTACGGCAGCTTTGAAACGGCAGTGTGCGGCGATCGTGGCGGCAACGTGCGCAGGCGAATTTTCATTCCCATCCCGCTGGCCCAGGCGGGGGCCCTGTCGTTTAAGCAATCGAACAGTTCTATCGAACAGCTTTCGATCGCCAATTGCTCCCTGCTTGACTGCTTCGCACCAACCCGCGGTCAGCTCGCGCTCCGGCAACGTTTTCAAAGTGTCAGTGTCGATCACCACCAGACGCGGTTGATGAAACGCTCCGACCAGATTTTTTCCCGCCGCCGTGTTGATGCCTGTCTTGCCGCCAATCGCCGCATCGATTTGCGCCAGTAGAGTTGTCGGCACCTGGATGAAGGCGAGCCCGCGCAAGTAACTGGCCGCGGCAAATCCGGCGAGGTCGCCGACGACGCCGCCCCCAAGGCCTATAACCACGTCGTTTCGCTCCAATCCGGATTTGCTCAGAAATGTCAGCGCCTGTTCGAATGACCGTATCGACTTGTGCTGCTCCCCGTCTTTCATCAGCCACACACTGGCGTCAAAGCCCGAGGGGCGAAGCGCCCGTAAAACCTTCTCACCAAACAGGTCGAATACTTTCCGGTTTGAAATTAACGCGGCCCGGCGCGCAGTCGCGCCCAGGGTCCGGTGTGCGGCGTTGCCAATCCCGTCGATTAGGCCTGGTCCAATTCTGATTTCGTATTTGATTTCGCGCCCCGGCACGCGCACTTTGACGGTTTGCACGAACTGAATGTATCGCGTTTGGTGTCCGCCGCGTCAAGTTTTCGCACAAATGGCCGAAGTTGATGGAAAGGCTTGGACATTCAACCTTTTTCTTTGTTGTCATCTCTGGATTTCGGAGTGCCGGAAGTCTAAACTTCCCGAAAACTCAGGGACGTGGCCTTTGCCCCGGTCACGTCTCATTTTTGAAAGGTAAACAACGATGTCGCGAAAAAGTCTCTGGCTCTGCCTCGCAACGGCCGCTGTAGTTGCATCCCTGCTTTCATTTAACGCGGAGGCGAAACCCAAAAAAAGAAAGTACGCCACGCCATCAGGACCCCCGACGCTTTCATTAGCGGCGGAGCCGATGGTTATCAAAGCGTGTGAGGACAGCCACGTGCAGTTAGCCGCGACCGCGCGCGCCAGCGACCGCGATCAACTGCGCTACCGCTGGACGGTCAACGGAGGCCGGCTGAGAGGTGACGGCCCCAATCCAAACTGGGACCTGGCGGGTCTCCAGCCTGGCGTATATCAAGCTGTCGTCGAAGTCGACGATGGTCGTGACCTTAGTTGCGTAGCTTTTTCATCGATTTCAGTCGTGGTACTGGATTGCCCGCCACCGCCGCCGGCGAGGCCGGTTTGTCCGACGGTCGAAGTTTCATGTCCGGAAGCGGCCAGCGAAAATGCGCCGGTCACCTTCACCGCGAATATCAGCGGCGGGACACCCGGCATTACACCCAGTTTTAACTGGACCGTCTCGGCCGGCCGTATCATCAGCGGCCAGGGAACGCCGAGCATTACTGTCGATACGACGGGTCTCGCCGGTCAAACGGTCCGAGCCACCCTGGACATCGCTGGTTTCGGCACGCCGTGTCCGGCCAGCTGCGCAGTGTCCATCCCGATCATGAACAAGGGGCGCAAGTTCGACGAGTACTATGATATTGCCCGCAATGACGAGAAGGCCAGGCTGGATAACTACGCGATTCAACTGCAACAGGAACCCGGATCGCAGGGTTACGTGATTGTCTATCCCTCGCGCAAGGCAGGCGCGAGTCAGGCGCAGGAGCGTTCACAGAGAATCGTTGATTACCTTGTGAACACACGGGGTATCGATTCCCATCGTGTGACCACGATTCTGGGCCCGGCACGCGAGGGCTGGGTAGTGGAGTTGTGGGTCATCCCCGAAGGCGCGCCGCCTCCAGTGCCTCAACGATAGAGCTTTCATCAGCTCGGTATTAAAAACAGTAACTGCGGCGCCCGCGCGCCGCAGTTTTGTTTTCTGAGTAGCGCGGCGTTCTACGTGTAATCGCGTGATGTCTTATTGCTTTCCAAAAAACTCGGCAGCGGCTTTTTCAGTCTCTTCAGAAGTTTGTTGTTGCAACTGTTGATTGATGCCCCAGTTGTGACCAAAGGGATCGAGAATCTGCCCGTAACGCGCCCCCCAAAACATATCCTGCACGGGCATTACGACCGTTGCGCCGCGAGCGACCGCCCGTTCGACAATACCGTCGGGATTGTCAGTCATCAGCGTAATGCGCACACTGGTCCCTCCTAATGTCTGCGGCGTCTTGCACGAACCGCCTTCTTCCGCTCGGAACTCATCGCTGACAAAAAATTTGTGGCCGTCGAGCACCATCTCTCCGTGCATCAGCCGTTTGCCGTCGGACGCCATCATGTTGTGTCCTTCTTCAGCACCAAACACTTCTTTGTAGAACTTCAAGGCGGCCAGACCATCGCTGACGATCAAGTGCGGAATGAACTGATCTTCGTGATTCATCATCTCTCCTTTTCTAATCTGATGTTGGGGCGATCCCGAATTACGGGGTCCGCCGTGCGAAATCTTTTCCCAGGTTTCAGGCAGCCCCATTACAAATGCGGCGCACCCGTTCGATTTCCACTTCGCCGGCTGACGGTTGCTCCGTTTTCACCGAGTAATCATGTCGATTTGGCTTCAGATTCAAATAGTCTGACCTCTGGCGCCCCTTCCGCCAGCCTGACTAACCCAGCGAACTGAAACCCAATTTTGTCGAGCAGTTTGGCCGACGATTCATTCTCCGGAGTCGTAATCGCAAGAATACGATTTAGTCCCAGCACCGCTCGCGCATGATCCGTCACTGCGGCAGCCGATTCAAAGGCGTACCCCTGGTTCCAGTAAGCAGGCAGAAAAGCAAACCCGATGTCCGCGTGCGCGAGCGTATCTCGTTTCACCAAACCGCAGATGCCGATCGCTGTTTCATTCGTTTTCAATTCAACCAGATACAAGCCAAAACCGTTGACGTCGTAGCTCCTGGCCGGGCCATCGGTGATATAACGGCGCGCGGCCTCGAGATCGCGCACGCCCTTATCGCCGATGTAGCGAAGGAACGACGGATCGTTTAGCAGTTCGATAATGAACTCAGCGTCAATGTCCGGCGACAGCCGGCGCAGTCTTAAGCGTTCGGTTTCGAGAATGATCAAAGTCTGTTGATGATAACGAGCAATCGATTAAGCAAGCAAGAAGTAGTCTTCGAATTTGACGGGTGTTAGAGTAGCAGCTTTGGTTGGGTCACGCGTTTACGAAGATTCGGATTAAGGTCATTACTTGAGCCGCCATCGAAAGTGACGCCTGGTCTGCAGGCTGATGATTCGCACAAAGCAGATGAACAAACAACTATCGGCGATTGAAAACTTTCGCAGCCTTCATGAATCAGGATGTTTTGTCCTGCCGAATCCATGGGACGCGGGATCGGCCATCTACCTCGAACAGATCGGTTTCAAAGCGCTCGCGACAACCTCAGCGGGCTTCTCGTTCTCGAAGGGGTTTGCGGACGGACCGTCGCCGGTTACGCGCGAACTAACGCTGGATCATTTTCGTGATATCGTCGCGGCCACGTCACTGCCGGTGAACGCAGATTTTCAGAATGGATATGCCGACGATCCCGATGACGTCGCGGTAAATGTACGGTTGTGCATTGCCACTGGCGTCGCTGGCTTATCGATTGAAGACAATACCGGACGGGCGCGCCAGCCGCTTTACGAATTGGATGTTGCCGTTGAGAGAGTCAAAGCCGCGCGCGACGCGATCGACCAGTCGGGCGCTTCCGTATTGCTGACGGCCCGTTGCGAAGCGTGGTTGGTGGATGATCCCGACCCCCTCCGCACTGCACTGGATCGCCTGGTGGCCTTTGCGGCCGCCGGAGCCGATTGCCTTTACGCTCCCGGTGTCAGCAAGACTGACGAGATTGCCCGGATTGTGAAAGCCGTGGCGCCAAAGCCGGTCAATGTTTTGGTTTCCACGAACAACTGCAATCTCAACGTGCCTCAACTCGCCGATTTGGGAGTACGCCGAATCTCGGTGGGCGGCGCGCTGGCACGAGCCGCGTGGACAGGATTTATTCAATCGGCAAGAGAAATCTATGAACTAGGTTCATTCATCTCGTTCGCTGATCTAACGCCGTTCGGTGAACTGAACGATTTGTTTGCTGGTCGATTGTAAGCGGACGCCGTCACGCGTTTTAAAAATCGCGCCGAAGGTCCGCTGCGACGCCACTCTATTTTCTTCTTCGCTTCCCACCTCGCCGTAAAGCCTTTGGTGTGGAATTCGCCCGCCAGCTTGCCGTCTTTTATCGCGCCATCGACGGCAATCGACTCATGGTTTTTGAAATCGAACATCAAAGCGATTGCTCAGGTGAAACGCGTTCATCAGTCATTTAAAGGCATTCCCCGGTCAGAGCTTGCGGCCATCGTAAGCCCAATGCAACAGCGCCTGTCGCTGTCGGGGCCGGCAATCAAGTGCCCGGCTCGGACAATTTCTTTGCAGTTGGGCCACATGCCTTTGCACGGCGCGCCAACGCTTTATCTGTCGATCATCGTCAGGACATCTACGGCCCATAAAATAACGGCAGTACCACTGAAACCATCCGCGCGGGTCTTCGTCGTTGATCCAACCGTTTTTTCTCCAAACCGACAAAGGTTGCGATGCGTTCACTCCGAAATAATTCAATTTTCCTACCCGCCTGACTGAAGACAGCTTGGCCTTTTTAAACCATGAAGCCGCAAACTCCTTCCGGCAGTCAGTCATATACTTGCCTCCAAAGATGCCCATCTCAAGCATTTCCTTCGGCGTTAGCTGGGGTTTGAAATCGGGATGAAAGTTTCGGCCGGCCGGTTCGGTCAGATAATAAACATACCCCTGCTGCATCGAGTCCTTAACTTTGACTGCAATCCTGCGCTTTCGCATTTAGGACTATTGTAAAGCACTCTAGATCGAAACGGAGGGGGGCGGCTTCAGGCCTCTATGCAGTCCAACCCGATTCGCAGTAGAATCCCGCTCGCTGAGGCAGCCGTGCTCGTCTCTAAAAAAGTAGAACGGGCGTTCGTCCCATGCTTGAATAACTCGTCGAGCCTGGCAGATAAACCACCGCGTCACGCTCAAGTTGCTGCATTCGTTGTCGGATGAAGCGCTGCATTCAAAGCCGCGAGATGCTAACTATAGGGAGGCTCCAGACTAAAATGCGTACCAGAAATTTTTCTCGCACTCTGTTCATTATTCTGATCGTTGCGACCGCTGCGCTCGGTCAAACCACCCGCCATCCGCTAAGGCTCGATGACCTCGCGCGCTTTCGCAACGTCAACGATCCGCAGCTTTCTCCGGACGGCCAATGGATCGCCTATACCGTCTCTACGATCGATGCGAAGGAAGACAAGAGCAGCACGCACATTTGGCTGGTCGCGTATGACGGCAGAAACGATCGGCAGATCACTTTCAGCAACGACAGCGAGAGTTCACCTCGCTGGAGTCCCGACGGAAAATTTCTGGCCTTCACTTCATCACGTTCGTCGGGAAAGCCAAACGTCAGAGGCAGTCAGGTGTGGCTGCTCGATCGCAGCGGCGGTGAAGCTTATCAGCTGACGGAGTTGAAAGGACGACTGGCGGGCTACGAATGGTCGCCGGATTCGAAACGTCTTGCGCTCTTGATTGGCGATCCCGATCCTGATGCGCCGGATCCGACTGCCACCCCAACTCCGGGTACGCCGCCAAAGCCTCCCAAGCCGATCGTCATCGATCGCTATCGCTACAAGCAGGACGTGCAGGGGTACTTGCTCTCAGGCCGCCACAGTTACGTTTATCTCTATGAGATCGCGACGCGCAAACTCGACCGGTTAACAAAAAGTAAATGGGACGAGTCATCAGTTTCCTGGTCGCCCGATGGAGCGCGCATCGCTTTCATGAGCAATCATGCGGACGATCCCGATCGCGATCCCGCGGCCCAGTTGTACGTGGCCGACGCGCAACCGGGCGCCACCGAAAAACTTTTGACGACTGCGGACAATCGAGCAAACCGTGCTCGTCCCGAATGGTCGGCAGATGGAAAGTGGATCGTGTTCACTGAAGGTGATGAAAAGAAATACGGCGCCTACAACATGGAGCACTTGATGTTCGTCGCCTCAGATGGCAGCTCTGCGCCGATCCGGGCGAAAGCCGCAGAGGATCTCGATCGCGGCGTGTCGGGTTTGCGATTTGCGAGCGACGGCCAAACCGTCATCGCTACGGTCACCGACGATCGATCCGTATATCCGGTCAGGATTACGCGCAATTCGGTTGCGCGGCTGCTCGATCCGCCGGTCACCGTTTCTAATTTATCTATGAACGGCGGCCATACCGTCCTGCTTTCCGGCAACGATATGAAGCCGACAGAAATCTACGCGATGGAAGGCAAGACCTTGCGTCAGCTCACTCATCAGAATGACGCGCTGATGAATGAGCTTGAGCTGGGCATCACCGAAGACGTCAACTTTAAGAGCAAGGACGGCACCGACGTCCATGGTTTGCTGACTTATCCGGTGGGCTATGTAAAAGGCACCAGGGTGCCGTTCCTTTTGCGCATTCACGGTGGGCCAAACGGACAGGACCAGCATTCTTTCAGCATCGAGCGGCAGGTTTTCGCCGCGAACGGCTATGCCGTGCTGGCCGTCAATTATCGCGGCAGCTCAGGGCGCGGCCAGAAATACTCGCGATCAATCTTTGCTGATTGGGGACACTACGAAGTTGAAGATCTGGAGGCCGGCGTTGATCACGTCATTGCGATGGGCGTCGCAGATCCGGATCGCCTGGGCGTGGGCGGCTGGAGTTATGGCGGCATTTTGACGGACTACATGATCGCCACCGATCCGCGCTTCAAGGGCGCCACCAGTGGCGCCGGCACGGCCTTCACGGTCGCTTTCTACGGCACCGATCAATACATCATTCAATACGATTACGAAATTGGTCCGCCGTGGAATCCAAAAGCGTGGGAAACCTACATCAAAATTTCTTATCCGTTTTTGCACGCCGATCGGATCAAGACGCCGACACTGTTTCTGGGCGGTGAGCGCGACTTTAATGTGCCGGTCCAGGGAGGTCAGCAGATGTATCAGGCGTTACGGAGTCTCGGAATCGATACGCAACTCGTGATCTATCCAAACGAATTTCACGGCATCACGCGGCCGAGCTATGTCCGCGATCGCTATGAACGATACCTGGCGTGGTACGACAAGTACGTGAAGAGGACTGCCCCCCTGAAGAATGTGGCCGAGGGTGGGACGCGCTAAAAAGGCGATCCTCAACTTACGCGGTCACAAGCTAACTGGATTTACGAGTCGGCATTAATCTGAAACAATGAGCCGTTGCCGAAGTTCTTGTTTATTGTCGATTTCTAAAAAATGAGATTTCGCATCGTTCATGTCATTGTCATCCTCATCCTCTTGCTGTCAATGCCTGTCGCCATCGCCCAAACAACCTCACTAACAGGCGATTGGTCCGGCGAATCGATTTGCGCCGGCAACAACCCCAACTGCCATGACGAGAAAGTCGTCTATCACATCTCAGTCAATCCTTCAGATTCAAACATGGTCAAGATCGCCGCGGACACGATCGTCAACAGTAAGCCTGAGTGGATGGGTGACATCTTTTTGAAATACGATCCGGACAAGCAAACCCTGACGGCGGATTTGCAGAATTCGAGATATCGAGGAATATGGGAGTTCTCAGTCAAAGGAAACATCATCGAAGGCACCTTGAGTGTTTTTGCTGAGAAAGCTCCCGAGAAAACAATCGCCCGGCGTATCAAGGTGAAGCGGAACGAATCCACGCCAAAGGAATCATCAATGACCCAGCACGCGGCCGGAGCATTCGAAGTAAAAATAACGCCTGCGGATGATAAGTCTGACGACAAGACACTCGGCCGCATGACGCTCGAGAAGCAGTGGCACGGCGACCTGGACGGCGCCAGCAGGGGTCAAATGTTGACCGGCGGCGACGTTACAAAGGGCTCGGCTGGTTATGTTGCGATCGAAAAGTTTACCGGGACGCTGAATGGCCGAAAAGGTAGTTTCATTCTTCAGCACAGCGCCATTATGACGCGTGGCGAGGGTCAAATGACGATCACGGTAGTTCCTGATTCCGGCACAGATCAGTTAAAAGGAATCAGTGGCAAACTCACCATCAAAATCGAGAATGGAAAGCATTCTTACGAGTTTGACTACAATCTTGAGTAACATTCCCGGAACAGTGCAAGGCAATTACTTTCGGCTCCTCGTCATCCTACTGCTCCTGCTAATTACTTCCTGCCAGAAGCAGGAGAGGCTAGCGCAATCTGCAAAACCAACCCCCGCTACGCCGGGCACGATCACGGGCCCGTCGGGGTATCCGCTGCCGGTAATGGACAAGCCATACCCGGCAACCGGGGGTCGTAGTGCTAATCAATCGTAAAGAGGGATGGATCGACATCAATCACGACGAGATTAAAGGCCACTACCCTACGGGGTTGAAGCGAGCGACAAACAAACGTCGACCTGAAGAGTTGTTGAGACTGGAGCGCAACCGTGGCGGCGGCTCATCATTGTGCAAGCGAGGACGCGTCCGCTGCAATCAAAAGCGCGGTGTGCTCCTTACTTAGTCAACATTTCAGCCTGAGTTAGATAGGTATGGGCCTGTCGCCAATTGATTGCGACAGTGTAAGGCACGGTCGAAAGAAATGCGGTTTCTGTTGATGATCGGTTGACGTCAGTCGCGGCCAGCGCAGAGACGTTCACAACGCGGGGCTGATCAACCTGCTCCCACCAGTAAGCGCCATCGTGAAAAGCGTCCAGTGCGTTGGTGAGCTTAACCTTCAGCTTGACGTCTGACATCTGTTTGATAACCGGTTCCACTTCCCGGGTTACTTCGCTCAGCTCCGCCAGGAAAGTTTGGAGCGAAACCCGGGCCAGTTTGCCGCTCTCCTGAAAGTCTGCCAGCGACCGATAAACGATCACTCGTGTCTCCAAACACTTCAGCGCCGAAATAGCCTGAGCGTTCGGATCGGCCGCCGCTACGTCACCGCTGACGGGATGGACGCGCGCCACTGACTGCGCGCGGATCGCCGTAAAACTAAACAGCAGAACAACATTCGCAATAACCGCGGGGATTTGTTTCATACAAATTAAGTTTTTGTTAAACCGGCTTCGCAAGTCCTGATGCGAATCAGTGCAAAATCCATGCCTGCTTCAAGTTCCACGGGCCACGTCCGATACCACCGACAATCCTGCGCTTTCGCCAAGGCGTAGCAGAACGTGACAAGTGGCTCACATCGAAGCTGCCAGAAAGCAGTTCACCGTGAAGAGGCGACTAAAAAATCAACGTTGCAAGGTACAGAAACTCGCAATATGATGCGCCTTCCCAAACTCGTCACACGCGGAGCACAGAGAGGCAGATCATGAATCGTCCATCAGAGACTGAATACGCGGCCTACTACCAAACTTATGTGAATCAGGTAAGCGAGACTGACATCATGGCGGTGTTGCGCGGCGAACTCGACGAGCTGGATGTGTTGCTGGCCAGAGTGCCGGCGGAAAAGGAGACTTACGCATACGCGGAAGGCAAATGGACCACCCGCCAAATCATCGGACACCTGATCGACGGCGAACGCGTGTTTGGTTATCGCGCGCTGTGCATTGCGCGCGGCGAAACACAAAACCTGCCTGGCTTTGATCAAAACGATTACATGTTGACTGCGCCATACAGTCACATAGAGCTTGAGGATCTCTTGAGTGAGCTGCGGCTGGTTCGCTTGTCTAATATCGCGATGTTCCGAAGTCTGGATGAAGGAGCCTGGAGCCGCGTGGGCACGGCCAATAGAAATGACGTCACAGTGCGAGCGCTGGCGTTCATTATGGCCGGACACGTGCGACATCATACGAATGTGTTGAAGGAGCGATACCTGAACACGTAACAGAAGGAGGGCGGACTTCCTTTTCCGCTTTCAGGCGCGAAAGCCCGTTCAAGAATTACGATTCAGTATCCGCGGACACCGCGCGGCCGAGAGCGCCGGCCAGCCCAGCAAACAGAGGCATGTTCAATTCAACGATCCCAACTCATAAGCGATTGGTCGCGATCATCGCGACAATTGCTGCCTCGTTAGCTTCGGTTTACGGTCAATCAGCCGTGCGCGATTATCGCCGTGCGCATGAACGGCAGATCATTGACGAGTTCACCCGGTTGCTCGCTATCCCGAATGTTGCTTCTGACGCGGCGAACATCCGGCGCAATGCCCAATTCATTTTCGAGATGATGCAACGCCGCGGGCTGGGCCCGCAATTGCTCGAAGCTAAATCGAGCAGCATACCGCCCGCCGTTTATGGTGAATGGAAAGTTGCCGGGGCAACTCAGTCGATAATCCTGTATGCACATTACGATGGACAGCCCGTCGATCCGAAACAATGGACGGCGTCTCCGCCGTTTCAACCAACCTGGCGATCGGCGGCCATGGACGCAGGCGGGCAGATTGTTACGCCCGCGAGTGTTGAGATTAATTCCGAATGGCGTCTATACGCGCGCTCATCGTCGGACGATAAAGCCGGCGTGATGGGAATCCTCACAGCCTTCGATGCCTTGCGCGCGGAGCATGCGAAGCCATCTTTCAACCTTAAGTTTCTATTCGAAGGCGAAGAAGAAGCCGGCTCGCCGCATCTGGGCGAGATTATCGATCTGCACAAAGACTTACTGCAGTCCGATGCCTGGATTATTTGCGATGGGCCTGTGCATCAATCCGGGCGCAAGCAAGTCGTCTTTGGTGTGCGTGGCGATCAGAACGTTGATGTCACCGTTTACGGCGCGAAGCGGCCGTTGCACAGCGGCCATTATGGCAACTGGGCGCCGAACCCCGCGATGACTCTCGCTCGGTTACTGGCATCGATGAAAGACGAAAAGGGCCGGATAACCATAGCCGGTTGGTATGACGGCGTAGAACCCCTTGGTGATGTAGAGCGGCAGGCAATCGCCGAAGCGCCGGCTTATGATGATGAGCTGCGAGCAGAATTGGGTTTGGCGAGCACGGAAGGCGACGGAAAAAGTTTGATGGAAGTGATCAATCAACCATCACTTAACATCAACGGCATTAGTAGCGGCGACGTCGGTGCGCTGGCGCGCAACGTAATCCCAACCACGGCCAATGCTGTCCTCGATCTGCGTTTGGTTAAAGGCAACGACTACCGGCAGCAGGTACAGCGGTTGACCGATCATATTCGCGCGCAGGGGTTTTACGTAATTGACCACGATCCCACCGCGGCGGAAAGGAAGGCGCACTCGCTAATCGCGAAGGTCATGGCCCGCGCCGGCGGCTACAATGCGGAACGCACGCGCATGGATTTGCCGATCTCGATGGCCGTCGTGAATGCGGTGCAATCGACGTCGAAAGACAGGATTGTAAGGTTGCCGACCTCCGGGGGCAGCTTGCCGCTTTCGATCATCACTGATCGTTTGAAGACGGTTACGATCACGGTGCCGATTGTGAATTACGACAACAATCAGCACGCGGAAAACGAAAATCTGCGGCTGCAAAATTTTTGGGACGGCATCGAGACGCTGGCCGCAGTCATGATGATAAAGCCGAAGAATTAGCCGCAGGGGAACGCAGGTTTACAGTGAGCTGAGTACCGGGAGCGGTAACGACCGGGTCATAGGACTGGAGCGCCAACCGTCCCGGTTGCATCGTATTGCTTAACAACACTCATGCCAGCGAGGACGCTTGCGTTCCAGTCCCCGGTCGCCTGCCGGGGAGATCGACAAGACATTATGCGAAAGATCATCGTCTACATCGCCACCAGTGCGGACGGATTCATTGCGCGCAAAGACGGTGCAGTCGACTGGCTCGATCGTCCGGGCGCCGCCGGCCGTTCCGGCATGGTTAAGTTCTTCAAATCGATAGACACAATCTTGTGGGGACGAAAAACTTACGATCTGGTTCTGCGTTTTAAGAAAGAAGGAAAAGAGACCCCGGACATGGGGAACATCAAGAATTACGTTTTTTCCCGGAAGCCGCCAAAGAAAGTTGCCGCGGGATTTGAGTTCGTCAAAGAACCCATCAAAAAATTTGCCCAACGCCTGCGCGCTGATAAAGGCAAGAACATTTGGATGATGGGCGGCGGCGGTGTAATCGGATCGTTTCTCGACGACGGCGCTATCGATGAATTCATCATTCACGTGATCCCCACATTCATCGGCGAAGGCATTCCGCTTATCGCGCCGCGGCATCGCACCGTGCCATTGAAATTATTGTCAGTGAAAAAGTTTTCCGATGGAGTCCTGAGATTGCACTACGCGGTGTCCGAAACCCGACCGTCAGGGCGGGTGCCGAAGCATAAAAAGATCGTCTGACATGAAGCCATCACAATGCCATCAACAATCTATAAACATCACGGCGCTATCCGGCTTAAGCAATCCACGCTCATTGCGACTTGTCTTGCGATTCTGACTTTGCCGCTGATTGGCTCGCTCAATTCATCCCGGGCCCGGGATCAATCACATGCGACTTACGAAGTCTATGCCTTGAGCTACGGCGTCTATCCGGACTTTCCCGTGTCCGCACTGCTTGCCGGGGCGGACAAGGCCCGCAAAATTGATTTGCAAATGATGATTTGGTTAATCAAGAGTCCCGGCAAAAATATTCTCGTCGACACGGGCTGTTATCACGACAACGTCGTAAAGGGTAAAGGAATTCAAAACCTCATTAAGGCTTCAGACGCAATCGTCAAGGTCGGCCTCAGAGCCGCCGACATCACGGACGTGATCATCACCCACATGCATTGGGACCATGCTGACGGCATGGATCTTTTTCCCAACGCGAAGATTTGGATCCAGAAGGACGAATACAGTTATTACACGGGCGCCGCGTGGCAGGCGGGCGGAAAGTCAGGCGGCATCGAACCGGATGATGTGCTGACGATAGTCAGGCTAAATACTGCGCACAAAGTGAACCTGGTCGACGGAGATGACCGTGAAATCATCGATGGAATTAAGGTGTACACCGGCGGCCGTCACACGTACGCATCTCAGTATGTCAGCGCGCGAACCGCGGACGGCACGGTCGTGATCGCTTCGGACAACATGTACCTTTACGAGAATTTGGAAAAGCACGCGCCAATCGCGCAGACCTTTGATGCCGAATCAAATCTCAAAGCCCAGGATCGAATGAAGCAGATCGCTTCGCGGCTTGATTTGATCGTGCCGGGACATGACCCCGCTGTGTTCTCGAGGTTTCCCAAACCCGGGAATGGCGTGGCGCGGATTCAATGATGGTGCGTCCACACCACTGACGGCCGTGCGCGCTTGCATTTAACTTGTCGAACGCGCAACCGGGACCGCTGCGCTCCAGTCACCATCCTCGCCTCTGACGCGCGTGAAACTATACTCAAGCCTCAGCCGGATTTAATTTCTTCGGCTGCTTTTTCCTGGCAGCTTTCTCGTCAGGGGGCGGCGTCTCTTCCGTCGTCAACTTATTAATCAAGAATTGCTGGATAAAACCTACGATGTTGCCTACCAGCCAGTAAAGCAGAAGCCCCGCCGGCGCGCTCCATAAAATGTAAAGCATGAAGAGCGGCATGCCGATAGCCATCATTTTTCTTTGCAGCGGATCGGCTGAGGGCTGGGGCGTCAGCAACTGCAAGACGATCATCGATCCGGCGAAGAGAATCGGCAGGACGCGCAGGAAATAAAGGAAATAGGGTTCGGGTCCCGACAAATCGGGGATCCACAGAAACGCTGCCTGGCGAAAATCAATCGAGATGGTAATCGCGCTGTAAAGCGCAAACAGAAACGGCATCTGGATCAGCAAAGGCAAACATCCGCCCAGCGGATTTGCTTCCTTCATCAGCCGCAGCTGCTCCATCTGCAACTCTTTCATGCGCGGATCGGTCTGCTTCATTCCCTTTAGTTTTTCCTGGAGCTCTTTCATGCGCGGCGCGTACTTCTGGGCCTTCTTCATCTTGCGCGACGATTGCCACTTGAGCGGGAAGAACAGCGAATAGATAAAAATCGTGAAGAGAATGATCGCGATGCCGTAGCTTCCCGTGAGCCGTTGAAGTCTGGCAATCGACCAGAGGATCGGCACCGCGAGAAAGCGGCGCATGCTGCCGAGGAAACCGTAATTGATGACTTCGCCGAGATCCACCGCCGGGGCTCCAAGCTGCTTCACATCTTCACTGGCTGAGGCGAGCAGCCGGTGGTCTTTCGGACCAACGTAGATTTCAGTCTTTGATCCATCGGCCGGCACGGGCACGAATCCTGTCACCAGATATCGTTGCTCAGGCTTGCCGTTGGTCTTGTGTTCGTAGGGAACGGTACGGTATTCGAGGCCGGAGGTTGGGCGAGACGGCACGGCCACCATGCTGAAGTAGGTATCGTCTTCACCGGCCCACTGAACCTGGCCATCAATGGTGTCACGATCGGCCGGTTTCAGCACCGGAGATTTCAAACTGAGCCATTCGAACAACGAACTGAAGATGCCATTGTTACGGCGATCGGCATGAACCTGCAGCGCGTTGATGCGACTCACGCCGCCGTTAACCATCGCGATGCCTTCCGGTGCGTAGAGATAAAAGCTGTAATGATCGATGCTCTGATCGCCGATATTTGGCCCAATCACTATTTTTGCGTCAGGCACCGTTTGATTGTTTCGCGTGAGCTTTAGCTCAATCTGCGCGATATAGCGATCGGCAAAGAACGTAACCCGTTTCTCGGCGTCCAGACCTGTAGCATCATCATGAACCACGAAATCGATGGATTTCGATCCTGAAAGAACATTGATCGTTTCGTCGCCATTCTGACCGCTAAGACCCGACGTTCCATAGTTTCTATTCGCGAGAGCGCCATCAAGGGCGGCGTCGCCGGTGGTGACCTGGAATGGCCGGAACAGTTGATCAACCGCGACGTCCGGCGGCGGCGTGGCAATTAACTCAAGCTGCTGCGGATTGTTTTTCGTCGAAGAGGCTGCGTAAACATCGTGCAAACTTCCATCGGTCTTTTTAATCTTCTTCAGAACCCAACTAGTGGCTACCGCGCCATGCGTATCAAAGACGGCTTCGTACAACGGCGTCACTACGCGCAGCTTGCGCTGCGGCATGATGTCCGGTGTCGGAGCGGGAGATGAAGATGCTTGTTGAGCCGGCGCCGGAGTAGCGCTTGCCAGGGCCCGGGCGGTAGGAGAAGCTGACGGTGACGCGCCCTGCTGAACATTCGCGTTGGCGTTCGCATTTGTTTGGACAGGCTTGGGCGGTGGAAAGAGATAATTCCAGAGAATAAGTACGGCCGCCGAAGCGACCAGGGCGAGGATGAATCGTTGTTGCTGTTTCATTTTGGTTCGACTGGAGCGCCACAGTCCGGGTTGCCGATGGTGAGCAAGCGAGACGCTTGCGCTCCAATCCAAACTCTTTACTTCACCGGATCATAACCGCCGGCGCAAAATGGCTGGCAGCGAAGCAAGCGCCAAATTGCCATTCCGCTGCCGCGCATCACGCCGTGTCTTTCGATCGCTTCACGCGCATATTCGGAGCAAGTCGGAACAAAGCGGCAGGACGGCGGCAACCAGGGCGAGATTACTGCTTTGTAAAAATTCAATAGCGAAATGAAAATAAATCGCATCGATCTCGCGGGGCACCAGCCCGCGCGTTAGCGCGCGCTCAGCTTTCCCGTACTCCTGAGGCCTTCGTCACGATCGGGCTACTGCTGCGATCTCCCTCACCTTCATTACCGGCCACCTGCTGAATAATTTTACGAAACTCCGCAAAGCGAAGTTCTTCTTTTGAACTGAGCAGGGAGCGCTTGGCATTGATCACCCAATCGTAGCGCTGCTCCAGACTTTTCAGTTCATCTGCGCTGCGGCGAAAGAGCTCTCGTAACAACCGGCGCGCGCGATTTCGATCGACTGATTTTCCGACCGCCTTCGTGGACGCGGTCAATCCCAACCGGTGATGATCCAATCCATTCCTGCGCAAAAAAGCGGCCATCAAACGGCCGTCATAACGTTGCCCTTCGGCGTAAACTATTTGGAATTGAGCGCGCGCGCTTAAGCGACATCGCTTTGGCAACGCATTGCTTCGCTTCACCGGCGTTACCATTCACGTTAAAACCGGCGGACTCAGTAATGGGCTGGGGTCAGTCGCTTGCGGCCTTTGGCCCGGCGCCGCTTCAGCACCAGGCGGCCGTTTTTGGTCGCCATGCGTGCTCGGAAACCGTGCGTCTTCGCGCGGCGGCGATTGTTAGGTTGAAAGGTTCGCTTCGGCATAGTCGAGAATTCTCCACTTCAAGGAAAAGACCTAGCCTAATGGCGCGTGAATATGATGTCAAGGCAGCAGCAAAGCGTGCTTGACGCGTCGCAAAATCGCATGTTAGCCTTCAAGGCTTTCGACGCTCATGCAGTTGGGTTACTGTATAACTGAAGACGGGTTTCGCTCTTTCAGTGAAGCCGAAACTTCAGGTCAGTGGTTCGGGATCTGAGTCAAATCCAGCTAAACAACCTATGCCTTTCGCGCTCGGCTTTGCCGAAAACTCAATTCAACTTGTGCCTGACGGCACGCTGATCCTGCATGTCATCATCATTTTGGTGATGATCTACGTGCTGAACGCAACGCTTTACAAGCCCATCAATCGGATATTGGAATCGCGCGAAAAACGCACGCGTGGCCGCCTGACTGAGGCCCAGGAGATCATGCAAAGCGTGACCGAAAAGGTCAATGAGTACGAACGATTGTTGCGACAGGCGCGCGCCGCCGCTTACGCGCAAACCGAAGCCGAGCGTGCGGCGGCAATCAAAGAACGACAGCAGAAGGTGAATGAGATGCGCGCCCAGTTGACACAAACAATTTCGCGCGAAAAGAAAACAATTGCCCAGCAGGCCGATGAGGCGCGAGCCAACCTCGAAGCCGAATCGCACCAACTGGCGACCCAGATTGGCCGCCGTATATTGAGTCGTCCGCTGGGCGACGCAAGAATGAATTAACGATGCTCCTCTGCTCCATTTTCGCTCTCGAAAACTCGCGTTGGTGGGATTATCCGGGTTTTGAACTTTGGAAGTTCGTCAACCTGGCGATATTTGTAATCGTACTGGTTGTGGCCATGCGAAAGTTCTTCGGTCTGCCGCAAATGTTCCGCGACCGAAAGGAAAGCATCAGGGCTGAGCTGCAAAAAGCGCGCACTGAGCGAGACGCGGCCCTGGCGAAATTGAAGGACGTCGAAGAACGTCTGGGGAATCTCGATAGCCAGGTTGCCACGATCAAAGAACGATCGGCCGTTGAAGCGCGGGAAGAGGGCGAGCGGATCTCGCGTTCGACTCAGGAAGAGATTGCCAAGCTCACCGCTCAAGCGCAACGAGATATTGAGAACGCCGCCACACTTGCCAAAAAGGACTTGCGCCGCTTTACTGCGGAACAGAGCGTGCGACTCGCAGAGGAAATGATCAGACAGGACATCGGACCAGATGACGATAAGCGCCTCTTTACGCGCAGCATCGAAGAAATGGGGGCGCGGCGATGAGTGTGCAAGCCGTTGCGCGGCGGTATGCTTCGGCGCTGGCCGATGTTGTTTTGGCGCGGTCTGAAGCACGCGAAGTCCAGGATGAACTCAAGGTTTGGGACGGGATGCTGCAGTCCAACCCGAATCTGCGAGAAGTGTTTGCCAATCCCACCGTAAGTCTTGATAAGAAGCGCGCGGTGCTGAACAGGCTGATAGAACTAGGCACACCCCGCCCTGCGACTGCGAACTTCTTAAAAGTCCTGCTACAAAATCAGCGGCTGACCGAGCTGGGCGAAATCAATCGAAAGTTTGCCCAGGTACTCGATGAACGAGCGGGAGTCGTGGCGGCCACGGTGACGAGCGCCCGTCCCGTCAACGAGGCAGTTCATGAGGAACTGCGCAAAACCCTGTCTGCGCTGACTGGCAAGCAGGTTCGAATTGACTTCGTCACTGATCCGGAGTTGATCGGCGGCGTGGTGACGCGAATCGGATCGACGGTGTACGACGGATCAGTTCGCAATCAATTGCAGCAGGTTAAAGAAAAGATGATCGGATGAAGCCAGTTAGAGTTCAACCTTTAGGGTGCGTTCAGAACGAAACCACAAACTAAAGTTTGAACTCTGGGCAAATCGGAAACGGATTATGGAACCAATTAAAGCAAACGAAATAAACGAAATCATTCGGCAGCAGATCGAAAACTTTGAAGCGGGTGTGACGGTTGCCGAAGTCGGCACCGTGATCAAAGTCGGCGACGGCATCGCTGAGGTCCATGGCCTGGAAAAAGTAATGGCGGTCGAGCTGCTCGAGTTTCCGCACGAGGTGCGCGGGCTGGCGCTGAACCTGGAAGAAGACAAGGTGGGCGTCGTCCTGTTCGGCGATTTTCAAAAGATTAGAGAAGGGGATCTCGTTAAGCGCACGGGCCGCATCATGCAGGTGCCCGTGGGCCAGTCGCTGGTCGGTCGCGTGGTCGATGCCTTAGGAAACCCGATTGACGAGCGCGGTCCCATCATCACCGAAAAATACAATCCCGTCGAGCGCATGGCGCCGGGGGTCGTAGATCGTCAACCCGTGAAAGAGCCTTTGCAGACCGGGTTGAAAGCCATCGACTCAATGGTGCCGATTGGCCGCGGCCAGCGCGAACTAATCATCGGCGATCGGCAGACGGGAAAAACCGCGGTTGCCGTCGATGCGATCATCAATCAACGTGGCAAGGATGTCATTTGCATCTATGTCGCTATCGGTCAGAAGGCTTCGACGATAGCCCAAATCGTAAAGACCCTTCAGGATTTTGGGGCGATGGATTACACAATCGTGGTAGCCGCTACCGCGTCTGATCCCGCCGCGATGCAGTTCCTGGCGCCCTATTCGGGTGCGGCGATGGGCGAATACTTTCGCGATAACGGACAACACGCGCTGACAATCTACGACGATCTTTCGAAACAGGCAGCGGCCTATCGTGAGATTTCCCTGCTGCTTCGCCGTCCGCCGGGGCGTGAAGCCTATCCCGGCGACGTTTTCTACCTGCACTCGCGTCTGCTTGAGCGGGCGGCGAAACTTTCTGATGCGAAGGGCGCGGGCTCGCTTACCAGCCTCCCCGTCATCGAGACGCAGGCCGGCGACATCTCGGCCTACATTCCGACCAACGTAATTTCAATTACTGACGGCCAGATTTTCCTGGAGGGCGATCTTTTCAATTCCGGTATCCGGCCGGCCATTAACGTAGGCAACTCAGTGTCGCGCGTGGGAGGGGCGGCCCAGATTAAAGCCATGAAGCAGGTCGCCGGTAGTTTGCGGCTCGACCTGGCGCAATATCGCGAGCTCGCGGCTTTTGCGCAGTTCGGATCGGATCTGGATAAGACAACGCAAGCGCAGCTAGCGCGCGGTCAGCGCCTGACTGAGATTCTGAAGCAACCGCAGTATCAGCCGATGGATGTCGAGAAGCAGGTGCTAATCATCTGGTCGGCAACCAATGGTTTCACTGACGACGTCGCGATCGAAGACATTCGCAAATTCGAAACGGAGCTGTTGAGCTTTATTGAGAATTCACACCCCGGGGTGCTGCAAAAGCTACGTGAGAAGAAAGCAGTCACCGATGACATTCAAAAGGATCTTGAACAATCTTTGCAGGACTTCAAGGACACCTGGGCTGAGAAAGCTCAAGCCGCGCGTGCCTGAGTAGGAATCGCCGGATGAGGCAGGGCAGTCCAATGCATTGGCCCCGCCGGCAGCAGATAATAGTAACGATTCACCGCTTTACGGTGACTAACGAATGGCCAATCTTTTAGACATTCGCCGGCGAATTAAGTCGGTCAAGAACACGCAGCAAATCACCAAAGCCATGAAAATGGTGTCCGCGGCGAAGCTGAAGCGCGCCCAGGATCGTGTGATCAATGCTCGTCCATTCGCCAACAAGATGACCGAAGTTCTGGCCGAACTCGCGAAACACACGCCGGAAGATTTCCACCATCCGCTTCTGGACCAGCGCGGTGACGAACGTTATCTCGTGGTTTTGATTACGGCCGACAAGGGATTGTGCGGCGCATTCAATACGAACCTGCTGAAAGCTGCCCAGGTCTTTGTGAAAGAGAACGCAGGCAAGCAGATCGACTTCCTGACCGTCGGACGCAAGGGCCGCGATTATTTCCGTAGGCGCGCCGCGCTGGCCGGCGAATACGTGGGATTGACGGGCAAAGGCCGCGTTGAATTTTCTGAAGCTCTCGAAGTTGCGCGTGACATCATCGGCCGCTTTGCTGAAAGCGATGAGATCGACAAGGTCTTCCTGATTTTTGCGGAATTCAAGACAGTACTCACACAACGAATCGTTGTTGAGCAGCTGTTGCCGATCTCGCGTGCGGCGACTGATGAAGTGGACGCTTCAGTCGAAGCTGACGTGACCGATTACATTTATGAACAACCGCCGGCCGAAATCTTCACGCGGCTTTTGCCGCGGCTGATTGAAACGCAAATCTTTCGCGCCTTGCTTGAATCAGTCGCGTCAGAACAGGGTGCCCGTATGACGGCCATGGATGCCGCCTCAAAGAATGCCGGCGACCTCATCTCATCACTTACGCTGAACATGAATCGCGTGCGCCAGGCCGCGATTACCCGCGAGATCATCGAGATCGTCTCCGGCGCCGCAGCGTTGTAATCAACGCCGGTTATTTCGATCGCCTACGCCACGCGGCGGCCCCCATCTCATCCCGCATCTGCTGAAACTTCTGCCACTGGTCGTGTGTCAGCGCGGGCTTGGTCGATCGGGCGAAGGATCAGAGAGCTTCATGACTTGGCTAATCCGAAATCCCACTGCATGATGTGTCCAGACAATGAGCTCTCGCACCACCGCACCTTTCGCAAAATCCAGGCACGCTCACACCACCGGCAGTCGTTTGTGGCGCTACGGACCACTTGTTGTTTGGGGCGTTCTTATTTTCCTGGGCTCTGGAAACGTCCTTTCCGCCACCCATACTTCCGTCCTTTTGCGGGCGATTCGGTGGCTGTTTCCCAATGTGCGCGATGAATCTTTGGCAGTCTTTCATCTCCTGGTGCGGAAGGCGGGCCATCTGACTGAATACGCGATCCTGGCCACCCTGGCGGCGCGCGCGTTGCAGGGCTCGGCGCGCGATTTTCTTCGCAGACATTGGTTTTGGCTTTCTCTGTTGCTCGCAATTGCGTACGCGCTTACTGACGAATTCCACCAGAGTTTCGTGCCGTCGCGCACGGCGTCGATTTATGACTGTTTGATTGATTCTGTCGGGGCCCTGATCGGGTTGACCGTTATCTGGTCACGGCGCCGAAAACCACAGCCAGACAGTGCGCGGGCGGGCCGCGCCGAACCTGGTTTCTTGAACATTGATTGAGCGTTGCGCGTATAATGAGGGTGCGAAAAACGCCAAGGAGATCAAAACCAAATGGGAATTCTTGACCGGCTCAGCCCGAGCGCGCAGTTCATCGAAGTCATTGAGTGGCTTGATGATTCAACCGACACGATGCTTTTTCGTTTCCCCGTTCGCGATCAGGAGATCAAAAACGGGGCCCAGTTGATCGTCCGCGAATCACAGGCGGCCGTGTTCATTCATGAAGGACAGATCGCGGACGTGTTCGGCCCGGGCCGGTATAGCGTCGATGGCGGTAACACGCCGATTCTTTCGAAGCTCGGGGCCTGGAAACACGGATTTAACTCGCCTATCAAATCTGAGGTCTATTTCGTCAACACAAAACAATTTACCGATCGGAAGTGGGGCACTTCGAATCCAGTCATGATGCGGGACTCCGATTTCGGCATGGTGCGGCTGCGCGCCTTCGGCATCTATTCGATGCGAGTGGGCGATCCGCGCGAATTGATGAAACAAATTGCCGGCACAAACGCACGCTTTGTGACTGAAGACATCGAAGGTCAACTGCGGCGCACTTTGGTTAGCGGTTTTTCGGATGCTCTCGGTGAATCGAAAATCGCGGCGCTCGACCTTGCTTCAAACTATGACGAGCTAAGCCAACTCGCCAGGCAAAAGCTCCAGAATGAATTCAAGTCCCTCGGCCTGGACCTCACCAAGTTCGTCGTCGAAAACATTTCGTTGCCCGAAGACGTAGAAGCAGCGATGGACAAACGAACTTCGATGGGAGTGCTGGGCGACATGGGTAAGTACACGCAATTCGAAGCCGCGCAGGCCATGCGTGATGCCGCGCAAAATCCCAGCGGCGGGGCGGGATTGGGCGCCGGGCTAGGGGCCGGATTCGCGGTCGGCAACGCGATGGCTGGAGCCATGGGTGACGCGGCACGTCAGCGCGGGGCAGCCGCGAATGAATCCGTGTCCGCGCCTTCAACTCAAAAATGCGTGAAGTGCGGCGCGTCGTTACAAGCGGGGGCAAAGTTTTGCAGTGAATGCGGCGCGTCACAAGTTCCCTCAAAGTGCACAAATTGTCAGAAAGAACTGCAGCCCGGGGCAAAGTTTTGTAATGAATGCGGAACTAAGGTTGGCTAGGCGTTCTTGCGCCTTATGAATCAAGGCCGGGCGCCGTGCGTCCGGCTTTTTTGTTAGCTTGGTTGCGGCAATGGTATGCTTGGCCGCCCGAGCTGACGCAGGCATGTTCAGAAACTTCACAGCTCCGCGACGTGTTGTAATCACCGGTATGGGATGCGTGACCCCGATTGGCGTCGGGCGCGAAGCATTCTGGAACGGATTGCAAAACGCCGAGAGCGGCGTTCGTCGTATTGAATCCTTTGATGTTTCCAAATCGCCGGTAAAAATTGCGGCGCAGGTCCGTGACTTTGATTGGGCTGCTCAACTCGGCGCGAAAGATCGCAAGCACGTGCCGCGCACAGTTCCGCTTGCCCTGGCGGCCGCGCGCGAAGCATTCAAAGACGCCGGCATTGCCGTGGAAAGTCTTTCATTGGAAGAACGCCAGGAAATCGGCGTGCAGATCGGAACCGGCGGCGGTGGTCTACCATTCGTCGAGGATCATTACGCGATCTGGTACAACGGCGGCTCGCATTCAAAGGCGAGTGTTTACATTATTCCGGCTGCGACCCACGGAACATTGTCCAGTGAGCTTTCGATGGCCTTCGGACTGCGTGGCTTGTCGCATGTCGTATCGACCGGGTGCACGAGTTCAACTGACGCGCTCGCTTATGCGGCGCAGCATATCGCGGTGGGCCGTCAGGAAGCGATGATTGCGGGGGGCGTCGATGCGCCGCTAGCGCCGGGAATACTCGCTGGATTTAATTTATTGACAGTGTTGACGACTGAGTGGAACGAAGAGCCCGAGCGAGCGTCGCGTCCATTCACGCGCAATCGATCAGGAATGGTGCTGGGCGAGGGCGCGTGGATTTATGTGTTGGAAGAATTCGAGCGCGCTAAGCAACGCGGCGCAAACATCTACGCCGAAATCACCGGTTATGGTTCCACGTGCGATGCATATCATCGCGTCCGCCTCCAGGAAGGTGGCGATGAGCCCGCGCGCGCTATGACCCTGGCCATGAACGATGCGGGGGTGAACCCGGGCGAGATCGACTACGTGAATTTGCACGGTACCTCCACACTGCTGAACGATCGAATTGAGACCAACGCGATGAAGCTTGCGCTTAACAGCAACTCACCGCGCATTCCGATGTCGGCAACAAAATCTCAGCTAGGACATCCGCAAGGTGCGAGCGGTGCAGCAGGGCTTGGCGCCGCGCTCTGCGCCATGAACCGGGGCGTTATTCCTCCCACAATAAATCTTGACGAGCCTGATCCCGATTGCGATCTGGATTACGTTCCGCTCAAAGCGCGTCAAGCCGACGTGCGCATCGCGCTTTGTAACTGCATCGGATTTGGATCCAAGAACAGCGCGCTGGTGGTCCAGAGAGTGTAGTTGGCAGATCGGCGATGGAGGTTCGTTGAGTGGGATGTTGGACGCAGACCTAATTGTTTCCTGGTGAGTCTATCGCGGCGCCACGCCGCCCCGGCCCGTCAGACTCGCCCATCCTTAGATCTTCGCTCGCGAACTGCTTTTCCCAAGCTTACATAATTACAGTCAGCTTGCTGCCCAGTTCACCAATAAGTTTCGCTGTGACGCAAAGACCTTGCGAGCGTTCGGGCTGAAATTTGCCATCGACGCGTGGTTTCCAGGACAGGCGGCAGTCAGGTAATTCAGAGAGTCTGGGAGCGCAGCGCTTCCAGACTCGCCGCATCTGCCTGGTCCTGAGGTTTTCCGACCGATCTCTTGTTCTTAATGAGCTGAGATATACCAATGACTGGAATCGTAATGCCTTCGATAGTAACGAACTTGCGCTCCGCTTCCGCCTCCGCATAACTGACACCCGTGATCCGGGTCAACACATCAACGCGTCTGGGGGCAACCCCGAGCTGAACGACTGTGCCCCCGGTTCGGGAAATCTTTCAGCGATAGATCCAAAATTGGCGCGCCAATTTTTTCTAACGCCCTCAGGATGCGAGTCGCATTCTCCTCCGAACACTTAACCCAGAGATTAATGTCACCAGTCGCGCGCCGCAACTGCGTAGGCCCCGACGAGCATGAACTCAACTTTCTCTTCGCAAAACGCGGACAATATGTCGCGGAAGTCGGAGTTCAGCAATGGGTTCTCCCTTAAAGGCCCATGCGTCCATGGTCAACTGCCACATCATGTCCAGACGTTGAGCCGGAGTTGTTGATCGCAAATCATCGGTCTTATCCTGGTCTTCAAGTTTCGAGACTCTCACTTTTTTGGTTTCCAGTGGCATAATCTACTTTGAATTATACCATTCATATTCCTTTCCGGATGTGATCATCGAGACTGAAACAATGTTCAAAAAGTTTCGCCGTCGCAGTCTTAAACCTGAAAACCTCGATAAAGGATCCTATACCGAGGAAGAGTACGAAGGCTGTTTGGTTGAGCTGCGGCGTATAAATGAATGGTTGGGCGATGCCCAGGCGCTGCGCGATTCACTTTTGAAGGAAATTGAGCAAAGGAACCTGCGATCGTTTTCAGTTCTCGATGTGGGTGCGGGTTCGGGTGAGCTGTTGCGCGTCACTGCGAACTGGGCACACCAAACTAATCGCTGCGCCTTGCTGGTTGGTCTCGAGCTGAATGAAAGATCCGCCCAAGCAATCCTGGACCACTCAACTGACTTTCATGAAATTTCTTCAATCCGCGCAAACGGGTTCCAACTCCCTTTTGGCGACAATTCATTTGATTATGTTATTCAGTCTTTGACGTTGCATCACTTTGACGACGCGGGCGCCATAAACATCCTGCGCGAAATGGCCCGCGTGGCGAAGTCGCGTATCTTTGTCATCGACCTCAATCGCAACCCAGTCGCATATTTTTTTTACACGACCCTTGGCCATCTCTTCCTTCACAACCGCTTGATCCGTGAAGACGGCGCTCTGTCGATTCTGAAAAGTTTCACGCGCGAAGAGCTGAAAAAGATCGCTCAGCAGGCGGGGTTAGCGAAGGCGAGAGTCGAGAAACATTTTCCTTCGCGTTTAGTTTTGACCGCCCGTACGAGTTCGGAGTCCCGCCTCGAGGCGGCAGAATTTGAGGATATGGCGGCCTGAAAGCGGCACTTCAAACTGTTATGTCCACTTACGACGTGATCATTGCGGGCGGGGGTCCGGCGGGCGCCAGCGCTGCGATTCATCTTTCAACGCGTGGCGCGCGCGTGTTGCTCGTTGAGCAGAAAAAGTTTCCGCGCCCAAAGTTGTGCGGGGAATTCATCTCTCCGGAATGCGCCGCCCATTTCGAGCGACTGAATGTTGCTGAGGCTATGTCTGCCGCGCACCCGGCTAACTTAACTGCTACCGTCTTCTACTCTCGCGGCGGTAAGAAGGTCCGGGTGCCAAGTTCCTGGTTTGGAGCCACCGGTGTAGCCCTCGGTTTAAGCCGGGCGGAGATGGATGAGCGCCTTTTGCGTCGCGCTTCCGAGGCTGGTGCCCAGGTGTTGGAAGACGCGCACGTCGCGAGGGTCATCTGTGAACAACAAACAGCTTGCGGAATTACGGTCAAGCAAGGCGCGCGCGAGACAACTTATTACGCTCCGATCACGGTTGACGGAACTGGTCGCTCACGCACGCTGACTCGCCATTTAGCGACAAACGCGAAGAGGATTCGCCGCCAACGCGCGCCGATGGTCGCGTTCAAGGGGCACCTGGAAGATACGCGCGTCGAACCCGGTGCCTGTGAAATCTATTTTTATCGACAGGGCTACGGGGGCCTGAGCAGCATCGAGAAGGGCTTGAGCAATCTTTGCTTCATAGCCTCTGCGCGCAACGTGCGCGCGCGCGGCGCAAACGCGGATCGCGTGATGCGCGAAGTAGTTTGCGAAAATCAGCGCGCCGCATTCACGCTCAACCGCGCGCGGCTAAAAGGAAGCTGGCTCGCGGTCTCGCTGGAGGGTTTTGGCAGAAGTTCTGTTGCGCCGACGAATGGCATCCTGGCGGTGGGCGATGCGGCTTCTTTCATCGATCCGTTCACCGGCAGCGGAATGTTGATGGCCCTTGAAAGTGGCGAACTTGCCGCCCAGGCGATCGGTGAATTTCTCAACGGCACTCCCGGCATGTCCAGTCTCGATCAATTGCAAACCGCGTACATTCACCGGTACCACCAAATTTTCAATTCCAGATTAAACGTCTCTTCGTTATTGCGCAGAGCCGCGTTCGTTCCGGGTCTCGCTGAGACGGCGATTACGTTTTTCGGCGCCAGCCATCATCTCTGCCGCAGACTGGCGCGGGCCACTCGAGGGTCGCCGCCTGAAACTTCCAGTGCCGCTACGCGTGTAAGATAACGAAGCTCTCCTTGAACGGACTGGCGACGATTAATAGTTCTTGCCTCGCGACTGGATTTAAGGTACAAAATGCTCGTCTCCAGCTAAATTCTACCTAGAGACCGCGTTCGATCCAGAAACGGCCCAGATGCGAACTTATCGAAGTTTTCATAGTCGCCCGCCCGTCACATTCAGCATCCCAATCGGCTGGTCCTGATCATTCGGTCGCATTTTATCCAACGCAAGCTTGTGAGACCGTCGTAAGAGTCAAAGCTAACTTTAAAGGAGAAACGAAGATGTACTGGCCCCTTACCCGATGCCACAAAAGCTCGCTACAGGTTCTGTTGATTTGCTTCGCCCTTGCCACATGTTTTAGCACGGCGATGTCTCAGGCGCAGTCCAACGCGGCCGACTTGCAAGGCACTGTGCGCGATGCGAACGGGGCCGTGGTGGCGAACGCCTCAGTCAC
>JBHELZ010000008.1:99853-122786 GCA_046262835.1 Pyrinomonadaceae bacterium
ATACGGGAACCAACGTGTCTCGCGAGGCAACCACGAATGACGATGGGTACTACAAAATCGTGAACCTGGCGCCGGGAGATTACGAGCTCAACGTCAAAGCGGCGAATTACAAGACGGCTGTCATTCCCTCGGTAAAACTGACGATCGGGCAGACCATTAATCAGGATGTGCCGTTAGAGGTTGGCGATCTTAGTGCGACCGTGACCGTGACTTCCGTCTCGCCGAATATAGTCGAGACGACCAACACAACCATCGCTTCAGTGGTCGACCAACAGCGAATCGAGAATCTCCCTATCAACGAACGTAACTATCTGGCGTTCGCGCTGACCACTTCGACGGTAAGCCGCGACGCCGGCCGGCCGATTGGGCCAGCGCCCACCACGGGGTTGAATTTCGGCGGACAGCGAGGCCGCTCAAATCTCGTGCAAGTCGACGGCGCCGACAATACCGACAATTCAGTCAATGCGTCGCGATCGACCGTCAGCCAGGAAGCAGTGCAGGAGTTCCAGGTCGTAACGAATTCATTCGCGCCAGAGTTCGGGCGCTCAGCAGGGGGCGTGGTAAACGTCGTTACCAAGGCCGGCACGAACGATTTTCATGGAAATCTTTTTGGCTTCCTGCGACACAAAAGCTTTCAGGCTCGCAACGCATTCGCGCCTATTGACGATCCACCATTCACGCGTGCGCAGTATGGTGGCACGCTCGGCGGCGCGTTCCATAAGGACCGCACCTTCTTTTTCGGAGCTTTTGAACAAAGACAGCGCCACGAGACTGGTTTTTTCACGAGCAACGTCAGGTCGGGCCTCAGCAGTAGTGTAACGATAGGTGCTCCGTTCCTTCCTTTCACGCAAACTTTTGGAAACATCACTCCGGGTCAAAGTACTTATATCAACGCACTGATCGCCACTGGCACGCCGCTGCTGAGTAATCCTAATCCGGCAATTGCCGCCCAGGGACAGGCCCTGATTGGCGCCGCCATCAGCTATGCGACATTGGCCTCGAGTGGATCAAACACCGCTTTGTCAGGCACGAATCCGCTCATCAGCCCGGGTGGGACGCTCGGCGTTCCGGCCGGCCAGGTTGTCGGCGGCCGATTCATTCTCACGGGAGCGCCTGTGCCGTCGAGGACCACTAACGCGGGCGGCCAATTGATCGCATTTCGTCCGCTGCTCGGATTGCAGACCGTTTTCCCGATCACTGATAAGACAACTTTTAACTCGATCCGTGTCGATCACATAATCACAAAAGATCATCACCTGACTTTTCGCTTTGGATATAACCCGAGCACGATTACCGGCATTCAGGTCGAATCCCAGAACCAGTCGCTGGGACAAAACGATTTCTCGCGTACCGGCATTCAGGTGCTGAAAGATAGTTCATTCGTGACCACGCTTGCTTCCACACTTTCCAGCAACATGGTTAACGAGTTGCGCTTCAACTTTGGCGAACGGCGGGCAGTGTTCCGTTCGCAAAATCCCGATGCGGTGGCCTTCAATATTTCGGGGACTGCGTTTATCGGCCGCGAACTCTTCTCGCCCGTTGTGCGCACCGAAACGCGTTACGAATGGACTGATTCACTGAATATTGTCGCGGGTCATCATACCTTCAAGTTCGGCGGCGACTATGCTTCAGTGAACATTCCGTCAGCGATCTTCGAATTGAATTTTGCGGGCCTCTACAATTTCGGCGGCTTGGGCGCCACCAGCGTCGGGGCGTTCCCCACAATTGGTGGGGTAGCTCCGCCCGATTTCACGCCGGTGCAGCAATACGGTCTCGGCCTGCCGACTAATTACATTCAGGGTTTTGGCAATCCTGTCAGTCGGATCCGCAACAAGCCGCTTGCCTGGTTTGCACAGGATTCGTGGAAGATTGGAAAGCGCGTAACTTTGAATTACGGCGTTCGCTACGATTACGAACTGACGCAGCAAGTGCCGACCGTGGGATTGACTGACCCGCTCTCGGGAATCACCCTGACTCCGTCCGATATACTCGCGGCACAAAACGCTGTCAATGTGCAGCAGGGCGTCCCGCGTGACAAGAACAACTATGCACCGCGAGTGGGAATCGCCTGGGACGTCATGGGCGATCAAAAAACCGTGATTCGCGCGGCCGCGGGAATCTTCTACGATCACCCACTGCTGGCGATCGCTTTTAACTCAGACATTGCCGACGCCGCGCAACAGCAGCAGGGAATCCTGACCCCGCAGGGTGGACCATCGCCAACTGCGCTACTGAACGCCACGCAAGTATTCCAGGGGACTGTTTGTACCGCAGCTTCCGCAAACCCGCTGTGTGCTCCCGGAGTGTCTACCCCCGGCGCAGCCTCGTCTGCGCAATATCAGTTCGGTCGCCAGCGCTTTAACGATCAGACATTCCCGGGCTTTGGACCAGTACTGCCATTCACGCTGCATGTCAGCAAGAATTTCGAATATGCGTATGCCAACCAGGCGAACTTTACCATTGAGCGGCAGTTGACGAAGGACATGTCGATTTCTGGCAGCTATCTGTTCGTCGGGGCCCATCATTTGCCGCATCCCCTGGACATCAACGCGCCGCGCACCGATTTGCAGATAGCCAACTTTGTGCGTTGGGCTAATCGCAATCCCGTGAACACCACTGAAGCGATTGCTTTTTCGATTCCCGCGACCGCACCCGGATCCACATTCACTAACCCAATCTCAGGCGAGACTTTCGCGGTGGTGCTTCCCGGGCTCATCGCGCAAGGGCCGCGCGGACGTGTCATTCAGGCAGCGGCCGCCAACTTCTTCCGCCCAAGTGCTCCAAATTACTTCCTGGTCCGCGCCCTCACCGGGCTCTCGCCGGATGTTTTCAATACTTTGATCGCGGGCACCTTGAGGACGCCGGGCGTAGTCTCGCCGTTCGGATCGATCAACGCGCAGGTTTCTGACGGCAATTCGAAGTACAACGCGATGAACCTGGATCTCAAGAAGCGCTTCTCGCATAACTTTCAGTTCCTGGCTTCTTACACCTGGTCGCACTCGATCGACGATTCGTCAGATCTGCAAACGTTGCTCCTGCCCCAGGACAATCGCAACTTCAAGCGAGAGCGAGCGGATTCTTTGTTCGATCAGCGCCATAGATTCGTCTTCAGCGGGGTCTTAACTACCCCGGCGGACTGGCGTCAGGGTGATGGCGTGCACAAGTTTCTCTCTGACTTTACGCTGGCCCCGATCTTCGAAATTTCTTCCGGCCGACCTTTCAACATTCTGAGCAACCAGGACACGAACAATGATCAGTCGAACCAAACGGATCGTCCGTCAGTATCGGGTAACGGACTGCTCTGTGTTCCCGGAGCGCCGGGCTGCACGGCGCTGATCACCGGCGGTCAGTTTTCGACCGGGGATCTTTCCCGCAACATGGGAATTACGCATCGGTTTATGTCTCTTGATATGCGTCTAAGCCGCACGGTGCGGTTTGGTGAGCGCGTACGACTCGACATCATCGCCGAAGGTTTCAACCTCTTCAATCGCTTCAACGAGGCAGCGGCGTCACCATTTATCGATGATGTGAACGCGTTTCGTCAGCGAGCCGGGAACGGCCATTTCTACAGCCGTCCGACGGCCGCCTATGACCCACGGCAGTTCCAATTTGGATTGAAGCTTAATTTCTGAGGGGCCAGACTTCTCGTACTTCGACGGCCGGTGAGACTATTGTCGCGCCGGCCTTTTTCGTGAAATTGATGGCCGGGGCGAACCCGCAATTGCTCAGCCGCATCCGATTATCGCCTCGGCCTCTTCCCGAATATTTCGACCGCGCAAACTAACGTCTGCGCCACACAATTTGTCAATTCTGGTGCAAATCTGAAAGAATCCGTGCGATGAGCAATCGAATCCCCAACTCTGCAATGTACGCCCTGGCCGTTTTTGCGGCTACCTTAATTTTTGCCGCGGCGATTTCTACCCAGGCGCAGTCGTCGCGTCCGCGGCGCGTCACCCCGGCGCCGACGCCGACGCCCGATACCCTTCTGGGTCCGGGCCCAAAAGCTTCACCGGCCACCGACCGCAACGCGCCGCTGCTGGACGTCAAGCCTGCCAGGCCTATCGGAACCGCGCCCGCTTCAACCTCTACCGATACTACGCATGCATTCCAGCTTTTCCAGCAGAAGCAATACGCCGCAGCCGCAAAAGAAGCAAAGGCGATTGCCGCGATCGATCCGGCTAACCCTGAGGCCTGGAAGCTTGCAGGTTTTTCAGAGTTCTATCTGAAGCAATACGCAGATGCGAGCGATGATTTGCAAAAAGCGCTCGACTTGCAACGCAAAACTGATCAAGAGGATCCGCACACCGTTGATGCTTTGGCTGAGAGCTACACGCTGGGAGAGAAATTTGATCTCGCGTTGCCGCTGCTGGTGAAGATTACTACGCGGGCCGGCGCGCCGCCGGATCCGCAGTTTCTTTACTATCGCGGCTTGGCTGAGTTCAAAACCGGCAAGGTCGACGACGCGGAAAAGACTTTCAACGCCGCGGTGAAAGCCAATCCAAAGGATGCCGCCTCGCTTTTATACCTCGGCCAGATGGCTTTGGCGCGAAAGGATCTTGACACGGCAATCGCGACCCTCAATCGCGCGACGGTTAACGATCCGCGGCTAGCGTCGGCATGGTATCTGTTGACGTCCGCCTATCTGCGGCGTGCGACATCGGCGACAGACGAAACCAAAGCCGGAGCGGATTACCTGGGGGCAATCCGAAGTGGCGAAGCATTGACGCGCCTGCGGCCTGCTGATGAAGATGCTCTCGGGTTGTATGCCCGTGCGCTAATCGGCGCGCAGCAATATGCACGTGCGGTTACCGTCCTCGAACGCCCCGCCGCCAGCAACACTGCTTCGGGCATCACGCTCTACCTGCTCGGCCTGTCATACTCGCGCGCGAATAATTTCCCTAAAGCAATTGCCACGCTTGAGCGCGCGGTCGCCAGGACGCCTAACGATGTGAATTCGTATCGCGAGCTGGGCTACGACTACGAGAAGACCAAGCAGTATCCAAAGGCGTTCGCGACTTATCAAAAAGCGCTAACCATTGCGCCCGACGATGCTGATTTTAAGGAAGCCCTCGAGCGCATGCGCCCCTTTGCAAAATCATAGGCGGGGATTAGCATCGTGACCATGAAAAGAGCAGCGAAGGTTTTTTCCCGTTACGGCTTTGTCGCCATTACGCTTGTCTGTGCGCTGATATCAAGTTCAGCGCCGGCCGCCGCAGCGGCCTGGAACGGCATTGAGCCGCTTAAGACTCGCCGCGATGAAGTCATTAAGATTCTGGGCCCGCCCGTCGGCGAAAGCCCGGACGGCGTAATGCGGTTCAACGTAATGGGTGGATCGGTTCAAGTGAGTTTTGTGAACGATAAATTTGTGACCGCCAAGAAGCTGCGGCCGGAAATCGTGGGCACGGTACTGGAAATCGTTTTGCATCACGAGCACTCTTCCGACACGCCGCAAACGTTGAAATTATTGAACAATCACGGATTTACTCGTGATGAAACCAGGAACTCGCTGATCTTCAGAAACATTAAGGAAGGCATCCTTTATACGTTCGTCGAAGGAGTGCTCACAAGTACCCGGTACACGTTCGCTGACGATCAACTCGCGAAAGCGCGGCGGTACTAAATTCTTGCAGCTGGCAACTAAATTTAGTTCCCGGAAAGCGTCTTTTGATTCGACACCCGGCCTCGCAGGATGGAGCTAACTATGCATAAGAAACTTCAACGAACTTGCGCGTTTTCCCTTGTCCTCATCATCGCAGCAATGGCTTTTGGGCAACGGCCGCGTACTTCGACAAGCAAGGAACCGGCGGACAATTCAGCGAAGCTGCCGGCGCCGCCGCCGGCCCCCGCAAGCGTAAAGGCGAAGTACGAAGGCGGTGTGTTTGGCTACAACAAGAAGATGGATGGGACCGTAAACTTTGACGATCAGAACCAGCGTTTCGTCTTTCGCGACAGTAAGGACAAAGAAATTCTGTTCGTTCCTTATAAGTCCCTCACCGGTGCGTACGGCGATACTCATAAAGTACGCCCGGCCGCCGCGACGGTGGCGCAAAGTATCCCGTCGCTTTACGCCTTACCGGCCCACTTCATCAAAACCAAAGTTCGATATCTCACGATTCAATATAATGATCCGGACAGCAATGTTTCGGGCGTCACAAGTTTTAAACTCGAGAACAAGGACATCCTCGATTCAGTTCTGTTTACGCTTGCCGGAAAAGCCGGCCTGAGCAGACGCGGCGAGGTGTTTGTAAGAAAAAACCCTTAGCCTGAACTTACACGCAAGTCTTGCGGGCGGCGTGGTCAGACCAACGTGGCTTAAGGTACAATCTTTCTTCCAATGAACGAGATTTGTGACAACGCTGAGCAGCTGCTCAACTCTATCTTCGAGTCTGCCGGCTTTGATGTTCGCGCGAACGGATCGGAGTCTGAGTTGGGCTGCATGCTGTCCATTGAAGGCAGCGATACGGGACTCCTATTGAACCAGGGAGGCGAATTACTGGAAGCGCTTCAGCAAATTCTCAATCAGGCGTACGGTCGAAATCTGAGTAAAGGCCAGCGCATCATTTGCGACGCCGATAACTATCGAGCAGCCAGAGAATCCGAACTTCGCGCGATGGCTGAACATGCTGCGCGCCAGGTGCGCACGCATTCATCGCCATTCGTATTTGGTCCGATGGATGCCAGCGAAAGGCGTGTCATTCACTTGTCGCTGGCAGGCGAAGCCGATCTGGTGACGGAATCCATCGGCGAAGGTCACGCCCGCCGCTTGAGAGTCGCCTTGAAGCAAGCCTGAACTTTCCGAACTCCTCTTCCGGTAGTAATCTAAACCAATACGTGTTCGCACTGAACGATACGATCGTTGCCTTAGCTACGCCTCCCGGCCGGGGGGGTATTGGGGTTATCCGCTTAAGTGGACCAGCGTCGCTGCAGATGTTACGGAAACTGGTCACGTCCGACGACTTTCATGCGGAACCAAATGTCTTGAACCTGCGAAGTCTGATTGATCCAGCCACGAATGAAACTCTCGACCAGGCGTTGGTCTGTTATTTCAAGGCGCCATATTCGTTCACGGGCGAGGATGTAGTTGAGTTGCATTGCCACGGTTCGCCAATCTTACTCCGCGCCGTCGTTGATGTGACTCTGGCGCTTGGCGCTCGAATGGCTACGCCCGGCGAATTCTCTTTGCGCGCGGTGGCCAACGGACGAATGAAGCTGAGCGAGGCGGAGGCGGTTCGCGATTTGGTCGACGCGCAGACTGAGGCGGCCGCGCGTCAGGCAACGCGACAACTGAAGGGAGAGATCTCGCACGCCCTGCAGCCGCTCAAAGACGAGCTGCTGAAAATTATTGTTCGTCTGGAATCATCACTCGAATTTGTCGAAGATGATTTGCCCCTGATCGAACAAGATCAACTGGCTGGGTCGCTTCGCGGCGTGGGTGCACAGTGCGAGCGAATGGCAAAGACTTTCAGCCGGGGAAAGCTGTTGCGCGACGGAATCCGGGTTACCTTGATTGGCCGGCCCAACGTCGGTAAGTCCAGTCTATTCAATAGTTTAGTGGGGCGGGCGAGGGCCATCGTCACGGATATCCCGGGCACTACTCGGGATGCGATAACAGAGTCGCTTGGGGTCGGTGGCGTCCCGGTGATCATAACGGACACCGCTGGCTTACGGGTCTCGACGGATCAGATCGAAGTTATGGGCGTCGATCGGACCAAGCGTGAAGCCGCAGACTCTGATCTGTTGATCGTCGTCATCGACGGATCAGAACCACTTACCCAGGAGGATCGTGAAGTATTGCTGCAAGCAGCGAACCGGCGCTACTTGATCGCACTGAACAAAAGTGACCTGGGCACATTTTCGATCATGCGAGTCACGGACGACCCGGGGCCGGTCATTTCAGTGTCTGCGAAGACCGAGGCCGGACTCGACTGCTTGCGCACTGCTATTCTTAAACCGTTTACGAACGGCAATGCGACCAGCGAAGGTTTGCTTATTACCAACGCTCGTCATCACGATCTGTTGTCGCGGGCTATGGAAGCGATCAAGACTTCCGAGAGCTTGCTCCGGGATCGCGCGAGCGAGGAAATAATCCTGGTTGGCCTTCTCAACGCGTTGCGATATCTTGGGGAGATAACCGGAGAGACAACCTCCGATGAAATACTTGGAAAAATCTTTTCAACTTTCTGTATTGGAAAATAAGAATCTCTGCCGCGCGGGAACGTAAGCGCCAGCCAGCTCCTTATGGTATTCGATGAATTCTTTGATGTGATTGTGATTGGCGGCGGCCATGCCGGATGCGAAGCTGCGTCTGCCGCGGCCCGCCTCGGGGCTAACACGGCGCTCGTGACGATGAACCTCGACTTGATTGGGCAGATGTCCTGCAATCCAGCCATCGGCGGAATTGGTAAGGGTCATCTGGTCAGAGAGATCGATGCGCTCGGCGGGATCATGGGTAGAGTGATCGACCGAACCGGTATTCAGTTTCGCTTGCTCAACCGCTCGCGTGGACCTGCAGTTCGTGCACCCCGTGCGCAAGCCGACCGTACGCTCTATCGCCTGGAGATGCGGCGGACCCTCGAAGCGACTCCTAACCTCAGCTTGCGCCAGGGCGTGGTAACTAACTTGATCATTGAAAACAAGCGCGCGGTGGGAATCGAGTTGCAGGATAGCCGGCGGATCGGCGCCAAGTCTATCGTCATCGCCACCGGGACATTTCTCAACGGTCGCATACATACAGGGCGACGAACCTATTCGGGAGGCCGCACTGGTGAACCTGCTTCTGTCGAATTTGCCGAAGCTCTAAAAGAGTTGGGCTTTCGCGTCGGCCGGTTGAAGACTGGCACCCCGCCACGCCTGGATGGCCGAACAATCGATTGGAACGCTTTTGAACGACAGCCTCCGGATGAACAGGCCGTGCCATTCTCGTTTTCGACTGATGAAATCACCCAACCGCAGCTCGACTGTCACATCGGCTTCACGAATGAAAGAGTCCACCAGGCCGTAAGGCGCAATCTGCATGAATCGCCACTCTATTCAGGCCAAATAACCAGCGTCGGTCCGCGCTATTGTCCTTCGATCGAAGACAAGGTAGTTAAGTTTCCCGAAAAGACTCGTCATCAACTCTTCATCGAGCCCGAAGGCTACAACACGAATGAAGTGTACTTGAATGGGTTTTCCACCTCGCTTCCGGCTCAGTTGCAACAGGAGCTAGTCAGCCTCATCCCGGGCTTTGAGGACGCCGAGATAATTCGTCCGGGATACGCAATCGAATACGATTTTGTCGATCCCAAGGAACTCACGCCCTTCCTGGAGACAGCGGACGTCAGAGGATTGTTTCTCGCCGGTCAGATCAACGGCACAACCGGATATGAAGAAGCCGCATGTCAGGGACTGATCGCCGGCATCAACGCCGGACTGTCATCGACCGGTCGGCCCCAGTTCCGCCTTGAACGCAGCGAAGCCTATATCGGAGTGCTCATTGACGATCTAGTTACCAACGGCGTTGACGAACCTTATCGAATGTTTACATCTCGAGCTGAGTATCGCCTTTTGCTCAGACATGACAACGCAGACAACCGTCTGGAGCCGTATGGCCGCAATCTTGGATTAGTTGGAGACGCGGAATGGGACCGTCTCGCACAGCGGCAGGTACGATTGGCGGGCGTTCGACAGCTTTTGAAAGAGCATAAAATTCGTCGCCATGATGAGGCCTATGCGCACCTCAGCAGATTGACGGGACAAGACCTGGGAGACTCTCTGTCGCTGGCTCAATTAGCGCTGCGCCCGGGGGTGACAACGGAGATCTTATTTGGCGTACTATCCGCCGCCCGCCGGGAAGTAGCGCCGGCAGACTTAGAGACTGCCCTGGCAGATCACCTGTATTCAGGTTATTTGGAAACGCAAACCAACACCATTCGTCGATTGCACCAGCACGATTGCCTTAAAGTCCCGGTGAATTTCATTTTCACTAAGGTGGGGGGTCTCTCCCATGAGATCGTGGAGCGACTTGAGCGTGCGCAGCCCCGAACCTTTGGCCAAGCCCGAAAAATTCCGGGTATGACTCCGGCCGCTTTATCGAATCTTCTCGTCCACCTGGCAGCCGCCGGCACCCCCGCCAACTGACGTTTCACGTGAAACATTTTTTGCGTTAGGGCCAGCTTCAGGCAGGATCCGCGCAGCGCTGCACTCAAACTTAATCAGTAGCGCAGCTTAACCGATTGTGCTACTGTGCGGGTCTCTGCATCGCAAAGATGGGACGAACCATAGCCATCGCTAATCAAAAGGGCGGTGTCGGCAAAACGACAACTGCGGTTAACCTCGCCGCCGCCCTCGCGCAACGGAGTCACTCAGTCCTCTTAATCGACGTCGATCCCCAAGCCAATGCCACGTCGGGCGTTGGCATTGACCGAGTCTCCGTAAGCAAAACCACTTATCACGCCCTCCTTTTGCAGCAAGCACTGGCGACAATTAAGACCGCTACGAGCTTCGGCTTTGATATTGTTCCTTCAGACAGAAACCTGGCGGGCGCAGAAGTTGAACTCGTAGAGGTTGCGAACCGGGACACGGTGCTAAGAAACGCGATCGCGCCGATAAAAGACTCTTATGAATTTATCCTGCTGGACTGTCCTCCCGCCCTAAACCTGCTCACCCTGAATGCCCTCGCCGCCGCCGACTCGCTTCTGGTGCCGGTGCAATGCGAGTATTACGCCCTGGAAGGCGTCTCGGAACTTTTCAACACGCTGGCCCGCCTGCGCCGGGCGGTCAACCCCCATTTGAAAATCGAGGGTCTCTTGCTCACTATGTACGACGAACGGACCAATCTGGCCCCTGCCGTCGCTGCGGATCTCAGGAGCTTTTACAGCGGTCTGGTCTTTAAGACGACAATCCCACGCAACGTACGCCTGGCGGAGGCTCCAAGCTACGGAAAACCAATTGCTTTCTATGATCCAAAGTCGCGTGGCGCCGAAGCATATTTTCAACTAGCAGAGGAGGTTCTGGCACATGACGAAGCGACCATTGGGCCGGGGATTGAGCGCGCTGATCTCAACAGATCAGTCGCGGGCGGACAATGACGAAATCCGGGAAATTCAAATCGATCTCATTCATCCCGGCCGACAGCAACCACGCACGACCTTCGATCAAGCCAAGCTAGAGGAGTTGGCCCAGTCCATTCGGAACACCGGCATAATTCAGCCGCTTTTGGTGCGACCTGCGGGAGGTCTCTTCGAATTGGTGGCCGGCGAACGCCGGTGGCGGGCCGCCCAGCTTGCGGGCCTGGCTCGCGTGCCGGCAATTGTACGCGAGATTGCTGATGACAATCTGCTGGAGCTGGCGTTGATTGAAAATATACAACGGGAAGAACTCAACCCCGTCGAAGAGGCAAACGCCTACAAGCGGCTGATTGACTCGCTCGGATTGACCCAGGACGAGGTCGCGCGCCGCGTGGGTCGCGACCGGACGTTCATAACCAACTACCTGCGCGTGCTCAAGCTTCCCACGGAAATTCAGGCATTAGTTGAACATGAGAAATTAACTTTCGGACACGCCCGCGCCCTCCTGAGTGTGCAGGATCCTATTACCCAGCGCCGGCTCGCGCAGAAAATCGTCAAACACAATTGGTCCGTGCGCGAAACTGAACGCAGGGTGCGACACTTGGACATTGAGCCCAAACGTCGCCCCGGCAAGGCCGCTACGGAGAATACGGATCCTAATGTCAGAGCCGCCGAGGTGAAACTGCGAAGGGCTCTCTCTACCCAGGTCAGAATCGTTGAGGGCAAAAGCGGTACTCCTGGTCGGCTTGAGATTGAGTTCTATAACATGGCCGATCTCGACCGCATCTTTAAGATGATCGTTCGCGAAACTCCTAGCCAGGTTGCTGCTTTGACTGCACAACCATAAACTACATTCTGTTACGTTATACAACTCAGCCAAAGTTTAGCTAGCGCGGGCCTGTAAACCCGAGAATGAGGCCCCTGAGGAGTAGAAACCGAGGCGCCATTCCGATTTCTCAGTGTTTTTCTTGCCGCAGGTGAATTCGTTGTGTTAGCGTCTGGCTTCCGCCGATGATGAAAGCCGCAGGCGTGCTGAGATCTGCCGGTATTTTACTTTATACGCCGCGTTATTTCCGCTATGTTGAATCTGAATACCCCTGTAAGTCGCTTACTGTTCGCATCGCTGGAACGGCGGCTGCCCAAGCAAACTTTCGAGACTTGGTTTAGGCCACTCAGCGTTTGCAGTTCACCCGCCGATCGCGTCCTCACCTTTGCGGCACCGAACGCCGTCGTTAAGGATTGGATTCTGGCCCACTATGGCGACGTAATCCGCGATTGCCTGGGCGAGACGTCCTTGAATGAGTACAGGGTCGAGTGGAGCTTGCCTTCGGCGTCGGACGGAGCAGTTCGATCCGCACGTGGTGAGGAACAAAGCTCCGCACCCGGCGTCAGTTCGGGACAATACGCTGCCGAAGAGGGCGAAGCCATTCGGTTCGTTGACACCGCCCCATCCCCTCTAAACGAAAAATATACTTTTCAGAATTTTGTGGTCGCATCGTGTAACCGTTTTGCTCACGCGGCCACCAAAGCTGTTGCTGACTCCCCGGGACAAACCTATAACCCTCTCTATCTTTACGGGGATGTAGGCCTGGGCAAGACGCATTTGATACAGGCGACAGGACATGCGATTAAGGCCGCGCGGCCCGATCTTCATATTGCATATCTTTCGCTCGAGCGATTCATGAATGAACTTATCAATGCGATTAGATACGGCTACGACAAGACGCGACTATTTCGAGAGAGATATAGATCGATCGATGTGCTGTTAATTGACGACGTGCAGTTTATTGCCGGCAAAGAGCGGACTCAAGAAGAGTTTTTTCACACCTTCAATGCGCTCTATGATGCGCAGAAGCAAATCGTCCTGACCTCTGATTGTCCTCCGCGCGAGATACCGGAAATTGAGGAAAGGCTGCACTCGCGTTTTGAGTGGGGATTGATTGCCGATATCGAACCGCCCGATCTCGAAACGAAAGTCGCTATCCTTCGTCGTAAGGCCGAGGTGCAGAGGGTTAATCTTCCAGACGATGTAGCGCTGTTCCTGGCAGGGAATAGCAAACACAACATTCGCGAACTCGAAGGCTCTCTGATTCGGGTCATCGCGATGGCGTCTTTACGCGGTGTGCCACTGTCAAAGACTCTGGCGCAGGACGCGATGCGCAGTGTGTCTCAATCTAATGACGGCAACCGGACGACGATAGCGATGGTTCAAAAAGTGGTGGCAGATTACTACAAAATCACCGTTGACGATCTCAAAGCGCGATCGAACATGCGTCAGGTTTTACTGCCGAGGCAGGTGGCGATGTATCTCTGTAAGAAACTCACTGGTAAAAGTTATCCGGAGATCGCGCGACAATTCGGCGGCAAGCACCACACGACGGTGATCCATTCAGTCGAGAAAATAGATCGTTTGATTACGACCGATCGGGATATGGAAACAGTTATCAAGCGGCTAAGTCAGAGCATCGGAAATTAAATCTAAGTTTCCACAAGCGCGTCTGTGGAAAAACGGATCGGTCATGTGAATTGCGGACGCTCGTCATCAGGCCTTATGTCGGCGGAGAAACGAAACGCTGATCTTCACAGGCCGTTACGTGTAATTGCTTGAGAAAGATGAGGCTTCCACACTTTGACAGGCCTTACTATTACTTCTATGTATTTATAACTAATGTATTTCTCGATAGAAAATAGAATACTGGTGTGCAAAAGCGTTCGCGGTTTGTGATATATAGGGATTCAACCTTCTTAGGAGTCAATAGATGCAATTTGTGATCGCGCGTGGTGCGCTGCAAAAAGAACTGGCTTTTGTTCAGGGAGTCGTCGAGCGAAAAAATACGATTCCGGTGCTCGCTAATATTTTGATCGAATCCGCCGGCGAAGATTCAATTCGGATTAGCGGCACGGATCTCGATGTGACAATCAGGTGCGACGCTGACGCCCAGGAAATCAAATCTCAGGGGGCCATTTGCGTTCAAGCACGAAAACTTTTTGACATCGCCAGACTCCTGCCTGACGCTCCGGTTAAATTTCGAAAAGAAGAGAATGAGTGGGTCAGCGTCGAGTGCGATCGATCCAAGTTTCGCCTTCCGGGGATCTCGAAAGACACCTTTCCGGAACTTCCGGGATTTAAGTCCACGCCGCTCAAGTTGCCCGCCTCGCTGCTCAAGTTGTTGATTGATCGAACGATTTTTGCGATAACGCAGGAGGAAGGGAGATACACGTTGTCCGGCGCAAAGTTCGAGTTGGACAACAAGGGCGTAAAAATGGTGACCACCGACGGACATCGTTTAGCTTATGTGGCGACCAGGGAAGGGTTGTCCCACGGCGGCAGCGGCGAGCTTGATGTACTTATTCCGAGAAAGACACTGGGAGAACTGACTAAGTTAACTGCTGATTTTGATGGCGATATCAATTTGGGCGCCGACGAAAATCATGTCTATTTTCAGCTTGGCTCGCGCTTGTTAATCTCGCGCATGCTTTCAGGGCAATTTCCAAACTATGAAATGGTGATGCCCAAGAACAACGACCGCTCAGCGACATTTGATACGACCGCGCTGAGTCAGGCTGTTCGTCGCGTGGCGTTAATGGCTGATGATCGCTCGCACGCTATTCGCTTTCATCTCAGCAAAGAACAATTATTGATCAGTTCGCAGAACGCGGAAGAAGGCGAAGCGCGTGAAACCCTGGAAACAGATTTTTCGGGCGATGACACAGATATTGGTTTCAATGCACAGTACCTTCAGGATTTCCTCAACGTGGTTGGCGCTGAAAAAGTCGCCTTCGAATTCAAAGATGGAAATTCACAAGCGCAACTAAAACCTGTGGCGGATGACAATCACGAATACAAATACATTGTAATGCCCATGAGGCTTTGAATCTTCGACACGCTATTCGATAAGGAAAGCGTCGCTGATGACGCTCGTTTTCTTTTATTCAGGCAACACGGAATCGAAAAGCTGTGTGATAAAATCATCTCGGTGTTCCTCCAATCAATCGCCGTCGATGGTTTCCGTAATCTCACCGGTCGTATCAATTGCACAAACGGAATTAATATTCTTTACGGGGCCAACGGTCAGGGAAAGACCAATTGGCTGGAATCAATCCACATCCTGGCCAACGCCAGGTCCTTTCGCACGCGACATCTGCACGAAACACTAACCTTTGGCGAACCCGTCGGGGCCATTCGGGGGATCGTGCATCGCGGCGACACGATTGATCGCGAACTCCGCGTCGCAATTCAACATAACACCAGGCAAACTTTTATCAATGGTAAGCGTGAAGTGTTGGCGCGGTATCTGGCGCAGTTGCACGCGGTCTCATTTACTTCCGAGGAACTGGAAGTCGTGCGCGGCGGCCCGGAAGCGCGGCGCAACTTCCTGGATCGCGGAGTGGTGGGACTTTACCCCGTACACGCTCAAACTTTGAGTGATTACAGCAAAGTTATAAAGCAAAAGAAGCGATTACTGGATCAAGCGGCGGGCCGTGATATCCGCGGCGATCAGTTGCGGGAATTCATTGAGCCGTGGAACCAACAGTTGATTTCATTGAGCGCGCAAATCCATGGCGCGCGCGTCGAATATGTTGAGCTACTACAAGAGGCGCTCGAACACACCTTATTCGGTGACGCCCTTTCCATCCGATATGTTTCGTCGCTCGAAACGAAGGGCGATTTAGACAGATACGAAGAGCTAATAGCGGAACGTTTGCGGCTGCGTCTGGAAGCCGAAATATACGCCGGCGCGTGTTTGATCGGACCTCATCGGGACGATTTTGATATCCGTTTTCGCGGGCAGAATTTGCGCAGTTTCGGGAGCGCGGGACAACAGCGTAGCGCGTTGATAACACTTGATTTAGCGGCCCTTTCAGTGTATCATTCCAAGCATCAGAATTATCCGATTTTCCTCATTGATGACGTGGACGCAGAACTCGACGGAAGCCGTATTGAAAGCCTGCTGGAATACCTTGACGGACGCACTCAAACGTTCGTTACAACTTCAAAGCGAAGCTATTTTGAGCGGTTCAATCAGAGGGCGAATTTCTATGAAGTGCGAGATGGCCTAGCGACCGAGGAAACGCTGTTCACCGCAGCAATGACAACGGGTGGGAATGTCGTCTGAGACAAATGAGAAATGATGAAAACCAGGAATCGCGAAAAGGCGATGATCCGCAGGACTCGGAGACCACCCGGAACGGCGAGCGCGAAAACAAGGTAATAAAAGAATTGGCAACACCGACATCCAAATTGAAAAACAAAAAAGACACATACGATTCGTCGTCGATAGCCGTGCTGGAAGGGCGGGACGCAGTGCGCAAGCGCCCGGCGATGTATATAGGATCTACCGGCGAGATCGGCCTCCACCACCTGGTTTACGAAGTCGTGGACAATTCGATTGACGAAGCTCTGGCTGGCTACTGCGACACAGTCGAAGTGACGATTCATCTCGACAACTCGATAACCGTCGTAGATAACGGCCGCGGCATTCCGGTCGACATGATGAAGAAAGAAAAACGTTCGGCCGCCGAAGTGGTGATGACCAAGTTGCACGCCGGCGGTAAGTTCGATACGAACGCTTATAAGGTTTCGGGCGGCCTGCACGGGGTGGGTGTGTCGTGCGTCAATTTTCTTTCTGAAGAATTGCACCTGGAGATCTGGCGCGATGGACTGACTTATGAACAGGAATACGAACGTGGCATTCCGGCAGCGCCGCTGAAGCAAACCGGAAAGACTCGGAAACGTGGAACGAAAATCACTTTCAAGCCTGACACCGAGATCTTCGACACCACGGAATTCAGCTTCGACAAATTATCTGAACGCCTGCGCGAAAAAGCTTTTCTCAACAAGGGTATTCGGATTTCGATCAAAGATGAGCGCGAAGAACCGGAAAAGTCGCACGAGTTTTACTATCGTGGCGGTATCGCCGAGTTCGTTAAGCACCTCAATAAGAACAAAACCGTGCTGCATGACAAGCCGATCTATTTCGAAAAGGTGGGCGAAGCCCTTTCGATCGAGGTGGCGATCCAGTACAACGACGGGTACGACGAAAAGGTTTATTCATTCGCCAACAACATAAACACTGTCGATGGTGGTACGCACCTCTCGGGATTTCGTTCCGCGTTCACGCGCACGATCAATGCTTACGCGCAATCTTCGGGTCTCTCAAAGAACTTTAAAGGCTCGCTCACGGGGGACGATGTGCGCGAAGGCCTGGTAGCGGTAATCTCTGTCAAACTTCCGCAACCGCAGTTTGAAGGTCAGACCAAAGGCAAGCTCAATTCAGACGTCAAAGGCGCCGTTGAATCATTTCTCAACGAGCGGCTCACCGACTATCTCGAGCAGAATCCAACCGTAGCCCGTCGCATCGTAGGCAAGTCGCTGGACGCTGCCCGGGCGCGTGACGCGGCCCGCAAAGCCCGTGAGATCGTGCGCAAGGGCGCCATGGGCTCGACCATGCTGCCCGGAAAGCTGGCGGACTGTCAGGAGCGGGATCCGGCGCTTTCAGAAATCTACATCGTGGAAGGCGATTCAGCCGGCGGCTCAGCCAAGCAGGGCCGCGATCGTAAGAACCAGGCGATCCTGCCGCTAAAAGGGAAGATTCTGAACGTGGAAAAAGCGCGCTTTGACAAGATGCTGGCCCACAATGAAATCAAAGCCCTCATCATGGCGCTGGGGACCGGCATCGGCAAAGAAGATTTCGATTTGTCGAAGCTTCGTTATCATCGGATCATTTTGATGACCGACGCGGACGTCGACGGTTCACACATTCGCACGCTGCTGCTTACTTTCTTCTTCCGGCAAATGCCTGAACTGGTCGAGCAGGGTTACGTCTACATTGCCCAGCCGCCGCTCTTCAAAGTAAAGAAAGGTAAAAAAGAAGAGTACATCAAAGACGAAGGGTCGATGGTCCATTATCTGATGCGGCAAGCGACCAGCGACATGAAAGTGACGACGGGCAAAACCAAAAACGTCATCGAAGGCGCGCAACTCGCCCGCAATCTTGAACGCATGGTTGATCTCAGGCGGTATTGCGAGAAGGCCACGCGCCGGCTGCGCGGCGATTCGCATCTGCTCGAGACTCTTTTGGTTGCCTTTGGCGGAAAGAAAGGCGTGCTGCGTGAAGACGGCGCGACAATGAAACGAACTTTTCAGGATGAAAGTTTGATGGCCCGCGTTGAAGGTGTGCTCGATAAAGCCGGTTACAAGACCGAGCTGACTGAAGACGAAGAGCACGGGCTTTGGGAGGTCAAAACGACCACAATTTCCGGGAATGCCATCGCGGTCGATTACAACTTTGCCAGCTACGTGGAGTTTCAAAAAGCAGTCGAGCTGTTCATGAAACTTGAAGATCGCCTGGCGCCGCCGTTCATCGCAGGAGAAAACGGGACGAGCGAAGAGATCGCCACGCGCGAAGCCTTGCTCGATCGTGTGCTGACCGCCGCGAAGAAGGATCTTACGATTCAGCGTTACAAGGGTCTGGGAGAAATGAATCCCGAGCAGCTTTGGGAGACTACCATGGATCCCGAGACCCGCACGCTGCTGCAGGTGCGCATCGACGATGCGGTTGAGACTGATGAAATCTTTACTGTCTTGATGGGTGACGCTGTCGAGCCTCGCCGCAAATTCATCGAAGACAACGCGCTCGATGTGCGCAACCTGGACATTTAAGCCACAGATAAACGCGGATTCACACAGATAAGAAATCGATTTGTCTTTATCGTTTTATCTGTGCCGATCCGTCCATCTGCGGCCGATTGTTCGTGAAGGGAAACGCGTTCACTCCCTCACGACCTCGCGCGCCGCCTTGTCAGTCCGAATACCCAGCAATCGTGGATGGCGCAACTTTCCGTGCACCGTCCATTGAATAAAGCCCGCCTGGACCACGATTTCTGGCCGCACCCAGTGCGCGCGCAGGCGCGGCAATCCGACCGCACGCGTAAAGGGAGTTTTGGCGATCTCGAGCAGGTCGAGTTTAGCTCGCAGCTCGATCAGCATCTTCGTATCGAAGCCGGTGCCAACCTTGCCGGCAAAGACAAGCTCGTTTGCATCGTAATAGCCCACCAGCAGCGCTCCGAGTCCTGCTCGTTTACCCTGGGGATCGGTGAATCCACCTACAACAAATTCCTGGGCAAGTTCGCATTTCATCTTCAACCAATTGCGCGAGCGCCGTTGCTCGTAAATTGAACCGAGCCTTTTCGCGATCACCCCTTCCCAACCCTTTTCCAGTGCAAGCTGCCATGGCGATTCATGGTCGAGTTGGGAAACTTTGAGCAATGGCGCGGTCAAAGCCAACTGGTCCAACAGGGCGCGGCGTGCTTCGAGCGGCAACGACATCACCTCGCGACCCTTGATCCACAAGACATCGAATATGTGAAAGCTGATCTTGCCGTGTCCCCATGTGATTTCTCCGTCCAGGATCAATTCTCGTTCGCGCAACCTCGCGACTGCCTGCGAGATAGCTGGAAATTTTTGCGGCAGACGATTGCGCGAGAACAGCTCGATGTCCGCGCCCTTTTTGAATGCCAGCAATCGAATGCCGTCAAACTTACGCTCGAAACTCCACTCCGGACCGGTGAAACGCTCCTGCGTCAAAGTTGCGGCCATGGGCTGGATCCATTCAGGGAAAGAGTCTTTGCTGGTTTTGCCTTTAGGCATTAGAGAGGAACTATAAGGGCTTGAGGTCGACAAAAGAAATCGCAAATAAGTCGGGCAGGTTGGCCTGAAACAAAAATCTTATATTTCTTTGCGGGCAAAGAAATCAGCCCCAGGTAGCGCTTCGTTATGTTGCAGATATTAAAATTTCCAGAGATGAGATAGGTTTTTGATCTGTCATCAGTGACCATGTCATCCTATCGCAAAAATTTTCTTGCCTAACTTTCAATCCAGGTAATCTTTGATCTCAATGAGCTTCGAAACCAACCGCCGCCAATTTCTTCGGGGGGCAATCGCTGCGAGCACTCTGATTGCTGCCCGATCGCAAGTTGTCTCACTTAATTTCGAACGCCGTTTCGCGCCGGTCAAGGTTTCACGCGATCGAGTGATCCGCGAAGTTGTTGGACTAAGGCCTTATCGCGATGAAGGATTCGTAGTAGATGCGGAGCGAGCGGGTAACAAACTAATCATACATAACTATGGTCATGGCGGGGCGGGCATGACGCTCTCGTGGGGCACGGCGTCGCTGGCCGTTGATCTCTTGCGCGACCACCCGGGGGCGAGGTCCATGCCGAGCTTGAGACCGAAGCAAGAACGTGCGCATCCGCACTTCGCCGTACTCGGTGCGGGTGTCAGCGGCCTCTCGACCGCGCGCACTTTGCAGCGCCGATTTCAAAACGGCGCGGGCACGGTGACAATTTACGCGCGTGAGTTGCCTCCTGACACTACCTCGAATATCTCCGGCGCCCATTGGTCTCCGACTACGGTATTTGATCCCGAAGCGGTCTCGGCGAAGTTTAATGAACAGTTTCGTCAGGCCTGCCGGATTTCCAATCGAGCGTTTCAGTTGCTGGCCGGCACTGAATACGGTGTGCGCTGGATGGAAACGTTTGAGCTTTATCGCAACGAAGCGTTACTCGCAAGCGAGCTGCCCGGCGGCAACGATCTTTATCCGGCGATCGAAATTCATCGCGACCCGGATCACTATTTTGGCTTTCCCTTTGTAAAGCAGTTCACCACGATGCTGATCGAGCCTTCGATCTATCTCAACGCCTTGTTGCGCGACTTTTATATTGCCGGCGGACGCCTGGTCGTGAAGGAATTTCGCAGCCATGAAGAAGTCATGCGTCTGTCTGAGCCGGTGGTCTTTAACTGTACCGGACTTGGCGCCCGCGCCCTGTTCAATGATCAGAAGCTCGGCCCCGTGCGCGGCCAGCTGGAGGTGCTTCTGCCTCAGCCTGAGATTGACTACTGTTACCTGAGCCGGGGCTATATGTTCCCGCGCCGCGACGGGATAATTCTCGGCGGGACTTTCGATCATGACGATTGGTCACTGGCGCCGAGGGCGGAACAGGCGGCGGGGATACTTGAAGTCCATGCGGAGATCATGAAAGGTCTGAAGTAGCGCCGTCGCCGGGTACGCGGACGTCCCTGTCCGCTATCCGTCGAAAGCGAGGCCGCACATGGAGTTGTCCAGCCACAATTTAGCCGCGCATCCTCAGGCCATCGCTAAACAGTCAATAGGAACGCGACGATCCTTATCGTCTTATCTGTGAGGATCCGGTTTTATCTGTTGATAATTTCGTGGTTTAAGCGCAGCGCGCGAAACGCATCGCTCGATGAGCAGACACGCGCGGAATGGCCGGCAGAAGTTCCGTCTGCGGATTAGCAATTTCGAAAACTGAATCAAGTTGCGTGACTTCCAGCACGCGTCTGACGAGTTTGGTCACGTTCATCAGTCTGAAGCGAATGCCGTTCGCGTGCGACTGCCGGCGCAACTCCAACATCAGACCCAAACCGCTCGCATCGATCGTGCTCACCCGCGCGAGATCGAGCAATACCGTGCCGGCAGTCGACTGAGCATTCACAGCCTCGCGAAGGGGCGTCGTTTCACCGTTAACGATTCGCCCCTGCACGCACAACACCGAAACGTTTCCTATATTCCTCGTATGGATCTTCAGCATAACTACTCCTGTATTGAGATTACGGTGGCTCCTGTTAATTAGTTCGCGACTTCTGATCAATTAGTGCAGCATGCGACGGTAGTTGTATGACAAGGCGATTAACGCTGGGTGCGCGGACGTCCTCGTCCGCATCGCTGAATACTTCGCGTGTTAAGCGGAGGTCATTTTCTTTACCCTTGACGCGCGAATTTACGGGTTTCAGATTGTGTCTCGATTTCGCCGGTCCCCCCAGGCGGTTCCGTCGTCCGCCTGGGGTTGTGATCGAGGAGGAGCCCAATGATTCTCGTCCTCTTACCGGCTTTCACATATCACCCTTGCCTTTTCAAATAGTAAGTGCGCTATGTCGTCCTTACGTTTCAACTATTTTACAAATCACGAAAGAACATGCAAAAACTTCTTTGTGCCTGCAATTCCCTGTCGCCTCCGGAATGTTTTCGCTTCACTCATAGAAGACGACAACCTGCCGCACTGTGTTAACAGAAACAAGGACCGCATATCAAACAGCCCGCGCAGCGTGGAAGCCGAACATTAGCCCGACCCGTGGGGAAGGGCTCAGAAATCGTAAGAGTCCACGAAGCGCGCGACAGTGTACTGCCCTGGTCCAATGGTTTCGCCACTCTGATGCGCGGCAAGTCTGTGACTTGCCGTTGAAGCAACTCTCTTTATTCTTAGGGTTTCCGACCCGCCGTCATAGACTGCTAGTCTTAAGAAAAAGATTCTGTCGGCAAGTCGAAGACTCGCCGCGCATCAGCATGGCAGAGCCCTACGCTGATGATCGCGAGATAAGTGCTCTTAGGATGATGGAAAACGATCGACCACGAATTCACACAAACGGTGAAATCTAATTCGCACCTGCTTCATGTGAATTCATTAGAGAAGCAATCAAGTTCAGGAATGGAGTGGGTGTTCGGAGCGGCCGTGAGGGAGGGTTCGCGCCGGCAGTTCGCGTGGGGTGGTGGCAGCGACGGGGTCGTCACAAGGAGAGGCATCTTGCGGGATGAAGTCAGTACCACTTGCGATAGCGGTGGCTTGCGGCGACAGCTTATCCGAAATAGCGCACAATCTCACCGCCAATCCATTTTCCCACCGGCACAGATACGCCATTCCCGATCATTCGGTAGGCGTCGTTGCCGCTTCCTACAAAAGTAAACGTGTCAGGTACTCCTTGAAGCCGGGCGTACTCGCGCACCGTATACGGTCGCACGCCGCGCGGAAATCTTTTGTCCGCAACTAGTCGCGTGCTCAAGTCTTTCGCGTAATGCGCGACGCAGGTA
>JBHELZ010000009.1:0-119020 GCA_046262835.1 Pyrinomonadaceae bacterium
CTGCTCCAGCGCTCGAGCGTAGGCTGCAGCGGCTTGAAGAGTTTGGCCCGGATTTTATGCTGATCCTCATTCCACTGTTTTAGCTGCTTCTCAACATAGGCGCGCACCGAAGCCTCGATCGCGCCGCGCTTAACAGAATGTCGCAACGTTAAGTAATAGTGTTGACCAATCAGTGAGAAAACGACTCCGGCCAGGTTCCCTTTGAATGACAAGCGGGGAATGATTCTTTTGTGAAACGGTTTATTGGCTTGGACCAGTGGGGTGACCGCGATCTCAAACCAGGCGCCCTGATTGCCCTGGCGTGGATGATAAAGCGCGGGGAGCTCCTGTCCCTTGGAGGCTATGCGCGCGCGCGGCTCTGTAATTACGTCTACCAAACGCAGGCGTTCGATACCGCGGAGATGCTCGCGGGGGACACTCTGCAGAGTGCTCTCGAGGTTTGTTAAAGTATTGCGCGGCAATTTGCCGCTGTACTGGTTTTCGATCTTAACAGCCATGCTTAATGCGAATTAGTCGAGTCAATTTGTGTTTCGCCACTGTAGGAGAGACGAGACCGCAGAGTCAACCGACCGTTCACAAAAGTGGCCGTCTTACTTTAGGTTTGAGGCCTTTCCGCTTTGGCATTTTTGCATGAAGGCTTTGTGTGTGAGGCAGCCGGAAGCAGCCTTAACGAAAAGCCGTACGGTGGAAAGATAAAGCGCAAAGCAAACTGCTGCTTCGCGTAACCCGGCGGCGCGCCGCCCTTTAAGTTGAAGATAAGACAGGCATCCGCGCAAAGAGCTGAACTAAATCCGATCCTGACGCTCCAAAATAATTGCCCCGCGAACGCGCCTGGGCTTACACGAAATAAGGAAGAGGACCCTTCGTCAACTATATCCGTACCAACTTCCGCGATATATCTATCGCGTCTGATAATATATATTATGTAAGGACAAGGACAGGTGGGCTTCGCCGGCTTTGCCAACTCCTTGTTTTGTTTCCCCTCGGCGGCTTCACACATGCCAGGTAAATAGTGAAACGAAATTCGCGCTGCGCGCCTCAGTGCGGGCGAGACCGACCGCGCTCACAATAAGGTAGAGGCCTCGTTTGCAAGCTGAACCACCCCGGGCTTTTATTAACCGTTCCTTGACACTCGTTAAAACTGACTGCTATCGTTTCCGTCTTTTGAGTTTCACGTCATTTTAACCTTGTGTCACTGAACTAATCGTATTGGAGGAGTTTGCATTGAATAATAATAATCGCGGAGTTCTGTTCACTTCTGAGTCTGTTACCGAGGGGCATCCGGACAAGATCGCGGATCAAATTTCTGACGCCGTATTGGATGCTACGCTTAAGCAAGACCCAACCTCGCGCGTTGCCTGCGAGACTTTGTTGACGACCGGCATGGTCATCGTGGCCGGCGAGATCACCACCAAGGCGACGGTTGATTATGCCGACATCGCGCGCGAAACGATCCGCGAAATTGGCTACGACCGGGCCAAGTATGGATTTGATTGCGACACCTGCGCCGTTCTCTCAGCCATTCATGCTCAATCGCCTGACATTGCCATGGGAGTCGATCCTGGCGGTGCCGGCGATCAGGGTTTGATGTTCGGGTTTGCTTGCAACGAGACGCCAGAGTTGATGCCGCTGCCGATTCAGTTGGCGCATCAACTTGCCTTGCGACTGTCGACAGTTCGCAAGTCAGGGCAGCTTCCCTATCTCCGGCCTGACGGTAAGTCGCAAGTCACCGTTGAGTATCGCGACGGCCGGCCATTTCGCGTAGACGCCGTAGTCATCTCGTCACAGCATGCGCCGGAAGTCACCAACGAACAGCTGCGTTCAGAGATTCGTGAACACGTTATCAGACAGACCGTGCCCGGCGATCTCATGGACGAGCAAACGAAGTATCACATCAATCCCACCGGACGCTTTGTTACGGGCGGCCCGCAGGGCGATTCCGGTCTCACGGGGCGCAAGATAATCGTCGACACGTATGGCGGCTATGCTCCCCATGGAGGCGGCGCGTTCTCTGGCAAGGACCCCACGAAGGTCGATCGTTCCGCCGCGTATATGGCCCGCTACATCGCCAAGAACATTGTCTCAGCAGGTCTGGCGGACAAATGCGAGGTGCAACTTGCTTATGCGATTGGCGTTGCTGAGCCCGTCTCGGTCTACGTGGATACCAGAGGCACAAGCCGGATCAGTGAGCCGGATCTGTCCGATCTGGTCCGCAAACATTTTCCGCTCACGCCGAAAGAGATCATTGAAGAGCTGAATCTGCGGCGCCCTATTTACAAAGCGACCGCTTCTTACGGTCACTTCGGCCGCACCGGCGATGGATTCACCTGGGAACGCACCGACAAGGCCGAAGCGTTGCGAACGGCAGCCGGCGTCTAAATAAATCAAATTACAGCGTCACAGAGGCATAGAGAAATTGAATTACCAAACGATTGTTTTTTCAATCACTGCGTCCCAAGCGTCTGTGGCAATCTAATCTTCAAAAAAAGGAAGTAACTAATGAGTACAGCAATGCCCGCGATTGAACACGATATAAAAGATGTTTCGCTTGCGCCTCAGGGCAAGAAGCGAATTGAATGGGCCGAGCGCGAAATGCCGGTCCTCCGTTTGATACGCGAAAGATTCGGGTCCGAGCAGCCGTTGAAAGGCGTGCGCCTGATTGCCTGCGCCCACATTACTACTGAGACTGCGAACCTGGCCCGGACCTTGCAGGCCGGCGGCGCCGACTCACTGCTCATCGCGTCCAATCCCCTTTCCACCCAGGATGATGTCGCCGCGTCCCTCGTGGTTGACTGCGGAATTCCGGTTTTCGCCATGAAGGGCGAGACGACCGACACTTACCGGCGGCACGTGCAGACGGCGCTCGATTTTGCGCCCGACATCATTATCGACGATGGATCCGACGTGGTTGCCACCATGATCAAGGAAAAGCCGGATCTTATGAAGAAGATTGTCGGCACCACTGAAGAAACAACGACCGGCATCGTTCGTTTGAAAGCGATGGAGACCGCGGGCGTACTGACGTTTCCTTCGATTGCCGTTAACAACGCGCAGACGAAGCACTTCTTTGATAACCGTTACGGCACGGGCCAGTCCACGCTCGATGGAATCATTCGGGCCACCAACATTCTTTTGGCGGGACGCAACCTGGTGGTAGTTGGGTATGGCTGGTGCGGAAAAGGCGTGTCAATGCGCGCGCGCGGTATGGGCGCCAGCGTGATCGTGTGCGAAGTCGATCCAATCAAAGCTGTCGAAGCGGTGATGGATGGTTTCCGCGTGATGCCGATCTCCGCGGCGGCTTCTATCGGCGACATCTTCGTGACCGTTACGGGAAACCGTCACGTTATCGACCGTGAACACTTTGCAAAGATGAAAGACGGTGCAATCGTCTGTAACAGCGGCCACTTCGATCTTGAGTTGAACCTGGTTGCTTTGCGCGAACTTTCCGGAGAGCCCACGAACGTTCGTCCGTTTGTCGAAGAGTACAAATTGAAAAACGGCAATCGCGTCATGGTCCTGGGCGAGGGTCGCTTAATTAATCTCGCCGCTGCCGAGGGGCATCCGGCGAGCGTCATGGATATGAGCTTTGCTAATCAGGCCCTATCGGTTGAGTACCTGGTAAAGAAAAAGGGCGAGCTCAAACCCGGAGTGCATCTGCTGCCGGCTGAGGTCGATCAGGAAATCGCGAGCTTGAAATTGCGCGCTTTAGGGTTGTCGATCGACAGCCTGACTTCAGAACAGCTTGAATACATGTCGAGCTGGGAAACCGGAACGTAGGTTAGAGATTAGAGGTCAGAGATAAGAGCCGCGGGTAAATGAGCCCGCGGCTTTTCTTTTACTTGAGCCGCAGGGCAGGGCAGGCGTAGACGAACAAGCCGCGGCAACTTCCCTTCTCCGCGGTTTCTTCAATCTATTTTCGCCCTAACTTCCTTATCCCAAGTCCGTTATACTCAACTCCTCATGGACAAACGGGAACGGACAAGCCGCAGTCCGAAATGGTTCAGCTTTCAGGTCAGTTCTCGCCGCGTCTTTGACGGCGAAGATGAATAAGCTTCTGGCTGCTCGGCTCATATTCCGGCGTCGCTATCAGCGCCTTCCTGCGACGCGCATCTCTTATTTTCGCTCGCTGTAGACATGATCAAACGCGCGAGTTGTGTGTTCAGTGACGCTGGCGATAGGTTCCATGGGCACGCGTGACTCGGCTTCCAACTCTTTCGTCGAGGCCCGATTGTCCTTAACCTCGCGCGAGTAATCACCGCGAGGCGCGCGACGAAACAACAGGAATATGAAAATGTCTTCGAGCAGAAGCATCACCAGAAAGCTCAACAGCACAAAGGCAAGCAGAGGCGCCGTCTCCAGACGGACCACCGTTTTCATCACGCCCATGAAGATCGTGATCGCAAACAGGCCCATGACAAAGGTTGCGACCATCATTGTGATAAGTCCGCCGGATCTTATGTCTGGGGTTTTATCGCCGCTTTCGCCGCGACCCAGTTTGGCGCCGCAATAATTGCAGTATGGCAATCCCTGCGTGAGCGACACGCCGCAAGATGGACAATACATGCCTCGGTACCCTCCTGAGTGTTCCTACGACACCTCGTTATTTAAAGTTCAAACAGTGATGTGTCAGAGAGGCTGACGACGAGAAAAGTGTCAGGTCCTCACGCGCGAGATGAAGTACAGGCCACCGCAAGCAAACATGACGATAGGAGTCCAAACGGCTGGCCCGGGCGGCAGCAGCGCATGTTCGCCAAGCTGCTGAAAGCCTCCGGAGACTAACCAGAAAGCCAGGCTGACGACCACCGCCGAACACAACGCGATGACCGTGCTCTTTCTTCCGAATTCAATCGCGAGGGGCATGCCGATCAAAGCCATGACCAGGACTGTGAACGGGGCAGCATACTTGTGCTGTAAGGCGACCGCGAGCGCTGCGGTGTCGGCGCCGCGCGTCTTTAAAGCAGCAAGGTAGTTACGTAATCCCAGCGTGTCCAATTGTGAGGGGCGGTCCACTGTGGGTTTGAAAGCCGCGGGCGGGTCGACGCCGCTAATCTTTAACTCATCGGCAGATTCGCGCGCGACCTTCGGCTGATCCAGGTTGATCCATTGCGCTTTCGAGATCGCGAACTGATTTCCCCCGGACCACTTCCCTTCTTCGCCATTGATCACGCGCCTAAGCTCGATTTCATGGTCGTCAAATTCATAGATCGATGGTTTGAGCAAAACCTCGCGCCGCTCGTCAAAATCGTAAGAATAAATTCGCGCGCCATCGGCGCTCACCAGCCAGCGGCGATCCGCTCCGGAACTGAGTTGCGCGACATTGCCGCGAATCCGCGCGCGGAGCGCGTCCTGGCGAACATTTGCCTGCGGCATAATGCGCTCCTGGATGGACCATGAGCCGCCGGCCATTACCACCGCGAAAGCGAAGCCCGGGGCCATCAGGCGATAGACACTTTGACCACTGGACCACCACGCGACGGCCTCTCTGCGCCTGGCAATCAGGGCATAGGTCATCAGCGCGGCAACCAGAACGCTGCCGGGGAAAAGCTCTACGCTGACTAGTGGCAGCAGGTAAAACAAGTATTCCGCAACCACCCTGGCGCCCGTCCGGCTGTTCGAGATGAACCGCCACAGTTCAAAGGTTGTGAACACATCAAAGACCAAAACGAGCGCGAGGAAGCCGAAGATAAAGCTCAAGGTCATCGTTCGCACAATGCCAATGTCGAGCAGGGTCGGAAAATTTGCTATTGATAGCCGTGGGGTAAGCCGCAACCTTGACGAAGCGGAGCTTTCACTTTTCATCGGACTAACGCCGGCCCGGCGTGGCCGGAACCACCAACGAAACTGTTTGTCCCGCGAAACTAAGATTAAAACTCCCACGGCCAGGATGACTCCGGTAGCCAGCCACGCACCTGCCATTGGCGGAATAGAACCTGCGCGCGCGGCTTGTTCGCCACCCAACATCAACAGGTAATACGCGACTAGAATCAGCAGCGAAACCAGCAGGCCAAAGCCGCGACTGCCGCGCCGCATTCGCAGCGCGAGCGCGGACCCAAATAACGAGAACACAAAAGGCGCCATCGCAAAGGCAAGACGCTTATGAAAGATGATGACGGCGTTTCGATGCTCAAGGCCGGTGCTCGTGGCCACATATTGCCGCAGATCGGAAAACCCCATCTCTTCAGCATTCGGATCCGGCTTTTGAAGCTTAGCCATAAGAGTTGAGCGTCCGGTCGGAAACGTAAGCCGTAAGGCCTCAAGACGCTCAACTACATAGGACTGATCCCGCCCGGTCGGCGCGGGCACAGTGGTCTGCATCGCATCCTGCAACACCAGCTCGGACTTGTCGGAAGATGAATCAATTCGTCCGGCGCGCGCGGTAATCAGGTTTACAGAATGATCGGCGTTCTGCTTTTGAATAAATACTCGTCCCCACTGACCGTGCGCTTTGTCGCCATCGCGGACGTAAATCACATATCCCGGAAAGTCGTTTGTGAAGGTGCGCGGCTCAACCGGTGAATCCAGCTTGTACAGGGCGCTGCGTAAGGCGACTGAGCGCAACTGCTGCTGCGCCCGCGGCGCTTCCCTGAGGTTGAGGTAACCCGCGGCGAGCGTGGCCAGCAATCCCACCAACAACGCCGGCCAAAGCGTTCGCCAGGTGCTGACGCCCGCCGCGCGCATCGCCACGAGTTCGCTGTCGCTACTCATGCGCCCAAGCCCGATGATCGTTCCACACAGAACCGCCATGGGAATTGTAAACACCAGGACTGTCGGCAGCAGCGCTAAGGCGAGACCATAAACAAATTCAGCCGGCATTACGCCGTGAAAGATGGTTTCGAAATAGCGGCCGGTTTGCTGGACAAACAGAATTGCAGTCAAAAGCAGCAAGGCCGCGACGCCATACGGAAAGATTGTCCTGAGAATATAACGCTCAATCAATCTTCCTTGGGCCATGGTTTCAACTCAGCGGCTCGAGGCTGCGAGCGTGCGTGGGCGCCGGTCGATTGCCCTCGTAATCAAGCGATGGGTCAGATTGCCGATTTCGTCGTATTGACTCTCCGAAAGGTGGTGCTCGGCAAACTTTGACGGCGATAATTGATGAGTAGAACGAATAATGTTCATCACTTCCGGTGAAAGCAAGGACGCATTCGCCGGGCTGCATTTATTACAGCGCGGCTGCAGTTCCGCATCGACAGCGGTTCGATCGGACGGGCCTAATTCGCTGCCGCACTTCGCGCAGGATCGCAGATCTGGAAACAGACCCGCCAATCGCAGGAGCCAGATCTCGAAATACCTCGTGAGCCCGTGTTCGCTTCCTCTGCGCTGCTCCAGCGCCTCGACGCATGCAATCAACATTCGGAACAATCGCTCGTCGGCTTCATGAGGCGGCGCAAACTCGGCGACCATTTCTCCCATATACGCGAGCACCTCGGCCGCCTCGAGATTCGAGCTAAGGTCGAAATGCGATTTCAAGATCTCCGCGCCCGACATGGTCACGAGCTCGCGATTCTCCCTTTCGTGAAACGAAAGCTTTATTACAGTGAAAGGCTCAAGGGCCGCGCCGAAGCGGCTTTTCATTCGCCGCGCACCCTTGGCCACGGCGCGAATCAACCCGGAACTGCGCGTGAGACACAACACTATGCGATCAGACTCGGCCAGATTGTAACTGCGGAGGACGATGGCGTCAGTGGTGACTAAGCGCATGCGAGTTCACGCTCTGAATTAAGATCAGCGAAGAGGAAGAAAATACAAAATCCATCCGAGGATAAAAGCAATGACGACGAACTCACCGAAAACCTTAAGTCCGTAAACGAGTCGCTGCCGGTTGGATCCCTTGGCCACCACTCCGAACACAACGGCGGTCAGCGAAGCGAATAGCGTCAACCATAAAAGGTGCGTCATTGCTTCCTCCCGGCTGCGATATCGAATGCGTCGAGCATCGCCAAATAGTTCAATAGCCCGGCCACCAACAAAAACGTATTGCCGTATTCGTAGGTCACGCGCTGCGCCTGCTCAACGAATCCGGTGTTCGTTAGCCAGCAAAAGACATAAAGGAGCCCTGCGCCGAAGTTCGCGCTCATCGGCAATAGTTGAAGTAAGGCGGCAAGTCCCTGGTCATTACCTGAAATTCTAAAAAGATGACCGCCAAGGGCCAACCCAACAAAAAACATCAACCAGACTACGCCGCCGAGTAAGAGACCGCGCGCCCATTTCTTTTGTGCCAAGTGCCCGAGCCCGGGCACCGCCCAGGCCCCAAGAGCCAGCCACCACGCTCGACCCGGCGCTTTCGCGGCGCTCCGATCTATTTCTCTGGTTACCAAACGGTGCCTCCTGCAGGTGTTACGGTTTTACTTTAAGTGTTGAAACTGTCCGGGCTTCTCGCCGGCTAACCATTTATCAAGCATTTCATTAGTTCCGTTAGCTGTCGGCTTTACCACTGCTGACATATTAATAAAGGAGAAACCCCGCCCGCGTGCGATTGAAAGCTTCGAGCGGCTGCTCCCAGGATCGCTCGATCGCCTCCAGCGAATCTCCTTCCTGGATTGCTTTTCGCACTTTGTCTGTTCCCGCAATCAAATCAAATGGATTTCGATCGTATTCATACTCGTAGGGCGGATCTTTCCAGCGGAAGTCCTTCCGGTACATTTCGAATGCCGTCTTGACTATCGCAATCCCGGTCAGAGCCGGCTTGAATGCCTGGCGATCCATAACGTGAATCTGTACGCCCCCGCATCCCTTCCCGGCATGTTTCTGAAAAGTAGGCATGAAGACGCAAGCCCGAAAATAAACGCCGGGCAAGTTCAAATTGATCAGCTCAGATGCAAACGCCTCGGCATCGATGTACGGCGCGCCCACAAGTTCAAATGGCCGCGTGGTCCCCCGCCCTTCCGACATCTGTGTTCCTTCCAGATGGACTGAACCGGGAAAGACGGTAGCGCTATCGAGGGTCGGCATGTTGGGTGAAGGTAAAACCCACGGCCCGTCAGCGTCGTCGTACCAAAGCTCGCGTGACCACCCGGCCATTGGAATGCATTCCAGTTCACAGCCGATTCCAAAGTGCTGATTAAACATTCGACCGAGCTCGCAGACAGTCATGCCGTGTCGCGTGGCAATCGGGAATTGACCTACGAAAGAGGCGAATGCCGGATCGAGTATTGCCCCCTCTGTTTGCACTCCGTTAATAGGATTTGGACGATCGCACGCAATCACCTGCTTGCCGAATTTTTTCGCCGCGCGCATGCAATTCGCCAAAGTGTAAACAAATGTATAGATGCGGGTCCCCACGTCCTGCAGATCAACAACTATTACGTCAACCTCGCGCAGCATGGCTTCAGTCGGTTCACGCGTCTCGCTGTAAAGGGAATAGACGGGCAATCCAGTCTTGCGATCCGTCGCGTGAGCTGTTTCGACCATATTGTCCTGGACATCGCCGCGAATTCCATGTTGTGGCCCAAACAAGGTTGTGAGGTTAATCTCTGAATGTTCGTGCAGGATGTCCGCTGCGTGACGAAAGTTGTGATCGACTGAGGCCTGATTACATACCAGTCCAATCCGCTTCCCGCGAACGAGGTCGAGTTGCTCATCCAGCAGGCGCTCGAGCCCGAGCTTAATTCGGTTGAGTTCTCTTTTCATGCACGCACCTTAACCGCAAAGCACGGACCCGCCGTTGACGTTCAGAATCTCGCCATTGATGTGGCGCGCCCATTCGGTGCACAAGAAAACGATTGGCCAGGCGATATCTGCAGCGGTGGCCACTCGCCCAACCGGTATTCCGTTCTCAATTGACTGACGATAGCCGGGTTCGGCAAAGACATCAGCGCACATGTCAGTGTCAACCCACCCCGGGGCAACCGAATTCACATTGATGCCAAATGGGCCGAGTTCGGCTGCCAGCGATTTTGTAAAAGAGATCTGCCCGCCCTTCGATGCGGCATAGTTCGAGACGTTCGCTTCGCCCCGCTGTCCCGCGGTTGAGCTGACGATAACAATCCGACCAAACTGTTGACGCTTCATCTGCGGGACAGTAGCGTGACAGGCGGCCCAGGTGCCTTTCAGATTCAGATCGAGAGTTCGATCCCAAATGTCCTCAGCCATCTGATCGATTGCAGCGCCTTCCCAGATACCGGCGTTGCAAACCAGAAAATCGATGCGCCCAAAACGCTGAACTGTCGCGTCTACCAGTCTCCGGGTCTGCGCTAAATCTGAAACATCCGCCTGAACTGCCAACGCGCCGACACCGCGAGCTTCAGCTTCACTTACAACCTGCTGAGCCGCTTCTTCGTCGCGCAAATAATTGGCGACCACGTTCGCTTTGAGACTGGCAAAGCATTCGACGGCTGCCCGCCCGATGCCTCTCGAGCCGCCGGTAACCAGCGCCACCCGGTCTTTCAAACCTAAGGAGTCAAGCAGATTCGATCCCAATGCCATGCTCGTGTCAGACATTCACCGGATCCTCACGCTGGATTTGCCTTGCCGCGGCAAAGCGGCGCGCTTCATCCACAAACCGTTTGAAGAGCGCTTGCGAAAGCGGATCACGCTCCCAAGCCAGCTCGGGATGCCACTGGACCCCGACCACAAACCGATCGCTGCGCGGATCTTCAACCGCTTCGACTAATCCGTCTGAGGCCCAGGCTGTCGCGACCAGCTCTCTGCCCAAAGTTTCGATCGCCTGGTGATGGTGACTGTTGACGGGCGCGGTCTCGCTTTCTGCAAGCTGGCCCAGCAAACTTCCATCAACAATTCGCACTCGATGGGAATGCCGCTCGCGCGGCGCGCCCTGGTTGTGATTGATCGCATTTGGCTGTTGGCTGGGAATGTCCTGAATCAAGGTGCCGCCACGAAACACATTCAGCGATTGAATGCCAAAGCAAATCGCAAAGATTGGGATCGCGCGGCGTTCAGCTTCTTCCAGCGTTAAAAGATCGGTGGCATCTTTCTCTGGATGGACACTGCCGAGCCGGGGATTGGGCTCATGGCCATAACGGAACGGGTCCATGTCTGAATCGCTGCCGGGCAAAAGCAATCCGTCAATTCCAGCCATGACCCCGGCAACGTATTCGGCATTTGGAATCAGCGCCAGGTGCAGCGGCAGGCCGCCGGCGGCTTCGACGGCCTCGCTGTAATCGCGGGCCAGATAGAAGCGATTGGTCTCAAGCTCAAGGCGCATCGTGATGCCGATGCGCGGTCTCTCTAGTCTCTTCATGCGCTCAGAGATCTACTTGCGAAATGTCTGCTTACGCTAAACATAATAGCGCAACTAATATCGATTCGAGTATCGCACAATTTAGAGCGCCTCGCTTGACTAATGTTTGCGCCAGTTTCTATAGTGCTCTGTTGCCAATGAAGAGAAAAAGTAGTCCGGTAGTGCGTAGCACAACGGTCTTACTGGTGCGTCGCGACAACCGCTTAGCGATGGCCGGTGACGGCCAGGTTACGGTTGGCGAAACCGTCATGAAAGCCAGCGCGAAGAAGGTCCGGCGGCTTTACAACGACAAAATTCTCGCCGGATTCGCCGGCGCGACCGGTGATGCTTTTTCACTTCTGACACGCTTTGAGGGCAAGCTCGAGCAATATCACGGCAACCTGGATCGCGCCGCCATTGAACTGAGCAAGGAGTGGCGAACTGACAAAATTCTTCGTCATCTCGAAGCCCTTTTGGTTGTCGCAGACGAGAAGAATTCTTTTCTGCTGTCGGGCAATGGCGATGTCATATCGCCGGATGACGGCGTACTGGCAATCGGCTCCGGCGGTTCGTATGCGCTCGCCGCCGCGCGCGCGTTAATCGCAAACACGAAAATGTCCGCCCGCGAAATCGCCGTTGAGGCAATGCGGATTGCCGGCGAGATTTGTATTTACAGCAACTCGAATATCACTGTCGAAGAGTTGTGACTGTCAAATCCTGAACTAAGTGCCTGAAGCGTTGGCGGTCGACAGTTGTCAAATTCGGAAATGGTTATTTATCTCGCAGGCGAAACTGAAGAAGCAGAGGTCAGGCTCGACGAGTTAACTCCCCGGCAAATCGTCGCGGAGTTGGACAAGCACGTCGTCGGACAAAAGGCCGCCAAGCGCGCGGTGGCAATTGCGCTGCGCAATCGAGTTCGTCGAAAAAAGCTGTCTCCCGATCTCGCGGCCGACGTGATTCCCAAGAACATCATCATGATTGGCTCAACCGGCGTCGGCAAGACTGAGATCGCCCGGCGGCTGGCGCGCATGTCCAACTCGCCTTTTCTGAAAGTTGAAGCTTCAAAATTTACCGAAGTCGGCTATGTGGGCCGCGACGTTGAAAGCATGATTCGTGACTTAACCGAGATCGCGGTCGAAATGACCCGCCAGGAAAAAGTCGATGAGATCACCGACAAAGCCGAACTGAATGTGGAAGAACGGCTGCTTGATATCCTGCTTCCGCCGCCAAAGTCTTCCTCTTCCAATGCCCTGTTTGACTTTGACTCGGGCGAAACGAGTGCGCCCGTGCTGGTCCCGGACAACGCGCCGAAGGATGAAAACTTTGCCCGGACACGCGAGAAGCTGAGGACGCAATTGCGTTCCGGGAAGTTGGACAACCGGCTGGTTGAGTTGGAAGTGCGCGAAAAGAATTTCCCGACGATCGAATTTGCCGGGCCCATGGGCGTGGAAGAAATGGGCATCAACATGAAAGACATGCTCGGCAACATGTTTCAGGGCCGCAGCAAGCGCCGCAAAATGCGTGTCGACGAAGCGACCGAGTACCTGATGCAGGAAGAGGAAGAGCGCTTGATCGATATGGACGCCGTCGCCCGGGCGTCCCTCGAGCGAGTTGAATCGTCAGGGATTATCTTCCTCGATGAGATTGACAAGATTGCCGGACGGGAATCGGGCCATGGCCCGGATGTCTCGCGCGAAGGTGTGCAGCGTGACATTCTGCCAATCGTGGAAGGCACCACCGTGAACACGCGTTATGGCATGGTTCGCACTGATCACATTCTGTTCATTGCCGCCGGGGCCTTTCATGTTTCCAAGCCCTCCGATCTGATTCCCGAGCTGCAGGGGCGGTTTCCAATTCGGGTCGAGCTTGAATCGCTGACCATAGACGACTTCAAACGAATTTTGGTGGAGCCAAAAAATTCGCTGGTCAGACAATATCGCGCACTGATGGATACCGAAGGCGTGAAGCTTGAATTTGCGCCCGATGCGATTGACGCTATCGCAAATTTTTCCGCGCAGGTGAATCAGCAAACCGAAGACATCGGTGCCCGCCGCCTGCACACAATCATGGAGCGGCTGCTGGACGAAATCAGTTTTGAAGGCCCTGATCTGCAACCAAAGAACCAGACGATCGATGCGGCTTACGTCAAGAAAATGCTCGCGGACACCGTCAAGGATCAGGATCTCAGTCGCTATATTCTCTAGGACAATCCTTCAACACACGTGCCCCCGCGATTTGAAACTTCAGGAGCAGCACTTAAGTCGGCCGCCCGTCATTTAATGTTATTGCTCGGGCTGTGCGCGCTCACACTGGCGCCGACCTGCGGTAAACGGCGACCTCCGCTCGCGCCACTTGAGCGCGTGCCCCAACGCACTGACGCCTTGACTGGAATTCAGAGAGGCAACCAGGTAATTCTCATTTGGCCCGCGCTCGCCCGCAACGCCGGTGAAGGCAGCGTGCAAAGCATTCGCCGGGTAGATGTATATCGCGTTGCAGAAAAGCCGACTGCGCCGTTGCCGCTGACGGAGGATCAATTCAGCGCGCGCGCGATTCTAATCGGGTCAGTTCCCTATGACGAGATCAGGAAGAGCGGCACGAACCTCACTTACACCGATACGCTGGAACTTGCGGGCGAACCGGCGCGTCTCAGGTACGCGATTAGATATGTCAACTCCGCGGGCCAACGCGCAGCGTTCTCGAATTTCTTCCTGATGGAGCCGGCTGCCAGGGTTGCCGAACCGCCGACGCTTACCAGTGCCGGCAACGAATATTCAGAAACGGCTATTACTCTGAAGTGGGTTGCGCCCGCGACAAACATCGATGGCTCAACGCCGGTAAACCTCCTCGGCTATAACGTCTATAGGATTATTGCTGGCCAACCACAGTCGGAGCCGAAGCCTTTGAACCAGGAGCCGGTGATCGGCACCGAATACCAGGATAAGAGATTCAAGTTCGGCGAAAAATACATTTACTTCGTTCGCGCAGTTTCATTGGGAACTGAAGGCAGGCCGGTTGAGAGTCGTGACTCGAACGCGCTGCCACTGTCGCAACTCGACACTTACAAGCCGGCGGCACCCGAAGCGTTGCAGGCCCAGGGGGCGCCGGGAAGACCGGCCCGGATTTCATTATTTTGGGCCGCGAATTCTGAACCGGACCTGGCCGGGTATATTGTCTATCGTTCTACCGATCCGACCCTTCCGCCCGACAAATGGACGAAGTTGACCCCGCCCGCTTATACGAAGACAACGTTCACTGACGAAAATGTCGAGACTGGGAAGACCTATTACTATTACGTGAAGGCGGTCGATAATGCAGGCAACATCAGCGAAGCTTCTCAGATGGTATCGGAAGCAGCGCCGTAGTGCCGGAGCGAACTGGTTCACACAACTGCGAGCGGTAGCGACTGGAGCGCACGCGTCCTCGCTTGCAATCACAAGACTACGCAGCCGGGACGGTTTTGCGGTGCAGTCAAATCCGGTGACGCTTTTCCCGGTACGAACCTCACTTCCATTGAAAACAGTACGCCCGGTCTTTTAAGAAAAAGCCCGGTTGCCAATTCGTGGTAACCGGGCTGGTTCGTTGAATCGGGGCTGAAAACCTCTTTCGTGCTACACGCTTTAGTATCGTGTGAGATCGAGTATCACCCTCAGAACGTCTCCGAGAATCGCGTACTTGCCATTCGAGTAGGTTCCGTACTGGTAGCGGCCATAGAAGCCGTCTTCATATCCGCGACGAAAGCCTTCACGGAAGTAGTACTGATACTCGTTCACGTCCACGTAATACCCGTCATAGCCGTAAGTCGCATCCTGGTAAGCTTCGCCGTTTTCCGGATCGTACTGCCATCCGTCCTGACGGTCAGCCTGCCCGGCCCGAAAGCCTTCGTCATAACCGTCGCTGATCGCCCGCTGCAGCATATCAGCGCCATATTGGTTTAAGTTGTAGTAAGTGCCGTTACGAGAATAGCTGTAGACGGGATCGCCATAATCGTAATAGCTGAACGATTGCAACCGGCTGCGGTCCCGTTGCAGGCGCTGCCAGTATTGCTGTTGAAAACGCCATTGATTAAGGCGGCGCATCTGCTGCAAATACTGTTGGCGCTGCTGCCATTCGCGTTGCCGATCATCTTCGCGCCGGCGAAAGTCATTTTGACGCTGGCGCCACGACTGCTCTTCCCTGCGCCGCCAATCCGCGCGTTGTTGGTCGCTCAGGCGATTATTGTCCCGCGCGTCGCGACCCCAGCGATCCCCCCCGCTGTTCCGGCGCTGCTGATCGTTGCGCTGTCGCTCAGACTGTTGCCGCAGAGATTCCTGTGATTGCCGCTGTAGCCTGCGCTGTTCTTCCAAAGTGCGTTGCTGTTCCAAAGCGCGTTGCTGGTCATTGTTGCGACGCTGCCAATCCTGGTTTTGCTGATCTCTCAGCCGGCGCTGCCCTTCGTTTTGGCGTCGTTGTTGCTCGAGTAAGCGTTGCTGTTCCTGAGTGCGTCTCTGCTGGGCATCGCGCTGTCTTTGCCAGTCTCTTTGTCTCTGTTCCTCAACCTGTCGTTCCTGATCGAAGCGGCGACCGTCTTGATCTTTCCGCAGTTGCTGCTGACTACGCAGCTGTTCCTGAGTGCGTTGCTCCTGATTACGTCGCTCCAGTTCACCGCGTCTTTGCTCGTCCTGCTGGCGTCGCTGTTCCCATTGACGTTGCTGCTCGGCGCGCTGCTGGTCCTGACGTTGACGGTCCGCCTGACGCTGTTGCTCACCCTGTCTCCGTTGCTGCTCCTGCGCCTGGCGTTCCCCATTGCGCCGCTGCTCTTCAGCCTGGCGTCGCTGCTGGTCATCATTGTTCCGTTGCGGCCGGTTAGTGCCCTGTTGCTGGTTGACCGTCTGCTGCTGATTGTCAGACTTGCGCTGGTCTCGCCGTCCGCGTCGATCATCCTGCGCGGTCGCCGGCGTCGCCGAAGCGAGGGCCAAACCTACAATCAATGCGAGATGGCTAGTCTTGAATTTCTTCATGGCTGATTCTCCTTCGCTGGCAATCCGAGGAGATGGATTTGTCGAGAAAGACGCGCAATTACCGTTCCAAGTAAAAGTTCTATCCGGAGACGTCTCAACTGCTTATCATCCTCCAACACGCTAACCTATATCGTCATCGCATGAACCGTATCGGGCACTATTTGTACCTCGCTTCTCTGCGGACTGTAATTCCGTCGGGCTTTCGCTTATATTGTTTCAAAAGCAGAAAACCAGGAGGAGTTTATGAAGTTCTTTCTCGATACGGCTAACCTTGACGAAATTCGTCAAGCGGCGGCACTTGGGCTGGTAGATGGGGTTACCACTAATCCGACGCTCATCTCAAAAGAGGCCGGCGTTGATTTCAAACAACACATTGCCGAGATATGCAAGCTCGTTTCCGGTCCAGTGTCGGCAGAGACGACAACGAACGACCGCGACCAGATGGTCAGTCAGGGCCGCGAATACGTGAAGATTGCGCCGAACGTGGTGGTTAAGTGCCCACTCACCCTCGAGGGATTAGAAGCAACGCGAGTTCTCAATGATGAAGGAATCAAGGTGAATGTGACGCTCTGCTTCTCTTCAGCCCAGGCTGTGTGCGCCGCCAAGGCGGGTGCCTCGTTCATCAGTCCGTTTCTGGGTCGGCTGGACGACATCGGTGATAACGGTTTACGGCTACTGGAAGAGATTATCGAAATCTACGACAACTATGAATGGAAGACTGAGGTGTTGGCCTCCAGCCTTCGTCACCCGATTCACGTAATTGAGGCGGCGCGGATGGGCGCAGACATCGCCACGATGCCGTTCAAGGTTTTTCAGCAACTGCTCAAACATCCATTAACCGCTAAAGGACAGGAGACCTTCCTCGCCGATTGGAAGAAGACGTCGGCGGCCAAGGCGTAACACCCACTAGTCGTTTGGCTTTGGGTGTAGACGAGACATGGAACTGGATTCGCCACACCCAAAGACCAACGCTCTCGAAAATTCGACCCTCAAAGCTGCCCGCTTCGCCGGCCAAGACTTACCGCGAGGTGCAGCTGACCCACCTCACGCGGAAGTCGTCATCGCCCGCGATCTGACAAAGGTCTACAACAAACATACAGCCGTTGGAGGCATAGAATTCCATGTAAGGCGTGGGGAAACTTTTGGTTTGCTCGGCCCAAACGGAGCCGGCAAATCTACCACCATGCGAATGATTGCCTGCCGCGCGCCGTTGACCTCGGGCGAACTCCTGGTCGAAGGACTGGACGTCGGCTCTCAGGGTCGAGAGATCCGCGCGCTGATCGGGGTTGTGCCCCAGGAAAACAATCTGGATCCGGACTTGAATGTTCGACGCAATTTAATTGTCTATGCGAGCTATTTTCGCATGGCGAGGAGGAAGGCTCATCAAAAGGCGGACGAATTACTCGACTTTATCGGCATGACGGATCGCGCGGACGCGCGGATAGATCACTTGTCGGGCGGAATGAAGCGACGACTAATGATCGCCCGCGCGCTGCTGCACGGGCCGCGGGTTCTGGTTCTGGACGAGCCTACGACGGGACTTGATCCTCAAGTACGTCAGGAGATATGGCAAAAGCTGGAAGAACTGAGGCGTTTAAGCGGCGTGACGATTCTACTTTCAACCCATTACATGGACGAGGCCGAAAAACTTTGCGAACGATTGGTGGTGATGGACCATGGAAAAATTCTCGCCAGCGGCGCCCCGCGCGACCTCGTGCTGTCGACGGTTTCTCGTTACGCCCTTGAAGCACGCGACGTTGGGGATTTGCCGCTGCACTCGACGGTCGAGGGGATGACCGCGGTAGCGCGCAATAACGCGCACTATTATTTTGCTGCCGAGGCCGAAATGCTCACGCCCTTAATGAAGAAATACGAGGGCCGGCGGCGCATGATTCGGCTGTCAAATTTGGAAGATGTCTTTCTTCAACTGGTGGGCCACAACCAGGAGCCAGAATTTCGACCCTAAGAGAGGGTGAAACATCGACACTCGTGGCACAGCAACCATCCAAACCGATCACGGTCCGTGTGCTGAAGTACGACGGCACGGAATATCGCCGCTGGAGTGCGCATATTTCACAGTTGACGGATAGCCTCATCGTGCTTCATGCGGAATTTGAAACTGACGTAGAGCATGAGCTGCTCGGTGCGATTGCCCGAGGCACGCGTACGGAAGAATATTACTGGCTGCGTCGTTGGTACAACGTATTTCGCTTTTTGAATAGCGACGGGACGACGCGGCTCTTTTACTGCAACATTAGTATGCCTCCTTTGCTCAAGGATAATGAGTTGACCTATGTCGATCTGGACATTGACGTTCTCGTTCAGCCGGATTCGAATTGTCAGGTCCTCGACCTGGAGGAGTTCGAGGCGAATGCGGAACGCTACTGCTATTCGGAGGAAGTCAAAGCGCGAGTTGCGCAGGCCCTCGACGAGCTGAGAAACACCATTGAGTCTCAGCAATTCCCTTTTGCGCAACGTTAATCCATGACTCTGGCCACTACCCAAATTAATTTTCGCGACGCGCTCGCTGTTTGGCGGCGAAACGTAGTCGTGCACCTCCGCGTCTGGAAAATGAATCTCGTCGCCCCGATTATTGAGCCGGTCATATCCGTGCTGGGGTTTGGCTGGGGTATTGGCGCTTTGGTGGCGGGAAAGGTTGCCGGAATCTCTTATCTGTCCTTCGCGGGCGCCGGATTGCTCGCGATTACTGTGTTGATGCGAGCGATGTTCGAAACTACATACGCAGCCTATTTTCGCATGGTCTATCAGTCGACGTACGACGCGATTCTGGCGACCCCCGTCGGTGCCGAGTCTTTGGCGTTTGCGGAAATCCTCTGGGCCATAACCCATGGCCTATTCGACACTTTAATAATTATGGCCGTCTTGACCGCGTTTGGGGCCGCGACTTCGCCCTGGGCGATACTGGCTCCCCTGCCGTTAATAACCGGCGCGGCGTTTATGGCAGGCCTGTCGCTTGCCGTGACAGCCCATGTCCACGACATCGATGCGTTCAACGTGTATATGGCCCTTTTTTTCGCCACGATGTATGTAACCGGTGCATTCTTTCCGCTGGAAGTACTCCCCGTATGGTTGCAGATACCGGCGCGAATTCTTCCCCAAACAGAATCAATCGAATTAACGCGGGCGTTCTTGACGGGTCGCTTTCTGCCGCGGCACTTTTACGAAGCGATTTATCTGGTATTATCAGCGGTGATCTCGTGCGAGTGGGCTTTGAGGAGTTTGCGGAAGCGCATGGTCGCTTAAGAAACCGCCGCTGCAGACGAACAGAGTCAAAAAAGCGAATGAAGAATTGGCGCGGGCGGGCGCTCTCGCTTTGTTATCTCAAAGCTTGTTCGTAGTCTCTGTGCTTCATAGCTAATAACGGTCAATGTCATCACAAAAACAACAAAAGCAATCGAAGCTGGATCAACTTCGCCTCCGGCAACAGCAGGCGGAACAAGGCGGCGGGACAGCTCGCGTCGAAAAGCAGCACGCGGCGGGTAAAATGACTGCGCGCGAACGCCTCGAGTTCCTGTTGGATGACGATACCTTTCAGGAGTTCGACAAGTTAGTGCAGCATCGCTCGCGCGACTTTGGGTTGGAAAAGCAATCTTATCCAGGGGATGGTGTCGTCACTGGCCATGGCCTGATCGACGGCCGGAAAGTTTTTGTATTCGCGCAGGACTTTACGGTCTTTGGTGGTTCCCTCTCGGAAACTCACGCCGAAAAAATCTGCAAAGTGATGGACCTGGCCATGAAAGTCGGCGCGCCGATTATTGGATTAAATGATTCAGGCGGCGCGCGCATACAGGAAGGCGTGGTGAGTCTTGGGGGTTACGCAGACATTTTCCTGCGCAACACGTTGGCATCCGGGGTCATTCCTCAAATTAGTTGCATCATGGGCCCGTGCGCGGGCGGTGCCGTATACAGCCCGGCGATAACCGACTTCAACATCATGGTTAAGGACACGTCTTACATGTTCATCACCGGTCCCGAAGTCATCAAGACCGTGACGCATGAAGACGTGACCAAAGAAGAACTTGGCGGCGCCGCGACGCATAATCGCATATCAGGCGTCGCCCATTTCTCTGCCGACTCGGACGAGCATGCGTTGCTCATGGTGCGCGAACTGATGTCATTTATTCCTTCGAATAATCTCGACGATCCGCCGCGCATCGCGCCGACCGATTCGGTTGACCGCGCCGATGCGAAATTGAATTCAATAGTTCCTGAAGCTTCCAACCAGCCTTACGATATACGCGAAGTAATCGACCTGATAGCCGATGATAAGTACTTCTTTGAAGTCCATCGCGGCTATGCGCCGAATATCGTCGTGGGTTTCGCGCGTCTCGACGGCCGGCCCGTGGGCATCGTGGCAAACCAGCCTGCTTACCTGGCGGGAGTGTTGGATATCGACAGCTCGATTAAAGGGGCGCGCTTCGTGCGCTTCTGCGACTGCTTCAATATTCCGATCGTGACGTTCGAAGATGTGCCCGGTTTTCTTCCCGGCATTTCTCAGGAGCACGGTGGGATTATCAAGCACGGCGCCAAGCTGCTCTTTGCTTATGCGGAGGCGACGGTGCCCAAGGTCACCGTCATCACCCGCAAGGCTTACGGCGGGGCGTACTGCGTGATGGGATCCAAGCACATTCGGACTGACGTAAACTTTGCGTGGCCCAGTGCCGAGATTGCGGTAATGGGAGCTGAGGGAGCAGTTGATGTTTTATATCGACGCGAGATCGCCGAAGCTCCGGATAAAGTGTCGGCGCGCCGATCTCGAGTAAACGAGTTTGAAGAAAAATTCGCAAATCCTTACATCGCGGCCGAACGTGGATTTATTGATGAAGTAATTGAACCTGCCCAGACACGACCTAAATTGATCCGCGCCCTTGCGCTTTTGGAAAACAAGCGCGATCAGAACCCACCGAAGAAGCATGGAAATATTCCGTTGTGAGTCGCCGAGATAAGTTGATCGATCTCAGCCATACTGTCGAGCACGGCCTGATCACCTACAAAGGTCTGCCGGCGCCAGTCATTTGCGACTACCTGAGCCGCGAACAATCGCGCGAGCATTACGCTGCCGGCACTGAATTCCAAATTGGCAAGATCGAGATGGTGGCCAACACCGGTACCTATCTAGACAGTCCGTTTCATCGTTATGAGGATGGGAAGGATCTGTCAGAGCTGGAGCTAATATCTCTCGCAGATCTTGACGGCTTGGCTGTCAGCACCAGCGACAAAACGCAACGCGCTGTCGATATTCACGGCTTTGAGAACCACAACGTGAAAGGTAAAGCAGTTTTGATCCAGACCGGTTGGGACAAACATTGGCGCACTGAGAAATACTTCGAACTTCACCCGTACCTTACGAAAGACGCGGCACAGTTTCTCGCCGATCGGGGCGCAGCTTTGGTGGGCATAGATTCTTATAACATCGACGACACGGCGGACTTGTCGCGACCGGCGCACAGCATTCTCCTCAGGGCCGGCATTCCTATCGTTGAGCACATGTGCAATCTAGAGCAGGTGTTGCGAAAGCCATTTAAGTTCTTCGCCGTTCCAGTAAAGGTTAAAGGGATGGGAACATTTCCGGTAAGGGCCTTTGCGATCAGGGAGAACTGCAAGTGATGCCGGCTGCTGTCAGCTAAGGCTATCGCCGCACCATCGTCAGTTCTGGATCGTGTTGAATGCGAACAGTTCCTTCTCTTTGACCGTTGGCAATACCGCTGCAACCGATCCGCAAGACGCAGCATCGTAGTAGTCCCGGCGCTCACAATTCCAAAAAAGGTAATTGTATATATTATGAGAAAAAGCTTTAGCTTCCTCTTTTCCGTAGGTGTGTGCGCGCTTATGCAGGTTGGCGCTGCGGCGCAATCAGTGGAGACTGCGACACAGAGTTATTCGCCTGAAGTTATCCCCGCGGCCAGGCTAATTACGACGGGTCAGCAACCGCTATTTGGGGAGCAATTGCGGACGAAGATGGACGAAGCAAAACAGCTGCTCAAGTCCCACGCCGTTTCGTCCGGCGGCAATACAGTCACCTTGGCAGCTTTCGACCCCCAGGGATCCGCGCTGCATCTTTTGAATGTTGAAAAAGACTCCTTCCTCAAACGAGATGTTAATCTAGTTGTTACCTCGCAACTCGGCCGCCCGGTGCGACTTACCGTCGTGCGCGCAAATGGCGTGAACACGGCCGTTACGGTGAACGACGCTTCAAGTGGACAGGCCCTGGTGCCCCTGATGGTCGCCTATCCGATTGTTAAAGCCGGTGCAGTTACTGAGATCGCTTATTACACTTCGGCCCACCCTGCGCTCGTGTCCGATGACACAAGCTCAGCGGGAGAAGCCTACATCCGCACGATGCTCAATAAAGCCGCGCAACGGCTCAGCGAGAACGGCGTTAGGCTGGACGCGGACGTTGTCAACATCGCCGAACACCTCTGCATTGTTGAGCACACCGACCACAAGCGTTTCATGACCGAAGCAGCATCAAACCTGTTTCCCGAGATTCTTTCTTTGTACACGTTCAATGAGGGCAATACATTCCGCTACTCAGTCAGCACCGCCGGCGCTGGCGGCATGATTCAAATGATTCCGCGCACATATGAAATGGTTCGACAGCAGCATGCGACGGTCCCGCTTCAAACAGATTTTGTCACCGGCATGCGCGATCACGCGAATGCGCTCGAAGCGATGCTGCTCTATATGAATGACACCTGGAAAACGCTTGCAGAAAACTCCGAGGTTGAGGACGCCCTGCGAAGTGGCGTTGCAACTAAGCCGGAATTGTTGGCCGCGGGTTACAATTCAAACCCGGCGCGACTGCCGATGTATTTGAAGCACGGCGGGGCGAATTGGAAAACGCTGATACCGGCCGAAACGCAGATGTATCTGACGATTTATAAAACGGTTGACAGCAATGTGAATTTCCATCGCAACGGCACAGCCAACCCGAGTATCGGAAACGCAAAAACATCAGCGCCATCTCAGATCCCGAGAATTGTATCGTTGGCAGCGTGGGTTGACAGTGTATTTCAGTACGATTTGCTCAACCGCATTTTTTAAGTGACACGGCCCGGTCGATCACTTGTTCCGCTGGCAAATAAACAGCGGCGACACGAACCAGCGCCGCCGCCCCTACCGCACTCTGAGAACAAACTCGGTTCTCTTCAAGTCTTCGAAGTTGGTTCGCTGCACAAAAATCAGGAAACGGTGAAGGTCGCTGTCTTCTGGTCTTTCTGTGCTCCTGAGTCATCCATCAGGGTGACCTCGATTTTGTACTTCCCTTTGGGCCAGCCATCGGGTGGCGGAGTGAAGGTGTAAGTTGCGGTGCCGCTGCTTTCGAGATTCAACGTCTTCTCAAGACCGGGGATTGGCCCGGGTTGCTGGCCTGCGACATCGTCGAACGCGAGCAAGCCTTTGACTTTCACCTTGCCAGGCGCGTTTGAGACGGTGCCCACAGCGTAAATGGTGTCGTCGGGCGCGAAGCTGGTGGTCTCAGAAGATCCACCCTTGTCCTTGCTGATTTTCAGGCTGCTGAGATTTGCCGTGCTCATGCCGCAAGCCAGAACTGCCGCTAACAACAAGGCGGAACCGATCGCCAAATTCACATTAGATTTTCGCATTCGTATCCTTTCATTTGTAGAAATGTTTTTTGCCAGGGTCAACTATTCTATGGGTGGCCTAGCCAAGACCCAAGCGCTTGCCCGCGTCTTCCTCGAATTTCTCATAATCAACGTCGTCGATGAAAACTTTCGTCTTCATGATCGTGGATGTTCTGCCATTCGTCTTGCGGACGCCGGTCAGATAATTTGTGCTTTCGGAAACTGCTTTACCATTCGCTCGATCGCGCTCTGAATAGTCAAATCCGGCGAGCATAAAACGTTGGCTGGCCGGATCATACCGGAAACGGAACGTTACATCGGCAACTTCGCGCGATCCATGATCCTGTTCCACCACGATCACATTTTTTTCAATCTTTACATTGGCGGGGGCTTCGACAAAACCATAGAACGCGCCGCCGCATCCAGTGCACTGAAGCAATTTGTCGGCGATTGCCGCCCGCCATAGTGTGCCGTCAGCACGCTGAAGCAGAACTACCAATGCGCGCGCCCGATCGTTAATAACGTCCTCGCTGTTTTTCGCCGGCTTTTTCTCGATCAGCTTCAAAACGTAATCAGACGTGCCATCGCCGTCTAGATCAGCGGATAGTTGCTCTTCAAGTTTCCAGCCGGTGGGAATGAAATTACGTGTGTCAGTGCCCGTTGCCGGTATGAGGGACTTCTTGATGATGGTGCGTTCATCCTGAGCAAAACAGCAGCATGTGAAAGCAGCGAAACAAAGAATCAGTAGGCCGGCACGAAGCATTATGTTGTCTCCTGTAATTGTGGCGCCCCGAAGCTAGTGACTGTAAGGTTACTCTCATTTCCTGAAGAGGGTTCGCAACGCGCCGATGATATCCGCGCGCTCAGCCATGCCACCCGACATTGTAACCTCTTAATCACCGCCGAATTGAATAAGAATCAAGGCTCGATCTTCTTGATGCTGCCAAGGAACTCAGTGATCTCTTTGGCCAGGGTGTCTGAATGTTTTTTAGTGCGTTGCGCGAATATGCCGATAGGCTTCGCCGAACCCACTACGATAGCCAGGCCTTCCAAATCACCCCCGGCATCGGGCGCTGTGCCGCTGAAGGACTGGACGACGATGGGCATTCCAGCTTGCGTCCTTTTGCTGATCTCGTCTGCTTTATAATTCTTCCAATCCTTCTTTACGCTGTCGAAAATGCCTTCCGAAAATGCGGCGAACTCCTTGTCCAGGGTCAATGAAGGATCCGTTGGCAGGACGGTTACCGCAATTACAACATAGGTGTCATTCTCTTTTCGGGAAACGGTGACGGTGCCGTTCGTGTCCTTTTCCGCTTCCCAGCCGGTTGGCACGGTGAACTCAATCCCGGCCTCGACCACTTTGTATACGCTCGCCTTGTCTTGACGCGCAAGCGCGGTCTGCGGCGCGGTGACAGCAAATGCAATCGCAGCCATTAATGAAAAGCAATTACGGATCGACTTAAACATTTCTCTGTTCATCTAGATTTTCCTCTTGAAATGAATCGGTCTATTGAGGCATGCCTGAGCTGATCGGGTTGACTTCAAAATCCGTCTTCGCACATGTTTGAATGTCTGTGCGCAGGATAAACGGCCGGGCAAGGCGTGGTGCGGTCACCCTAAGCTTCTGGTAGCTCGGGCACGGTCGGCCCACGCGTCCCGCCCCGCCGGAGTTGTAATGAAGATTGAACCAGCCGGTTTTCCCGGGCTCAAGCGTGGCAGCTGAATCAGGCCTATCCAGTTTTTGTCTAGTGGCGCGTCGAACGACCGCTCCCGTGTGACTCAGAAGGTCGAGCGCCGGATAACCAATTAGTGTGCAGGCGGAAGATGATACGTTCGTAAAAATGTAGGGCGTCACGCGCACGCCGCCCATGGCCGCGTCGGTTTCGCCTTCCTTTATTTTCAAATCTTCACGGAGGCACGGCCGCACGCGCGTTTGAGCTGGTCCATTCCCAAAACCGTTTGCCGAAGAAATTTCATGCCGCATGCTCATGCCCGCCGGAGCAGACCCGACAACGGCGAGACTCGCAAAGACAATTACGAAAGCTAAACAAGTCTTTTTCACATCTGGATCTCTGAACTAGTGCAAATATTAAAGGGCGTTCGCCAGGACCGTCTCCCGCTCGTGGTGTTATCGAAAGTTCTTCAAGGCATAGTCAAATGAAACTTGTACCAACCTGACTTTCCAAAAAACCGCCCGCCTTCCTTATCATAGAGGGCCAGGTAAAACTTCAGATCATATTGGTCGCCACTTTCCATATTCAGGGCGTCGTAAGGAATGAATATCTGGAGATCGTTGTAGACCGCCGGGTCGTAACCGGGCGTGAAGTTCGTGTGCGCCGATACATTCCCTTTTGCGTCTTGATAATTTTCGTCACCAGCTTTCAAGGGCGTGTTATCAGAGTCATCGTAATAAAAATATGCGATCAGCTGGCAGGCCACGTCCTTGCCATACTTTACCTGGAACTTCGCATGAACGCGCATGCCTTTTCGCCCGTTGGCCGTTACGTTGTGCACTATCCGAGCGCCTTCATAAACCGCTTCCGGATCGTCAATCACAAGAGTATTCCTGGAGCGCGCATTCGCCGGTTCGATGTTGCGCGCCGGCGGTGTATATGCATGATTCGTTAGCGGGCTGATCATCGCGAGAACAAATACCAGAGTGATAATTGCCGCGCGCCAAGTCCTTGACGTTGTTTTCATGTTTTCTCCTGTTACTTTACTGTTGAGTGCTTGGGTTAAAAACCTCATAAGCGCGAACGCTCGTAGCTTGGATTGTTCCGCGGTTGGGCGATCAGAAAAGAGGCGACCCGTGACGGACATAAGGAATGCGAGAATATGCAAGACTTCAGTCCGCATGTCAATAAGTAATTATTATGTTTCGCGGGAGTGCCAGAGGCAGTGAAGCTTATATCAGGTCGTCCCGGCCGAACGATTCGGCTTCTTTAATTAGTAGCTTGGTGATATCTCAATCAGACGGTGAAGCGGATCAAAGCGCAACCGGAATGGACGCAGAGCGTTTAGACCAAGCATCGCAGGCGCATCCAGCGACGCTCCGTATACGATATCGGTAGGAACATTTCTCAACACCAGAGACCCAATCGAGACTGTGCGCGGGGCGACTCTTTGAGTTGAAACGCGGCCGCCCACATCGCTGACCGCGGATCGCGCTGAACCGTTCCCCAGTCCGGCGCTTTGCACCGCGAATCCAAGGCTGGAGCCGGTATCAATTAAAGTTTTTTCACCGGTGTCGAGCTGAACAAATGGGCGGTGGCTATTTCCGTCCCGTTCCCAGGCGACCACTGCGCCATCGCGCGGCTGCGTGCGAAAACTCAACGGAACTTCGCGTGGATCGAACGCAGATAATTGGTGACGTGGGATGTCGATCGAGTACCCCAACGACGAAAACGCGTCATTGGGATCAAGCAGACCATCAAGATCGCGTGGCAACCCGTCAGTGATGACGACATCCGTCTTTGCCGGCAGCTGGTTCTGGCGATCCCCAATTGCAATGCTCTGCACGAATCCCGCATCGGCAGAAACCACCACGCCGCTGACTCCGGCAATCGACGGTCCCTGGCCGGCGCGAATGCTCACGCCCGCGGCGCTGGCGGCCCGGTGTGACATCAACGTGACCCCGGCGCCGGTATCGACAGCGAAGGTGAACGGGCCGATCGAATTGATCCAGGTGTCCACGAGCAGCCCGCGCCCATGAACTTCGCGAAAGGTAACGGGGTGCGGCAACGACGTGATCCGTTGCGATGTGCTAACTGAGGGTCTGGATACTTTTCGTGCTCGCGGTGATTGAGCAAGGGCAGCTCCAAATGAAACTGCCCTCCCGCCGATCGCGGCCACGACTAAAACCGCCCAAAGAAGTGTCGACTTTTTACTCAAGCGAAACTCCGTTTAGTAGTGGCGATTATGCTTGCGGAGTTTGTACGTGTAGAGCGCTGATCCAACGCCACCGCCCAACAATCCAATTCCCGCGCCTTTTTTGCCACCGATCAATCCGCCGATCAGGGCGCCCGCGCCGGAACCCATGGCCACTGTCAGCTTGTCCCGGTGCTTCTGCCAGAACGAGCGGCTGCGCGTGGTGTTGCCATAATCGTAATAAACGCGCCGCGTGTTGCTGGATCGTCGCGTCGAGCGCGATACCGTGCGGGCATTCGAGGCCGAATCACGATAAACCGGAGCAGTTTGGTAAGCAACGCTTCGCGAGGAAGCATTAGTGTTGCCGGTGCAGGTCGCATAGCCGGCGTCAAATCCCTGGCGATATGCAGTCTGCTCTTCCGTTGTATTGAATTGCGAGCTGTTATTTGCCGCGATTCGCTCAGGTGTTCTTTCGTTGGCCACCAGGTTGGCCGTGGCCGGCCTGGTCGTATCGTAGTTTGTATTTGCTGCGCTGGTGCTCTGCGCGGTCCGTGTAACTATCGCGCCGATGCCCGCGCCGACCAACGCGCCGACCAGCGTTAAAGCCAACAACATTTTCTTGGTAATCAGCATGTCGAAATCTCCTTTGATTCGTCTTATTAAGGTCGGGTCTGCGATTCACTAGTGAGGGTGGCAATATCTGTGCCTTTTCAGCGTGACGTAAAACAGATTAGTCCCCGGAACCAGCGTGCGCGGTCTATTTTGCGGTAAGTTTTGCTTGTCGCAATGGAATTACAAGACGGGAAGCGCGCGAATTGCCTGCGAAACAATAATTAAGGCAGGGAGGCATGTACCATATAGACTGGCTAACATTCCATATCATCAACGCAGTTTAATTTTTTTTGTGAAAAGCCGCAGACACCCGCGAGCCCGAAGAACGCTCTTTCAACAGGCATTTTTGAAACGGCTGCTCGGGTGCGGGAGATCTGATTTCAAAGGCGCTGGTTTGCCAGTTGTCGGAATTGCGTGACTTAGGTACCCAATCCGGCAAGGGCATTATCAGATAGCGCGACAAAACTTTGGTGTACGGTTCGTACATGGCGCGCAGATCCTCGAGGGTCTTATCGTCTCCGGGCTCGTCACTAAGGGTAACCTCGCGTTCCAACAGTTGCGAACGAAGCTGCACTAATTCCTGATCCGTCATTCTCGACCGATCGTGTTGCAGCGGTGAGGTATTAAAAATTTGGGAGATGTCCACCAGTGCGTGCCGCGCCATCTTGAATGTTAGTTGCGCTTGCCACTTCGGCACACCGTCTAGCCCGACCATCACTAAACTGCAAACATCCAGGACGGTACTGAGCGCAGCCAGCCATGACTGATTGTCATGCTGTGAACGGAAAAAGCAGAGTACGGGATAAGAAAGGTGGCTCTCCATCAGATCCGCGGCCCACATCTCCCAATCACGCAGCCATTGATCAAGATTTGTCATGCTGCGTGCTTCCTGGTGCCGCCGCAACAACTCGACGGCCGTGGGCGGGGTGCCCGCGCGCGCGTCCAACATTGAGATATTGACTTCGCGCCGCGAAAAAGCCTGATAAAGAACCGGCAGATATCCAATCACCAGCGCCAGCATTCCGAATCCGATGCTGGCTTCCAACACGGTTATGACGCGGGCGGCACCCCCTAGCGGCGTGACGTCGCCCAGGCCAAGCGTGAAAAAGGTCGTGCCGCTATAGTAGAAATCTGTCAGCAGGCCCGGCGTGTGATCGATCGTGCCGACCCGTGATCCAATGGCCCAGTGCAGCAGCGCAAATCCGAACACGACGCTCACTGCCCAAACCGTCAGCAGCACAAGCAATGACAGTGGTCCATAGATTCCCAGAAACGTTTCGCGTCTCTTTTTTTTCCTGATGATGCGAGAGACGGCCCACCACGGGCTCCAGGTAAAGCGGTAGAACAATCGCGTGAGTCGGATCCGGCGCGTGACACGCCGCGGCAGGACGATAGTTTCAAAGACGTCCCACAGAACACCGGTGATCAGGAGAATTCCAAAGAATCCGATCAGGAGAGCCATTGTTTTTGTAGCTCAAAATGAAAGACCGGGCAGAAGCAACTCCGCGCCGGTCTTTCGATGGGCTTTCAGTATCAGCCGCCTAGGCCGCTCGTTGGGCCGGTTTGTCGCGCAGTATTTCGATTGCCTTCTTGAGCTGAATGTCATCGGGTTGCGGCTTTGGCACAACCGGTTCCGACGGCGCGCTCGGTTTTGGCTGGTTGGGCTTGTCTTCATCGCCACCGGAGAGATCTTCAACGTCCGAAACTGCCGCCGTTTCCGGTCTCTTCACCTCAACTGTGGGCGAAATCCCCGAGTGAACGCGGTCCTCTCCGAGGAATGGCTTGCCGCTGCCTGATGCCCACTTCACAGTCGTCAATAACAGTCCGTCGCCGTCACGAAGCGTGAATAATTCCTGTTCAGCGCCGGCGCCGAAGCTCTTCTCGCCCACGACGTCGCCGCGCTTCGTTTCCGCGAAGGCCGAGGCAATGACTTCCGCAGCCCCGGCGGTTCCCGCATCGATGAGGACGACGGCTGGTCCATTGAAAAGGGTCACCTTGGGATCCGCGTCGAAAGATTTCAATACCTTTTGCTCGCGGCCGATGCTTTTCGCGATCGGGCCTTCGCGGACAAAAAAGTTTGCCACCGAAACGCCCTCTTGAATGTCACCGCCGGCGACGTTCCTCAAATCGACCACAATTTTTTGCGCGCCCTGTCTCATCAAATCCTGTAGTCGCGCTTTCGCATCTGCAGCTTCGCCATTATCAAGGCTGTTAATTCTTAGAACTCCGATGCGTCCCTGTTCCATGTGGGCCTCGGCAGCGGGTGCCCGGAAAGTACCGCGCTTCACGCTGAGGGTGAGCGGGCGCGCGCCCGCGCGAAGAATTCGCAGTTTCACTTCCGTGCCTGGGGCGCCATTTAACAATTGGCGGGCGTCGTACAAAGAAATGTCCCGGGTCGCTTTGCCGTCGATGTATTCGATCACGTCACCGGCGCGGACGCCGGCTTGGTCCGCGGGCGATCCCTTCACCGGTGCGACGACATATAAGAAGGACGAGGCTTGGGAAAGCTCAGCGCCGATTCCGGCCTCATTAGTCCTGGCATCCGCGCGATATTGCTTAACCTGCTCGGGTGTCAGGTACGTCGAATATGGATCGAGTCCATAAGCCAAGCCGCGCAAGGCGCCCGCGCGAACTTTCTCCATGTTCGGCTCATCAACATAATCGTTTTGAATGTGCTGAAGCACGCTCTCAAAGATCTTTTGCTGCGCGTTCGGATCGTTGGCAGGTTGTTGCGCCCGTGTCGCCAGCCAGGCGCCGGCAATCGAATACATCGCCAGGGATGCGGACAGAACAATCATTAGAAACTTGCTTTTAAATGACATAAGTTGATCCTCGAAAGGTTCGTCACGGCCGGCAATATTCAATGCGAACTTAGCGCTTCAGCCGAACGCTTGTATCATAGCCGCTGCTTAGATCGGGCGCAAGCAGTACGCCTTCCATCAAATTCAGCTTACGAGCTTATCAGTGCAGTCATCAGAAAGAGTCGAAAGGGCAGGCCAAATTGACGTCGGTCCGGGTCGCCTATTGGCGATTGATCTGGGCGCTAAACGCGTCGGCGTGGCCATGTCTGATGAACTGCAAATGACTGTAACTCCACTTGAGTGCCTTGAACGGCGCAGTTGGAAAGACCTGCTCCGCCGGGTCGCTGCGCTCATCGAACGCTATGATGCGCGCGGGCTGGTAATCGGTTTGCCCCTAAGCCTGGATGGCAAGGAAAATGACGCGGCGCAGAAAGCGAAACAAAAAGCCGAAAACTTTAGCCGCTCGCTGCGCGTTCCAGTCTATTTGCAGGACGAGCGCTTGACCACGTTCGCCGCCGAGTCAGAGTTGAAATCGCGTGGTCTGGTAACAAGCGAGATTAAGCAGCACGTTGACAGCGAGTCAGCGGCAATCATTTTGAGGGATTTTATTTCAGAGCACGCGAGGCGTTAGTCCGGGCGGGATGCATTCAAGCCGGCACCGGCCGCAGTATCACGCGTCATAGATCGACTATGGCACTCAAGAAAAGAACCAGACGAATATTGCCAGCCATCGCGTTCATCTTGATCGCAGTCCCGTGCACCCTGGCGATCTGGGTGTATCGCGACCTGCGATTGCCGGCTGCGCACGACAAGGCCAACGACTACATAGAAATCCCTCGCCGCTCGAGTCCGGAAAGCATCGCGAACAAGTTGTTGAATGAAGGAGTTATCCGCCGCAAGTGGCCACTGCTGCTTTATATCAAACTCACGGGCAGCGCAAAGCTGATCAAGGCGGGCGAGTATCGCTTCCCTTCTCCGATTACGCCCCTGGGGGTTCTGAAGAAACTTGAAGAGGGCGAACAGCGCCTGAGCCGCTTCACGGTGATCGAAGGCTGGACGCGCTGGGACGTTGCCCAGTCGATGGCGCACGTCCCTGAGCTTGGTCTTGCGGACAAGGATGAAGCGCTCAAGCTGATGGACGACACCAGTGGTATTCGTGATCTCGATCCAACTGCGAAGGATTTAGAAGGCTATTTGTTCCCGGCGACGTACAGCTACCCGCCAGAGACGAAAGCCGCCGCGGTAATCGCCGGGATGGTGAAGCGCTTTCGCCAGGAGTGGACGCCGGAACGCGCTGAGCGAGCGCGCGCGCTGGGCATGTCGCCGAGACAGACTCTTATCATCGCTTCGCTCATCGAATCGGAAGCCAAGCTCAAAGAGGATCGACCGCTGGTCGCCTCAGTTATCTACAACCGTCTGAAAAAGCACATGGCTTTGGGGATCGATTCGACAATCGTTTACGCCTCAAAGCTCGCCGGCAAATGGCGCGATGACGGGAAGGTTTACTTGAGTGATGTTAACCGCCGTTCGCCTTACAACACGCGCATCTTTTCCGGTTTGCCCCCGGGCCCAGTCGGGAACCCCGGCGAGAGTTCCATCGACGCCGCATTGAACCCCGCGCAGACTGATTACCTGTACTATGTTCGCGATCCTGCGCGTGACGACGGCGCTCACAACTTTTATAACAACTCTGCCGATTTCGAAAAAGGTGTGCGTGCGCTGCGAGAGTGGGAGCGGACGCAAGGCCGTTGAAGTCCTCCTCGCGACGCAACCGTTTGGCTCGTTCTTATCAGAAACGAGGCTCGGAATACGGGGGAGTCGGCGCGTTCCCAGTAACTATCAGCTCGCCTCGTCAAATTCAACTTCTACCTGACTGCGCGCTGTCTTGTCTTTACTGATCAATCGGACTATTCTCAGAATTGTCCCCCTCGGCCTAATTCTCTCTCGCGATGAGGATAGCAATCATGAAATCTTCGCTTCGTTTTTTCGCCGTGATACTCACGTTGTCAGGCGCAACGGTCGCCGTCGGACAGGGTAAAGGAGTGGATACGCAGAACCAGCGAATTACCGATGCCAGCTCCAACAAAGCCCCCGCAAATAATGGCGCGAAGACCAACGTGGGCACGACCGGATCCGGAATAAATTTCGGCAAAGACAAAACACGCGAACGGGGAATGCTGCCAAACCCGTACAGACTGACCGCGCGACGCGACGCCATCGTTAAAAGCGTCGCCGAAGTAATGCGCGATCGCAAACTGATCCTCGACGAAGCTTCGTCGAAATTGGAAGAGGGCATTTTAGTCAGCCAGCCTTACACTTTCATCAAAGGCGCGGTGGTAACTCAGGCGGAACTCAATCGGTACGCCAGTATCATTACAGATAACACGCGAAACTGGACCCGCGGGCGTTACACGATCATGGTTGAAGTGCAGCCAATCGACGGTGCCAGCGCGAACATTTCTGTGAATGCCAAGATCGAAGGCCGCACTGATGGCCCAACCGGCGGGGAATGGATTACGCTCCCCAGTAGTGGGGCTGCTGAGCAGGACTTTCTGAATGCCTTGATTGAAAACGTCACCGGGGCATCGCCCGCGACATCCAAAAACTCGCGCGAAATCGACCTCAAAGCATCCGTAGTCCTGGTAAACTCGGCCACGAAAATAGTAAGCGTCGATGTCAGCCCTAACTCTGTAGTAATTAATGCAAATCCTAAATCAACTAGAAACTGAACCGATCGCGATTGAAGAAGAAGAGCAACGCCACACGCGCGGCCTGCTCGTCGGCGTTCTCTGCGCGCTTGTCCTGACCGGGAGCGTTCTCGGCGGTTACCTGTATCTGCGCAAACGGCACGAGCGACAGGTGGCGGCCGTTGCGGCTTCGGAAAAGATCGAGAAGGAAAAACCAAAGGCCGAAGTGGTTGTCGATGAGGCGATGATTGATGGCAAGAAGAGTGTGCTCGGCGGCACGATTCACAACATTTCAAACGAGACCCTGCATAATGTCGCTGTCGAGTTGCAATTGCGGCGGCGGACCGGCGGCGCAGTGGAAACGCGGATCGTGCTGCCGCAAGCCACCGACTTGGCGGCGGATGCCAGGACGCGCTACAGCGTGGAAGTTTCGGTTCAGGATTATTCATCGGCAACTTTTTCCAGAGTGTTGGCGGGCGAGGCACATCTGGCGATCGCCTTCAAGGCCCTGCCCGGTGCCGAGCGACCGCCCATGCCGGCGCCCGCTGGCAAAACAATCGTAGTCAGCCGGCCAGCCCCGCGCGGCGACGAGTTTCTGAATACAGAAAAAAATCCCGCCCGCGTGCCCTGAGCGATTTATTCAGAAATCTTCCCCCTATAAGCCAACGATCGCATCTCGTTTTCTCGTCACAGTATTGTAGAGATGATATCGGCAAACGGTTGACCGCCAGCTGCCCGCGCTACTCTCTGTCCTAAACAGTCAGAGGTTAAATCGATCTTGAGCGGCGACCTGCGTTCAGTTACGATTGCTCCGCAACACCAGATGACACCTTTTCTTCATTGCCGTCAGACCAGGAAATGGATAGGACGAGGCCTATTGCTCAGCGCCGCGCTAATCGCGTTCACAATTTCGGCCTACAGTCAGTCGTCTCTGCCGACCGCCAGCCCGGATCCCCTGTCGAAGGATGCGCCGAAAGACGACTCGACGCGATTCGGATCACCGGAAGCGGAAATGCGCAGCAAGCTTCTGTTAAAAGAAGAAAAGAAGCGCTACGACGAACATGTTGCGCGGGCGAAAGAGAGCTCTCAGTTAGCCAAAGAGCTGTCTGATAGCTACGACACGCACAAGGCGTTTAGCCCCGACGACCAAAAGAAACTAGAGCGACTGGAAAAACTGACCAAGCGCATTCGTAACGACGCTGGAGGAGCCGACGCGGTCCCCGATGCGGACGTTAACGATATTCCGGCAGACATGACAGCGAGGGTCAAGAAACTGGCGTCGATGGCGGATGAGCTTCATAAGCTGGTTGAAAACACTCCGCGCAACGTCGTCTCTGCCGTCGTCATCGATCAAGCAAATAAGCTGTTTGGGTTGATCCAACACATTCGCGGTAGCAATCGTTAGCCACTATGCCCCCGCATCGCGCAATCAACTCCCTTTCCAGGCGAAGAATCTTTGCGCTCTCTCTTCTACTAAGCTCAAGCCTCTTAATCCTTCCCAGTTTAGAAGGGGCAGTTTTCCGGCTTGGCGGCACGATTGCCGCCTCTAAACGCGCTCTTCAAGACAAGCAAGATCAAGACGACATCGTTCGCGTGACGACGGACCTGGTGGTCGTGAACGCCACGGTGCTGGATAAAGACGGCAAGTTTGTGCCGAGTTTAAAGAGGACGGACTTCCGGATTCTTGAGGATGGTGCGGAGCAGAAGATTGCTTCGTTCAGCGCTGAAGAGACGCCGTTCGCGGCGGCGATTCTCCTGGATACATCGGGCAGCATGGATTCGCGACTCTCTCTCGGGCGCGCCGCAGCGATTCGATTTCTCGACGGGTTGCGCGACGAAGACGTAGCCGCGATCTACAACTTTGACGTGAAGGTTGAACAAATCCAGGATTTTTCGCCGGGCCGCGATCTGCCGGCGAAAGCCTTCACGCTGAAGACAAAAAACATGACCTCGCTTAACGACGCGGTCCTGCAAGCGGCAGTCGATCTGGGCAAGCGCGAAGAGAAGCGCCGCGCCATTGTCGTGTTGTCCGACGGCGGCGAGAACTCAAGTCGCGCTAGTGCGGACAAAGCACTGGAGCGCGCCCTACAAGTAGGCGCAACCATCTATGCAGTCAACATGGGCGAGCAAGGCCCGCTACGCGATTTGCAGGCGTCAGGAATCTTGCGGAACTTTGCCGAGAAAAGCGGCGGACGCTATATCAATTCGGCCGGAGGACAGGCGTTGCGCGATGCCTTCGCAGCGATTGCTGAAGAGCTGGGTCATCAATACACGATTGCTTATCGCCCGACGAACCGCGCGCGCGATGGGAAGTGGCGGGCTATTGATGCGAAGCTCGGTCGATCGGACGTGACGGTCCGGACGCGCAAGGGATACAGGGCCGCGAAGGGATGAATTGATTCGTTGAGTCAGATACTGGTTTCGTTTCTGGCCCGCTCGCGATGACGCTCAATTGCCATCTCGATCAGTTGATCAATCAGGCGCGAAAAAGGAATTCCCGTCGCTTCCCACATCTTGGGAAACCCGGACACATCAGTCAGGCCCGGCAAGGTATTAATCTCATTAACCAGCAGCTCGCCGTCCGCTTTCAGAAAGAAATCCACCCGTGACAAGCCCGCGGCATCGATCGCTTTGTAAGCGCGGGTGGCCATCTTTTGAATCCGGTCGATTAACGACTTAGAGATCCGCGCCGGAACCATGAACTCGACCTTGCCGGTGCTGGAATACTTTTCAGTGTAATCCAGAAAGCGGGCCGACTCTTCGTGAATCACATATTCGCCGGGCAAACTGGCGCGTGGCTCGTCGTTTCCGATGACCGCGCATTCAATCTCACGCCCATCAACCATCTCTTCGACGATGATCTTGCGATCGTAACGGGCCGCCAAATCGATGGCTTTCGCGAGCGACGCTTTGTTGGTTGCTTTTGAAACTCCGACCGATGAACCGAGATTCGCGGGCTTCACGAAACACGGAAAACCGATTTCGCGATCGATGCGGCGCAGGACTCTATCTTTGTCCTTTTCCCACTCCGCGCGCAGCAACCACGTGTATCCGCAAACAGGAAGACGCGCTTCTTTGAAAAGGGCCTTCATCGTGACTTTGTCCATGCCGCAGGCCGATGCCAGGGTACCGCAGCCGACAAAAGGAATCGCGGCCATCTCAAGCAGGCCTTGTATGGTTCCATCTTCGCCATAGGTGCCGTGCAGCACTGGAAACACAACATCCAAACGTTGGGCCCGCGCACCGTCGCTGCCCAGGTTCATCAGTCCGGTCCGTGATGGATCGCCGACAATCGCTACATCGTCACGAGTTGTGCCCAGGCCTTGAGTTGAGATCCGGCGCTGCGTCTGAGGGGGAAGAAGTTCGGCCGCCACGGCCGGCGCCAACCAATTCCCTTCCTTGGTAATTGCAATTGGCACCACTTCATATTTCGATTTATCAATCGCGTCGATTACTGAAAGCGCGGAACGCGCCGAGACTTCATGCTCGCCCGAGCGCCCGCCAAAGATTACTCCGATGCGAAGTTTCCTGGTCATAAGTTCAGTTTGGTTTAGAGTGATACGCCCCGGATGGCGCTTAGTCGCCTGCTTCTAAGCCACGTCACAGAATTCTTTTTCCCAACGCCGACAGAATCAATTGAAGCCCCAACTCGGCTGTGCGGTTGTTAACGTCCAGCGCCGTATTGATTTCAACAACTTCAAGCGATCGCATGCCGCCCGCTTCTGACATCTTTTCCATGGCCAGATGCGCCTCGCGATAACTCAACCCGCCGCGAACCAGGGTGCCCGATCCGGGCGCATCCCCGGGATCGAGAACATCAACATCGAAAGTGACCGCATATCCGCCGCTGCCTTGAGAGGCAATTTGAATCGCTTCATCAGTACAGGCCGCGATTCCTCGCTCGTCGATTTCACGCATCGTGAAAAATCGAATTCCCAGTCGTCGAATCAACGCGCGTTCGCCTGGATCAAGATCGCGTCCGCCGACGTGTGCGCACAGCTTCGGATCGAACTTTGGCGAAAAGCCGCCGAGGTTAACCAGCTCGGGTGCTCCATAACCAAGCAAAACAGCCAGCGGCATTCCATGAATGTTTCCTGACGGCGTAGTGTCCGGCGTGTTCATGTCCGCGTGCGCGTCAAAATAGATAAGTCCCAATCTTTGATTTCGCTTGCGAAAGGCTTTGACGATTCCCGACAGCGACCCAATGGCGATCGAATGATCTCCGCCGATAGTGATGGGCAACGCGTTCGCGTCAACAATCTTTTCCGTCTCAACGGCTAGACGCTCGCACGCGGCGTAAATCTCGTTGACATATTTGAGCTTCTCGTCAAACCCCGGCAAGGAATGCGAGCGTTCAACCGGTAGATCACCGCAGTCATTCACTTCATAGCCCAGACTGGCAATCCGCTCGGCCAGTCCGGCAACCCGCATTGCCGCCGGCCCGAGGTGAACTCCACCCTTGCTTTGGCCGTAACTCAGCGGCACGCCGAGAACTGCGACCGCTTTGCCGGCGCCGGGCAGATGATCAATCTCTACGTCAATCGCAGTGTCGTTCATGTTTTCCAGAGGTCGTGTCGGAACCGCGACTTGAAGGAACGCGAATGCGGATAGTTGCCCTCGCTCACACTCCGACTTCTACCACCAAAAGCAATATCATGCTTGCGCTAATGCAGCGTTCCCGACGATCACAGGTTGCGATTCCCTCAGAATAATAGCGACGGCTTCTTCCGGCGAGGTCGCGAACCTGAGAAATTTCAACGTCAGCCTCACTGACGGCAAGCTGGCGTTGCCATTCGCGCACCACCGGCGGCCAACAATTCCCAAGCAGGACGAGCGGTCTTGGCTCGAGTACATGCGTCTGTAACTTGTTCCACACCAGCGAGATTTCCGTAACAGTGCCCATGCCCCCGCGCAGGGCGATGTAGCCCACCGACCGGGTAATCAATCGCTGCAGTCGCTCGTAAAAATGCTGGGACGGAACCTTTTCAGTGAGATACCGGTTGGGTTCCGACTTGAATTGATTCATCGTCATGCCGATGACGCGTCCCCCGCGCTCGTGCGCGCCGCGACTTGCGGCTTCCATGACGCCGGCGTAGCCGCCCGTGCATATTGTGAAGCCCGCCTCGGCGAGCATCTCACCCACTCTCAGCGCCTGCGCGTACTCCGGGTCGCCTTCGCTACATTTTGACCCGCCAAAGATGGTCACGATGTTTTCGTTGATGCTCATGCGCTTCAAATTAACTTGGCCATAGAACCGTTAAGGCGTTGAGAAGATTTATTAAATAGTTCCGGACGTTTGCTCTCTTCATTTCTGTTGTTCTATCGGTGCTTCGAGGTCTCTGCGGCATCTTACTCTTTGTGACGTCGCTTAAGTCGTAGGTTTTCCCTCCCGGTTCCATTGGCTTTGCAATCGGTATTCACCCAACAGCAGGATCGCAAGTGCGGATAATCGGTATCTGATTCCGGTAGTCATTTCCGGGCCTCGCCGCTAATCATCAACGATCCGGCTTCGCGATATTTCACAAAGTCTTCCCGGCTCTGAAAAGAGCCGCTGATGTAATCGTCCGGGACCGGACGCGGATCAAAAAGTCGCTGTCCATGAATATTTGTGAAGCCGGCATCAATGAACAACGAGGTGTAATCCTCGGCGCTGAGCAATTCCACCGGCACATTCAACTCGTCGATCCATTGATGAGTTGCTTCACTCTCCCAATACAAGTCGACGACCGCGACGAACATTGCGCCACTTTTCAGGACGCGATGGATTTCGCTCAATGTTTTGGGAATGTTTCGGTAGTAATAGAGCGACTCCATCGAGAAAGCATGAGTGAATTCGTCATTGCTAAAGGGGAGCTGTTCGGCACTGGCAACTTCGAAGTCGACATTGCTGTAAGAGGCTGAAGCTTGACGCGCGACCCGCACCATCTCATCCGAAATGTCGATGCCGGTTACTCGGCCGTCGATCGCCAAATCGGCCAACAATCGAGTAGCCCAACCTGAGCCGCAGCCAACGTCTAACACGCGCGCGCTGCTTCCTACATTCATGCGCGCAATTGCCTGCTCGCCGACCGGCCGATGGCCGCGCTCCATGCTTTCACCCTTGCCGGCACGCGCCCACTCATTGAATTCGGTGCGGAGTTGATCGTCCATCAAACGAGGGCTCAGTTGTTCAGAGTCGGACGGAGCGCCGACAAACGCCGGCATCCCGATTTAAATGATTGATCGCCTAAGGCTTCAGCCGATACAGCATTCTCGGAAATGGAATAGTCTCGCGCACATGCTCGATACCGCACATCCATGCGGTGCACCGCTCGATGCCCATCCCGAATCCGGCATGCGGCACACTGCCATACCGGCGCAGATCGAGATACCATTCGAAGGCTGATTTCGGCAGTTCGTGTACCGCCAGCTGTTGCTCGAGAAACTCAACCGAGGTGGCACGCTCGCCGCCCCCGATGACCTCGCCATAGCCTTCCGGAGCCAGCACATCAACCCCCAACGCATATTCTTCGCGTTCGGAATCGCGCTTCATGTAGAAGGCTTTAACCGCCGCCGGGTAATGATGGACCATCACCGGCCGATCGTATTTACTCGACAGATAAGTCTCGTCCGGGGCACCGAGATCGCCGCCCCACTCGAATTTGTTTTCCAGCGCGCCTTGCGCAAATCCTTCATCCAGCATCTTCACCGCATCGTCATAATGCAGGCGCGGAAACGGCGGCACGATCGATTCGAGCTTCGCCGTGTCGCGTTCCAGGGTTTTCAATTCTTCCTGTCGCGTCTCCAAAACTCGCGCGGCGATGTATGAGAGAAATCGCTCGGCCAATTCCATTACGTCGTCCAGGGTTGCGTAGGCGATCTCTGGCTCGACCATCCAAAACTCCGTCAGGTGGCGACGGGTCTTGGATTTCTCGGCGCGAAAGGTTGGGCCGAAGCAATACACCTTCCCGAATGCGGCGGCGGTGGCTTCGTTGTAGAGCTGGCCCGATTGAGTCAGATAGGCTTTCTCCTCCCCGAAATAATCAACTTCGAAGAGAGTTGTCGTGCCTTCACAGGCCGCGGGCGTGAAGATGGGCGTATCTGCCAATGTGAAACCATCATTATCGAGAAAATCGCGCACCGCTTTGACGACGGTATGGCGGACTTTCAAAATCGCGTGCTGTTTTTTCGATCGCAGCCACAAATGACGATTGTCCAGGAGAAACTCCGGCCCGTGTTCTTTCGGCGTGATGGGAAAATCGTGCGCATTCTGGACGACTTCGGCACTCACGACGTCGATCTCGACTCCGCCGGGCGCCCGCGCATCTTCGCGCACACCGCCGCTCACGATTAACGAAGACTCCTGGCCCAGTGCCTTTAGCGCTTCCCAAATTTCCGGAGTCACGGCGTTCTTCGCCACGACGCCTTGCACAATGCCCGTCCCGTCCCGCAATTGCGGGAACAGAAGCTTGCCGCTCGAACGCATGTTATAGAGCCAACCCTTGAGCGTCACTTCCTCGCCCACGTGTTTAGATAAGTCTTTGATGTAAACGTGATTCATGCTGATAAGAATTTGCCGCCGGGATGCGGAGGCGCAGAGAAGTCAATGCAGGTTATTAATCTCTCTGTCTGGGTGACCCTGTGGCGAGTTACCAGTCCCCGATTCTCTCCTTAATCATTCGCTGTAAAACTGGAAAGAGCTCCAACCATTCTGCGGCCTGGGCCACTATCTGAAAAGTAGGACGAATATGTCGTTCATAAAATACGCCGCGCCCGTAAACCGCGGTCTGACACGAGAAAGTTCCAATGGCTTTCAGGCCGCGCTGAATAGTCATCAGACGAAATTCTTTACAGAAGTCGTCAGGATCGATCGCCTCGAGGCCGTACCGGCGGCGCGTGTCGAGAAAAAACAGGCGGTGACTGCGCACCTCGGCCAATGACGGCGCGGACGGTTGGCGATCGAGCAACAAGGAAACTAAATCATAGCTGGCCGGTCCCATCCGTGCGTCCTGGTGATCGACGATACGAACGCGGTTTTCGGGATCGAGCATTAAATTAGCGGTGTGGTAGTCGCGATGACAAAGCACCCGCGTGCAGGCAGACAATTCTGTGGCGATTGCATTCAACTCAGCTTTCAGCTCGGTCGCCTCGCCGTTTGTCAATGTTTCTTTTCGATAACTGCCAAAGTAATGTTCCAAAAAGAAATTCAATTCCCACATCAGCTTCGCTTCATCGAAAGCAAGCCGAGTGGCGACCGAGCCGCGCTCAAATGCCGCCGCCGTCGCGGCTTGAATACGAGCAATAAGGTCGATTGCCTGCTCGAGCAAACCCTCGCGCTCTTCGTCTGAAACTTCCTCGAATACCTGGCATAATTGCCGGCTGCCCAAATCTTCCTGCACGATGATCCCGGCATCAGCATCAACGTCGTAGACCTCGGGAACGGGCAGATTGCAGTCACGGAAGAGTCGGGTAACATCCAGATAGGGCTGAGCGGACGTATCGAATGGCTCGGGATAAACCGCCGCAACCGCTTTCCCGCTACCCCAGGGGACGCGAAAGTATTCTCTGGTCGAAGCATCCGGCGTCAAAGCGACAATTTTTTTAGCGTTTGCTCCGGGTCGCGCGGCCAGATACACTTCCAATCGTTCGCGGGCACTCGACGCAAAAGCGGGTGAAGTGGGTTGAATGACTGAACTCATGTGCTGGGCGCCAAACCGCCTCCCCGGTAGCGGGCGATTAAATCTTTGGCGTGTAGCGACAATGCCAGAGGATCAACCACGCGGTACCCGCAGGTGGTTCTGACTCATCGGTAAGCAAATCTTATCACTGCGATAAGGAGACGACAAAATTCTCGCCTTTTGTTTCGCCGGGGAGGGCCTTGGACGGTCTCTGTCTGCCGGAGATGATCTCGTTGCGAACGACAACTGAGTTAGCGATCAATTCGCCGTTTCGGATATGCACGCCATCACCCAGGATCGCGCGGCGCACCCTGGCCCCGCCGTCGATTGTCACATCGTCCCACAGGATGGAATCCCGCACATCCGCGTGGGAATCGATCACGGCGTTCCGGCCTGCGTAGATAGCACGATCTTGAACGCGCAGCAAAGCCAGACTAATATCGAGATATCTTTGCAAAGTTGAAAGCTCGAACCACGTGCCCTCAGCGACGTGTGCAATGACCCGCTCGCCTTTCGCGATCGCCTGAGGGTAAACGGCGAGTACGGTGTCCGAGAAGACCCGGCGCGGGATGTAATCAAAGATCCGTGGCTCGAGGATTTGAATGCCCGTGAACATCAGCGGTGGCTCTAACGCTATGGGTTGCGCTGCGGACGGCATACCAGCGAACCGCGTAACCAAACCATTGAATGTCTCGACCATGCTAAAGCGCTCGCGGGCGACGTTTCGCTTCAACACCAATGTGGCCAGGGCGTTCCGGGCACGGTGTTCGGCCAATGCGGCTTTAAGATCCAGGTCGGTGATCAGTTTGCCGTTAACAACCACGAAGGTTTCGTCTTCAAGTAATTCGCGCGCATTATCAAGCGCACCGCTGGTCCCTAAGATGACCGGTTCGTGCACATACTCGAGACGCACCCCGAAACTGTCCCCATTCCCAAGCGCGCGCCGCACTGAATCAGGCTCGTGATGCAGATTCACGATAACGTCTTTGATTCCAAAGCTGGCCAGGTATTCCGCGACATAACCGACCAGCGGCTTTCCCAGCACGGGCAACGCCGGTTTCGTGCGATCGGCAGTCAAAGGCCACAAACGCTCGCCGAATCCTGCTGCCAGAATCATTCCCTTCATCAAAACTATTCTAATGGAAAAAGCTCCCACCACCACTTATAAGCGCGGCTACTATTCACGATAAGAAAAATATTTTCTGAATTCATTTGAAGCCGGTCGTTTACTATCGTAAGCTAATCATGACTTTTCATATCGCATTCATTCAGGGGACAAATGCCATCTGACTTCTCGTCGCTGCCATTGGAACAACAGATAGGCCAATTCTTTTTTATCGGACTGCCGGGCAAGACAATCGATTCGGACGCGCGTGATTTGATCGAAGAGATCAAACCGGGCGGGATAATTCTTTTCGGCCGCAACGTGGAATCTCCGGGGCAGGTACGCCAGCTGCTGGATAACGCCCGGGCTCTGATCCCGACCCCGCCGTTATGCGGCGTCGATCAGGAAGGCGGCCTGGTCGATCGGCTGCGCGAGATATTTCCGGCGATGCCTTCGGCGCGCGCTCTGCGCCAGCAAGGTGACCTTGCGGGTGTTCGTACGTTGGGGAGAGTTACGGGCGAGTTGCTGCGCTTGCTCGGGTTCGACATCAACTTCGCCCCGGTGATGTCGATCATCACGAAAGAGCGAAGTTTGCTGACAAACGGACTCTATTCGCGTTCGTTCGGCAGTTCACCGGGCGAAGTGCTCGGCTATACGACCGTTTACATGCGCGGATTGCAAGGCACCGGTTGCCTCGGTTGCTTGAAGCATTTTCCGGGGATCGGCGCGGGCACCGTTGACTCTCACATTGAAATGCCGATCGTGCCGCTTACGCGCGACGACTTGCTGGCCCAGGATCTCGCTCCCTATATCGAACTGTTTCAGCGGGCCGACGACCGCGTGCGCGTGGTGATGGTCAGTCACGGCGGCTTTCCCAACATCGACATCAAGAGAGGAACGACCGGCGGCCTCGTCGAACCCGCATCGCTTAGCCCCAGCATTGTCAGCAAGCTGCTGCGTCAAGAGATGGGATACCAACATCTGGTTGTGACTGACGATCTGGAGATGGGCGCCATCGCCAAGCAGTATGAAATTGAGGACGCCTGTGTGCAGGCATTCAATGCCGGTGAAGACATGTTGCTGATTTGCGCCACGCCCGCGACTATTCAGCGCGGCTACCGGGCGTTATTGGCTGCTGCACGTGATAAGCGAGTAAGCGAGCGCCGCGTGCAGGATTCACTCGAGCGGATTGCGGCGACCAAAGCATTGGCCAATGGGCCGCTGCCACTCGACATGGAACGATACGAAAAGTTGGCCCAGGAAATAACCGACCTTAACAGTAAGTTGGCTTATGAGTACCCGGGAGAATCGCATGCGGAATAACTCGAGAGAAACAACGCGCGTCGGGCGATCGTTTACTGTAATCATCTGTCTGTTGGTCGTCATGGTTTGCGCCGCCGGTTGCCGCCGTAACCGCAGCAACGGTTTTGTGATTGCACTTTCAGATAATGTCAAAACAATCGATCCGATTGGTTCCCCTTCCGTCGACGCTGCCAGCGAGCGGGTACGCGCCCTAATGTTTAATTCCCTCGTTAAGAAAGACGAAAAGTTTGATTACGTGCCCGAGCTTGCTTCGAATATTCAGAGGTCCGAGGACGGCCTAACGTTCACTTTCACTCTGCGCGACGGGGTGACGTTTCATGACGGGCGTCCATTTACCTCAGCGGACGCGAAATACACGCTGGACACCTTGCTCGGTAACAGCTTTGCCAAGTCCGCGAGCTTTTTCGAGGGCGTGGGTGCTAATCGCACGGCCTACGTAAGAAGCGTCGAAGCGCCCGACGCCCACACGCTGGTCATCCAACTGAACAAGCAATGGACCGGCTTGCTGCCAAATCTTGTGCCGATTGCGATTATTCCGAAAGACGGTTACGAATCACAGAAGACGCATCCGCTCGGCACCGGCCCATTCAAATTCAAGAGCTACGACAGTTCGCAGCAAGTTGTGGATATGGAAGCGAACACAACTTACTGGGATGGTCCCCCCAAAATTCCGTCATTGCGAGTGCGCGTGATTAGCGATTCGAACGCCATGCAGGCTGAGTTGCGCAGCGGCCGGGTTGATATTGCCCCTTTGCCGACCAGTCTTTCGCCAGACGCAATCCAGGCGCTTTCGCAGGATCCAAGTCTGAGCGTACATAAGTTCGATGGCTCGAACTTAAACCTGCTGACTTTCAACACCGCCGAAGCGCCGCTAGATAATCTGAAGGTAAGACAGGCAATCGCTTACGCGATCGATCGTGAGAGCATGATTCGCGATCTGGTGCAGGGGCAGGGCAAGATTTCGCACTCCATTCTTCCCGAAGAATCCTGGGCCTACACGCAAGGCCAGATGTATCGCTTCGATCCGGCCATGTCCAAACAATTGTTGGACGAAGCAGGGTTTCGGGACCCGGACGGCGATGGACCACGCATGCGTTTCGCCAAACCAATCACCTTTCGCATCTCGGGCAGCAGCGCATCCGCGCGCCAATACGCCGGGGTGATTCAAAACTATTTGAAAGACGTAGGGGTTGCGGTCTCGATCGAAACGTCTGAGTTAAATGTGCTGTTCGAGTCGCTTCGCCGGGGGCAGTTTCAAATGACTTACGGGCAGTGGGTCGGCGGCAACCAGGATCCAATCTTCTATCACGACCTATTTGCATCCTCTGAAATCCCAACGGAAACGCGCGCATCCCGTAATCGCAGTCGCTATCGAAATCCGGAGCTCGATCAGATTTTGAACGACGCAACGAACACCTACGATCACGCGAAGGCCCAGCCGCTCTATGCGCGCGCCCAGGAAATCATTAGCCGCGACGTACCTGTTTTTCCGCTCTGGTATCAAGCGAACATGGTCATCGCCAAGAAAAACGTCGGTAACATACATGTGAACGCCAGTGGCGACTGGGAATTTGTTAAGGATTTGACGGTGCAGTGAAACCCTGTTGTGGGAAGTCGGCCGGGTAGCCATGCCAGCGCCTGAGGTGTCGATAGTCTGTTGGCAGGCGCGCTTTGCTTACTTACGCGCCGGCTCCTCAAGGCAAAGCCGCGTGAACCGGTAAATTCTTCGCTAGTTCTCCTCAAAGCCCGCGATCAGCCCAGTTAGTTTCTCTCGCATGTCCTGGCTCATATTCACAAATTGAATTCCGGCGCCCGTGGGCGGCGATCCTTCCATTACGCGAGTCTGATAACGAACCATGCCCTTTAAAGCGATGAGGCCGGCGCTTTCTGTCGTCCATTTGAGATAGATTTCCTGGCCGGCGTTCAGCTCTCGCCTCGTGGCGAGAAAACATCCGCTGATGCTGAGGCTGGTGATGCGATCATAAAAGTCACACTCCGGTCCCCACCCCCAATCAGCAAAGAAGTCAACGTTGATGCGCGGATGTCGGCGATCTTCAATGGTTCCCATACACGTTAGAAATAGAAACCGCCGATTATCGATCGCGGTTCGGCTGTTAATCCCTGGATAAGTCCGGCGTTAGTAGTTTCTTTATCTCAGCCCACGCGACCGCACCTTCGCGAATCAATCTTGGCGTTTTAGCTGAAGCCTCAACGACTGTCGACGGAAGGTCGCTCCCCACCGGCCCGTCGTCAATGATTAGATCGATCGCGTCTCCAAAATAATCCTGGACCTGGCGCGCACTTCTCGCCGGAACAGCCTGTGACGGGTTCGCGCTGGTTGCGGTTAAGGCGCCGCCACAGCTTCTCACGAGTGCGCGGACGCGCTCGTCATCAGGCAGCCGCACGCCCACCGATCCCGTGCCGGCGGTGATTTCTTTGGGGACGTTCGCACCAGCGTGGCCGATCAATGTTAATGGGCCCGGCCAAAATTGTTCTGCGATCAGTATGAACGCCGGCGAAAGGTCGTTAATGAAGCGATGCAATTCATTGTAATCGCTAATCACAATCAAAATCGGCTTGCTCTCTTCGCGGCCCTTGAGCTGTTTGATTTGCTCAACAGCTTCCGCATTAAAAGGATCTGCACCAAGTCCATAGAACGTGTCGGTGCGAAAGGCAATGATCCCACCGCGAGCGATTATCTCAGCGGCCGGATCTACGGACGACCCTCTTTTGGTAAAAAGCATTTTGTTTCCGGCGCGGTCAGTACAGAATGTTTATAGCTTACGAATGGCCCCAAGAGAAACTCCGCGTGGAGCATTTATTGCTCATCGCGGAGTGCAGGAGGATCGGGCGTGTTCTATGACTATTGGGCCCCATGACGGGGCCGGCAGTTACGAGGTCTTGACCGCGTATCCCAGGCCGTCACCAACCGCCAGGACCTCTGCCCGCAACTCTGGATGATTAACGAAATAATGGTTGAATTCGCGCAGCGCCTCGGTTGATGCTTTCTGATCGTCTGATCGAATCTCGCCCGCGACTTGTCCGCCCCAGAGAAGATTGTCGCAGATCACGACGCCTCCGACCCTCAGCTTTGGCAGCGCGAGATCAAAATAATCGCGATACTCTTCCTTCACTGCGTCGATGAAAATGAGATCAAAAATTTCATTAAGCCGGGGAATAACTTCGAGCGCATATCCTTTCTCGATTTGCGTCCGCGCACGCAAACCGGCGCGCTTAAGATAGCCATCCGCCGACCTGATCATTTCGTCACTCGGATCGATGGTGATAATGCGGCCGTCGTCGCCCATGCCGCGCAAGAGATGCATCACCGAATAACCAATTGCCATTCCGCATTCGAGCACTCTTTTCGCATTGATCGCCCGCGCGGTGATTTCCAGAAAGCGGGCGACTTCTCGGTCGGCAATGGGCACGCGATGGAGCGCGGCGTACTCTTCCATCTCAGCGAGTAATTCATCGCTGGAGGGAAGCAGTCTATCCAGATATTCGGCTTGCTCCAGTCTTATAATGGCGTCGAGTTTGGCTTTCATCTGTCAGCCATCTCCTGCATCGCGGCCCCCTACGGCTACGTACCGCCGGCCGAGTCCCAATTCTCTCAGCTTATGTTGCAGCGACTGGCGGTGCATTCCCAGAACCGAGGCTGCGCGGGTAACGTTGCCGCCCGACTCTTCCAGACAGCGAGCTATGTAACGGCGCTCGAATTCTCGCCGGTCATCGCGAAAATCGTTGGTGTAAGGCACCAGCAAATTACCGTTCGTGGCCATTTCGACGGTGTCTTTCTTTTCTGAGGAGGGCTGTTCGATATCAATGGCGGTAAGTTCATCGCCTTCCGACATGATTGCCGCGCGCTCGATTACATTCTTCAATTCGCGCACATTGCCTGGCCAATCGTAATCCATCAGCATTCTCAGCGCGTCGTGCCCGATCGGGCGCGGGCGCAAGCCGTGACGATCGGCGGCCAATTCCGCAAACGCAGACGCGAGTACCGGAATGTCGTCCCGTCTTTGCCGCAGCGGCGCAAGGTCGATCGTGACGACACGCAGCCGATAAAAAAGATCCGCACGGAAATTTCCGTTGTCGATTTCTTCTTCCAGCACGCGGTGAGTAGCACTGACAATTCTCACGTCAACCGGAATTGACTCATCGCCCCCGAGTCTTTCAATCCTTCGATCTTCAAGCGCGCGTAACAGCTTTGCCTGTACGTTAGCGCTCATATCGCCAATTTCATCCAGGAACAACGTGCCGCCGTTTGCCTGCTCGAACTTTCCCTTGCGGCGGGCCGCGGCGCCCGTAAAAGCGCCTTTTTCGTGGCCAAAAAGCTCTGATTCGATCAACTCAGTCGGCAGCGCGGCGCAATTTACAGCGACAAATGCGCCGCCGCTCCGCGTCGTGCTGCGTTCGTGCAGTTCGCGCGCGACTAGCTCTTTGCCGGTGCCGGATTCGCCGCGCACCAAAACGGTCGCATCGGTGTCGGCGACTTTCTCGATCATCGCGCGAACGTTTTGTATTGCCTTGGAATTTCCGAGTAGCGACCCACGCTGTGAGCTTTCGATTTCGATGCGCCGGCGCAGCGATTGGTTCTCGCGCCGGAGTTTGATTGTCTCGAAGGCGTTCTTAACGACCAGACGCAGGTCGTCAAGCTCGAAAGGTTTCGCAATGTAATCGTAAGCACCGCTCTTTACAGCTTGTACGGCCAGACGCTCTGAACCGTGCGCGGTAATGATAATTACCAGCGGAGCTTCAGCCAGGTTCGCAGTTTCGCTTTGCAGTTGTTTGAGGAACTCGAGGCCGCTAATGCCCGGAAGATTTACATCAAGCAGGAGCAGATCGAAATTGCCCTGGGCCATCAAAGCGCGTGCTGATTCCGCCGTCTCCGCTTCGGCAATGTCATAACCGAAACTTTCCAGCGCGCGCCTGATCCCATATCTGGCGGCCTCTTCGTCGTCGACGATTAACAAGCGCAAACTCTTCATGCTGACTCCCCCGAAAGTTTAATACAAAGCGGGCAGGGATGCCCGCTTCGCGAACCATTCGAAAGGATTGCTTGCGCTTGCCGTGCCAGAGTAATGACGGCTGGGACTGGTGAGGCGGATCCCCGGGTGAACCCGCCCCGCTTTTACGCCAACGGTCTAATTCGCCCGCCGCGCCGCGATGGCGACGACGATTGCGTCACCCTGTGGTCCCACATGCAGCGTCCCGGCTATCACCGGCGAGCCTTCACGCATGCTGATATCAGTGTGCAGCCCGACGGATTCATACATCACCTGAGAAACCGGCGTGACACCCAGGCCCGCGTTAGTAGTGGTCACCTGGCCCGTAATGATTGGAACGCGGGCGCCGAATTTGAATTCACTCATGCGCACGATGTCGTTACCGCTGCCGTCCGTCGCCAGTCTTACAACGGCCGCGAACTGGTTAAAACTCGGATTGCTGATAGCCGCGGCCGACGAGGTCGACGAAAGTAGAAAAGGACTTCCTACCCAACTTACGTCGAGGCGGCCGTTGTTCTTAACGCGATTGAGGAAGGTACCCGCGACACTGTAATGTTTGAATGGCAGCGCTTCACGCAACCGTTTGATAATTGGATCGAGCGCCGCTGGAATCTTGCCTTCATCCACCTCGCGGTTCGTTGCCAGGATCAGATAGAGTTGGGTGTCGAGGTTAGTATCGTCGTCGCGCACAACTGCCCGCGTCGTCGAGGATTGATCCTGACAGAAAACGGAAGGCGCGGCCGCAAAAGCAACCGCACAAAGCAGCGCCGGCAATAACAGACGGTAAGTCTTGATTGAGATCATCATTCGATACTCCTTTAGAGTTTGTAAAATGTAGCGATAGCTCGCGGGCGGCTGGGTTGCTCCGGATGGTGACACGCGAGACACGCGCAAAAGTTCCAAAGGTTGTGCTGGCAGGGCGCGCGTCTCCGCACTCGCGGTCATTGCACCGGAATCTTCAATTCGAATCTCGCTCCACCGCCATTGGTCGCGGGAGCGAGACGCGCCGATCCTCCGCCTTCCTCCATTCGTTTCCGTACGATCGCCAAACCCAATCCGGTCCCCCGCTGTCGGGTGGTGAAAAATGGCTCCCAAATCTTTGCGCGCACCTCGGGGGATACGCCGGCGCCCGTATCGGAAACAGAAAAAGTAATGACCTGGTCCGCCACTGACGATTCGATTACGATCCCGCCGCCGGACGGGGTTGACTGCAGGGCGTTGAGCACCAGATTCGAAAGAGAGTCCCGAATCGCAGCGGTCTGCACGCCATTCAGCGCTGCATTGCCGTGGATTCGATGCTGTAAAATAATCTGACGCTCTTCAGCATCGGCCCGAAACAAAGCCGCGACACTGCGAACGAGTTCGGCTGCCTCACACGGCGCCGCCGCCGGTGGCTGCTTGCTGGCAAAACTCAACAGTTGCGTCACGCTTTTACTAAGACGATCCGTCTCGCCGACAATCAGGCTGAGATCGCGGGCGTGTTGTCGCTTAATGTCTTCGTCCTCGCTCATCACCTGGGCGATCGATTTGATCGCCGACAGCGGATTCTTCACTTCGTGCGCCACGGTGGCGGCCATTTGACCAAGCGCCGCCAGCCGTTCGCCCTCGGCCAGTTTTCTTTCTAAACGCACGTTTTCCTGCATCAGCCGGTAGTCTTCAATGGCCACCGCGATTTGACCGGCCAGGACGTTCAGAACAGCACGCACGTCCGGCGTCAGGGCACTGGGCGATGCTTCAACCAACAGAAAGCCGAGATTGTGATCTTCACGTGATAATGCATAGGCAATGTTATAGCCAAGCTCGTTCAATCGCTCGTCCCTTTCAAACGTCTTTGCGCCGCCGCGCATTAAAGAGCGCAAACATTTCTCGACGGCAGAGGGTTCTTTGCCATGATTACTTTCAGTCTCAGGCAAAAGCGCGATGTTAACGCGCCGCAATGACAAAGCATTTGCCGTCTGCGATTCGATGGCGCCAAGGAGTTCGTCCAGTGAGCGATACTGGCCGGCGGAAGCGCTGATTCGTGAGACTACATCGCGGTACAGCGCAGTCTCGCGTTCGAAGAGCGAGCGAAAACTTCGCTCGAGCCAGCCGCGCAGCGGCGCAGCCAGCAAGGTCAATGCCAGAATCAGAATTGCCTCGACCACTCCGGCGCGCAAACCGTATCGCGCGCTGGTCCAATCAGCGGCTCGGCGGATCCCGTATAAATAAACCGCCAGCACCACGGCAGCGAAGCTCGCGACAATCAAACTCTCTTTGATAATCAGTTCGAGATACCGGTAGCGATAAATGTAATAAGCCAGCAATGCGGACGGCAGCAGGGATCCGAGGTTGGCAATTGTTTGCAGGTACTGGCCTGCGATCGTTCCCTTCCCGAGACCAAGCCCCAGCGAAGCGAGGATTAAACTGGCGATGACGATGAATGAAGCCGCAAGCGTGCGCAGAATTCGCCGCTCGCTTTGCGACGTGGCGCGCTGGGCCACCAATAATTCGGTGACGGCGACGACCGCCAGGGCGTAAACGACCCACACCGCGAACGGGAGGACAAACAGCGAGAGCTTCGCAATCATTGGCTGATAGGCGCCGCTCCACAGTCGTGGCACGACCAGAAAGAGAAATACACAGGGAATGTAAGAGAGATAAATCCGGAGGCGCTCGGTTCGGTTCAGTTCGCGCGATTGAGAGCTGGCCCAGAGATGAATGTGGACGTGCAGAAGCAGCGAGTAACAAACGGTGATGCTAATCACCGCAACGGTATTAGCGACTCGCAGGACCGTGCTCCAGTTGGCGGCGTCCAAAGCAAACAGGCTGCGAAGCGTGACGACAAGATTACCGGCGTGCCAACCGATCATGCAGAGCCCGAGGCCGAGCAGCAGACGCTGAATGGCCACAACGCCGAGTCGCTGCTTGAAGAGGAGGTATCCCATCCACAGCGGCAGCATCGCGCCCAGGCTGTAACCAATTAATTGAAGGGCTTCGAGAAGGGTCATGGAAAAGGCCGCCACGGCGCCAGCAGCCCGCCGTTAGGAAGGGCGCGGCAGGCGCGCCTTAACTCATCATGAATGTCGTCGAACCAGGCCGCGTTTAGTCTGCCGGTGAGGGTCGTTCGCACACGGTGTACGACGCTCAGCCACGGGTCGGCTATTGCCCCGAAAGACTCAGGGTGATTTCAGTGCGCCGGTTCCTGGCACGGTTGGCCAGCGTCGTGTTCGCGGCGATCGGATTGGCGGCCCCCATGCCGCTGGACTGGATGCGAGTAACGTCCACGCCGGCCGCGGCCAGACGCTCAGACAAGACGCGGGCGCGATCCTGTGTCAATTGCTCCAGTATGGAAGCGACGCCCCTGTTGTCAGTGTAGGATTCGATCGTGATTTGATAGTCGGGGTTGTTGGCGAGCAACGCCCCAATTTGATCCAGCTTCGCCGCGGATGCCGGCGCCAATTTAGAAGAACGCGGACTAATCCATAGCGATTCCGCAAGGACGAGGGTCATGCCGCGGTTCGTTTCCCGCACCGCCAGGAATCGCGACAACGCTTGCTTGAGATTATCGGCCGCCGCGCGAAGGTCGGCGGCGCGCTTGTCAGCGGTGCGGCGCGTGTCCTCGGCTTGCTTCTCGCCCTCAAGCCGGGCCAGACGTACCCTTGCATCATCAGCGTCGGCCCGTACCGTGCGCAGCTCTTCTCGCAACCGCGCGACTTCAGTTCGCGCGTCGCGCAGTTGTTCGGTGGCGTTTACTGCGTCCCGCTCCGCCAGTTCGCGCGCATGGCGCTCATTATTCAACTCGCTTTGCAAGCGCGTGTTCTCCTGATTAGCACTGTCCACGGAACGCTCCGCAGTGCGCACCGCAGCATCGCGGCGCTCCAGGTCTTCGCGGCGCTCGCGGGCACTTCGCCGCACCAGGGCCATGTCTTCTGCTTTTGCGCCGCTGCTTATTGCCTGGCGCGCCAGGATATCGATCTCTCGATCCGGCTGACGCATTCGCTGCGCGCTCTCGGCTTGTTCGAGATCGGCTTGCGCGGCTCGAAGCTCGGTCGGTGCGTCACGCTCGGCTCCGGCGTAGCGCGCCAGATTAATCGCCTGGCGCGCGCCCAGCAGGACAACCGGGATTTCCCGAAAGTCCGTGTCGGCAATTGGCGGTACGCGTGAATCGCGAAAATAGTCGCTGGTATTGCCGATGTATTGGATTTTCGTAGTTTCCAGTTGCGCGTCACGAATTCGCGCCGGCGCCAGATTCTCCATTACCACCATCCGGCTCGGGGCATGGACCAGGAAATGCGGTTCGGCCGTCACGATGAGAGCGAAGGTTTGCAGCGGCGTCGTCACGTCAATTTTCGAATCAATAAGACCGCTGCCACTTCTTTTTATCTCACCCAGATTGTCAACGTGGCCATCCGGAGAAATCGCCCACAGGACATAGGTTGTATAGACACTTCCCAATTCGTACGCACGCGGAAGATTGTCAATCGCCAGCGTTACTCGCGTGCCCCGGCGGCCCTGTCGTCTGACGGTCGCCGATCCCTTTAAGCGCGGCAAGCGCGTGGTGCCGTGAAACGGCACTTCAATCGTTTGGTCCAGAGGGTATGTGATCGCCAGCGTGCTTCGCGCCGTGTCGCTCTGAGCTACCGCCGCGACGAAGCTGAAAACAAGGATGGCTACCATGGTAATCAATCTGGAAATTGAGTGCTTCATCTCTTTACCCTTCCCGCTTAAGCGATAGACGGCGTCGGCGCGCACTAAAGCCTCTCTGATTGATGCGATAGGCGCAATCATTGTTGCCGAAGCTTGGCGAAACAGGCAAGTAAATGGTTCAACTCGGGAACGGAGGGGCACTCGTGCCCGACGAAACCCGCTCTAACCCAAACTCGAAACTGGATTCCCGCCTTCGAACCTATGGCTTCAACGATTCTTCGTACTGTCTTGTGCGCCGATCCTGGGCGAATTGAATAACGTAAAACGATATAGTGAGAAATAGGATGATGTGAATCGCGCCACCTTTGTGGAGCGCAAACTTTAAGATAAACCACACGATGAGCAGCCCACTGCCGGTAATCCAGAGCATATCAAAAGTTGTCCCGGGCGAGATTTAGTGCGAGCTGTATTGTAAGCCACCGCGTAGGTGTGGCCGAAGCGCGCCTCTGGGGAATTCGACTGCCCGCAAACCGGTCCGCGAAGCGTCACTGGAAATCAGGAGCGTCGCTGAGCCGACTGGCACAGTGATTAGTCCTCGAGATTGCGCGGGAGCCGCGTGATTGGCGGCCACTGCCGGCGTTTCCGGATCTTTCCAAATTATCGATCCGTCACGGCCTGAAAATGCAGTGGCAAACGTTTGTGTGCCCGGTGTAATTACATCCAGGACGTTGTCGCCATCCAGATCGGCAAAGGCCAGAGCCTGCGCGTCATCATTGACCGGAGCGTCCCATAAGACTTTTCCGTCTTCGCCATGAATTGCGATCAAATGTCCGCGTTGCGTTGTCATGATCACTTCGGCAACGCCATCACCGTCCAAATCTTTCGCAATTAAATCCCCCCGGGGCCCATCGTCTTTAATTGTAACTCGCCCCAGCGGCCGCAAATCCCCGGCGGCCATTGCGGTCAGTCCTTCGCGAGTGCCCAACAAAACTAAAGTTTGTCTTCTGCCCTTTATTACGACCGGCCCGGTCGTCGCGGGACTTCGCGCCGAGCCGAAACGAACCACGGCACCTCGTTTGTCCCGCATTTCCACGTTGCCATTTTCATAAGCGATCAGAACGATGCCCTTCTGATCACCCATAGTTGCCGGCACCCCCGCGACCCGCCCAGGCAATTGAGTTTGCGAAATGAGATTGCCGCTGTCACCGCTCACAACCAACAGCCGGCGCAACGAAGTGTCAACGACGATCAAGATCGACCCGCTGCCATCTGATAACGCAATCGCTGAGGAAGCCGCAACCGGCAAAGGCGATTGCCAGAGTTCGCGACCAGTACGGCCGTCAATCTTCACCACTGATGGCCCATCGAAAACCACGACGTCGTCGGTGCCGAGCCGGGAATTGATTATTACGGGAAAAACGCTTGAAGTGGCAGATCGCCGCCCGTGAAAACTCCACCGCGCGACGCCGCTGCCGCTATCGAGCGCAAACGTCACTCCATCGCCGTTCGTGCCCACGACATCGATGCTGTCGCGCGACCGCAGATGCGCAACCAACGGGCGAGCGATATCGCCGACAGCGGCGCGCCAACCGCCCGTGGTTACAGGCGAGTTAGCCTGCACTGAGCGAATGGTTGCCGTCGAACTCGGGATGATTCGAGGTCGAGGAAGGGATGGCGCGGCTACCATGATCGTCGCGGCAGCCGAGTAACCCCCTAAAGTCTTTGTGAGCGGCGCAATTCTCCAGAAGTACTTTCCGGGCGCCAAATCGCTGATCTCAGTTTGGCTCCCGGTGACCAGGCGATCCAAAACAATGTCGCGGAAACTACGGTCGGAGGCCACTTGCAATCTATAACGAGAGACGCCTGCGCGTGTGGGCCAACGCAAGTGCACGGTCGCGGGACTTTGGGAATTACCCTGGACGCTGACTGATCCTTTAATCGTCACCAGCGTGCCGACGATCAGGATTAAGGCACAGGTAATACTTGAGCGGAACATCGTCAACGAATAATAAACGACGAATGGCGCACTGTTCCTTGGTTCTCGCAGCTGTCTAGGGATTTTCGTTGAGCTTATACCCGACGCCGCGGACGGTCAGCACGTAATGGGGGTTCTTGGGATCTGTTTCCAGCTTTTTCCGTAGCCGATTGATATGGGGATCAATATTGCGCTGGTACCCTTCATACTCGGTGCTCCACACTCGGTCGAGCAAGTCGTTGCGCGACCAAGCGCGTCCCGGCTCTGAGGCAAGCAAATCGAGGATTTGAAATTCAAGCGGCGTCAAATCGACTCTCGAACCGGCCCGAGAGACTTCATGGCGGCGACGATCGACGACCAAATCCCCAATCTCCATTCTATCTTCATTCCCGTTTTGTTTGCCGCCGCCCTGGCTCCTTCGCAACAAGGCCTCAACGCGATACTCCAACTCACGCGGACTAAAGGGTTTCGCCAGATAGTCGTCGGCCCCGGCCTCAAATCCCGCCACCCTGTCATCGAGCAAATCGTGCGCCGTAAGAAACAATGCCGGCGTATCGATCCCGCGGTCGCGCATCTTCTTTAACAGTTCGAGTCCGGACATTTCAGGCATCGCTACATCGAAGATGAAGCAGTCAAAACGGAACGCCGACACGGCCTGCAATGCAGCAGGGCCACTCTCCTTCTCGGTGACGTCGAATCCCAATCGCCGGAAATATTCAGCGAGCAATGTGCGCATGTCCGCGTCGTCATCTACAATCAGCAACTTCTTGGCGTTCGTAGTCGTCGGTTCGGGATCCACAGTTGTTTTCCTTGTCCTGTCTCGATTCCAGCCCTGGGGATCGAGGCAGCGATTACGTAAAGCTAGTTAGAGCAAGGGGTTTCTACCTTAGTATGGGGAGCTAAAGCCTTGACGTCAAACGATGGGCCTCAGTATATTGCCAGTTCGTAATCGTGCGCGGGCTTTGCGGTTCTCTTCCCGATAACGATCGAAGAATCGATTCAAGATGCGCGATCTTCGTCGGCTTTTAAAGTACCTGCTTCCTCACACCGGAACGTTCATTATTGCCACCCTGGCAATGATCGTCGTGGGCGTGTTGGAGAGCGCCACCGGGGCGCTCATTATTCCAATCGTCGACCAGGCTTTCGGCCAGGGCAAAGGACAGCCGACCGCGACTCCGTTCGGCTTACAAAGAATTATTCCACCCTCGGGGCTGGCTGCCTGGCGCACGATCGCCGTGCTGCTGATCGTTTTCACAGTCGTCAAGGGCGTCGCCGAGTATTTGTCGACTTACTGGATGGCCGATATCGGTCAGTCATCAATCTTGCGATTGCGCCAGGAACTTTACGGCCACCTGCTTTCACAGTCGGCCGCATTTTTTGAAAGACACCGGACAAATTATCTGGTGTCGCGTTTGATCTCGAGCGCTGCGGCAATTGAAACCGCGGTCACGCACACCTTGCGCGACACCTTGCGCGAGAGCCTCACCTTAATTGCGTTGCTCGCGACGGCCTTTTATGTAAATTGGCGTTTGACACTGGGGTCGCTAGTCATCGCGCCACCGATCGCCGGCCTGACCATGAAATTCGGCAACTCGCTGCGCCGGCTGGCGCGCGAATCCTTTGAAGGAAGCAAGCGACTAACGGACACGGCCCAGGAAGCCCTCGCGAATCACAACATCGTTAAAGCCTACGGCGGCGAAGATCGCGAACGCGGGCGGTTCACTGCCGTCGCTGAGCGCATCCGTCGCGCGCACTTGCGTGCCGCCAGCATCGCCGGAATGTCGCCGCCGATCATAGAAGTGATCGGAATGCTTTTCATCGTGCTGCTGCTTTTCTTTGGTGAAAGAGAAATTCGCCTGGGCCGCATTAACACCGCGCAATTCTTTACTTTCATCTTTCTCCTGGCGCGCAGTTACGATCCGATGCGAAAACTTTCGCGCTTGCAGAATTCTTTTTCGCAAACGCTGGCTGCCGCCCAAGACGTCTGGGAAGTGCTGGATGAGCACGCGGAGATAATTGAGAAGCCAAACGCGATCGAGCTGCCTCCGCTGCGAAACCAGGTCGAATTCTGTCAGGTGAAGTTTGGTTATGCGGAAGAAGGTCAGCCTGTTTTGCGAGATATCAATCTCACTGTCCCCGCCGGTACAATGGTCGCGCTGGTGGGTGAATCGGGCGGCGGGAAGTCGACTTTGACAAAGTTGTTGCCGCGCTTTCACGATCCCACGTCGGGTAAGGTGTTGTGGGACGGCGTCGACCTTCGCGACGCGAAACTCAGAAGCTTGCGCGGGCAGATCGCCCTCGTCACCCAGGAGACGGTTCTCTTTAACGACACAGTCCGCTATAACATCACGTACGGCCATCCCCTTGCCACCCAGGAACAGATAGAGGAGGCGGCCCGTACCGCATTTGCTCACGACTTCATTCTGGAATTGCCCAGGGGGTATGACACGATTATCGGCGAACGAGGCACCTTTCTCTCCGGGGGACAGCGCCAACGGCTCGCCATCGCCCGCGCCGTCTTAATCGATGCGCCCGTGCTTATTCTGGATGAAGCAACGTCGGCGCTCGACGCCGAGTCCGAACAGCTGGTTCAACGGGCGATAGCAAACCTGATTCGCAATCGCACTACGATTGTGATCGCGCACCGCTTGTCAACCGTACGCCGCGCTGATTTGATTGCGGTGATCGAAGCGGGACGTATTATCGAACGAGGAACGCACGCCGAACTGCTCGCGCACGGGGGCCAGTATCAACGGCTCTATGAATTGCAGTTCGCGGATGAGGAAGAGGAAGAGCTGGCAGGGGTTAGCAGTCAGTAGAAAAGTCTTCGTGCCTGGATTCCGGCTTAGGGCTCGCACCTCAGGGCTTCAATTTGAGCGGTTGATAACCCATTCGGCAGAGCTTCATGAGAACTAAGCTCGCAAACTCTACTCCGTGAGCTCTGAGCAAGGACAACCGACAATTTTATGAAATCAATGACCGGTTTTGGTCGCGGCAATGCGACGGGCGAAGAATATAGTGTCGCGGTTGAAATCAAAACCGTCAACAATCGCTACCTCGATATTCACCTCCGCATCAATCAGGAGCTCGCGCCCCTCGAGATGAGTATTCGCAAGCTCATCAGCACGCGGCTGTCCCGCGGACGAGTTGATCTTAATATCAACCTCGAGCGGACGGGCGAGGCAACTTATGAAATCAATCGGCAATTGATCAGTGGCTATGTCAGCGCGCTACGTGATATGCAGCGAGAGTTTAATCTGTCGGGTGATGTCGACATTAACACGCTCACTCGTTTGCCCGGGGCGCTGGGACCGGCGCGCAGTAGTATTGACGAGTCAATGTCGAATGGAATTACGCGCGCCATCGGGGAGGCGTTGGACGATCTGGAAGAAATGCGCGCGAGCGAAGGCGCGGCACTCGCTGAAGAAATGCGAATGCGTCTTGCGAAGATCGAAGCTCAGGTGCCGGCCATCGAGAGCGCGGCCACGGGCATCGTCGACACATATCAGCAGCGCGTGCAAAAGCGAATCGGTGAACTGCTCGCGCGCGGTGACAACCAATCGATTCAACTGGACGCGGGGCGTTTGGCGCAGGAAGTCGCCTATCTCGCGGATCGGAGTGACATCACGGAGGAGCTTACCCGTCTGCGAAGTCATCTTGAACAGTTTCGTGCGGCGCTGGAGGCGGACGGAGAGGTCGGCAAGCGGCTCGATTTTCTTTTGCAGGAACTGAACCGCGAAGCCAACACGGTGCTCTCTAAAACAACCGAGATCGCGATCAAAGACGCGGGGCTGGTAATCAAGGCTGAGGTTGAGAAACTGCGGGAACAAGTGCAGAATGTTGAATGAGCTAACGCAACAGCCTAATCGTCGGGAAAGTGCAGCCGGCCGCGGAATGCTTATCGTAGTTAGTTCGCCGTCCGGCGGCGGCAAAGGCACCTTAATCGATCGTGTCTTAAAGACGGTCCCCGGGGTTAGTTACTCAGTGTCCTACACGACGCGCGCGCCGCGCGGATCCGAAGAGAATGGCCGCGAATACTTCTTTGTCGATGAGCCTAAGTTTTGCGAGATGATTGACCGCCGCGAGTTTCTCGAGTGGGCGGACGTGTACGGTCATCACTACGGCACGAGTTCCGCGCAGGTAGAACGCGATCGAGCCGCGGGCCGAGACATTATTCTTGAAATAGATGTCCAAGGCGCCGAGAGCATCCGGCACAAAGTAGCCGATGGCGTCTCCATATTTATTCTGCCGCCCTCTTTCGAGCTGTTGCGCGAAAGACTGATAACACGCGGCACCGATTCCGCGGCAGAGCTCGAACGCAGATTGAAAGGTGCCCCTGCAGAAGTGGCGCAATACGAAAAGTTCGATTACGTGATTTTGAACGACGACATCAATCGCGCCTCACAACAGCTGGCCTCAGTAATTTATGCTGAGCGCGCCCGTCGTGAGCGACAGGAGGTCAGCTTGTGCGAGGCGCTCGCAGGCTTTGGCATCGACTTAGAACCGGAAGTCGACGCAGCTTCCCGCGAAGGCAACCAGCCTGGGCTGGTGGATGCCACCGGTGCTAATTAAATATTTAGATTCGATTGGACAGGAGACTATGTAAAGACTTATGGCAGAACAAGAATTAGACGAATTGGTGGAACAAGCGCCACCAGCTGAAATCGATTCGAAGTATCGACTGATTATCCTGGCGGCCAAACGCAGCAAGCAGTTGCAACGCGGCGCGCGGCCCCGGATTGAAATCGATCCCACCAAACACAAATTCACGCGAATTGCTCTGGAAGAAGTTGTGCAAGGCACTATTCGCTTTCACACCACCTCGGATGGAAGCGAAGCAGCGGCGGAATCTTAGTCGTCCTCCATTAGTTGGTACTACATTCCGTTTTAATCGGATCCGCGGGCAAAAATCGGGACCGGGCTTGCGGTCTTGAAGCCTCGGGCGTCGGTCAACTCGATCTTACTCGTTTCATCTGCCAACACTTTTCGCGACTCTGTTGAAGACCTTGCATTTAAATACCGACGACGATGATGCGTTAATGGCCGCCTTAGGCGCAGTAGGATTGATTGAGAATCGCAACCATCGCGAGACCTGACCCCAGTTGTTCGATAATATCAGACTATAGATTCGAAAGACGCTGCGGTCTTCGGGCGGCCAGGGGCGGAGGTGGTGCCGTAAAATCTTCGCCGGGATTAATGAACTGGTCGCGCTCGAACTTATATTGCTTATCATAAAGCTGTTTGTATCGTCCGGCGGCGGCCAACAACTCTTCATGTGTCCCGTGTTCGACGATTTCGCCGCCTTCCAAAACTAAAATCTGATCGGCGCTGCGTATGGTTGAAAGCCGGTGAGCTATGACAAACGTCGTGCGCCCGCGCCGCAGGGACCGCAGGCCGTCCTGAATCAAGGCTTCGCTCTCGCTGTCGAGGCTGGAGGTGGCTTCGTCGAGAATCAGCAGCTTGGGATCGGCGAGAATCGCTCGCGCAATGGCGATGCGTTGGCGCTGGCCGCCGGATAATTTCACTCCGCGCTCACCGACGATCGTGTCGTACTTCAGCTCGAATGCTTCGACGAACTCTTCGCAGTGCGCAATGCGACTGACAACTTTGATCTCATCGATCGTCGCGTGTGGATTCGAGAAGGCGATATTCTCCGCGATAGTTCCGTCGAACAGAAAGTTATCCTGCATTACCACGCCCAGGTACGAACGAAAGTCCCGCAAACGCAACGCGCGCAGATCTTTGCCGTCGACCCTTATCGTTCCGGAGAGCGGATGATTGAAATTCATCGCCAGGCTGATGAGCGTGCTCTTGCCAGAGCCGCTGGATCCGACCAGCGCGGTAGTGGAACCCGCAGGGGCTTTAAAAGAAACGTTCTTGATCACCGGCACGCCTGGGCTATATTCGAACCAGACATTTTCGAAATCAATTTCGCCATGTACTTCCGGCAGCGGCGCCCGCTGAGCGTCGTCTTCATCTTCAGTAGGCGTGTCGAGAATCTCGCGAATGCGATCAAGGCCCGCGAATGCTTCCGTGATCTGGGTCCCAATCGCGGCGAATTGAATCACCGGCATGGCCATGAGCCCGGTGAAAAGCACATACATGAATAAATCACCGATGGTCATCTGACCGTTTACTACTGAGCGGCCACCCACGAGAATGATAACGACCCCAACGGCGCCGATGACCAGCGACGAGAAGGCGGTGGTTGCTGAGACGCCGGTCATCGATTTAGCAATGTTGCGGAAAAGTTTGTGCGCTCCGCGCGCGAATGTCAGCGCTTCACGCCTCTCAGCTGTGTAGGCTTTGACGATGCGGATGCCGCCGAGAGATTCCGCCAGCCGCCCCGTCAGCGTGGCCGTGATTTCCCCTCGCTCGCGGAACAGAGGTCGCAACCGCGTGAAGGCGAAAGCCAGCGCCCCACCAAATGCTCCCAACACCAGGATGGTAATCGAGGTCAAACGCCAGTTGAGCCAGAACAGGACGCAAATCGCTACTACGGCAGTAATGAAACTTCCCACTAGTTGGACCAAACCCGTCCCTACCAGATTACGGATCCCTTCAGCGTCATTCATGATTCGAGAGATGAGTTTCCCGGTTTGGGTCGAGTCGAAATAACTCACCGGCAACCGGGCGATTTGGGCCTGTACTTTCTTGCGCATTTCTGTGATGGCTCGCTGCGCAGCGACACCTAGAACCTGAGACAGGCTGAAGGATGTGAAGGCCTGCACCACCGTGGCGATAACCGCAGCCAGCGCGATTCTCCAAAGCAGATCGGTTCGTCCTTTGACGATTACAACGTCGATCAGGTACTTGGTTGAGGCAGGCAGCACGAGACCCATGGCCTGATTGACCAGCATAAGCACGGCGCCGAGCGCCAGACGTGAGCGGTGTGCCCAGATTAACTCTCGGGCATCGGCCCAGGCGGATGACCAGCGTACCTTCTTCTTTTTTTCTTCAGCCATTAGCTTTCAATTCGAAGGAACCTTTCGCACCGTATTACAAGTAGGCCTGCGTTACATCCCCTTATAATCCGGTCCGCCCCCGCCTTCAGGTGTCACCCAGTTAATGATCTGATACGGATCCATGATGTCGCACGTTTTGCAGTGAACGCAGTTCGAAAAGTTGATCTGTAACTGGCGGCGGGGGGCCATGCCGTTCGCACCGTCGCCCCCGATGGAGTCCCCGCTTTCAACCATTTCGTAAACCGCAGCCGGACAGAATCGCTGGCAAGGATTCCCGTATTCTTCCGCGCAGCGCGTAGCACAGATATTCGTGTCCAGCACATGCAGGTGCGCCGGCTGATCTTCATCATGGGCCACGGCAGCGTGATAAACGTCGGTGACTTTATTGAACGTCAATTCTCCGTCGAACCGAAAGTCTTTATATCGCTGTTTGACGTCATCACCGTTATAGCCATAGGCATTGAGTTTTTGCATCGCTTCATGCCCGGCCTCCTGATGATCCCGATCGCGGATGCCCCACGCGCGCCCGCCGGTGATGTACTGAAGTCCCGCATTAGCCATTCCCAGCCAGCGGCCGTGACGAAATCCCGCGTGAAAGTTGCGATATTGTCGCAGCTCGGGCGTGATCCAACTCTCTACTACGCGACGTTCATACGTCCCCAGAACCTTCGCTGAATAATCATGCGCCAGCAGGGACTCAAAAATTGTCTCCGCCGCCAGCATTCCGCTCTTTATCGCAGAGTGTATGCCTTTTAAGCGCGCGGCATTGAGAAAACCGGCACTATCGCCCACGATCAAAACTCCATCCGCAAACATTTGCGGCATCGCGTGCCAGCCACCGGCGGCAATCGCCTTCGCGCCATAACGGATCATCCTGCCGCCCTTGAGGAGCTTCGCCACAAATGGATGTGACTTGAATTTTTGAAACTCAGCGTGCGGATCGATCAGTGGATCGCGATAGTCGAGTCCCGTTACATACCCGAGGTTCAAAACACGATTCTGCATTCCGTAGATCCAGCCGCCGCCGTAGGTCCATTGATCAGAAGGAAACCCGAGCGTGTGTGTGACACGGCCCGAAGGATAGCGATCGTCCGGCAACTCCCAAAGCTCTTTCACGCCCAGGCTGTACACCTGCGGCTCGCAACCTTCATCCAGGCCCAGTCGCTGAACCAACTTTTTCGTTAGCGATCCGCGTACGCCTTCTCCGAGCACCGTGATTTTGGCGAGCAGATCTACTCCAGGCTCGTAATTCGGTTTTTGTTTACCTTCTTTGTCGATGCCTTTGTCGCCCGTGCGCACGCCGACGACGCGATCATTTTCGCCGTAGAGCATTTCGGCTCCGGGGAATTCCGGAAAGATGTTTACGCCTGCCGCTTCGCATTGTTCACCCAACCAAACTGTCAGCCGGTTCAGCGACACAATGTAATAGCCATGATTGTTAAGCGGTGGCGGATTGATTGGCGAGCGAATAGCGTGCTTCTTCGTCAGATAGAGAAACCGGTCCTCTTTAACCTTGGATTCCAGTGGCGCACCCTTGTCTCTAAAATCCGGAATGAGTTCAGCCAGGCCCCGCGGATCCATTACCGCGCCGGAAAGAATGTGCGATCCCACGGAGGCCCCTTTTTCGATGACTGCAATCTGAATTTCCCCGAGCTGGTTTCTGTTCCGTTCGTTGTAATCGGCAATCAGCCGCGACAGGTGCAGAGCGCCGCTAAGGTTCGCAGGCCCCGCGCCGACAAACACCACATCCATTTCCAAACTTTCACGTTCCATATGTTTGCGACTTTGACGTTAAAACGCGTCAAGGAAATTGGACCTATTAAAAATGAATGGTCATTCAGTTCAGAGTATAGCAAGTGACGCGTACGAGCCGAAAACGCCACACGCAACCATCAACTTCCGCAGTCGTCCTGAAATTCGCATTTCACAAATTGCGCTTGATCTTTTGTGACTTGAATGGTTGATGTACACTGACGGGGTTCGGGCAAACAAGGCAAGTCTGTTTTCGAAAGTTTTGCCTCGATCTCGACACTCTATCCGCGATATCTCGAACCAACATAATGAACCCCAAACATATGTATAAGGCGCTGATTGCGCTGACGCTGATAATTTCTGTTTCGTGTCTCTTCCCTCGCCGGACGATTGCCTGCGGGCCTTTCTTCACGGACGCGATCTTCGTCTTCACTAAGCACCCGGATTTTCCGCTTGAGAATTTCGCCAACGGAAAGCTGGGTGTCGTTACGGCTACCTGGGCCAGGTCCTATTTGGTCGTGGCCTATCGCACGCTGGCCGGCAACGGGTTAAGCGAGAGCGAAGCGAAAGCCGTCAAGAGCCTATGGGACGATCGTCTTAATCTCACTGAAACCTCTGACGACTCGGGCACCACCAAATGGATCGAAGCGCGCAAGAGAGTGCCCGGCGCCGCGGCCATTACTGAAGTTCAAACCTACCGAAACCGCGAGAAGCCGCGCGAATATGAAGAGTTTCTGAACTGCCAACAAGACGCCTTTAGAACTGCGACCGCAAACTTGGATGAAAGAGTGGGCAGGTTTGGCGCCGACAGTAATCAGGTGCGCGACTGGCTGGCCGCGCAGGACATGGTGTTTGCGAACTGTCACGAAGGCAACCGCATACCCCAGCTGCCGGTTAATCAGGACGCCCTGGTTCGCGCGGATCGCATGTATCAAATCGCGGCCGCGAATTTTTACTCGACCAACTATGACGAAGCAGCGAAACAATTCGATGCGATAACGAAAGATAAGACTTCGCCTTACCACATTGTCTCGCCTTATCTGGCAGCGCGCGCCATGCTGCGAAAAGGGAGCTTTGCTGAAAAAGCTGAGGACGCACGTCCGGCTCTGGCCGAAGCCGAGGATCGACTGAACGCGATTCTGAAAGATTCGTCGCTGAAGCTCTCGCATCACGCAGCGGCGAGGCTTGCGAATCTTGTGCGCCTGCGTTTGCATCCGGAAGAAAAACTTCACGAGTTGGCCCACGCCCTCATGAAGAAAGACGCCACTGATGACTTTAAGCAAAGCGTTTGGGATTACACGGCCCTGTTTGACAAGTTTGTTGGCGATGACGAAGAAGGCAAGAAACAACAAATTCCGGCCGGTGTCGTTTCTGACGATCTCAGTGACTGGATAATTGCGATCCAAAGAGACAATTCCGGCGTGGCGGCGCATGCAATGCAACGTTGGGAGCAAACGAGATCAGTGCCTTGGCTGGTTGCGGCGCTTCTTAATGCGGATGCTAAAGATCCCAAGCTAAACGAAATTTTGACTGCAGCCGCGGCGGTAAACGCTTCATCTCCGGCGTTCGCCACCCTGACTTTTCACCGCGTTCGTTTGCTGAAAGAGACGAACCGCATACAGGAAGCCCGCGAGGTTCTCGATAGGACCCTGGGCGGCGACAGGCAGCAGCTCGCGGCTTCTGCGTTGAATCTCTTGCTCAGTGAACGAATGACGATGGCCCAGAACCTCGAGGAGTTTTTGCAAAGCGCGCAACGCCGCGCCGCGGGTTTCAGTGATGACAACGATGGCCGGGAAATCCCAATGGATGCCAAAGAAGCCGAGCAAGCCATGGGCGCGGCGAGATTGCTTTTCGATCTGGACGCAGCGAATGTCTTCAACAAAGCGATGCCCGTCGCAGTCATGAAAGAGGCGGCGCGCGACCGGCACCTGGCGCCAAATCTTCGACAAGACACAGCGCAGGCTTCATTTGCCCGCGCAGCTCTCCTCGACGAACGCGAAACGGCCGTCCAGTCAGCTACTCTGCTCCAGGACTTCTATCCGCAAATGAAAGAGTTTCTGACTGCCTACGAAAGAGCGACGACGGCCGACGCCCGACGTTTTGCGGCTGCTTTTCTAAGTCTAAAATTTCCAGGTGTGCGGCCGTTCGTCTCCGCCGGCATTGGTCGCACCAGTGCCATGGACGCGGTTGACAGCTACCGGGATAACTACTGGTGCGCGGAACCCCCGACGTCTCAGGCCGGTCCGCCTGCTGAAGAGGATCCCGACGAGCAAAATCGAACCCACCCGGTTGTCGTACCGGAATTCCTCAAAGGCAGTCAATCGATAGCTGCGCGCCAGTTTGCCGCGCTCCAGGCCCTGGGCACGGGGCCCAACTATCTCTGCCGCATCGCCATCGAATGGACCGAGAAGAATCCGACCGACCCCCGCTCGCCTGAAGCGTTGCATCTGGCGGTCAGATCCACGCGATACGGTTGCACCGACAAGGACACGGGCCGGTGGTCCAAGGCGGCATTTGATTTGCTTCATCGTCGCTATCCCAATACGACCTGGGCAAACAACACAAAATATTGGTTCAAAGGATAGAGCGCGACAACAAGATCCCGTCGGCAATGATCTAGAGTGAATGAATACAAGCACACCAATGCCTTAATCAACGAGACCAGCCCCTACCTGCTTCAACACGCGCACAATCCGGTTGACTGGCATGCGTGGGGCGAAGAAGCTCTAAAAAAGGCGCGCGCTGAGAATAAACCGATACTCCTGAGTATTGGTTATTCGGCATGTCACTGGTGTCACGTAATGGAACACGAGTCGTTCGAAAATGAAGAGATCGCGCGATTGATGAACGAAAACTTCATTAACATCAAAGTGGACCGCGAAGAGCGACCGGACCTGGATCAGATCTATATGACCGCAGTCCAGATGATGTCCGGGCAGGGCGGTTGGCCCATGACAATGTTCCTCACGCCGGATGGCGTTCCGTTTTATGGGGGTACTTATTTTCCACCGGCAGACCGCTACAACATGCCCGGTTTTCCGCGCGTCCTGCTCAGTGTCGCCCAGGCATATAAATCTCAGCCGGACCAGGTGGCTAACACCGCCACATCGATGTTGGGGGAGCTGCGCCGAGTCGGATTAGCGGAAGAATCGCGGGATCTTCTCACAACTGAAATTCTGGACGGGGCCTATCGTCGGATTACCAGCAACTATGACGAAGTCAATGGCGGTTTTGGGAGCGCGCCAAAATTTCCGCCGGCGATGACGCTCGAATTTCTCTTGCACACCTACTATCGGACTCGATCGCAAGGGGCTCTCGACATGGTCACACAAACGGCCCGTAAGCTGGCCGAGGGTGGAATATACGATCAACTGGGCGGCGGCTTTCATCGTTACTCTGTGGATGCGAAGTGGTTGGTGCCCCACTTTGAAAAGATGCTTTACGATAATGCCCTGCTGGCCCGCCTCTATTTGCACGTCTATCAAATCACGAAAGATGAGTCCGCACGACGGACGGCGGAACAGACACTCGATTATGTAGTGCGGGAAATGACAGATTCGCGCGGAGGATTTTATTCGAGTCAGGATGCTGATTCCGAAGGCGAAGAAGGACGGTTCTTTGTTTGGTCGCGGGACGAGGTTAATGAAGCGCTCGGAGATCGCGAGGCGGCTATCTTTTGCGATTACTACGACGTGACTAATGAGGGCAACTTTGAAGGACGGAATATTCTGCACGTTAACGCGTCGTTGGCTGATGTCGCCCGCAGGCACGACCTCTCGAGCGCGCAAGTTCGCGAAACTATTGAGGACGGCCGGCGGAAGCTATTCGGAATCCGGGAACACCGCGTCAAGCCGGGACGCGACGAAAAGGTCCTGACGGCCTGGAATGGTTTCATGCTCGTCAGCTTTGCGGAAGCATCAGCGATTCTAAATCGCGACGATTACCGTGAAGTCGCCCGCGCCAACGCGAGATTCCTGCTCACGGATCTGCAACGGGACGGCCTGCTTCTGAGGACCTACAAAAATGGTCAAGCCAAACTTAATGGTTACCTGGAAGATTATGCGAGCCTAATCGATGGATTGATTTCCCTTTATGAAGCGACTGGAGAATTTGAGTGGATTGAAAACGGAATCATGCTCGCCGATAAGATGATCAATCAATTTTGGGACTCTGAAGCCGGCGGGTTCTTCTTCACGGGTCAGACGCACGAGAGGCTGATTGTTCGCACCAAGGAGTGGCTCGATAATGCAACGCCGTCGGGGAATTCGCTGGCCGCCTTCGCGCTTCTTAGATTATCTGCCCTGACCGCAAACGAGGACTATCGCCGTCGCGCGACGACCGTTCTTCGGCTGATGGCGAATCAGATGCGCACCTATCCATCGGCTTTTGGATTCGCCTTCACGGCTTTGGATTTCTACCTTTCGTCGCCGCTGGAGATTGTGATCGTCGGAAACCAGCTGGATGCGCGCTTCAACGAACTAGTTCGAGGTGTCTGGCAGGACTATATGCCTAACCGGTTGATTGCCACTTGCTCCGAACAGTTTGAGCGCGCCGCCAAGCTAATTCCGCTCTTCGATGGCCGAAACACCATTGACAGCCAGCCCACTGCCTACGTCTGCCAGGCTCAAACATGTCAGACCCCCGCCTATTCTTCCGGGGAAATGCGCCGCCAGATAGCCGCTGGCCTTGGCCAATAAAAAAGTTGCGAAACCTGCCGCCCTGCCAGTAAATCCGTCCTTTTGCGAAAACTTAAGGAAAAAAGGCGTTGACTTACACTAGTCGGCTCGTTATTCTCTACGTGGCCAACGGTGTTGGTCAGCGTCGTGTGAATGCAAACCAGCTTGCGCAGCTGACGCTCCTCATCGAACCCGGGGCCCCCGCGCGAATCTCGAAAAAATTCATGTCAAAGTTTAATTGGAAGAGTCTATCCCTGCTGGCGGCTGTGGTTGCCGCGGGCGCAATTATCCTGCTGTTAGGGTTCGGTTCCACGCTGCGCCTGCCCCTGCTCGGCTGGAGTGGATTGGCCCCGCTCGTGATCCTCGTAGTTTTGACTCTGATATCCAGCCGCTTCACGGTGCCCGTCACCAGTGCGGATGGAACTAGCCAAACAAACAAATCGGTCGCTGACGCATTCATATTTTTGGCCGTCATGATGTACACGATGGCCCCTGCAAACAGCTTCGGCCCATCGGTGATTCTGGCCGCCATTGTCGGCTTTATTGCTTCGCAGTCGGTCAAGGGCAAATGGTCCAGAGTCTTCGCCGTTGGTACCACTATTATTTCCACGTGCGTTGCTTCGTTGGTTTACAAAGCCCTGCTGGTCACGATTGCCGGGCATGCGGTATCCGCGGGTGATCACGCCGTGGTCCTCGACGTTCTGCTGTTTCCGCTTTGTGTGTTTGGCGTGGTCCAGTATGCGTTAAGCACCTTTGGAACGATCGCGTTCGCGTCGCTCAACTCGGGCAAAGACGGCGTCGTCGTCTCAAGAGAAAGCCTCGTCTGGACGCTCATTACCCAGGTTGCCAACGTAACTTCGGCGGCATTGTTCTTTTCCGGAATTCGCGGCGCGCGCGTTCCCTTCTTATTTGTCGGCGCACTAATCATCACGCTGGTTCACTTGTTGTACCGATTCAACGAGAAGCGAGTCAGCGAGGTCACGCGCGGGCAAAGTGAAAAACTTCGCTATATTGAGGAAATCGCCGACCTGCACATGAACACAATCGAGTCGCTGGCAATTGCGATCGATGCTAAAGATCAGACTACGCATGGTCACGTGCGCCGCACCCAGATTTACGCCACCGAGATGGGCCGGCTGCTGAAGGTCTCCGAGTCGGAATTACGTGCCCTGGTGGCCGGCGCGCTGCTGCACGACATCGGCAAACTAGCGGTCCCGGAATATATTCTGAACAAACCCGGTAAGCTGACCGAAGCAGAATTCGCCAAAATGAAGATTCATCCCACCGTTGGCGGGGACATCTTAAAACGAGTGAATTTCCCTTATCCGGTCGAAGACATTGTACGATTTCACCACGAGAAGTGGGATGGCAGCGGATATCCGAAGGGCCTGCGCGCAGAGAGGATCCCGCTTGTCGCCCGCATAATTTCGGTGGTTGATTTTTACGATGCCACGCGTTGTGATCGTCCCTATCGAAAGGGAATGAAGCGAGAAGACTCTCTTGCTTTGCTGCACAAAATGTCCGGCACAGCATTCGATCCGAAGGTCGTCGCGTTGTTCGCCCAACACGTGATGGAATTTGATAACTTGATCGCCAGGGAAGACATTCAAGAACAGGTTGCTTCAGAAAACCTTGATCTGCTGAACAAGGCCCGTCCAGACGCGGGCTTGGCGTCTGACATTCTCGGCACACCCGACGATAGCCAGGGATTTCGCTCAATTACACAGGCCCAGCGCGAAGTCTTTGCGCTTCATGAAATAGCCCAGACGATCGGGTCATCTTTGAACCTCCAGGATACGGTTACCCTCGTGTCGAACAAGTTACGGGCAATCGTTCCGTTCGACACCTGCGTAATCTTTATCGTCGACGAACGTTCCGGCAAAGCAATCGCAATGCACGTCGTGGGCGACCATTCTGACCTTTTTAAACTTCGACGCATCAACATCGGCGACGGTATCACCGGTTGGGTAATTGCGAACTCGCGCTCGATGTGCAACTCGTCGCCGGAACTTGATCTGGTTGGCATGCCGGAGGAGATTGCCCGTAGCTATCGCGGCGTGTTGGTCTCGCCGCTGATCCGAGAAGACGGGGCATTCGGTGCGATCGCTCTCTATTCCAAAGGACGGACATCGTACACCACTGAGCACGTCCGGCTGTTGGAATCTGTCGCCCAACATGCCGCCTCAGCGCTCAACAACGCGTTGACCTTCGAGAAGACAAAAGAGAGCGCACTTACGGATCCGTTGACAGAACTTCCGAACGCCCGCGGCTTCTACATGATGCTGGAACAAAGGCTGGCCGAGTGTGAGCGCCTGGGACGTGAATCGTTGTCCGTTATCAGCATGGACGTTGACGACTTCAAGGCGATCAACGACCGCTATGGCCACGCGATTGGTGACCGGCTATTGGCCAGCATCGCGCGTGTTATTCGCAAAGAGTTGCGACAAATGGACATCCTCTCGCGCTATGCGGGTGACGAGTTTGTGGCAATCATGCCCATGGCTTCTCAGGTGATGGCCGAAGGGATTGCGGATCGTATTACCAAGGCTGTTTCTGAACATGCGTTTTCAGTCAGGGCAGGCAAACAAATCACTGTGGGTATCAGCATCGGTGTGGCCTGTTTCCCCAATCACGGCGAAACGACTGAAGAGCTTTTGACCGCCGCGGCAGGCAATATGCAACGTGACAAACACGCGCGCAAAAACCTTCAAAACCTGTCGACGCTGCCTACGCCGGCACGAATGGATCATTACACCTAAGGCCAATTGGCAACATTTTTTGTGGGCACGTCAGGCATCGTTTGGCGTGCCTATTATTTTGCCCGTTTTGTGCCGTCAATGGTCTCGCGTATAATCCAAATCGATTCGGAATCACAATCATTCGAAGCCAGGTCAAGCTGGCCGATTTATCAACTCAAACAATCACTAAATGAGTAGCCAACCGACCGAGCGCAACAGCGGATCCAAAGACTCTCCAGCAAGTAGCACGGGCGTACTTGATCATCCCGAAGAGCCCGCAGCTCAACTTAACGAAGATCGGGACACCCTGGTGAAGATATTTCACCAGATGCTGCTCATCCGCCGATTTGAAGAGAAGTGCGCCGAGTCTTATAGTCTGGGGAAAATCGGTGGTTTTTGCCATCTCTATATCGGCCAGGAAGCCGTCGGTGTAGGCGCAATTTCCGCGCTCCGCCCGGACGATTATGTCCTCACAAGTTATCGTGAGCACGGTCAGGCAATTGCTAAAGGTATATCGCCGGAAGCGGTCATGGCGGAGTTGTACGGCAAGGCCGGAGGCTGTTCGCGCGGCAAGGGCGGCTCGATGCATTTGTTCGACGCGGACGTGAATTTCTTCGGCGGGCATGCGATCGTCGGCGGACAAATTCCTTTGGCTACCGGTGTTGCATTCGCTTCCAAGTATAAAGAGACGGACCAGGTCACGCTGTGCTTCTTTGGCGAAGCCGCGGTGAACCAGGGTGCTTTCCACGAATCGCTGAACATGGCCCAGCTTTGGAAACTTCCGTGCATCTATATCTGCGAAAACAATATGTACGGGATGGGCACTTCCCTTCAGCGCGCAATGTCATTTCAGAATGTCGCGTCGAAAGCTTGTGCTTATGAAATGGCCTCGGAATCGGTCGACGGAATGGATGTGCTGAAGATGCGAGCAGCGACCCAGCGCGCAATCAAGCGCGCGCGCAAGGAATCATTACCGACCTTGCTCGAAGCACGCACTTACCGGTACATGGGCCATTCGATGTCCGATCCGGGGAACTATCGGACGCGGGCCGAGATTGAAAAATATCAGGAGCGCGATCCCATCAAAGTGTTCACAAAAACGCTTACGGACCAGGCGCTACTCGACGACCACGGAATCGCTGAACTCGAGGCCCAGGTTAAGGAAGAAGTGGAAAAGGCCATTCGTTTTGCCGATGAAAGTCCGCTGCCCGATCCGAAAGAACTGTACACGGACATATACGCGAGTCCGATAAATTCGAGCAACCGGGCGACAGATTAACAATGGCTGTGATGACGATGCGTGATGCCCTAAACCTGGCTCTCAAAGAAGAGCTGGCGCGCGATAAGTCTGTCTTCCTGATGGGAGAAGAAGTCGCGGAGTATCAAGGCGCCTATAAGGTGACGCGGGGGCTGCTGCAGGAGTTCGGACCAAAGCGCGTGATCGATACGCCAATCACTGAACTCGGTTTCGCGGGATTAGGCGTGGGCGCGGCGATGGCCGGTCTGCGGCCGATCATCGAATTCATGACTTTTAATTTCTCGATCCTCGCCACCGATCAGATTATCAACTCTGCCGCCAAAATGCGTTACATGTCGGGAGGGCAGTTCAAAATCCCCATTGTCTTTCGCGGGCCCGGGGGCTCAGCGTACCAGGTTTCGTCGCAACACTCTCAAGCGCTCGAATCATGGTATGCGTATTTCCCAGGGCTGAAAGTAGTCATGCCCTCGACTCCCGCCGATGCCAAAGGGCTGTTGAAGAGTTCGATTCGGGACGATGATCCCGTGATTTTCATTGAGCAGGAACGCATGTATGGAATGAAGGGCGAGGTGCCTGAAGACCCGGACTTCACAATCCCACTGGGCCTGGCGGAAGTGAAGCGCGAAGGAACGGACGCGACAATTATTGCGCGGTCATTGATGGTGCCGCTGGCGCTGCAAGCCGCAACTGAACTCGAGAAGGAAGGTATCTCGTGTGAAGTCATCGACCCGCGCACGATTCGGCCGCTGGACATCAACATGATCGTCGATTCGGTGAAGAAGACAAATCGCGCCGTCGTTGCCGAGGAATCCCATCCGTTCGCCAGCGTGGGCGCGGAAATTACCGCCCAAATTGCCGAACATGCCTTTGACTACCTGGATGCGCCGGTAAAGCGCGTTTCTGCCGCTGACGTGCCAATGCCTTACGCAAAAAATCTCGAGCAATCGGCGATTCCGGACGTCGCGCACATTGTCGCCGCGGTGAAGGAAGTATCTTATTTGTAGTTTCGAAGTTGCGCCTTCCCGCGTTGGCGCTGCCACAAACCTGAAGGCGGATTCGAAGCTGCCAACTGCGAACTGATTTATGGCCACACAAGTCGTCATGCCGAAGCTGTCACCTACGATGGAAGAGGGTCAACTCTCCCGTTGGCTGAAAAAAGAAGGCGACAAAGTTTCCATGGGCGAGCCCCTTGCCGAAATCGACACAGACAAAGCCACCATGGAAATGCAGGCGCTGTCCAACGGCGTGCTGCGCAAGATTCTGATCAATGAAGGTGAAAGCGCGCCGCTGGGTCAACCGATCGCCATCATCGGCGAACCCGACGAAGATATTTCTCAACTGCTGAAAACGGCCGCGGCTCCAAAGCCCGAGAAAGCTTCTGAAGCGCCGCAGAGCATCCCTGAGTCGGCGGCTGCGCCGGCGGTCGAAGTGGAAGCTGCGGAAGCTGAAACTCCGGAAGCTGAAGCGCCGAAACCGGCGCCGCCATCTAACGGCGACGCACCGAAAGCGCGCAGTGACGGACGTGTTGTGATCTCTCCGATTGCCGCGCGAATGGCGACCGATGCCGGAATCGATTTTAAGACTCTGCACGGCAGTGGACCCGGCGGCCGCATCGTCAAACGCGACATTGAATCCGCGATCGGCAATCAAAAGAGACCCGCTGAAGCGAGTAAAGCCCCGGTTGGCCGGATTTCAATTCCTCGCGCCGCCCGGGAACCGGTCGCCTATGGACCCTCCGCTTATCGGGACGAGCCGGCCAGCGAAATGCGTCGGACGATCGCGCGGCGGCTGGTCACCTCCACCGGGCCCGTGCCGCATTTCTTTCTCACCATGGAGATGGACATGGAACGTGCGGCCGACATGCGCCGTTCGATCAACGAACTTTATCCGGATCTGAAACTCAGTATTAACGATCTAATCATTAAGATAGTCGCCGTAAGTTTGATTCAGCATCCCGAGATCAACGCTTCTTTTCAAGATAAGACAATTCGGTATTACGAGCACGCGGATATCGGCGTCGCAGTTGCTACTGAAAATGGTCTGATTACTCCTATCGTGCGCGCGGCCGAGTTGAAGTCTGTTACTCAAATAGCCACCGAAGTTCGGGAACTTGCCGGCCGGGCGCGCGCGCGCAAATTAAAACCCGAGGAATACACGGGCGCAACCTTCTCGATTAGCAATCTGGGAATGTTTGGCATTGAAGAATTCACCGCAATAATCAACCCGCCCGAAGGCGCAATTCTCGCCGTAGGTGCGATGGCCCCCAAACCCGTGGTAAGAGAAGACCGCGTCGAGATTAGGCAAACGATGCGCGTCACAATGTCCTGCGATCATCGCGTCATTGATGGGGCGACCGGCGCCAGGTTCCTGCAAACATTCAAGCAGATAATGGAAAATCCCGTTTATCTCTTTCTTGATCAATAGCCGCACGCGTGGTTCGTAAGATCCACTTCATCCCAAGTAATGTTCGCATGAGCCAGACCACACGGAAGAGCGGTGCCGGTCCACACCTGGCTCTGATTGCAGTCCAACTCATCTTCGGCACCTGGGGAATTCCGGGTAAGATCGTTTTGCAGGTGATGCCGGTCTTTGGGCTCTCAGCTCTGCGGATTGCCGGCGCCGCGGCAATGCTGGCTGTCATCTGCAAAGTCCGCGGAGGGATGGGACGAATCAGCAAAAAGGATTGGCTGTTGCTCGTGGTTTGTGCACTCCTTGGCGTCGTATTCAATCAATGGTTGTTCGCCACCGGATTGACACTCACTACCGTCGTCAACAGCGTCTTGATCAGCACCACAATTCCAGTTTTCACACTGCTGATTGGCGCGCTGCTTGGGACGGAGCGAGCGTCGCTGCGACGGTTGATTGGAATCGGACTAGCCGCAGCTGGAGTCGTTTGCCTGATTAGCCCGGCTCGCGCCGATCTCGCGAGTGGTTCGCGCTTGGGTGATTTGCTGATTCTGGCGAGCGCCCTCATGTATGGAGCTTATATCGCGCTCTCAAAGAGACTGGTTCATTCCTACGGCGCGCTCACAGCGACCACCTGGATCTTCATCGTCGCAGTACTCCCCACCGCTCCCATCGGAGCTGCGGCAACCTTGCATACGTCGTTTGCAAATGTGCACCTCAGTTTTTGGCTCGCGACAATTTACATTCTGCTGATCCCAACAGTGCTGGCCTATTACCTGAATGCCTGGGCACTCTCGCGCGTCGCGCCCAGCACGGTAGCCGTCTATATCTATCTGCAACCGTTGATTGCCTTCGCGCTCGCGCCGATCATGCTGGGCGAGTCGCTGGGCCTACGGGCCGTGGTCGCATCGTTGCTGATATTTGCGGGCGTTCTGATTGTGACCTGGCGCAGTTCGAACAAGTCGGCGGATCAGGTGGAAGTCCTGGAGACTGTTTGATTGGCGAAAGGAACGACGGCCTGGTTGGAATGGGACTTTGTACGCAAACTGTCAATGCGCGAGCAAAGGGCCGGAGTTATTATCGGCGGATGCTGCCAGCAGTTAGTTAATTCATGGCGTGGATGATCGTATTAGTACTGATAATATTTTATTCCCTGGGACTCTTCGTCTTTCACGGAACCAGGGAAATTCACGTGCTGCCGTTTCTGGCTTTGGCTGTCTTGATCGCGGATTATTTGCTGGCCAAACACCCGCGCAAACAATAAACCTACTTGCGGAGATCGGCACTGCACCGTCGACATACCGATCGTCGTCTCGCGTTGAGCGTTCCACACGCGCGGCATCGCAGGTACATCGCGCGAGCGAAGAAATGAGTGATGACGTAGCTGCCGCCCAGAATCGCGACAACCAAAGCAATATTGATCAGCGTATCTCTCAGACCTGGTCTCCATCACAATTATTTGCCGCCGCCTAACCCGCGGTCCAGGATCACGTGCGGCGAGTTTCCGGAATAATCGTGAGAGAGATTCTAACATCCCGGCCACACACATTTATGTGAAAAGCGCACCGCATCGTTGCGGTTTCCACGGTTAAGATGCGATGCGACAATCAACTAACTAGGCAGCGCTCTTCGAGAGCGCCTCGTCCCGCGACTCTTGCGGATTCTTCCCTACACCAGTTAAATAGTTTTGCCCGCGCGCGTATCCTTCGCGGAATGGCGGCGCCTCGGCATCCTCGCCGTACTTGCCTTGCAGCTGCGCTTTCGCAGCATCGCAGGACTTGCCCCGACAATCAGGATGCATTGCGGCTTCGAAACCCAATCGGTATTTAGCCTCATCGAGATCGAAATTGCCGCCCTCGTTAATATAATGTTCGCGCTCGGCATCCCGTAAGCCGATCCACCATTCGTCGCGAGCTGCGTTGACAGATTCGGCGCCCGCCCGCGACATTGCCGTGCGGGCCTGCTCCGCAATTTGCGAATCGTCCGCAAACGCAACGACTAACGAACGGCCTCGCCGCAACGCGTCTTCGTAAACGAACAGTTCATCGCGCGGGAGTCCATCAGCGAGCCCGTCTTCCAACGCGTTCCCCGCCAACACGCCGGCGGTAGCCCCGGCCACCCCAAAGATTGCCGCGCCAATCAAACCCAGCGCCAGCACTGGTCCAACTCCCGGAATCAAAAGACTTGCCGCAGCGGCTCCGGCTTCCAGGCCGCCGGCTGTTCCCAGCGCTGCGCCCACCGTTCCGCCCAGCGCCCCACCCATGCCAGGCTGCTCTGTTTCCGTTGTCGGAATCTTTGCTTCAACTTCAGCCTCTGGCGTGTGCGGGGCCATCACAGTCATGCGCTTATCCGGAATGCCTACGGTCTTCAGGATTGCCGACGCCCGCTTGGCGTCAGCAAACGAATTGAAAATTCCTACGATGCTTTCCATATGTCTATCCTCCGGTGAGATTACTTGCGCACGCTGTGCCATAGCGGAGATTCACAGGTCGCGGGGGCCACCGCAACTAAATTAATCGCAATTAGTACAGAGGCGGATTGATTCACGTCACAATCGTCAAAGTTTTAATCGACTTCTGCGCCTTTGTGTCTTCGCGATGAGATTCAGCGTTGTTAGCAGCGAAGACCATTTGAGATCTTCGAATTTCTGATTGAGCGGCAAACAAGCCCTGTGTTAATGTGTCATGCATGGAAGTCTTCGAGGAAGAGAACATCTTCGACATGGTCGAGAAGCATTGGCCCATGTCGGTTGGCGACGGAAAAGCAACCCGCAAAAAGAAACCGCGCATCCTGGCGATTACTACGGATTGTTGCACCGGCTGTGCCGGCTCACCTGCGTGTATCGAATACTGCCCGATCGAAGCGTGCATGTTCTGGGTGCCGGACGACGATCACCCCCCCTTCGGACGAATCGAAGTTGATCCTTACCTGTGTATCGGTTGTCAGAAATGCATCAGCAAAGGTCCGGACGGAGCATTTCTTGATGGTTGTCCGTGGGATGCGATCGAGATGATTCCTACCGACGACTGGGAGGCAATGCACGGGATCGCACTGCCGGATGCACCACCTCCACTACCAGCTGCTTGACACTCCAAAGCGGCATAGATAGCAGCGACGGGTAAGCGCCCGCGCGACCCCCGATCAGAAACAATATTAAGTTAAGCCGAAATGAGCGAATCCCGATTCATGCGGGCTTCGCTCATTTGGTTAACAGCTTCCTTTCGGATTGTTCTCTATGAATACCTCGCCCTTATTGACGGTTCATTTCTTAATCACCTTGCGTTCTTTGCCATAACCGCAAATGCACTTCGTGATGCCAGCGCGGCCAGAAGGTAACAAGCGCTACCCATTAACATCGCGGCCTGAAATCCAGCCATCAGCGCTACGAACACGGTGGTTATTGATCCGATGACCGACATGATCCCATTCAGCCCCCAGTAAAACGGAGGCGCGGGAAGTGATCCGCTTCCTGTCTCACGCAAGCCGCGGGGAAAAGGCATACCCATCGCGAGACCCAGCGGCGCAATCAACAGAATGGCAACGGCAATGCGGCCCCAGAGCGGAAGCCACAAAAGCGCGGGGACGAGCCGCGGTAAGGCCAAAGCCTCGATCGCCCCTATTACTGCGACGACCACGCAGGCGGTCCACATGGGGAAGCGCACGCTCAACGCGCTGCCAATGCCACCGAATGCGAGCAAGGTAAACAACAGGACTGACAAACTGTAGATCGGGTGGCCCACCAACAACGTCAGATTTTGCAGCAGGGCGAGCTCAAGAGCGATGAAACCAAAACCAAGGGCCGCGAAGTAAACCAGCGATCCAGCGTACTGGAGCGTGGATCCCCTGCCTGCGGAGTCCGCGGCAGACCCGTCCGCCTTTTTCAGCAAACGTTTGGGCTTTCCAAAAACTGCAAACAGCGCCAGCATTCCAATGCTTGGGCCAAGCAACCATTTCACCAGTCGTTCAGCAATTGCTCCGGGCATCCGGTACGGACGATCCACCGCGAAATAAAATGGGCTATCGTCCCAAACTGGTCCAACGAATCGCGGCGACTCAGCTTCGTATTGCTCAAGACTCTTCTTCCCTGACAACACGTCAGCCAGCAAAGGCGGCGCTGTCCCCCCGGGCGCAATGATCGCATTTGCCTGAGACCAGTTCTGCGAAATGTCCTTCGTTTCCGCTTCAGTGAAAGGACGCTTGCGCAGCATGAAAAGCATCTGCGGGTAATCATTAGGGTTCGCCTGCTTCTCCATCAAGACGACGATTCGCTTGGAAGCTTCGCTTGGTCCCAGGGTCGCCACTGAATTTGAAACCAGTCGCGGAATGTCCATCTCCCAGCGCAGAATGACCAGGATGCCGTTGTCCTTCAGGTGATCATAATAAGCGCGCACCGCCTCAGTCGTGTACAGGTAATTTTCCGAAAGCGACAGACCACCCGAAGCGACCGAAGCCCATGAATCAACGAAGCCCAGCAGGATGATGTCGAATTTCCGATCAGTCCGGCTGATGAAGTTTCGGCCTTCGCTTTGGATCGTTTCCACGTCCGGCCGATCGTAAAGATTACCGGCCCTCGCGCCATAGCTGCGCACGAACTTCAGCATCAGGGGATTCATTTCGACGGCCGTCACTTTTTTCGATCCGGATGCCAGCGCCGCGACGACGTCAGGCCCGCCGCCTGGGCCAATGATCAGCGTCTCGGCATTTGGCGTTAGGCGAAAGGGCAAGGCGCGATATGAACCCTTCATGTCCTGAACGGTCTCCAGCCGCCCGTCCCAATCGCGTATGCCAGTCCACGCGTCTGAATCGATATAGAGGCGCGCAAAACTATTCGGCAATCCTTCGACGCAATCGATGCGCGAATAAGCGTTCCATCCGGTTTGCACTATGTGCGAGCCGGGGGATGCGTCCATCTGGTTGCGCATCGCTTTGGTGGTGCCCGGTTTGACTCGAAACGCGCCGTACTTGATTGCGGTGAATGAAGCCCCTGCCGTCAACAAGACAGCTGCGATTGCTGCGACTTGAATGACGCGCGAAGGCTTGCCCGCTTGGGGCGGTAGCCCGCGCGTAAGCAAGGGGGTGTCAGAACGGCCTGCGGTAGCGGGCGGGCCCTCTGTTTTCCTGACTCCCATTGCTAAGAGCACCGCCGCGACCGCCGGCGCTATTGATCCCACCAGCAACGCTGCTTCGCCGCCAAACACATGCAGCAACGCCGTGACCAGCACCGCGCCCAACGCCGCTCCAATCAAATCGTAAAAGTACAGAGATCCGGCGACCGCTCGATGAATATCAAAAATGATCGACAGCGCCATGCCGGCAAGAAAGAACGGCAACAGCGGCGCGAGAAAATATAGCGGCAGCCGATCCATATCAAAGGGATATCGCACCAGCAGCCACAGACACAGCGGAATCGCGACGCCATACAGCAGCGTTACCAACGCTGCTACATTCATGGTCATCGGCTTGACTCGCTTGAGCAGGTGGACGGTAAACCCACCGAGCCCCCACCCGAGCAGGGCGACCGAGATAGCGACGAATGCGAAGTGATACCAGATGCTGGCGGAATAAATACGAGTCAGCCCGACTTCCAGAATCAGACCAGACAGAGTGATGAGAAAAACCGAGATACGAGTGCGCATAAGCGGATAAGTAAAGGCGATGCGAGTGGAAAGGTCAAGTGGCGCGAAGAGTCTTATGCTTGGCTTGTTGTATAGCGTCCATACACGCTCAGCCTGTGATTAAGAGCGTCCGTCATAAAAAACTTGAGAAGTTCTTTCGCATAGGCCCCGGCTGCGGCTTCACAGATTGGGTGGCGTGCTTCTATGGAGTGCGGTAACTTGTTACCGCTTTCATAGCCGCGACTTGTCGCGGCAACTTGCTAAAGCGGTGACGAGTCACCGCACTCCAAAAGGCGCCACCCAATCACTTACCACAAACCGCCGGCGGTGGGGGGGACCAGGTGGCGCCGCGCTTCTTCTCGGTCCGCGCTCAACAAATCTTTAGCCGCCGCAGGTTAACACTGATAGCAAGGCCGGATGACCAGACGCCTTTGCTTACGCACGAGCTACTGCCCCGATCGCATGTGTATTGCTCTTGCGGTTTGCGCGGATTCGTTTGCAGTCTCAGCGCTGGCATCGATTTGGGCGCAGGATTCGATGAGCGGTAGATCATCTTTCGTCCCCACGTATGCAAGGGCGCGCAAAGCATCGAGCATGGTTATGCGATCGGGGGCCAGCCAGGCAATGGTTTGGTTTGAGCTGATCTGATCGCCCACTTTGGCGACGACTGGCGCAGAAATCTTTCCATCGATTGGTGAACGGAATTCATAAAGGTTGTTTGCCGGATCACGTAAACGCGCGAGCATGGCTCCGCCGCGAATATTCGAGCCGGCAGGTAGTAAACTCATAATCGTGCCGGCAATTGGACACTTAGCCTCGAACAACTGCAGCATTGCGCGCAACTCGGGACGACCGGAAGCGTCGCCGAAACTAACCAACTGCAAAGCCGCATTCCGTCGCACCAGCGGCTCGGTGTCTTTCAGCAAATCATTCAACGCATGATGAAACGCTTCCGATTTGTTGTCCTGGCCCATCACCCAGGCCGCCGTCTTGCGAACTTCAGGCACTGAACTCTTTGAAGCGGCCACGATCTGGGGGTAGAACTTAGCCGCGCTCCCGTTGTTACGCTCAATTCTTTCCTCGACCTGTAACAGGGCGTGTTGCATGTGACGCGGGTTGTTTTCATCGCTGAGATACTTTGCGATTTCATCATCCGACAATCCGCGGCCAAACCAGGTCAGATACCAGGTGAGAAACGGAACGATGATGAAAAGACCGGCGACGATTATCAGCCAGATGTTCGAAGGTCGCCGCGGATTCTGGCCGGCGATCACTTCGGCGTTCCCACCGTTGGAGTTGACGGATTCAGTTTCCATTTTCGTCGAATAGATCTAGATAGCCGTTTTACGCCCTCCCTTAGGTCGGGCTGTTGCCCCACACAAACCACAGAGGAAGGTCAATTAAGCCGCGGATTCATACAGATAGGTGCGAGTAAAAACTGACGAGCCGCGCGAGAGCTAATTGTTATATCTGCAAACACCTGCGTTCATTCGCGGCTAATTCAAGGCGACGAATACAGGTGATAAAGCATCAAGTAAACGATCACGCCGGTGATGGAAACATACATCCACATTGGCAAGGTCCACCTGGCAATCGCGCGATGCCGCAGAAAGTCGCCGCGCAACGCGCGCCTTACCGTGATGATGACGAATGGGACGATGACCGCGGCCATTATCGTATGCGTTGTGAGAATCGTGAAATAAATCGGCCGCGCAATTCCCTGCCCCACAAAGCGAGTGGTGCCGTGATGGGCGTGATAGACGATGTAGGAGATCAGAAAGACGATCGAGGCCGTGAGCGCCAGTAGCTGGCAACGACGGTGCGCCAGCACCCGCCCGTGCCGAATGAAATAATAGCCGCTCGTCAGCAGGACGAAACTGGACGCATTAAGCGTGGCATTTAGATGCGGAAGAACTGAATAGATGTCGGACATTATTCAATAAGCGGTAATACCGCAATTTAAAAAGTTCACGGCGGGCCATCCGTAACGAGACACCAGACGCGCGTGCCACATCAACTTCCCAAGCACCGAGAGGACGCGTGCACTCACTCGCTTGGTTAGGAGCGGCCTAAATTTATGCGCAGTCTAAGAGGTCGGAATCACGCTGGATTAACACAGTGCGCTGCTGCGAAAGAATTCGATTGTCTTTCGTATTGAACCGGCCAATTGACAGCAGCGCGGATCTATTCATTAGTTCTATCAGTTCGCTTCATCTCTGCAACCATGCGATTGACATCGGGCGGCAGCGCGCGGCCTTTTCGATCTTTCAGCGCCGGCACGGCGCGGGCCGCCGGCGGTTTTTGCGGATTTGCCAGAGGAGAACCTCCGCCCCCCGCGGCGATAACTCCCGAAGAACTATTTTGCGCCGCGGCCGCTTTGTTCGCGGCGGCGGGAGGCGCGTGTTTGGCAGCCGGCTTAATAGGCTGCGCGTTCAGTTCTTCGTACCCGCAGCGTTCGCATTGCCAGGCCGGGAAGACCGCATTTGGATCGCCGGCGCTTTGATAGACGGCCCGAATCGACGGAATTATCTTCCCGCCGCAGCGCGGACACGAGCGGCCGCGCGTGGTGCGCCGTTCGACGTCTATCTTCAGTTGTAATGCCAGGTCTTCCAAATTGCGGTTCTACCCACCCGCTACCGCAGGTGGTACTGACTTCATCTCTATTTGCGATGACGGAAAGCGATGATAAATATGGTGCAGAACATCAATACCGGCGGTACGAGCAGCACCAGCACGCCGATATTGAAATTTCTAATAAACGAACTATTCGTCCCGAGCGAGGCGCGGCACATCACGCATTGAGCGAGAGTCGACTCAGCCATCAGCAGTATGGCTACCAGCGCAACTACGAGGAGCCCTGCTGAGTATGCCAGTTTCATAAAGTCTACCAACCTGCGTGTGACCTGAGCCATTTGCGCTACCGAAGAGCAAACTCCATCAACAAATAACTTTCTCGGCCCCCTCATCAAGGTTGGGCTTCTGACCCGCTGGTTGCCGGTGGCCCGCTATAACGCAAGTTCTTCGCGCGAAAACTGTCGGGGAAGAAAACCAACAGCAGGCAAATGCAGATGACCAGTGCCGGCACAATCGTCAGAATCAAGTTGATTCGCTCGTATCGGAGGTGCATAAAATAGGCGACGATCAGGGCCGCCTTGATAATCGAAGCCCCCATTAGAATTACGAGCATGTACAAAACCGGCAACCGTACGTAGCCAAGAAACACTTCAAACCCCGTTAGCAACAACAACCAAAACCAGATGGACAGAAATAGCCGATTGCTGCCGGCAAAGTGTATTTCTTCTACCGGTGCGACATGCACTGCTCCCACGGTCGCGGCGTGTCCGGCAGTCTCTCCTGAAGACCCTAAAGCCTTCGCCGCCTTTCGCCTGGCGAGCATATCCATGCCGGGCACAACCAGAAAGCACATCGCCAGCAACAAGGGAACCACGGTAAAGAACAATCCGTCCGTGCTGATGACGCTGCCGGCGGCAAATAAATTGTAGCCCACGAGTGCAAGGAACAGTCCGGCTCCGATGAAACACACCAGGTTCAGGATCGACTGTTCGCGCTTGTCTGGTGAATCGTTTGCTTCAGTCATCTCAAGTTCGGCCATAATAATCAGGTTTAAGCCACCTTGCGTTAACGGCTTACAGCGGCAGGTGGCGGCCCGCTGTAGCGCAAGTTCTTTGAGCGAAAACTATCCGGGAAGAAAACCAGCAACAGGCAAATGCAAATCACCAGCGCCGGTACGATAGTCAGAATCAGATTCAAACGTTCAAAGCGCAGGTGCATAAAATAAGCGACAATCAAGGCGGCCTTGATAATCGATGCACCCATCAGAATTACGAGCATGTAAATTACCGGAAGCTGAACATATCCCAGGAACACTTCAAACCCTGTCAACAACAACAACCATACCCAAACGGAAATGAAAAGTTTGTTGCTTCCCGCGAAATGTTCTTGAGTTTCGGCGTGTGCGCTCATACGTTATCTCCGGCACTTAAATCGTCCAGAAGCCGGGGCCTTGCTTTTACCCGCGCGGCCCATCCGCTTCGGGATCTGATTGCCGGCGCCCAATGCTCGCTACTTCTTCGGATCGATCGACAGCAGGTAAATCATCGGGAAGACGAACATCCACACCAGGTCGACGAAGTGCCAGTATAACCCGCTGATTTCAATGTCTTCGTGCTTCAGTTTGTTGACGCGAGCGGCGACCACGAATAAGTAGACGCAACCCGTGAAAACGTGAAACATGTGCATGCCAGTAATCCCAAAGAACGTCGCGCCAAACAAGGGCGTCGATCCGGGCCACCTGGCGCTCCACTCTTCCGGCAACTGAAATGGCCTCAATCCTTCGGCCATCAAATGACTCCACTCGATCGAGTGCAGGATGATAAATGTCGCCCCCAAGAGAGCGGTCGCAATGATCCATTTTCGCGCCGATGATTTCTTGCCATGCGCTGATGCCGACACGGCCATGACCATCGTCAAGCTCGACGACAGCAGTACCAGGGTCATGACCGATGAAAAGACAATGCTTGGATAAAACTTAAAGGGCGTCGGCCACACATTTGACGCGCGCAGGTAGGCATAACCCATCAACAAGGCCGAGAACGTCAGCGAGTCGGACATGATAAAGAGCCACATGCCTAACTTCCGGTGACCGACGCGATACGGGTGGACGCCGCCGCCCCAATCCCCGGCCAGAGTTTGTGCTTCAGTTGCCACGGTTACCTCCGATAAGTGTTTAGAGCGGGCTGTGGCCGAACAGCGGGCGGCAGGCCGCCGCTAAACGGTCCATTCATTTCCAAAACATCAACAGCAGGAAAAGCCCAATCCAAAGAACGTCCATGAAATGCCAGTAGATCGTCACCGCGTCAGCGGCACCGACCCGCCGCAATTCGCCATCAATGCTCTTGCGCGAATTGCGTGTGCGCACGAGTAGGTAAGTCAACGCACAGAGACCGCCCAGCAGATGGACTCCATGCGCGGCGGTAAATAGATAGAAGAATGAATTGTACGGGTTAGCGGCCAGATAAACTCCCTGCCGAACCAGTTGTCGCCAGGCCGCCAGTTGCGATGCGAGGAATCCGGTCCCCAGCGCCACGGTAATTATTAACCAGGTTCCGTAACCGGTTTTACTTTGGCGATGTAGAGAGCGACGGGCCACCTCGATTGTTGCGCTGCTGATGATGATCAGCGTAGTGCTCAGCCACAGCACTTTTGGCATCACGATGGGATGCCAGTCGTTGGCAGATGCGGAGCGAACGATGTAAGCACTGGTCAGGGCGACGAACAGCATCAATATGCTCCCGATCGCCATCCAGACAGCGATCCGGTATCGCGCCGGCGAGAAACGAAAAGCCGCATCATCGCCGCCGCGACCGCCGCCGTTCTGATGAAAGCCGTTTCCGCCTTTCGCACGCGGTCCAACACCCACCCCGGTGTGAACGACTTGATTAGTGCCGGTGGCCGTTGCCGCCATTTCCGTGTGCTCCTGACATATCCGCGACGACAGCCTCGCCGTCGGTCTGCATTATGAAATCGTTCGGTGCGCCGGGCACTGAAAACTCGTACGGACCGTGATAGACGGTCGGCATGCGCCCGGCAAAGTTGTCGTGTGGCGGCGGCGACGGGATGGCCCATTCCAGGGTCGTCGCTTCCCATGGATTGTCACCCGCGGGCTTGCCCTTGAACATGCTCCAGAAGAAATTGAAGTAAAACAGGACCTGGGCCACCACGGTGATGATCGCTGCTACTGTTACAAACAGCACCAGGCCCCGTGAGTTCTTTAGAAATTCATATTCGTCGAATCGGGCATAGCGCCGCGGCATTCCCAACAATCCCATCGCGTGAAACGGAACAAAGATCGCGTAAACGCCGATGAAGGTGATCCAGAAGTGAAGCCTGCCCAGGCTCTCGCTCATCATGCGGCCAAACATCTTTGGAAACCAGAAGTAGGTCGCCGCAAACATGCCGAAAATGGACGCCACGCCCATGACCAGATGAAAATGCGCCGTTACGAAATACGTATCGTGAAAGAAAAAGTCGAGCGATGTTTGGCCCAGCACGAGACCCGTAATTCCACCAGCGACAAACAAAGAAACGAATCCGATGGCGAAAAGCATGGGCGTGGTAAAGCGGATCCTCGCTCCCCACAAAGTTCCCAGCCAGTTGAAGGTTTTGATGGCCGAGGGGACGCCGATGGAAAGCGTGAGGATCGAAAAAGCCACGGCTGAGTAGGGACTCATGCCGCTCATGAACATGTGATGGCCCCAGACAAAGAAGCCCAGCCCGCCAATTGCGAATATCGCAAACACCATCGCCCGATACCCAAACACCGGCTTGCGCGCGAAGGTTGAAAGAATGTGCGAGGTGGCTCCCATTCCGGGAAGAATCGCAATATAGACTTCCGGATGCCCAAAGAACCAGAACAAGTGTTGCCAAAGCAAAGGTGAGCCACCGGCGTGATTCGGAACCAGACTGCCGCTAACATACAGCCCGCCCGGGATGAAAAAGCTCGTGCCGGCAATTCGATCGAGCAGCAAAAGAATTCCGCCCCCGAGTAACACCGGGAATGAGAGCAGCGCCAGAATCGCTGTTGTAAACCAGGCCCAGCAGGTGAGGGGCATGCGCATCAGAGACATTCCGCGCGTGCGCATGTTGAGCAGCGTGGTAATAAAATTGAGCGCTCCGAGCAACGACCCGACGCAAAAGATGGCAATGCTTATGACCCAAAGATTGACTCCCGCGCCCTGCCCCGGCCCGGCAATTTTTCCCAGCGCGCTCAAAGGTGCATAGCCGGTCCACCCGCCGATGGGCCCAACGGTTCCACTGCCACCGGCAAACGACTCACCGAGTTTCGAAATCCAGCCGCCGACGGTCGCATTTCCTTCAGCGAAGATCGCGAGCAGTATAACGATGAAGCCAACGAACGTTACCCAGAAGGACATCATGTTCAGCACGGGAAACGCCATGTCGTCCGCGCCAATCTGAATTGGCAGAAAGTAATTCCCGAAACCTCCCTGAGGCGCAGTCGTCAGGACGAAGAAGACCATGATAGTGCCGTGCATGGTGACCAGACTGAGATAAAACTCTGGCGACATCACACCACCCGGGGCGCCCTGTGGGAACAGCGTTTCCATGATCTTGATGTGGGTTCCCGGCCAGCTCAGGTTCACGCGCATCAATACCGACATGATCATCCCGACGAGGACGGCACAAAGAGCCAGCATGATGTATTGAATGCCGATTACTTTGTGATCGAGACTGAAAATGTATTTGCGAATGAAGCCGGTCGGCGCCGGGTGCCGGTGCACTTCTTCATGAGTCGCTTCGGCCATCGTAGGTTCTCCTTAGACGAAGGGGCAAAAATCTCTAACTCAGTAATTGGGAAGCTGGTACTTGTTCATTAACTCTTCCTTGCGTGCCTGAAATTTCTCCTGGGGCATGGCCGCCAGTTCGTCGAATTCATTGTCAGGCAAAACCAGCATGTAGGCTTTCATCTTGTAATGATTCATGCCGCAAAGTTCCGCGCAGGCCAGCTCGTACTTGCCGATTCTGGTGGCCGTGAAGTGAACATGAATATTCATGCCCGGGACCAGGTCCTGCTTGAAGCGAAGTTGGGGCACAAAAAAACTGTGCGTCACATCCTTTGATCTGAGAATTAGCTCGACCGGACGATTCACCGGGATAGCCAGCGTCGAAACCACAGAATCATCCTTGGCATTGGGGTCAGTGTCATCAATTCCAACATAGTTCAATGCCGAATCATCGATCAGATTAGGATCCGTGCGGCCGAACACGTTGTCCTTGCCGGCGTAATGAAAGTTCCAACTGAATTGCTGTGCGACGACCTCAACCTGGAGGGATCCCGGTGGCGCCGAATGAAGGTTGAGCTGCGCCCAAACTCTCTGGCCCATGACCGCGAGACTAATGAAGATAATCGCGGTGACCATGGTCCAGATAACTTCCAGACGATTGTTGCCGTGCGAATAGGTAGCGCGCTGGGCGCTGGCGTTGTCGCGAAATTTGAAGACGACCCAACCGAGCCCGATCTGAGCAGCGGCGAAAGCCACGCCGACGACGATGATCGTGATCATGAACTGGCTGTCCACACGGCCACCATGTTCCGAGATCGACGCGGGGAACCACCATTTTCCGCTGACGAACATCCAGACTGAAGCGATCGTGATCGCCCAGATTACTACTCCCAGAAGGCGTCCCATCAGTTGTCTCCTTCTTAGTAAATCGTCAATCGTGAATCGTAAATAGATTGCCGCTTAAACATCCATTCACGATTTACCATTTACTACTTACCGGTTCAGGACCATCACCGCGAACAATATTGGCAAGTAAAGCACTGAAGCCAGCAGCAATTGGCGCGCGTGCTGGTTCGATTTAGAAAGCGCCGCGCGCACGCTGCTGGCCACGAACAGAAGGCCGAGCACCAATGCTGCGACAAAATAAATCTTGCCGGACAAGCCGAGCACTGCCGGCAGCAGGCTCACCGGGAGCAGCATCAATGAATAGGCAATGATCTGCTGTCCGGTAACGCGGCCGTCGGGCTCAACCACGGGCAACATGCGAATTCCCGCGCGACCATAATCCTCGCGGTACATCCAGGCAATCGCGAGGAAGTGCGGAAACTGCCATAGAAACAGGATCGCGAAAAGCACCCAGGCCGCGACATCGATCTGGCCGCGCGCGGCGGTCCATCCCATCAGGGGCGGCATGGCTCCGGGAAATGCGCCCAGGGCGGTCGACAGCGTCGTGCGCGTTTTCAGTGGCGTGTAAACAAATAAATAGCCGGCTATTACTGTCAGTCCGAGCAATGCCGTGAGCACATTTACAAACAGCGCGAGATAGGCTTCAGCCATTATGGTGAGCGTCACGCCGAACCATAAGGCCTCGAAAGGAAACAAGCGGCCCGAAGGCAAGGGCCGATCTGCAGTGCGACGCATTAATGCATCCAGATCGCGCTCCATAAACTGATTAAGCGTCGCGATGCCGGCCGAGAGCAAAGCAATTCCGATCATCGCGTGCGCGAACAGCAGATAGTTTACGGCTCCGCGCGAGCCGAGACAGAAACCTGCGGCTGAAGTTAGCCCGATAAGGAACGTGATGCGCGGCTTGGTGAGTTCAAGATAGGCCGCAGCCCGTGCCCGGGTGGTCGCCGGCGCTACACCCTGGGCAGCCGTTGAATGGATCGATATTGCAGCAGTCTTCATTAAAATTAAATTAAGCTTACAAGTTATTGAGAACTCAAAAATGTCGGACTAAGCGGGAGCTAATCCGTATTCAGTACGGCCACTGCGCGCACTTCGGGAAACTCTCAAGGTCATTACGATTGCCGCCGCAAACACCAGCGCGCCACAGGCAACGTGGGCCACCGTCACCTCGATCATCGGATTAAGCGGCTGCGGATCATACGGCGACCTCATGCGAGTAACGTATGCAGCCAGCCCGAGCGCTAACTGCACTATCAATAAAACTGCGGCAATCTGCGCTGGTCTCACCAGCCAGCGGCGGCCTCGATAGCGCGAGAGCACTGCCGCGATGGTGGTGCCCAAAACCAGGGTGACAATCGCTGCTCCGCATATGTGGGCCACTAAGAGGGGCGTTGGCAAGGCCTGGTCCCACGTGGCCGAATGTCGCAGTGTTGCGCCCAACACCAGTTGGGTAAAAATCACCAGCAAACTGACAACGCACATCGGCCTCAGCGATCCGCCACCGGAGGGTTCAATCGTCGTCGCCTGTTTATCTACCCATCGTGGCGATGTAAACACCGCCAGGCTAACCGTTATGAGAAAGAACAACTGCGCCAGGGTCGCGTGCGCCGCCGAAACCAGCAGCGGCAGATTTAGCTTCACAGTCAATCCGCCGAGCAGCCCCTGCGCCACTACGGCGCCCAAAGCACTCCAACCCAAACGTCTTACCCAGCGACGAGGCTCGCGCAGCTGGATGTAAATCGCCGAAGCAATCGTCAAAAGCCCGACCGCGGTGGCCACCATGCGGTGACCGTGTTCCCAAAACAAATTGCCGACCATTTTGGGAAACACCTGACCGTTCGAAAGTGGCCAGTCAGAAGTCGCCAGCCCGGCGTCATGGCTGGTTACATTCGCGCCGGCAATGATGAGAAAGAACGTCGCGCACGCCACAAACACCGCGAAGCGATGCACACCCTTGGACATTTTCAGTTGCCAATTTCCAATTGCCAATTTGGCCTGCGGCCTTTGATCTTTGTCGTTGACGAATTACCCAGCGTGTTACCCCACCAGGACCTAAGACCTAAAACCAAGGCCGAAACCTTTTGGCAATCCTCTTAGTGTTTACCCAGCATCGGGAACTCGATTGCCGGGAGCATCGGCAGAGAGCCCGGCTGAACCGCTGCGGTGCCGCCGAATGCAAAATCTGCTTTACCTGGGGCGCCGGCCGCGACTGTCACTTCCATCTTCTGTTCGGTGCCGTTAGCTCCGCCTTCATGCCAGGCCACGACGCTATACTTGCCGGGCGGCACCCCTTTGATCGTATAGCTACCGTCCTCGCCGGTAATCGCAAAGAACGGATGCTTCGACACCGCGACGTAAGACTTCATCCACGGATGTTGATTGCACTTCACCGGCACCAGCACCTCCGCGCGCGCGAGTTTGTGCGTCAGCGGTGGGGCGCCGTTGGGCTGCGACTGGTTCCAATCGGGATTACTCTTGGGCGTGAAGTGAATATTGTGCGTTGTCGGGTCGCTGTTCGTGATAGTGATAGGTTCGTTGACTACCACGGCGAGAACGTGCGGCTTGTAATGACAGCCGTTCTGATCAAGCGCCGCCGAGGCCGGCATATTCGGCCAGGCCGCGTAATCTCCCACTTTCGAACCATCAGCCAACGTGCCGTCCTTGATGTACACGTAAGTATTGGCGAGCTTGCCCTCTTTTACCGCCCATTCTTCTGTCGTCAGATTTGGGCTCTTTGAAGTGCAAACAGAATCTGCGGAAGTGTCGATCTTCTTGGCTTCCGGCACCGCGCCGTTGTAAGCAACCACTCCTGTGATCGTGCCTTCATTGCCCTTGGCGGTATAAGTTTTACCCTTCTCGTCAGTAGGGCCGGTCTCGCCTTCGTCACTGCCACTTTTACTGCACGATGACGCCAACGAAAGCAAGCTGATTATGGCCATCAATCCCAGCCACAATCGTGCGTTTTTACTCAACATGTATTGAGTCCTCCAAACTTAAGATAGCTACAGAATTTGAAACAAGCATACTCTACGGGTGTTTAGAGTACCAACTTCAGTTGGGCTGTCGATAGCACACCACCCCAACAACACGGTTCACTCTAACGCCGTCGAAAGTAACCCAGACGCGCTGGATGATGAGTGAAACGATCGCGCAGGCTGCGCGTTCGATAACGGCTCAACTGTTCCCGGCTATTCGATCTCCTGATATTACGTCCCGTTTTCTGCGCCGCCGGCGCGCCGGTCGGAGGCGCCTTCGCTGGGGCCGGCGAAGCAGACAATAACCTGCGTTGCTCGTCCGGCGTCATCATGAACATGTAGCGCACCAGCAGCCGCGCATGATCGTCATGATAGTTCGCGACATCAGCTGGCGGATTAGGTAGATTGACTACCCATCGATCCTGATCCTTTTTAAAGAGACCGGTCGGCATCGCCGTGCCGGGCGAAATCTGCGCGGGATCGAGTAACCAGCGGAAGGTCCAATCGGGCTTCAGTCTCTGTGACGCAAGCAGGAAGTTTGGCGCAATCGCTTTTGCATCATGTGCCGGCTCACCCGTGATGTGACACTTCAAACAGGGCGTACCCGACACGAAAATGTTGCGTGCAATGGACCGCTCAGACTCAGTCAGCGGAACCATGGGCTCTTTAACATAAGGATCGTTCTGAGAGGACACGGCCATGAAGAACCGCACCAGCACCCGCAACTCGTTCGGCGAGAAATTAAAAGTCGGCATGTGCACCTGTATATAAGGCCGGATTCCGTTGCGGTTTGCGCCCCATTGCGGTTGCAATTTGCCGTTGCTTTGATCGTTTGTCTTGGACGCCGCCGGCTGCGCGTCGGCCGACGCAGTCGTTTTGGGTGATGCGTTAACGTTCGGTGATGATTTGGCTGCGGCCGCAGTGGAGGACGCCGTCGACGACGCCGAGACTTTCTCACCTGTCTGCGTCAGCGAAGGATCTTTCAGGAAGCGCATCAACCAATCAGGGTCGACGCGCGCGCCTTCGCTGGTCAGCATCGGTGGCAGAAATTCTTTTTGGTTCGCATAAAACGGCAAAGCATTTAACACGCTGCCGGTTGTCATTGCCGGATCGCCGGTATTCAGATAGACACTGATGCGCTGCCCGGGTTGCAGCACGTGACAGCCCATGCAGTTATACTTCTTGATCACCCACCAGCCGTTTTGCACGTCCTGTCGCCGTGAATCCTGCGGATTATAGAAGAGGGACGCCGGAACATTTGCTCCCTCCGTCCCCAGGCTGCCGAGCAACAGCGTGGTCAAACTCGTGCGCCATTCGTCGGTCAGGTACGGCTTTGGCATGCGCAGACGATCCTTTGGCTCGAGGTATTGCGACTTGCCGCGATCGTAGATTGAAGGATCCGCCAACTTGTGTTCGAAGAAGCCGCGGTGGTTGTACCACTCCTTTTCTTTTTCTTTTGCATGTAAATTGACCGTCTTGCCACCGGAATCCTTCAGAACTTCGCGCCCGTACTCAGCATCCTGGGTTAACAAAGCAAAGTCGAGGCGCTCGAGCGGCGTAGCGCCTTCGGTAGTCAACTCCTTACCGATACGCTGCTCTTCTTCGAAGCCCTTGATTTCATGACAGCCGGCACAACCGTATTGCTTGATCTCGGCCTTCCCTTCCTCGGCCAGGTTGGGATCGTCCATGTAGGAAACATCTTCAGACGTTTGCGGCGCGGAAAGCGAGAAGAGATAACTGGCAACGTCGCGCGCATCCTGCTCAGACAAGCGCAGGTTCGGCATGACGGTCATGTTCTGGACCTGCAACTCTGCGCCGTCATTCGGACAAGTCGAATGCAGTTCAGTGTCGAAGAGATATGGCAGGCCGTGCTTCGAATAATCTTCCGGAGTCAGGTCGCGGTGTTCTTTAGGACAGTAAGGAGCCCAACGCTCGCGCGGGTTGTAAATCCAGCGAACGATGTAATCGTAATTCGCTTTCTCAGCGACGCGCGTGAGGTTCGCGGCGAACGTGCCGCCAATCCTGGTGTCTTCTTCGCCTATCGAATGGCAGGCAAGACAGCCTCGCGATTCGAACAATTCTTTCCCGTGGTTCTTGTCACCCTGCGGCTGGGCCGGGGCTTTACCCTCGAAGCCGTTCTGCCACAGGTATGCGGCAACGGCTTTCAGGTCCTTTTGCCCCTCTTCGCCATCAACTTTAAACCGCCAAAACGTTGGCATCTTTGTGCCGGGCCGAAAGGCCTGCGGATCCTCAAGCCAGACGGGGATCCATTCTTTGCGCAACTTAAGGCGCACGTCTTTCAGATTTGGCCCGATCTTCTTTTGATCCTGCTGCAGATAGCGCGTCTGCAAATTCAACTCGTCGATACGCGCAGCCAGCTGACTGTTCTGAACGCGCAGCGAATCCGCGTGGGCTAAGAGCCTTTGCACTTCCGTATCGTCGCTGGCATTCGCGCTGTTGTCCGTGTCCGATTTTGCCTGTCGTTCGTTTGCGGAAATCTGGTCCTGAAGCTGCGAAATCTGTTGCCGGGCATTCGTCAGCGCGTCTGCCTCTCGATCGAAGGCTTCGATCCGATGACAGCCCATGCAGCCACGTTGATAAAAAAGATCTTTGCCCAGATTAAGTGTGTCTGCGCCCTGGGTGACGCGGTCGTTCGCATGACACATCTGGCACCCGGCTTCAGTGTTCTCTTTATGGAATAGCGGATGCAGCCAGAATGGATTTTGACCGTGTGCCTTCTCAATGCTGGTTGTTGCGCGGCCGTTGCCTCCGTGACAGGCAGAGCAACCGAACTTGTCCGGGTTATGAATCTGCAGCAGTTCCTTCCGCGGGTGGCTGACAAAGGCGGCAGACCATTGGTCTGGTTTTTTGCCGGGACCATTGGGCGCCACATCGGACGCCTTAATATTGAGCGGCTCGCGGGCCCCTAGGTGACAAATCTCGCAACGATCGACGACGCCGAACTCGTTGACGTTGATTTGGTGCCCCAGGATTGTGTAGTCGAACGAGTTCTGGTTCTTCCGAATCAGATCGTCGATATTTTTTTGCGGCAAGAGGGTGACGTGGTTCTTCAAATACTCGTCGCGTCTCTTCGCCAGCTCGGTGGGTTCCTTAAGCAGCTCAGCTTTCTCACCCAGCACCTTCGCCTTTTCTTCACGCAAATCGTTAAAGGTTTTTTCCAGCTCGTCATACTTCATTTTTCGCCGCACAAGCTTTCCGCTGTCGTCCGGCATTTCGAAGTTGACGGGCTCGTTCTTCTTCGCGTCCAGTTGTTTCTTGTAATAACTCTCCCACAAACTTCCCTTGCGCGAAGTCTCCAGCTTGAAGGTAATCACTACGATGCGGCCGCGCTGGTTCTGAAACGAATCAGTAACCGCGTCCAGCTTTGCCTGGACAGCCCCGACCTGTCTGTCTTTCTCGGCCAGGTCTGTTTTGACTTTGTCGAGAGAAGCGCCGGCTTCGTCGGCGAGCTGCTGGTACTCAGGAGTCTCTTTTACTTCTGTTTCCGATTTGCCTGCGTCCTTGCGAATGCTTTTCAGGTAGGCGGTATAACGTTTGACGAACTCCTGCTGCATGCCTCGCCAGGGGCGCTGGCCAAACCCTTCGTCGTAGAGGGCCCAACCGGCCGAAAGCATCAGCAGCAGGGTGCAAATGAGGATGATCGCACTGGTCGATCGGCCGGCAATCGGATCGCGTTGCGGCTGCGATTCCTTTTTCACCAATGATTCGATCGGTTCCTGAGATTCAGCCACAATTATGATTCCCTGTTCGGCAAACTTTAGTTTGTCGTGCTCGTACGAAACTGATTATTAAGAAATGCGACAAACTTAAGTTTGCCGGATATTAGACATTGAACCACGGCGTAACCCAAACGTATTTGATCGTAAATACAAGTCGCAAAAAAAGCTTGACCGGCATTGCCAGCAGCACGCTGACCGCAAAGAATTGAAACGTCAGATACTGAAGCATGCTGGTGTTGGCCAGGAGCTTCAACTCGAAGGGGTCCGGAATTTTGGCCCACGCTAAAAACTTTTTCGGCGACAGCAGATAGCTGAAGCGAAACGGCCCGCGCTTCATCAACCAATGAAAGAACAGGGCGCCGATGAGATAGAAGGTGCCGACGACGATCGCGCCGAAGATCATCTTCGCGATCCAATTTGTCTGTAAGAACCCCAGCCCCGGAATTCCTGCGACAATCTCGTGCAGGTCGCGATTGCGATCGAAGACCACGGTGTTGTGGTCCCAGGTTTCGCCGGGCCAAAACCAAATCCAGCCGGGCCCGCGGATGAACGTGCCGATGAAAATCAGCAGAATCCACATCAAAAATCCCCAGCCGAACATGTTTACTGCGAAACGCCGTTGTCTCAAAGTGTAATAGCCGTTGCCCAGCGGATTGGAATCGACGTACGGAAAAACCATCAGCCCAATCATGATGACTGAAGGCATTACCACGCCGGCGATCCACGGATCGAAATAGACGAGCATCTCCTGCAAACCGAGGAAATACCACGGTGCCTTCGACGGATTCATCGTCAGGTTGGGATTGGCGGGCTCTTCCAGGGGGGCATTCAGCGCGATGGACCACACATATAAAACGACCGTCACGATGACGGCCGCCAAAAATTCTATGCGCACCAAATACGGCCAGACATGAAGCTCTTTGGCCCAACCCGGCCGCCAGGGTTCAGCTTTGCGATGATGCGTTTTCGCGAGTTGCTTGTCGGATTCGAGGTCGACGATCAGATTATCATTTGCGCGGGCTTGTCTGATTCCCAACCAGGTGAAGAACGGGACTAGAAACAGCATCGCAACGATGGGCACATTGTCTGGCGCGGAAACAATCTTCCAAATCTGATGCCAATCCTGAACTGAGTACACAAACAGTCCCAGCAGCACGACGACAACAACCAGGCCAATCAACCTGTTGCGGCGCCCGCCAGCCTGCGGATGTCGCTCGACAATTGCGCTCATTTCTTCTTCAGCACCTTCATTTCAGACTCGAGCATCACCGGCGCCGGCCCGGATATGCCGCCGTCTTTTCTGATGCGCCAGAAGTGCACCGCCATAAAAATCGAAGCTACCAGCGGAATACCGATGCAATGCCAGATGTAAGCGCGCAGTAACGCATTTGCGTCGACGATCGAGCCGCCGAGCAAACCGAAACGCACGTCATTATAAGGAGTGAGGCCAAGCTGTGGCCCGAATGGTCCTTCGTTGCCGAGCATCGGCGTGGCCCGCGCCATGTTTGTTCCCACCGTTACCGCCCAAAATCCAAGCTGATCGTCGGGCAGCAGATATCCCGTAAACGAAAGCAGCAGGGTCAACACCAAAAGCACCACGCCTACGCACCAGTTAAATTCGCGCGGCCTTTTGTACGAGCCGGTCAGCACCACGCGGAACATGTGCAGCCAGGTCGTAATCACCATCAGGTGCGCTGCCCAGCGGTGCATGTTGCGCAGCAGCTTTCCAAATGGCACATCGTGCTCGAGATAAAGGATGTCGCGAAAGGCGACGATCTTTGAAGGGTGGTAATAGAACATCAACAATACGCCGGTGAAGGTCAGCACGATGAAAAGGTAGAACGTAATGCCGCCCATCCCCCAGGTGTATTGATAGCGCACCGCGTCGCGATTAATCTTCGCCGGATGCAAGTGCAGAAAAACGTTCGATAAGACGGCGAGTGAACGATTGCGTGGATCAGATCGTTCGTGAGAGACACGAAAGATTGACTTCCAAACCTGGGTCTGTTGCGGGTCCTTATAGTCTTTGGCTTCTTCCAGCGCGCGGTCCTTCAGCGACATCGCCGTCTCTTTCGCGCGCTCCACCAAGCCGACGTTGGTCTTTTCGCCGCTTAGTTCTTTCGTTCCTTTTAGGTCCTTCGGGTCGTCCATATAATAACCGGTCGCTGCCGCTGCCGATACTGACTCCGTTACAGCGGGATGTAGGCCCCTGGATCATTGAATTCGTTCTTTTCACCCTTTGGCCATTTATAGAGCTTGCTCACGTCCACGACGATTTGACCTTCCGCATCCAGTTCAACGTGGGCGCGATCCATGGGTCGGGGCGCCGGACCTTCGAAGTTGATCGCTTCACTGTCATAACCGCTGCCATGGCACGGGCACTTGAATTTGTTCTCGCTTGCTTTCCAGTCCGGCGTGCAGCCCAGGTGCGTGCAGCGGGCATAGACGACGAACAACCGATCTGAGGTCTTATCTACCCAGATTCGATACATTTGCTGGTACTTCGTATCTACCCCGAGCGCATAGTCGCCGGGAAAACCAATTTTGAAGGTGCTTGAAGGTTCGAAGATTGCTCGCGGCAGGAAGAACCGCACGAACATCAGGAAGCAGGTCGTGAGAAATCCCGCGACGCTGGCCCAAACAATTCGCCGCCGGATTTTATTGACGGGCGGATCGGGAGTTGACTCGACCACTACCGCGGGCGGCTTGGCGGCCGCCCTGGCGGGGACTCTGGGTGCCGGCGGACTCGCCGGTGGCGCGGCGACTCCCGAACTCTGTTCGTCCAAGCTGGTATCCACCTCGATAACCTCAGTGACTACATCATCACCGATCACTCACACTTCAACGCCGGGAATTTGTAACAGCCTATACAATTCCCCGCGACACAGGGATTGATGTCTCTGTGAAACCGATTCAGTCTTGTTCACTAGAAGTGCGGTCGAAAACTAAAAAGTTATAAAATGTCCGACAGAAGGCTCTTTATACATCTTTCACGCACAGGTTGGCAAGAGAAAGTTAACAAATTACGTTAAGTTCAAACCGCGAACTTAGATAATTGGGAGAGACGCCATGCGAGAAAAGGTCCGAGTTGTCATTTACACGAAACGTGACTGCAGCCTGTGCGAAGAAATGAAAGCGGTAATGCGGAGCGCCGGCTGCGAGGAATTGTATACGCTCGAAGAAATCGATATTGAAAAAGACGCTGCACTTTTTGAGTCGTATCGCTATGAGATTCCGGTCTTATGCATCAACGGCGTGGAGGCTTTTCGTCACGAATTAGCGGCTGACGAATTCAAGGCTTACGTGACTTCCCTCTTCGGCCGTTCCTGAAGTTAGCACGGGCAGCTTGCGCGGGCCGGCGGGGGGCCGATGTGCCAATCACAGGTTCAGGTTCAAACCCCGTCTCGCTTCGTCGATCGCCTGATAAAGTCTCTGGCGTTCATTCTGATCGGTCGCGCTACGATAGTTTGAGATCAATTCTTTCAGGCTCGCCAGTCCTTTATATAAGCCGGCGTTCTCAATCGGAGGCGTCAGGTAAGAAATCAGTTGCGCGTAAGAACGCCGCTTCGCGATCGTGCCCTCGGAAGGATTATTGACGCTGTAGATATAGATGTTCGGCAATTCGTCAATCAGGCGATCCGGCCAGCATTTATCTGATAATCCCACCTGCTTGCCCGGCATAAACTCCAGCGCGCCGTGCGTGCCGACGTGGACCACGGCATCTGCCGCGAAGACTTTTTCCAGATAGGTATAGAAGGCCGCAAAGCCGTGATGGGGGCTGCCACCCTGGGCCATTAGCAAGCGCATCGGATCATCTTCAAAACCAAAAGTCGGCTGCACCCCGATGAAGATGTTCCCGAGGTGAATTCCCTGGATCAATAATTCGGGGCCGTCTGAATTGATCTTTCCCGGCGCGGCACCCCACTCCTTTTCTACTTCAGCGACGAAAGGACAAAGTCTTAGGTATTCGTCAACAGTCATCCGGTAGGCAATGTTCGCAATTGACCCAAGTGTTTCCGAATCACCGGCCGACAACATTTGGCGCAACTGATCGATGCTTTCCGGACACTCAACGTGATATCCATCGGCTTTCAATCGGCCGAGGATGTCGAACAGACTCGCGAACACGTCGAGGTCCGCGGCCGTGCCGATATTTCCTTTGTTCGGAGGAAAGCAGTAGATCACCAAAGCGATTTTCAACTGATCGCGATTAGCGATCTGCAAACGGTTCCACCGCTTTAGCCGATGGGCGATGCGCAGGCAACGGTCTTCGAGCGGCGCCGGTTCGACTCCCTGCGCGGGAATTCCGCCGAAAATAAATGGCTCTGTGCCGCCATCAATCTCAGGAATCGCGATCTGCATTCCCGTCTGTACCGGATTCAAGCCCGTGAACGAGTCGCGCCATGATTCAATTGTTTGCGTGTCGAGACTTACCAGCGAGCGATAAGGAATATTGAGCTTGGACAGGTAGTCGGCGGCGGCTTCGCTGTCGTTCATCGCCGGGCCGCCGACAAAACTAAAGCCCGTTAAGGAAACGATCTGGCTGACGCGTGCGATAGCCAAGTGTCCTGCTCGCTCTGAAGATGGCAGGGTGGAAGTTTGCGTACCTACAAAAAACTTCTCGCACGCCTCACGGTTATCCATCAACGTCGAAATTGCCGCGATAACGCTAAGTCCTTCAGCTTCGATTGCTCGAATCAACTCGTCGTAATGCTTTCGCGATTTGCTGACGATTTGCGGCCGCATCAACAACAGGCCAATCGTTGAGTTTGGGTTCAGAACATCGCCATTGATCGCTGGACTTTGGACTTTGGACTCTGCAACGTGACCCGGGTACCAGATTTCATAAGCTTCAAAAGTCTCGAACAGTGCCGCTGCATCCGGATGATAGATCGCCACTGCCGGCAAAGCTTCGGGTTGAGCAATGTCAATCGTGCTCGATAGCTCGTCCGCAGCATATTCCTTCACCGCGAGCAAAATCATCGATCGAATATTGTTCGGGGTGGGCTGGAGGAAATAGCTGACAAGCAGGAGATAATTCTTCGCGTCGCGCAGACGTCCGGCGCTGGGGACAAACCGTAACAAGGCCGGCAGACGCTCAGCCCATTTCAAATAATCCGCGCGGCTGTGGCCGTTCGTTGCTTTTGTGCTGCGCGTTTGTCGCCCGACCCATGAGGCCACACCTTTAAGTAAATGACCGACGCTGGCCGTTTCCGACGCTTCGACCCTTGCCCTTTGCGCTTTGCCCGCATGACTTTGCGCCTTTCGGATTTTGCGCGAACCTCCCGCCAGTTTCACAAAATCCAGCTTCCCCAGCCGTGTCCGTTTCATCAACTCAGGCATGCAGTTAATGACTATTACCGTCGCTTTAGATCGATACAGATCAAGCCGCGGCAGAAGACGCGCCGCATTCTCGCCGTCCGTTACGTGAATTACGAAGATAATTTCGGAGTCCGCGAGGTCGCTCTCGATCGTGTCCCATTCATTGTCGGTAAACGGCGAGCCGAAGTTGTGTACAGCCAGGCGCAGATCCAGCGCGTACCTGCCGTTAATCTCGCGCTCCGCATTGCGCAGCGGCGCGAGCAGACTGGAACCTACATAAAGGACGGCAATGTTCATTTTCGTAAATCAGGCTTCTTTGATAAATGGTCTAGGCGCGGCGGCCGGCGCCCGCGAGGTTTCGGCGGCAGCCCAAACGCTAAACCATTGCGCCCGCTTCGTGTCCAAGGCGCTCCACGACTTCTCGGAGTTTTTCCAGGATTTCTTCCGGCGGATTCCAGTAGCCGCGCTCGTGTGCTTCGAGCAGACGCTTTGCAATCGACTCCAACGAATATGGATTCATCTCACGTAATCTCTCGAACATCGATTCGTCCAGCAGAAAGGTTTGCGAAATCTCGCTGTAGATCCAGGGATCGACGGCGCCGGCGGTGGCACTCCAGCCAAACGTGTTCAGCACATGATTCTCGATTTCCGCCACGCCACGAAAACCATGTTTCAGCATTCCTTCGTACCATTTTGGGTTGAGTGTTTTCGTGCGCGTCTCGAGCCGCACCGTTTCCTCCAGCGACCGAATCTTAATTTCCGGCGAAAGTGAATCTGACAAGTAAATCGATGGACGAGACTGGGAGCGCGTCTCGACCGCTTTCGAAATTCCGCCAAGGTATTCAAAGTAATGATCGACGTCAGTTATGCCGACCTCGAACGAATCAATGTTCTGATAGGTCGCCTCGACCTCTGATAATGCGTCGTTCATCAGCTTAGGAGCTTCGCGACCCTCAATGGTTCGCCCTGCGACATCCCGCGTATACGCAAAGCACTTGCGCGCCACGAAAAGATCGCCGAGCGCCGCTTCGTTTTCCCACGCAGACTGCGTCACCATAAAATTTACATTGGCCCCGTAGTTTCCCGGTGCGTTCGAAAACACGCGCGTGACGGCGCCGTCAAAATCTGCGCCCCCAGTCTTGATTCTTTGCGCGACATTACGGCGGACGTAATTCATCTTAACCGGCTCATCAAGTTGAGCGACTCTGCGAACAGCTTTATCAAGGAGACTCATGGTCGGCGCAAACAAATCACGGAAAATACCGGAGACGGTCATTACCACGTCCATCCGTGGGCGATTCAATTCCTCAAGCGGAATCACTTCGATCTCGGTGGCGCGATTGAGCGCATCGCGCACCGGGCGGACGCCCAACAGCCATAGGGCTTGGGCGACGCCTTCCCCCTGGGTCTTGATATTGTCCAGTCCCCAAAGCACTAATGCGAGCCCACGCGGGTAATGGCCGTGCTCGTCAAAAAAACGCTGCAGCAAAGCGTCCGCTGCGCCTTTTGCGCGCATAAACGCGGCGTGCGATGGCACAGAATACGGATTCACGGCGTGAGTGTTGCGCCCGGTGGGAAGCACCAGCGGGTTTTGGACGATGTCTGCGCCGGGCCCAGGTTTGATGTATTCGCCGCGCAGCGCCCGCAGCAGTGAACTTAGTTCGGAATTCGAGTCGAGGTGTTCGTTGATCGTCGCGAGCAATTTAAACGTTGGCAGCGATTGTTCGACCTGGACATTCGCTCGGGAATTCAAATAGCTGCTTGCCGCCTCCGTACCGCTCGCGCAAAATCGATCTATCGCTTCTTTGACGATTGTTTCGATGAGATCTCTGGTTTCACTGTTAGTGTTCTGCTGAATGATATCGGCGTAACCATCGATGGCCAGGCCCTCGGCAACCAATCCGGGCAACGAGCGAGCGCCGTGCTCAGGCCGATCAAACGACGCGATCATGCGAAACAGGTCGGCTCTCTCTTTCAATTCGGCCGCCTGACCGAAAACGTGCAGTCCGGTGGGAATCAGCCGCTGCTCAATCTCAATAAGCTGCTCAGACAATTGAGCTACGCGGTCGTCGTAATTCTCGAATGATTTCATGTGCAAAATGCCCGAGTCTTTTTACCTGAAACAGGCTGGTTTACCAAACCAGCGCCCGGCCGTGACCAGGTTTCCTGGTTCGTTCCTGCGAGTATTTGTCCGCTGAATCAGTCGGCCCCCGGCCAAGCATTATCTTCATTTTTGACGTAAAAATTTGCTATTGACATAAACAGCTATTGGTACTAGAGTTCGCCGCACTTGCAAAGGGGTCGTCGGTTTGCGCTTGATAATGTCGACTGAAACGCTGGACGGCATTTATCGAGCTTCGCTGGCAGGTTAGACGACCACAACCTACCTCATTCAGGCCAGCTTTCGAGCCAAGGGCAGGGAACAAACAAAACGGAAACGATGAAGCTGCCCCTTGGGCAGTGGTTACTCGTTTCTCCCCTCCAACTGTGCTTTGGGATATAAGGAGGCCCAAACCAACATGGTTAACTACCTAAGAGTTTTGATCTTTCTTCTTTTCGCCGTGGCTCTCGCATTGCCCATCTGGGCTTCGAGAACGGTCGAAGGGCAAGCAGCAACCGAAGCTCCGACGGGCTTTGACACGCTGACGAATGATGCAACCTTCGTCAGCCAGGCAACGCACGACGGCGATAGAGGAACCTTCGAGGAGCGTGATGACGTCGTGAAAGGTCTGGGACCCGTTTACAACGCTCAGTCCTGCGCCGAATGTCACCAGAACCCGGTGACTGGCGGCATCAGCCAGATCTCAGAACTTCGTGCTGGACATGACGACGGCTCTGGCAATTTCGTCCCCGCTACCTTGACTATTAACGAGGCCGGTCCGACGGCAGTGACCATCGCCAACAGATCGCTCATCAATCAGCGGGCGACTTGTCCGGGCGTGGTTACCGATTCGGTAACTCACGCTATTATTTACAATCACCCAAACGAACAAGCGCAAGAGCGCGTCCCCGGCGCAGAAACGATACGCGCCAAACGAATGACTACGAATTTACTGGGACTTGGCTTTGTAGAGTGTCTTTCCAATACGACTCTGCAAAACATTCCTAACGGGCAGCCGTCCGGCATGAAAGGCCAGCTGACTTTCGTTGGAGTGGCTGAAGCAAACAACGCTCTTCGCATCGGCCGTTTCGGTTGGAAGAGTCAGGATGCCAGCCTGCTTACCTTTTCAGGTGGCGCTTACTTAAATGAGATGGGCATCACCAATCGTTTCAACCTGCAAGAGGTGACTACCCTGTGTGATGACGTGTCCGACACTACCCCATGCAACAACAATGCGTCCGTGCGATGCGGGGAAGATCCCGACAACGACATCGATGCCTTTGCTCGGTTCATGCGGGCCAGCAAGGCGCCATCGCGAGATACGCGTCTTGCGGCAACGGCGAGTGCGCAAGCGGGCGCCTCGCTATTCCACTCGATAGGTTGCGATGTCTGCCACATTTCAACCCTGACCACTGCCGCGCCGGGGACCTTAATCAACGGCGGGGCCTTTACGGTTCCGAATGCCCTGGGCAACAAGATCATTCACCCGTACAGCGACTTTCTCCTTCATGACGTCGGCACGGGTGATGGAATTGCTCAGGTAAATGATCCCAACACGGGTCAACTTGATCAGACCATGAAGAACAAGATGCGTACTGCTCCACTTTGGGGCATGCGCACGCGCAATGAACTGATGCACGACGGCTTGAACTACACGCGTAACGAAACAATTCTTCGTCACGCCAACGAAGCCAACGGAGTCATCAATAACTATCGTAATCTGAGCACGACACAAAAGAATCAGTTAATAGATTTTTTGAATTCTTTGTGACGTGTGAAACGGACCGGGGTGGGCCGGCATCTTTGGCCCACCCAACGTCAGGTTGATACAATCTTTCGCGCAGACAAGCGATAGAAGAATGCCAGTCAACTCAAGAAACTCCCCCCGCGAAATCAGGCCCCGGTTCTCGCTTATTTTTCTGGCAGCGCTTTCCATATGCTGGTCGCTGGCGTGCACGAAATCGCCCGAAGCAAAACCGCCCGAAGCCACGAGCAGTCCCGAAGGCGAGCCTCACGCGATAACCAGCATCAGTCCCCTGCCCTCCCCTCTGGCAATCGTCCAGAGTTCGGCGACGCCCGTTGGACCGAAAGAGAGCTCACCACCACCTAAAGCTGATGAAGTGATGGGCGCCCTGGCTCGCGTGTTCAATAAAGCGGCGTCTCTCGACACAACCCAGGTTCCTTCATTCATTGCCGGGGATTTTAATGGCGATGACTCAGAAGATCTGGCAATCGTTACCAGGCCGAATGAGAATTCATTGGCCGAAATCAACAGTGACCTTGCGAATTGGACTCTCGAAGATCCAAAGGTCGTGCCGATTCCGGGGACCAAAGCCGCCGACGAGCTGGTTCGGCCCAAACCGGTAAAGGTTGAAAAGACGGATTCATTGTTGACGATCATTCATGGAATCGGTGCCGAGGGATGGCGGAATGCCGAAGCCCGCCAGACCTTCTTATTACGAAACGGATCCGGCACGAACATGCTGGTTCGATCCGTCGAAGATCTACGCAAGGACTTCACCACGCCCAAATTGCCGCCTCTTAAAGGCGACACGATCAGCGAGCAGATGAACGGCCGGCACGGAATAATTTTTTGGACCGGCGCAAAATACGCCTGGTACCCAATCGGAAAGTGACCGCGCAAATAATCCACCTGTCGAGAAGCGCCAACCATCTCTTTATTTTTTGTGCATGCCAGCCAAAATGACACCGGATGCGCTTAAGCCATGACAACGCCACCTGACTCGATTATCATCCGAGTCCATCGCCGTTTGTCTTGGCGTTAGATCGCCTAAGTTCTTTTTCCGAAACTCAATGCTGGAAGTCATCAACCTAACTTGTGTTCGCGGCACGCGCCGGCTCTTCAAGAATCTGGCGTTCTCTGCTCATGAAGGTGAGTTAGTGGAACTGCGTGGGCCCAACGGGAGCGGCAAGACGAGCCTCTTGCGCATTCTTTCCGGACTGGCCATACCCGCGGCCGGTGAAGTCCGCTGGGATGGAACAAATATTCGATCCCTGGGTGAAGAATACTCGGGCTCGGTCGCTTACCTGGCCCATCAAAATGGCGTAAAAGACGAGTTGACGGCCATCGAGAATCTGCGCATGTCGAGCGCCGTCTGCGGGAATGTTCTGGATAAGAAGCAAGCGCAAGACACTCTTGACCGTGTTGGGCTGGCCCAACAGCAGAATCTTCCGGCCCGCGCCCTTTCAGCCGGACAGCGACGTCGTTTAGCGATGACCCGTCTGCTCGTTTCCAACGCCAGGCTCTGGATCCTGGATGAGGTTTTGACATCGCTCGACGACACCGCGACCAACCTGTCGCGGGAGTTTATCAGTGACCATCTCAAGAAGGGTGGCATTGCAATTGTCGCGACACATCAGGAACTGAACCTGGCCGCGCGGCGATTTCAGCAATTACAACTTTCTTAGTGGCGAACTCTTCAATTCAATCGATGTTTGGCTGGCTTGTGTGGCGTGATCTTATTCTCGCGTGGCGCCGGCGGGCAGACGTGATGGCAACGCTCTTCTTCTTTATTATAGTAGTAAGCCTGTTCCCGCTCGGTATTGGGCCCGAACGCGAAACGTTGCGCACCATCGCGCCGGGCGTAGTCTGGGTCGCCGCGTTGCTCGCTTCGATGTTGTCGCTGGGCCGAATCTTTGGCAACGATTATCAGGATGGGACCCTTGAGCAATTGCTTTTGACACCGCAGCCGGTCTATGTGGTAGTGCTCGCGAAGGTGCTGGCGCATTGGATTGTTGCTGAAGTTCCGCTGGTCATCATTGCCCCCGTGCTTGGACTTCAGTTCGGTTTGTCGCAAAATGGTCTGGCGATCGTAGTTATGTCTCTCTTGCTGGGAACGCCTGTTCTAAGTGTCATCGGATCGGTTGGCGCGGCACTCACGCTGGGATTGCGGGCCGCTAATGTGTTAGTCGCCTTGCTGGTCTTGCCACTTTATATTCCGGTGCTCATCTTTGGAAGCGGTGCCGTCCAGGCAAGTGTTGCGGGGTCAAGCCCCCAAGCCTGGCTGTTATTATTAGGAGCCACGCTTATCGTTTCCTTGGTATTTGCCCCCTGGGCAACCACCGCAGCTTTGCGGATATCTGTGGAGTAGTGCAGAGTTCGATCTGTGTTCGAGAGGTTTGGATGATTGCGTAATCGCGGCCACTTCCGTGGAATAAGAATCCTACCTGGCTATGTCGAAAAGAATTAACTGGTACAAGTACGCGGCGCCTGCGAACTTTTACCCGCTCGCCGGGACGATGATTCCGTTCTTTGCTGTGGCCGCCGCGATTCTCTTTGTGGTCGGACTCTACGTCGGGTTTTTCGTCGCCCCCCCAACTGAAGCGCAGCAGCATGAGTACTACCGGATTATCTTTATCCATGTGCCGGCAGCCTGGATGGGAATGTTTCTGTATGTGCTGATGGCAATTTATGCCGGCCTGGGGTGGGCCTTCAACGCTCGTTTGGGCTCAATGATGGCCACCGCCATTGCTCCCACGGGGGCAATCTTTACCTTCATCTCACTGGCCACGGGATCGCTTTGGGGCCGGCCGGCGTGGGGCGTCTGGTGGGTTTGGGACGCCCGGCTTACTTCAACTTTAATTCTGATGTTTCTTTATATCGGATTCATTTCGCTGCAATCTTCGATTGACGATTGGCGGCGAGCAGATCGTGCCGGAGCGGTGCTGGCGTTGGTCGGCGTCATCAACGTGCCCATTATCTATTTTTCCGTGCAGTGGTGGAACAGTTTGCACCAGGGCGCAACCATCACTGCGAGCAGTTTTAAGATGGCTCCGTCAATGCGAACCGCCATGTTGATTCTGGTCGGCGCCTGTTGGCTCTACTCGATTGCGGTTGTGCTGGTTCGCGTGCGTCACATCATTCGAGAGCGAGAGCAGGAGGCGCCCTGGTTGGCTGAGGCCGTGGCCTGATGTAAATATGCACTGGTTAAGTTGGTCAGATTTCTTTTCAATGGGTGGATACGGATTCTACGTTTGGGGTTCGTACGGGATCACTTTTGCTTTGCTGGCCGGTGAAGTGTTGATGCTCTGGAAGCGTAAGCGGAATCTGGGCCGGCGAGTTATTTCACACATTGATGCAAAGGAATCGCACTTCAAAACTTCGCTCCAGGAAAGCCAATGAAACGTCGTCACAAGAGAATCATCTTTATCGTTTGTTCTCTGGCCGCCCTGGGGCTCGCGGCGTGGCTGGTGCTGGCTGCATTCAAAGATAATTTGGTCTTCTTTTTTAGCCCGACGCAAATTGCGACCAAAGAAGCGCCGGTCGGTAAAACCTTTCGCATCGGAGGACTGGTCGAAAACGGTAGTATGACACGCGACAACGATGGCCTGACCATTCGCTTTACAGTTACCGACACAGCTAACACAATTCCGGTGGTTTATAAAGGCATTCTGCCGGACCTCTTTAAAGAAGGACGGGGTTGCGTCGCGCAGGGCAAGGTTGGGCCGGACGGAGTTTTCTACGCTGATCAAATAATGGCAAAGCACGACGAAAATTACATGCCGCCCGAAGCAGCCCGAGCGCTTGATCAGGCGAAGGACATTAACAAGGTGAAGAATTCGGCGAACGAAGCGGCGAAGACCTTATCAAAGTGATTTGACTGGACCGTCCCGGTTGCTGGTCCGCGACAATGCAAGTCGGGACACTTCGGCTCCAGTCGCAAGCTGGAAATATTCATGATTCCTGAAATCGGACAATTCGCATTAATCCTGGCGCTCATGCTGGCCGTGACCCAGGCCAGCCTGCCGCTAATCGGTGCCGCCAGGAGAATCCCGCAACTGGTCGCGATGGCCCGGCCCACCGCCCAGGCGCAATTCATCCTTGTGGCAATCGCCATTTCCTGTCTCGCATATTCGTTCATTACTAACGATTTCTCGGTGCTCAACGTAGCGACGAACTCGAATTCACAATTACCGTTGCAGTATCGACTGGCAGCTACCTGGGGATCTCACGAAGGCTCGCTGTTGCTGTGGACTTTCATGCTCACCATCTGGATGGTTGCAGTAACATTGTTCAGCAATCACCTGCCGAGCGAAATGGTTGCGCGCGTCCTTTCGGTGATGGCGGTGATCAGCACAGGCTTTCTGCTGTTCATGTTGCTGACTTCGAATCCATTCCAACGCTTGTTTCCGGTCCCACCCGACGGTCGCGATCTCAACCCACTGCTGCAAGACCCGGCTATGGTTGCGCATCCCCCAATGCTGTACATGGGTTATGTAGGGTTCTGCGTTGCGTTTTCATTTGCCATTGCGGCTTTAATTAGCGGGCGCTTGGATGCTACCTGGGCACGTTGGTCACGGCCATGGACTACAATCGCCTGGATGTTTCTCACTTGCGGGATTGCTTTAGGCAGTTTCTGGGCCTACTACGAATTGGGTTGGGGCGGTTGGTGGTTCTGGGACCCTGTTGAGAATGCTTCGTTCATGCCCTGGCTTGTCGGTACTGCCCTGATTCACTCGCTGGCGGTGACAGAGAAGCGCGGGGGGTTTAAGAGTTGGACCGTTCTTCTGGCGATTGCCGCATTCTCATTAAGTTTACTGGGGACATTTCTGGTGCGCTCCGGCGTGCTGACTTCGGTGCACGCGTTTGCGAATGATCCGAAGCGCGGCACTTTTATACTCGCTTTCCTTACCGTGGTGATCGGCGGCTCGCTGGCTCTGTATGCATGGCGGGCAAAGCAAGTCGGGCTCGGCTCAAAGTTTGAAGTACTTTCCCGCGAATCACTCTTGCTGACGAATAATGTCCTGCTGATTGTGGCGGCCGGATCAGTTTTGCTCGGCACGCTCTACCCCTTGTTTGTCGACGCACTCAACCTCGGCAAGCTTTCCGTTGGACCACCTTACTTCAATACGGTTTTCGTGCCGCTGATGGCGCCGGCGGCTTTCCTGATCGGCGTCGGGCCAATCGCGCGTTGGAAACAAGCGAAACTGCCTGAGCTGGCGGTGCGGCTGCGCTGGGCCTTTGGGCTCAGCATGTTGGTGGCGGTTTTGTTGCCTTTCGTGATCGGCGGTTGGAAGTGGCGCGCCAGTCTGGGTTTGTTGTTGGCTGTCTGGATCGCCGCGACGGTTTTGCAGAACCTTTGGGGCCGGATTAGAAGTCAATCCGGGGCCGCCAATTTCTTTGCCCGCTTTGCGGCGCCGTCGCGCAGCTATTATGGAATGCAGTTGGCCCACCTGGGCGTGGCCGTCTTCATCGCGGGCGTAACCGTCGTTACGAGTTACCAGACCGAGCGCGATGTAAAGATGAATATCGGCGACACAGTCAGCGCAGGCGGATATCAATTCCAGTTAAAGAGCCTCGAGCAAGTTCCTGGTCCGAACTACCGGGCGATGCGCGCCGACATTGAAGTGTCAAATGGCGGGGCGCCATTCGCCGTTATGCACCCCGAGAAGCGCGCTTTTACCGCTGCGCAAAATGTTACCTCGGAAACGGCGATCGATCGCAGCATCTGGCGCGATCTATATCTGTCGCTCGGTGATGAAGTTGAGGGTGGCGCCTGGACCGTGCGCGTATATCACAAGCCGCTGGTCAATTGGATTTGGGGCGGCGCGCTGTTAATGGCTATCGGCGGCGCTTTCGCCGTTACGGATCGCCGCTATGCGCTCGCCCGAAAACAAGCGCGACAGCCTGCCGGAAAGGCCAAGATCGTAAAAGTGGCGACCAGCGCGGCATCTTCGGCTATCGAATAGCAATGAATAAGTTTTTACTAATTCCCCTGGTGCTTTTTCTCGGGCTGGCGTTTATCTTTTTTGTGGTCTTGCTGCGAGGTCGCGATCCCCACGAGCTTCCTTCTCCGCTGATTAATAAGTCAGCGCCCGACTTTCAACTGCAACAACTAAACGAGCCGGGGAAAACCATTTCCGCGAAAGAAATGCGCGGCAAGGTCTGGCTGCTCAACTTTTGGGGCACCTGGTGTGTTGCTTGTCGCGAAGAGCATCCCGTGCTGGTGAAGTATTCAAAAACGAACGCGGTGCCTATCTACGGCGTCGACTACAAAGACGATCGCGCGGCGGCCCTGCAGATGCTCGCGGAAGACGGCAACCCATACACCCTGACATTATCGGACCCGGAAGGTCGCACGTCCATCGATTACGGCGTCTATGGCGCGCCGGAAAGTTACCTGATCGATAAGAGTGGCGTCATTCGCTTCAAACAAATCGGACCGATTACCGATGAAGTTTGGAACGACAAGATTTTGCCGCTGGCAAGACAATTGGCCCAATGAAGGAGCTTATCGTTTTCGTCTGTATCCTGACTTGTTTCGCGATAGTCGTTATCGCGAAAGATGCGCAGCCCAATGAGGATCCGCAAATTGCGCAGCGCATGAAAAACCTGACTGAGCAGTTGCGCTGTCTCGTCTGTCAGAACGAGACCCTGGCTGATTCACGGGCGGACCTTGCTGAGGACTTGCGCAAACAGGTCCGCGAGCAGATGAAGGCCGGCAAGAGTGACCAGGAAATTATTGCCTTCCTGACTGAAAGATACGGCGACTTTGTGCTGTATAAGCCACCAGTGAAAGCGACGACCTATTTGCTCTGGTTTGGTCCCTTCGTGTTTCTGGGCGGCGGAACTATCGTTTTATATCGCTTCGTGAGGCGGCGCCGCGATTTAATTCAGGAAGAGCCGCTGAGCGCCAGCGAGCGAAAGCATGCGGAAGAAATTTTACGAAGTGCCTAGACGTTCCAAACCAAGCTGTTGGCTGGCATTTGTTACTTGAACAGATCGCAAGCTGCCGGCTTCCGCTACAACGATGTTAACTTTTTGGATCATTGCCGTGCTTTTGATGCTGCTCGCGTTCTGGTTTGTGCTGCCGGCGCTCCTCAACAAACCGAGTGACGATGAGGACGTCGAGCAACGCCAAGCCAACGTTCTGGTTTACAAAGATCAGTACCGCGAACTCGACGCCGATATGGCCAACGGTCTGATTGGCGAAGAACAATACGAACACGAGAAATCCGAACTCGAACGGCGCTTGTTGGAAGATGTCACCGCCAAATCGACGCCGAATTCATCCGCAAAAAAAGGAGCAAATGCTTTTGCTTACGGGGTCGCGGCTTTTATTCCAATCGGAGCAATCGCGCTTTATTACACCCTAGGAAATCCAAAAGGCGTAGACTCTGCGACAAACCCTCAGGCGATTGCCGTTGACGCCCCGGCCCAACCCGGCGCGATGTCTCCGCAGCAGATCGCGGCAAACGTCGAGAAGCTGGCCCAACGACTCAAGCAAAACCCAAACGATGCGCAGGGATGGACCATGCTTGCGCGCAGCTACATGATGCAGGAACGTTTTTCTGACGCGGCATCAGCGTACGAGCATTTAACTCAATTGAATGCGAATGACGCGGATGCCTGGGCGGACTATGCCGAGGCCTCAGCCCTCGCGGGCGGGCAGAATCTTGCCGGCAAACCGACTGAGGCTATTAATCGCGCCCTCAAGATTGATCCCAATAATCAAATGGCCCTAAACCTCGCCGGCAGCGCGGCATTCCAGGCGAGTGATTACAAAAAGGCGATCGAGTACTGGCAGAAATTGCTGGCACTTCTGCCCGCGGGCTCGGACGAAGCGCGGACAATTAATGCGCAAATCGCCAAGGCGAAGGAGTTGGCTGCCGGTAAAGGATCGGGATAGACTTTGGATTGCGGCGGCTTGACGCCGCTGTTTCAATTAACCATTCACATTGAAGCAAAAGCGCCGTCAAGCGCCGGCGCACTCCAAACAGGAGCAAAATGTCAGAACGAAAAGCCATCGACTGCCGCGACTACCCTAGTGAAGGCGGCTGCACCCTGAGACTCGAAGGGAAGGAAGAAGAAGTATTGGAAGCGGCCGTCAATCACGCGATCACGCAACACGGCCACACTGAAAATCCTGAACTGCGCGAGCAGATTCGGACCCTGCTGAAACCGGCTTAACTAAATTTAGCGAATGACCAGAGACAATCTGCTATTTGTAATCATCGGGATCCTGCTCGGCTTCATCGCCGGGTTCTTACTGGCGGGTAATATTACCCAACGCGAAGCGGCGCAACGCCAGGGCGCGACGACGCAAGGCAGTCAAAATCTTCCGCCGAATCACCCGCCAGTCAGCGCCGGTGAGCAGACAGCAGGCGACGGAGGCCAACAGATGCTGGCCTCAGTCCAAATCGCGATGAAACAAGCGCGCGAAAACCCGAACGACTTTGACGCGCAAGTGACCGCCGCAAAACTCGAATATCAAATTCAGCGATACGATCAGGCGATCGAATATCTGCTGGCGGCGAACAAATTAAAGCCGGACAACGGTGAGGTTCTAACCATGCTGGGCGAAGCGAACATGGACGCGCAGCATTGGGACGCGGCAGCGAAATGGTACAAGGCTGCTTTGACAAAGAAGCCCTCCGATCTCCCGTCGCTCGACGGCTATTGCTTCGTACTACTTCAGTTGGGCGATATCAAGGGGGCTGAAGATGCCATGAACAAGCTAGAGAAGGTTGATCCCAGCAATCAGGACCTGCCGCAGTTTCGAAGCAAGCTGGCCGAATTGAAATCGGGTAAGCAGTCAGCCCTTACGAACCGGTGAACTTTCCGCACGGCTTTCTGATCCGAGACTAGTCAAGTTTCGCCGACGATCGATTTTTTCCCATCAGCCACGACTTAAGAATTCCCGGCTTCGCATCATTGACAGCAAAATAGTCCTGCACCAGTCGCTGGTACAAACGCGCCCGCTCAATTGCCGTCAATTCAAATCCGAAAGGCATCTGGCCGCCTTTGATATACGAGCGAATGAGGGTGCGGTCCATTGGCCAATTGAGAGAGCCCAGCATGTTTTGGTGATGACACTCGGCGCACTCCACGCTTTTATTAGACGACAACTGCAGTTCCCTGGAGCCCAGTCCGGGTCCCAACTTCGTTGCGTCCAGATATTTATCAAAACGCGGCTGCGGGTAGCCCCGAAACCGTTCATTCACTTTTTCGACCAGCGGCAGCTCGTCGCGATTGACACTGCCGGCCACGGGAAAAATTGGCAGGAGTCCGCTTTTGTGGCATGACGCGCAATTGTCATCGCCTTCACCCAACTCCCAGCGTCCCTTTATTGTTATGGCACCGTTCCGGCCATAAGTACGATAGTAATCTTTAAAGTAAATGTTCGTCGTAGAGGCAGGGCCAGGGACGGCCGTCACGACCGAAACATTTCGCGTGTGCGTGCGCACGCCGGGATCGGTTATGCCGAATTGTACCCACTTCTCCGGAATTTGTTGGCCAACGTTTCCAGGGACGACGATTAGCAGACGTCGATAACTGTCAGGGTTGTCGGGCGTGCCCAGGTGTCGCGATTCGTAGCTGAAAAATGTCAGTTGATTGTCGGGTGACCTTGTCGCATTCAGTTGACGCAGAATCGCCTTTGCCTGCGGCAACGTTTCAGATCGGCCGACCACGCGCAGAAAAGCAGGTGTCAACAGAAAGGCGGGAATCTCGACATAATGTCGCGTCTCGGCAAAGTACGTTTCGTCAGTAACGGTAAAGCCCAGTTCGTGATCGGGCCGGCGGGCCAATGCCAGCGTCGCCACAAAGTCGAGGAACTCGGGATAGCGATCGCGAAAATCGGCGTCCTCTCTTAATGCGCATTTCGTAACAGTACTTTCGGTCCCATCAATCACGCGGTCATACACGCGTTCGCCGCTGTCCCGCTCGTACCATGCGTGCGCAGCGAGCACCAGCGCGTTTACTTGTTGTTTGACCCAGAATTCAGGTTGTGCCCTTACCCGTGCGCACGGCGTGGCGAAGATTGAGGAGTACGCCAGCAGAAGAAACGCCGCGCTTACGCCCACGCGTAGGGAGGAGGATGCTCGTGATGAAAAATGAAATTGAGTGGGGTTCATAATGTGGATGAATATCAAACCGCGGCATAGACTGTCAAAAGTTTGTCTCGTCCTATTCGTGGTTTCGCCGCCATTAGCCTGACCGTGAGGGACAACTCAATCGCCAAATCGAGAGGCAGCAATCCCTTAAGGTCGGACACGTCCGACTGATTGCGTAACACGACACGATTACGACATCACCCAAAAGTTTCGAGGAGTTTAGTTAGTAGTTCAATTTTCGAATCGGTTCGGCTTTACTGAGAGCATTAGAGCTGCCCGTTTCCGGTGGCAAGTACAATCAAATTGAAACCAGTACCGCGATGCTGGTTCGGCTTTCGTGATATTTTGACGGAGCAAGTCGGTCGCCGACACGACGACCAGGCTTACTTAATATGAAGTCTCAGCGCGTCTTGAGCACGATTCCGATTTTAATCCTCGGGCTGGCAATCTCTTTCGCTGTTAATGAAGGAGCGCATGCGTCACGCCGTCATCCATGACCCCTACTGGTCCGTCCATATACCGACGAACCAGGCCTTGGCAAAAACTCGCCATTTACTGAGGCAGATCGGCCGCGCGCAATACAACGAGGACTCCGATTTATCTATCGCAACGCCAGACAATCCCTCAATGCGCTCGCCAAAATGCATCTAACCAGCGCAAATTAATTGACTTGCTTTACACTTAAGTTAGATAGTCTGCGGTTCAAACTAATTTTCGGGTGACGTTTATGTCTTGAAAAATTGCGTGGTCCTGCCGCTGTCGGCGATTCATTCCCGGACGTTTCCGTGGTCATATCCCTGGCCCGTGCTCGTCGGCGTATTACTGATTCATATGTTAAGCCTTGGCCCGCCTATCGCTTGGTTACACACAAATTCTCGATTTGGAAATTCATCATGCAAATGAAGGAAGTGACTCTGGAAACGGAACGGTTGCTGCTGCGCTGGTTTCGCGAAACTGATTTTCCGCAGTACTTCGCGATGTCTTCTGATCCCGAGGTCATGCGGTTTCTGGGCGGCAAGGCGCAGACAGAAATCGAAGCCTGGAAGTCGATGGCCGCCTTTATGGGCCATTGGTATTTTCGCGGCTTTGGTGTGTGGGCCGTCGAGGAAAAGAGCACTGGCACACTTGTCGGCCGCATTGGTTTTATGCACCCTGCCGGTTGGCCGGGCTTTGAACTGGGATGGACGCTCGCTCGCGAAAGTTGGGGCAAAGGTTACGCTACCGAAGGAGCCGGGCGAGCGATGGAATACGCGTTCAATGAAATGCGTCGTGAGCGTCTCATCAGCTTGATCGCTCAGGACAATATTAATTCAATCAAGGTGGCGGAACGGCTGGGCGAAACGGTGCAGGGCGAAACTGAATTCCTTGGCCGCATAGTTGCGATTTATGGCATCAGCCATGACGAATGGCTAAGCCGGCAATCGTTCGAGAAAGTTAAGCGATGATTTAAAGGCTCGTGTGAACGATAGTTCCGCTGCGGGTCACAATAAAGCTTACTGCGGCTCAATGGACATCCTCGAAACATCTGACATCGCGACCCGCTCAATTTTTCCAGTCTTCAGAACGATTACGATTGTTGTGCCCTCAATGACGACGCGACGCACAGTAGCCATCGGTCGCTCGATCCTGGTGCCGTCTTTTTCTTCAATAATAAGACGCGTACCAGCCGGCGGTGCCGATGTCTCCTGAGCCTTCGGCTTCTCGGAGGGGGTCTTGGTCTCTGCCGCTTTCTCAGTTGGCGTTGTTCTGTCTTCGTTCGGGCTTTCAGTTTTCGACGGTGTTTCCTTTTCAGTCCTGGCCGTTCTGTCCGGTTTTTTCGCAGGCGGTTGTCTTCTTGCCGGCGCGGGCCGCGCGCCACGGCGTGGGCCGGGGGTCGGGGTTCGGCGTGAGGCTGCGGAGCTCACCGGTTTTTCAGTTTCTTTTTTCAGCGCTTCAGTCTCGCTGGAAGATTTCTCCGCCGGCGGAACGGGAGATGGTTTCGCCTCTGCAGCCTCTTTCACTTCCCCAGGCGGGCGTGGAATGGTGGCGCCGACCGACGACAACCGGTTGGCCGCGCCTTTCTTTGTTGAACTCTCCGCTGATTCAGTGTTTTCCGCGACCGGAATGCCACTGCTGAATGGCTCGAAAGTGCCGCCAAATCGAATGTGATAGACGCCGGGTTCATCGTTCGGAGTGCGTGCTTCAACCCGCAAAATCAAAATCTGATGGGCACGCAGGTAAATCCCCTTGGTAATTTCCGTTGATTGCGTGCTTGCATAGATCGTCGTCTTCATCAATGGCCTCAACGTAATCGCAGTGAAGACATCGACGTCGCCGTTCAGATTCCTGCTGTCAACTGTAATTAGTAAATCGCCGGGGTTAGCGGCAAAGGCGTAGAAGTGCCTGGTCGCGCGCGGGTCGCCAACATCCAGCGCGGCTATCTTGCCATTGATGTCAGACGAGAAAACTGCTGTCGGCAGACTCTGATCGGAAGATTGAGCTTCCGCGCCGGCAACGCACGCCCAAAGAATTACGAAACAAAGCGGCGTGAAAATGATTTTCTGCAAATTCATCGGCAAACGCTGGTGAGCTTTCTTGCTCAAGACTTGTTTGTAACACAGGCAAGCGGTTTTACGATCCGTTAGAGTATCAGATTTGGGTCCCGGATCGCACTGAGAATCAGAAGTATGCTCGCGCTCGAATCAGGCACACCGATCTCATTCGCGGCGGGAATGATGATGAACAAAAGGCGCGCGATGGTTGCTCCAACCCGCCCTTAAGATCATCGCTTTTCCGTACGCATGGTCACTCTTTGAAGCACCTGTGGATGCAGCGGGCTGAATTCGCGCCCGGCAACGCGAGTTAAACGCTTTTTGGAAAAAAGACTGTATGCCTCTGATTGGTTAGCCGACGGTGAGGCGCTGATTTGCGCCCGCGATACTGCTGAGCGGAAATAATTGGTAC
>JBHELZ010000010.1:0-114742 GCA_046262835.1 Pyrinomonadaceae bacterium
GTATGAAGGCACGGCGAAAGGTGCGGGTAGTGAAGTCCGCCTGACGTTGAATTTGACGGATGACGCGGGAAAGATTTCCGGTCAGCTCAACACGCCATATGGCGTCTTCAAGCTTGTCAAGGGACAGATGACAGATGGTTTGGTTACGCTCGATGCGGAAGGAGCCAATTCAACGGGTAAACTGACGCTGCGACAGAAAGACGTTTCGCTGACAGGAGATTTTTCCGTCGAGGGCACCGGTATCAAGACTTGGCCGGTTGAGTTTAAGAAAGTGGCGCAGGATGAAATTTCCGGCGAGTGGGATGCCGTCGCCGATGCCGGCGGGCAACCGTTTCCGTTCACCCTTTCGTTGAAGCTGGAAGGCGAAAAAGTGACTGGCTCAAGCACTTCGCAATTAGGGACCTCGAACATTTCAGGCGGCAGTTGGAAAGACGGTAAGCTCGCAATCCAGCTTGAAGCAGGGGCGGGTCAGATTATTTTGAATGCCGTTATTGTAGAAGGAAAGTTTTCGGGTGATTACGATTTTGCCGGTCAAAGTTCCGGTAAGTGGGTAGCAGTCAAGAAAAAATGACGTGCGGCAAATATAGCCCCACTCGTGCGGCGTCGGTTGCTAGCACATGAGCGTTTCCGAAACGCCTGCCTAACGCTCGGGCTACTGCCGCCGTTCGCTGGTTGATTTGTTTCCGTAGCGAACAAGAAAATCAAAGGTAGGGGCAGGGCTTGTCCCTGCCCTTTTTCTCAATTGGGTTCACAGTGTCAGAAGATCAAAATCCTCAACAGCAGGTCGAGGCCGCGCACAGAGCATTTGAATTAGACTTGGAACGGTTTCAGCGTCTGGCGGACAACCCCGTGGAGTTGCGCGGGTTGGATTGGGCGAAAGCAGAGGCTGAAAGGATATTGCTCAGCGAGCTGCGAACCAAACATCTCGGTAAGAAGGGCCTCTTAACCGCATGCAAGAAGACAATTGGCCGCCTGCCTGCCGAGGAGCGCGCGGCGTTCGGTCAATTAGTTCAGCAGACTGAGGCGGCGGTAGCCAAAGCGATCGAAGAGATCGATGAAAAGCTAAAGACTCAGGTTGAAAAAGATCGCACCGAACGCGACCGCATTGATGTCACGATTCCCGGACGGCGTGCGCGGCCCGGACATCTGCACCCCATAACTTTGATGCGCCAGCGCATCGAAGACATTTTTGTTTCGCTCGGCTACCTGGTCGAAGATGACCGCGAGATCGAAACTGATTTTTACAACTTTGACGCGCTAAACATCCCCGAGGGTCATCCCGCGCGCGATCCGCAGGATACGTTCTATACAACCGAAGGATTTGCTTTACGTTCACAGACGTCGACCGTGCAGATTCATGCGATGCAGCGGCGGGGAGCGCCGGTGCGGATGATTGCGCCCGGCCGCGTCTTTCGCCGCGATACGCCTGACCCGACTCACAACCCAATGTTCTTTCAGGTGGAAGGCCTATGCGTCGACCGCGGAATTACGATGGCCCATTTGAAGGGTACGCTCGCGGAATTTGTGCACCGGTTATTTGGACCCGGGACGAAGACGCGCTTTCGTCCTTCATATTTTCCGTTCACCGAGCCCAGCGCCGAAGTTGATTACAGTTGTTTCAATTGCGGTGGTACGGGTTGTCGCATTTGCAAACAATCAGGGTGGATCGAACTTGGCGGGTCGGGGATGGTGCACCCGAACGTGTTGCGGGCTGCGAATGTCGATCCGCAGGAATTCACGGGCTTTGCTTTCGGCCTGGGGATCGATCGCACCTGCGCGCGTATTTATGAGCTGGACGATATTCGGCTTTTGTTTGAGAACGATGTGCGGTTTTTGCAGCAGTTTAGATGATTTGAGATGTTTAGAAAGCGGACCCTTCCGCTAAACGCCTGGACGCGTCCGTCGCCCCAAGGGTTCAATTTTAGAAATGTTCATTTCCTGCAACTGGCTGCGCGAATTAACGGGCACAAAACTGACGCCTGACGAGATCCAGGATCGGCTGACGAATGTCGGTTTGGCCATCGACTCTGTCGAAGCGCGTGGCGATGATTTCGTGCTCGATGTCGAGGTCCCTTCTAATCGCGGAGATTGTCTTTCGCACGTGGGCATCGCACGCGAGCTCGCGGCGATAGAAAAATTAAAAGTCGAAAGCCCAAAGTCCCAAATACAAAACGCGCATGGAAAAACGACCGACTTCGCGGCAGTCGAGATTGTCGACCCAGATCTCTGCTCTCGGTACGCGGCGCGGGTGGTTCGGGGCGTGAAGATAGCGTCCTCGCCCGCGTGGCTGGTCAAAAAGCTCGAAGCGATTGGGCAGCGTCCTATCAATAACGCCGCCGACATAACGAATTATGTGCTGCACGAACTGGGACAGCCGCTGCACGCATTCGATCTCGCGAAGCTCAGGGGAAATCGCATCGTCGTTCGGCGAGCGCGCACGGGTGAAGCCATCAGGACGCTCGACGCAGTGGAGCGCAAGCTCGACACCGAGATGCTGGTGATCGCTGATGCGAACAAAGCGGTCGCCATCGCCGGAGTAATGGGCGGCGAAGAATCGGAAATATCAAAGTCGACGCTGGATGTGCTGATTGAAAGCGCTTATTTCGATCCTTCCTCGGTGCGGCGGACGGCCAGGATGCTCGGCTTGCATACGGAAGCCTCGCACCGATTTGAGCGCAATACTGATCTTGAAGGCGTGCTGGCCGCGCAGGACCGATGCGTCGCCTTAATCTGTGAGATCTGTGGTGGGGTCGCGACCGAAGACGCACTGGATGTCTATCCGAAACCGTTTGCCTCAACTCTCGTGAGTCTGCGACCGGGGCGAGTCGAGGCACTCACGAGCCTGAGGGTTGCGGAAAGTGAAATGAAGCGGCTTCTTCAGGCCCTCGGTTTCGCCCTTCGATCAACGGATGAATCCGCGCTGACTTTTACCGTCCCTTCATGGCGTCATGACGTCGCCAGCGAAGAAGATCTGGTCGAGGAGATTGCGCGGCACACAGGCTATGACCGCATCGCGACCGAGCTTCCTCCGGCAAGCCTCGCCGGCGAGTATCATTTCACAGAAAAGCAAAAGCGCGCCCTGCGACAGGCGTTGTCTGGGCGAGGGTTCGACGAGGCGATCAGTCTGAGTTTTATTGAATCAACGAATGAGTTTGAGTTAATCCCGGAACTTGCAAATCAGCCGACCGTAAAATTGATGAATCCGATTATTGAAGAAGCTGCAAGCATGCGCCAGACGCTTTTGCCCGGCTTGCTGAATTCGATTCGGCATAACTTCAACCAGGGGATTCGCGACGTCTGTTTGCTGGAAACGGGGCGGATATTTGCGGCGTCGAACCAAGGGGAGCTCCCGCGCGAACGCGAAGCAATGGCTCTGGTTGCAACTGGGGGTGTGATGGAGGCAGACCGGGCGCAGCCGGCTCGCGCGCTGGAATTTCTCGATCTCAAGGGCGCAGCGGAGGCTGCGGTAGAGGCGATGAATTTGTCGGAACTCCGCTATGAAAGTGCTTTGGTCAAGCATCTTCGGCCCGGGCAGTCAGCGAAAATTTTCACCGATTTAGCGCAGATCGGTACGATCGGCCTGCTTTCAGAAGCGATCGCAGGCAACTACAAATTTCGCCAGCCGGTTTTTGTCGCGGAACTCGACTTGACCGCCCTGCTCGAAACGCCCCAGCGTGCGGTGCTGTACTCGCCTTTGCCGCGCTTCCCTTCAATCGTGCGTGACGTCTCGCTGCTCTTAGATCGGAGTGTTTCAGTCGCCAATCTAATAAATTCAGTGCGCAGCGAAAAGACTGCGTACTTTGTGGGGGTGACTTTTGTCGGCACCTATGAAGGCAAGGGAATTGCCGATGACAAGCGATCGGTGACCCTACGGTTTGAATATCGCGCCGACGATCGAACTCTGCGGGACGAGGAAGTCGATCAGAATCATTGGCCGCTGGTCCGGGGCCTGCAGAAAAAGTTCAACGCCGAGATTAGATAGTTTCATACCGTTTAGGGGCCGGCGGCTGGCCGGCCAATAGCTCGGCTTCTAAACAATCGTGAGCGTACTTTATTCTTGCGCTCCTGCTCACGACATCGCATAATCAGCGCGTTCCATTTCCAATTTCGGAGCAACCAATGGCAGCAACCGACGGACTCGAAAAATTCTCGCACCTCGAAGACAAAATCTATCGCACCATAGAGGTCACCAAGGCTTTGCGTCAGGAGAAAGACGATCTCGAACGGCAATTGGCATCAGCCCGAAATCTCGCCGGTGGCAAAGAAGATTTGGGAGCTCAGATCGAACATCTGATGGCTGAACGGGAAGCGATCAGATCGAAAGTACAGGGCATGCTCGATGCGATCGCAGCTGCCGATCCTGAAGTCAGGGAGGCCATACGGCAATGAACGGAGATGCAGCGGGCTTTGAACGAGAGTTGGAGGCGTCGCCAACAATCAAGGTCGAGATTTACGATCAGGCTTATACGGTTCGGTCTGATGGCGACCCGGGTTACCTCAAGCAGCTTGCCGAGTACGTCGACCAGCGCATGCGCGAGATTTCATCGGGAACCCTGACAGTGGATTCGCGCAAGGTTGCAATACTTGCCGCTCTTTACATCGCCGATGAACTTCACCAATTACGAAAAGCGCATGAACAGGCGGACGAGCAATTGGCCACGCGCAGCATCGAATGCTCAGAGATGCTCGACCGTTTATTGAAGGCGCCCCGCGATATGGCGGCGCAGGCTTCATAAACCAGATATCAAGTGGAAGCTCACCGCTTTAAAAGCCACTGACCGCACGAAAAAGAATCAGCACCAGGGGAAGCGCCCATTTGCTGGCGCTTCGGAAAGGCTTTTTCCGGCCCATTTTTCCATTTAATCCCGGGAAATCCGCTGACAAATCTCTCACTGACGATGACCATCAGTTTGTGTTACTATCCCCGCGGCAGGGGGAAGCGTTCTGCCGGGTTCGTCACCGATTACGATGATTGAGCCAACGTCGTTAATAAGGGAGGCCGACGTCGCGAGCTAGTGCTTTTCTTCATTGTTAAGGAGAGCCGATAGCTGGCGGTGACAAAAAGGCCACCCACCTGATTACTCAGGTTCAATTACGACTTCGGAACGGCCAGGCGGTTTTCCCTCTGCTATCAAAAGCCGTAAATCGTAAATCTTGTCAGACCGTCTGCGTTAGCATGCGGGTGCCGTTACTGACAGCCAGAGATTTTCGATTCACGGCTTTTTATTGTCGAATCAGGATTTACGATTCACCTTTCTATGAACCTTCTTCTAATCGGCGACGTCGTAGGTAAGCCCGGGCGGGCAGCGCTGCTGGATCGTTTGCAGGATTTGAAAGAGCAGCACGCTATCGATTTCACGGTGATGAACGCCGAGAATGTGGCGGGCGGCTTTTCAATCACCGCGGCGATAGCAGATTTGCTTTTCTCGTCGGGCATCGACGTAATGACTTCCGGAAATCATATTTTCGATAAGCACGAGATCGTCGAATACATCGCGAAGCAGCCCCGTTTGCTGCGCCCCGCGAACTATCCACCGGACACTCCGGGCAACACGATCTGGACGGGAAAAGTGAAGGGCGCCCGCGTCGCGGTTTTTAATTTGCTGGGGCGGGTCTTCATGCAACCGGCCGACGATCCGTTTCGGGTAGCGAACGAATTGCTTACTTCGCTGGACGACGATGTGACGGTTCGCATTGTGGATATGCACGCCGAAGCCACGTCCGAAAAAGTCGCGATGGGTTGGTATCTGGACGGCCGAGTGTCGGCCGTATACGGTACGCATACTCACGTGCAAACCGCGGACGAGCGCATCCTGCACGAAGGCACGGCATACATTACGGACCTGGGGATGACCGGCAGTTATGGCGGTGTAATTGGAATGAAGAAAGGCGACATCATCAATCGCTTTACCTCACCGATTCATCGCAAACCCGATCACTCGAAAAGCGAAGTTCGCATTTGCGGCGCAGTGGTCGATGTGGATGAAGAAACGGGACGTGCGCGGTCAATCCAGCGGATCAATCTGTCGCACACCAGTTAAGTGAGCAGTGGGCAGCGGGCAGTGGGCAGATATCAACTAAAAAGCTAAGCGAGTGAAGACATCAAGCCGTTAAGCAAACGCCCAACTCCGCCAGCACGATTCATTACCTCTTCCAGTTTTGTCTGAGCAATGTACTTTAATCTCCGCGCGATCAGGGCCTGAGTTTCAACTTCGCGGAGTGAGCCATAAGCAATGGACAGGTGACGTAGAAAGTCGGCCGTTGTACGTCTTCATTGACCTTCAGCAATATTCGATGGGATTGAAACAGAGGCTCGCCTAATCTGGCTTGTCAAACCGTAAATCTCTTCGCGGGGAAAGTCTTTGGTTGCTATGTAACCATCTTCAACTAGGTCCATGGCTCTTTGCCATGCAATCAATTCTTGATAGTTTCTTACTTTTACAGGAGTCTCCTTTGGATAAGATCGCGGTTATGGGAGCTTTCTGCTAGCCGAGGATTTTCCGGACTCGCCCACAGCCCACTGTTCACAGGCCCTGCGAACTATTCACAGCGGTGGCTCATCATCGGGCACAGGTTCACCTACATTTTCGGATTCCGTCGGGGGAGACAGCAGCAGCTCGGCGAATCCGGGCGGGAAGGTGCGGACGCGGCCGTCGGAGTCCGTAACGACATGGCCGGTCTCGCCTTCAGCAATCACGACGCCATCTGATTCACGCACGATCTCGTACCCAAAGCGGAGTGAACGACGGCGCAGTTCCGTGATGTGGGTTCTGACGATGAGCACGTCGTCGTAATAGGCGGGGGCTTTGTAGCGGCAATAGCTTTCGGCCACGACCAGAAACGCGTTTTCATTTTCTTCCATGTCGCGGTACGAGAAGCCGCGAGCCCGACAGAATTCCGTCCGGCCAATCTCAAACCAGACTAGATAGTTGGCGTGATAGACCACGCCCATCTTATCGGTTTCGGCATAGCGCACCCGCAGGAGTGCCTCATGCCATTCGTCGATGTCTTCGAACTCTTCCGGACTCAACAAGTCTGGTCGCTCCTGTGGCAGTCTGGCAAAACCGGCGTAACTAATCTCGTTTGAATTGCTAATCGTTTTAGCGGACTATAAGAGCGAAATATGAGGAAGTCAAAACAAATTTGCCCGGCGGGGATGTCATTAGGCAAGCAGCTTGCCTGCGTAGGTGCGCTCTTTCTCATCATCCTGTCCTTCGCGCTCGCGCCCTCTCAACTTGCGGTTTCCAGCCACGCCCAGCAGCCTGCGGCCACCAACGCCGTTGCACGTAATACGGCACTGATAGCCGCGACCCGGGAAGTGCTAAAGGAAACCAGTGAGGTGCGGCAACTTTCGATCCTCCGCGCAGTGCAGAGCTCGACCCAATCCCGGGCCGAGATTGAACGCGCGGTGGTTAAGAATCTTGATGAAGATATCTCGCCCGCTGACATGCATGCCGCTGAGGTTACGCTCAAGAAACTTGGGCTCGCGCCCCCGGATTTTCAATACCGGGCCCTCATGACTCGATTGCTGACAGAGCAAGTAGCAGGTTATTACGAGCCAAAGACGCGGCAATTCCATCTCGCCGACTGGATCGACGTCGACGGACAAAAACCTATTATGGCGCATGAGCTGACGCACGCTCTGCAGGACCAGCATTTTGATCTTCGTCGATTTGAACATTGGCCCAAAGGCGATTCGGATGCGGAACTGGCCGCCCACGCGCTGATCGAAGGCGACGCGACCCTGGCGATGGTTTTGTATGTCTCGAGCAACCCCATGCGCGCGCTCACGTTCTTGAAATCTCTAAGCGCCACCGGCGTTGATACCAGGGAGTTAGACCAGGCGCCGCGCGTGCTGCGCGAGTCTCTGCTGTTTCCGTACCAGGAGGGACTGAATTGGACGCGCGCGCTGTACAAACGCGGCGGCTGGAAAGATGTCTCGCAGGCGTTTACCAGGCTGCCGCAGTCAACCGAGCAGGTGATGCATCCGGAAAAATATTTCGCGCGCGAAGCGCCGGTTAAGGTGGCCCTGCCGGATATCACGGGCTTATTGAACAGCGTCGGCCGGAGCGATATGAGGTCACGGCCCGCGGTCGCGGAGGCGTCTAAGACTCAAGTTACATGGAAACGGCTCACTTCTGACGTTTACGGCGAGTGGGGCACTTATTTACTCCTCGATCAGTTTCTAAAATCACCGACTGAATCACGGCGCGCGGCTGCCGGTTGGGCCGGCGATCGGTATGCCGTCTATGAGAGTTCAAGGGGACAAGTGGTCTACGTTTCTATCTCGACCTGGGATACAGAGAATGATGCGAGCGAATTCTATGAAGCATATGCAAAGCGGACTAATCTTCGATATCAAATAGCCGAGGGCGTGCAGGAAACTGCACCAGGCGAAAAATCGGTAGCCCGGACGTGGAACACAAAAGAGGGAGCGGTAACAGTTAACTTGAGCGGCCAGCGAGTAGTCGTAATCGAAGGTTATCCTGAAACGCTCACCAGGTCCGCATTCCTTAGGGTCCTTTCGCAATAGCTACGGGGCCGTCGCGATCTTGTCAGGTTCAAATTGCTGCAATTCGTTCAACTGTGCTATTTTTTCGCTAGTTCAATCAATTAGAGCATCCGCGGCTACCGCAGCAGTAAGCAGTGAAGTGACTTCCGAGTCTCGAAGCATGCAAGCGTCCAAGTTCACCGTCAAGACGCTCTCCCGCGTTACCACAAAACCAACTTCATCGTCCGAAGCGCCGGTAACTGGCACGCCTGGCCGCCTGCGCGACCTGACCAGAGAGCTTCGGCAGCTCGAAGAAAAGCTGCGTCTGGGCGGGGGGCCCGACAAGATCCAGAAGCAGCACAAGCAAGGTAAGCTCACCGCGCGTGAACGGATTGACCTTCTCTTCGACCGGGATACTTTTCGACAGGAAATTGGTTTGCTCGTCGCCCACGATCGGTATGATGGCCGTGCGCCATCGGCTGGCGTGGTGACGATGATCGGACGTGTCCACGAAAGGGAAGTCGTCGTTGTGGCTAACGACGCAACCGTCAAGGCCGGGTCCTGGTGCCCTGAGACGATCATGAAAATTCTGCGCGCCCAGGAGATCGCGATGCGCTCGCGCGTGCCCATCATTTATCTCGTCGATTCGGCCGGTGTGAATCTTCCTTATCAGGGCGGTGTCTTTCCGGGACAGTACGGCGCCTCACGAATTTTCTATTACAACTCGATCATGCGGCGATATCTAAAGGTGCCGCAGATTTCAGCGGTGATGGGTCCGTGCATCGCGGGCGGCGCATATCTACCCGCGCTTTCCGACGTCATCATAATGGTCGAAGGCACTTCATTCATGGGGCTGGGCGGCGCGAATCTCGTCAAGGGTGCGACCGGACAGACGATTGACAACGAAGCCCTCGGCGGCGCTCGAACGCACAATGAAATTTCCGGCGTCGCGCATTACCGCGTCGGGGATGATGAAGCGGCGATCGCAAAGATAAGAGAATTTGTTTCAGAACTGCCGGCAAACGTGAAGTCTGTAAGCTTGCGAACCCCGGGCGCGGATGCCGGTGCTCCGTCAGAACAGATTTATGAAATTCTTCCTGAAGATCATCGCCAGCCTTACAACTCGCGCCAGCTGCTTAGTTGCCTGTTGGATGCGGGAGATCTCGACGAGTTTCAGGCGGATTATGCGAAGGAGATCATTACCGGGCATGCCAGGATTGCCGGAATTCCGGTAGGTGTGATCGCGAATGCGCGCGGCATGTTTCGCGACCCCGCGGGGGGCGCCCCGAAGTTCGGCGGCATTATTTACACTGAATCGGCTGAGAAAGTCGCATACTTTATAGACACTTGCAGCCGTCATCAGACGCCGCTGGTGTTTATGCAGGACGTCTCCGGCTTCATGGTTGGATCGGAAGCTGAACATTCCGGAATCATTCGCGCCGGTGCCCGCTTTGTTGAAGCGATGGCCACCGCCACTGTCCCAAAGATTGTTTTGACGATCAATCACGCTTCGGGCGCCGGTTATTACGCAATGGCCGGCCAGGGTTTTGATCCAGATTTCATTTTCAGTTGGCCGACGGGCCGGATGGGAGTGATGGAAGGAGAATCTGCGGTGCAGGCAGTGTTCGGAAGTCAGCTTCAGGAGCTAAGCGCAGCAGGTGAACAGCCGGGCGAAAAGCTGAAAAATGAAATGCAGCAGGTGCGCGAAACGTACGAAAGGGACCTGGATGCGAAGTACGCTGCGGCGCGTGGTTTTGTGGATGCGGTAATTGCTCCGGAAAATACGCGGGACGCGCTGGAGCTTGCATTGCGCGTGAGTTTGAATTATTCAGGTCCGCATTTGGGCCAATTTATTCTGCCGGCTTCATTGACATAGAAATATTTTGCGAGGACCGAAGAAGGACGCCACAGGGACACGGAGCCACGAAGAATTTAAAAGGGACGAATGGAAAGCGATGATCGATCTTTTCTGATTAGCTTTTTCCAGGTCACTTCGTATCGCGGTGGCAAAGTTAAACAAAGGAGAAAAACCGTGAGAAAGAGCACCATCTACCTTTTCTTTTTGGGCATTGCCATGATCGTGGCGATGACCTGCGCGGGAGTGGTCGTGTTGGCGCAGAATGCCAACTCGAGCACGACCATGAGTAACAGCAACACCAATACTCGGCGCACGGGTCGTCGTCGCGGCACGCGCAGACCTGCCAACACTAATACGGGGGATCAGGCCAGCGATGCCACCATGAACAGCAACGCTAACATGAGCGGAAATGCGAACATGGGGACAGGTCGCCGTCGCGGCCGGCGCAGGCCTGCCAACACTAATACGGGGGATCAGGCTAGCGATGCCACCATGAACAGCAACGCTAACATGAGCGGAAATGCGAACATGGGGGCAGGTCGCCGTCGCGGCCGGCGCCGGGCTGCTGCTGCAACTGAAATGTCGGAGGCAGCTTCTAAGAGGACGGGACGTTGTGATCCGTCTCAGCAAGAGCAGACTGATCTTTCCGGCACTTACACGGGCAAGGCCAAACATGGCGACGAGGCGCCAGTCGACTCTACGCTGACGATCACCGGAAATACCTTTACGATGACGTCGGGATCGGAGTCGCATAGCGGCAGTCTTGCCGCCGTGACCACCTGCGGCTACACAGCGGTGACGATCATGATAGGCGATCGGACCCCGCCTCCGCCGGGGCCAAACCCGCCGCCGCCGTTGCAGACAATGTCGCTGCGGGCCAAAAAAGTGGGCGACAAGCTCTGGTTGACCAGTGTGCCGGGTGAGAAGATGTCGGTTAGCTTTACGCCGACCGGGGGCCCAATGAAGCCGAAGCCGCGCAGGCACAGATCGACCAAGAAGACGGAAACCGCGCCGCCAACAACTCCATAACGATCACGCATTAGTTGATCGACGGAGACGCGAAGACACGGGGATGCCTCGAGACGAATGCTGGCTTGGCTATGCTTCGTCCCTTCGGTTCCCCGTGTCTTATTACGTCAGGCGAACGAAACAATTGACGAAATGAAAGAGCGGATTCGAATAGCTGCAGGTCAGGGATTTTGGGGTGATTTGCCGGAGGCGCCGGTGCGTCAGGTTGAAGGTGGGCCAATCGATTATTTGATGCTCGATTATCTGGCGGAAGTCACGATGTCGATCATGCAAAAGCAGAAGGCGCGTGATCCAAAAGCCGGGTACGCGCGCGACTTCGTCTCGCTGATGAAGGAAATCCTGCCCACCTGTGTGGCACGGGATATCAAAGTTATTGCGAACGCTGGAGGGGTAAACGTTGAAGGTTGTGCCGCTGCGGTCGCCGAAGTGGTCCGCAATTTAGGTCTTGGCGGCAAAGTGAAACTAGGCCTGGTGACCGGGGATGACATCCTTGATCGCGTCGACGATTTTCTGGCCCGCGGAATCGAACTTCGCAACATGGACACCGGCGAACCGTTGACTTCCGTGCGCGATGGGATTCAAAGCGCAAACGCGTACCTCGGCGCGGCCCCGATTGTTGAGGCGTTGAACAAGCGCGCGCAATTTGTGATCACCGGGCGCGCCACTGACACCGGACTTACCCTTGGTCCGATGATGCATGAATTCGGCTGGGCAGCCGACGACTGGGACAAACTGGCCGCCGGCACGATCGCCGGGCACATAATTGAGTGCGGGGCGCAATGCTCAGGCGGAAATTGCCAATACGAGTGGCAAACAATTCCTGACCTGGCAAACGTCGGTTTTCCGATCGCCGAAGCTTCTGCCGACGGAACATTCGTTATCACTAAACACGAAGGAACCGGCGGCCGGGTGAGTGTGCCTTCGGTAAAGGAACAACTCTTATATGAGATGGGCGATCCGCACGAGTACATCACCCCGGATTGCGTTGCCGATTTCACGACTATTCAACTGGCCGGCGACGGTCCCGATCGCGTTAAAGTATTTGGCATCAAAGGTCGCTCAGCGACGGATTCACTGAAGGTGTCGATCAGTTATTCCGCTGGATACAAAGCTGTGGGAACGCTGGTCTATTCGTGGCCCGACGCCTATGCAAAAGCGCAAGCGGCCGGTCAAATCTTGCGCGCGCGGCTGGACCGCCTGGGGCTTCGATTCGATCAAATCGTGACGGAATACGTGGGCGCAAACGCTACGCATGGACCACTTGCCGGACCACCGTCGATCGGCCTCGCTGAAGTGCAGTTGCGCGTCGGTGTGCGGGGCGGTGAGCGCGCTGCAATCGAACGGTTCACCAAAGAAATTGCGCCATTGATCTTGACAGGACCACCGGGCGTTACCGGTTTTGCCGGTGGACGGCCCAAAGTTGAAGAGATTGTCGCCTACTGGCCGGCCTTGATTCCAAAAAGCGAGATCCACGCGAAGGTTGAAATCATCCACGTATAACGCATGAAGATTCAATTGAAAAATATCGCGCACGCCCGATCAGGCGATAAGGGCGACACCGCAAACGTCGGCTTGATCGCCTTGCGTGATGAGCTGTATCCGGTGCTGGCTCGTGAAGTGACGTCGGCGCGAGTCAAACAGCATTTCAAAGGGATCTGCATGGGCGATGTCGAGCGATTTGAGTTGCCAAACCTGGGCGCGTTGAATTTTCTGCTTCACGAGAGTCTCGGTGGCGGGGGCACACTTTCCCTGATGACCGATGCGCAGGGAAAAACTTTCTCGACGGCGCTCTTGCGGATGGAAATCCAGGTTTCGGAACAGGAAGCCCGTGACCTTGGAATAGCTTAACCATGCAAGCTCGACCCGCAATGGATCCGTCTGTAATTCGCCGTAACTACGCGAAGGTGGGCGACCTTAGCTTGCATTACGCGGAATGCGGCGCCGAGCACGAAGAACTGGTAATTCTTTTGCACGGGTTTCCAGAGTTCTGGTATTCGTGGCGACATCAGCTGCCCGTGTTGGGTGCGCGCTTCCACGTGGTGGCGCCGGACATGCGCGGCTACAACTTAAGCGATAAGCCGGCGCGGGTCGAGAATTACCGGATCGACAGGCTGGTCGCCGATGTGGTGGGCCTGATTCATTATTTCGACAAATCCAGAGCAGCGATCATCGCTCACGATTGGGGGGCGGCTGTCGCGTGGGCGGTGGCGCAAAGGCATTCTGAAGCGGTCACGAAACTGGCGGCGCTCCAGGTCCCGATGCCTGGCGCCTGGCGGGCAAACCTGACGTTGCGACAACTGCGCGCCAGTTGGTACATGTTCTTTTTCCAGTTACCGCGTTTGCCTGAATGGTGGGCCAGCGCGAACGATTTCAAAAGACTCGATGACATGTTTCGAACGACAACCGTTCGAGCGGGCGCTTTTAGCGAAGCGGACATTGCTGCTTACAAGGACGCGCTCAGACAGCCGGGTGCTTTGACAGCAGCAATCAATTATTATCGTGCGAATGTTTTTCGCTCGCTCTTACGCGGCGGCAGTAAACCCGGCGTATCGCAGGATCGTCTCCGCGTACCCACGCTGTTCATTTATGGCGAGCACGACATGGCGATCATGCCGGAGACAGTGCGCGATCTGAGCCGCTTCGTAGACGGTCCTTACAGCGAACTGCGAATTCCGGACAGTGGGCACTGGGTGCAAAATGAAGCGATCGAAGAAGTGAATACTGCACTGCTTGATTTTCTTCGCGACTGAGACGAAGCCATGGCAACTCAGACGTCACCAATTCTCTACCAGGCCGATGGCGGATTGGCGCGCATCACCCTTAATCGTCCGGAGAAAAGGAACGCACTTAACGATGAAATGATTGCCGGCCTTAGCGACGCCCTGCGCCGCGCGCATGACAGTGATGAAGTTCGAGCAATCGTGATCACTGGGGCCGGGTCGGATTTTTGCTCGGGAGCGGATCTGGCCGCGTTACAAAGAATCGCGACCGCCTCCGTGGCAGAGAACCTTGATGATGCCCGATCACTGATGGAATTGTTCCTCCTGATCCGCTCACTCCGACAACCCGTAATTGCGGCGGTGAGAGGTAGAGCATTGGCCGGTGGCTGCGGTCTGGCATCAGCGTGCGACATCGTGCTGGCGGCCCGCTCAAGCCGCTTTGGCTATCCGGAAGTGAAAATCGGATTTGTGCCCGCGATGGTGATGGCGATTCTGCGGCGCAACGTTTCTGAGAAGCGTGCGTTTGAACTGGTGGCACTGGGGAATGAAATTGGCGCCGAAGAAGCAGCCGGCATTGGCTTAGTCAATCGGGTTATGGATGACGAAGCGTTCGATGATGAAGTCGTTGCGTTCTTTCAGCAGTTTAGTAAGACGAGTGGTGCAGCAGTAGCTCTTACCAAACGTCTCTTATATCAGACGGATGCGATGAGCTTTGCCGATGCTCTTCATTTCGGCGTCGATGCAAATGTGACCGCACGTATGTTTCAAGAGTGTCAAAAAGGTGTTGCGCGCTTCTTACTGAAGGAGTAGCATGGCCCGCGTAACGTCCAAAAATCAGGATTGGCGTTCACAAAATCGGATCTCCGGGGCCTCGTTCAAGTCTGAGTAAAGGGTTTACCCATCGTCCTGTCCCGGTAGTCCTGCAAGACTTAGTAGCAGACAATCAGTATCTCTCGTTAACCGAACGACAATTCAAGCCTTGTCTCAAACACACACCTGAGCTGAGGAGGATACATGAAAACTCAAAACGCTTTCAGAAAGTTAGAAAAAGCGGGCTTCGGCATTCTCTGTTTTGCGTTATCTATAATCGTGCTAGCAGTTCCGGCGCTTGCCCAGGGAACCGCGAGCGCTGCGCTGGGCGGAGCAGTTTCGGATAAGAATGGCGCCCGGATCAAAGGCGCAACTGTGACCGCGACGAACAAGGGAATGGGACAGTCCCGAACCGTCGCAACAGACGATAATGGGGAGTATAAGATCGACTTCCTGCCCGCGGGCAGGTATGACATTAAGGTCACCGCAAGCGGATTCGGCGACGCCACTTCTGAAGGTCTCGAATTATTGGTGGGCAAAACGACGACGCTGGACGTAGCGATGAACCCCGGAGTTCAAACCGCAAGCGTTACGATCACGAGCGAAGCGGAACTGGTGAATCGGGAAAAAACGGACATCAGTATGAATATAACGCCGCGGGATGTTCAGGATCTTCCTCTCAATGGACGCGACTTGGCGAACCTGGCGTATCTGGCTCCGGGGGTAAAGCCTGTGGACTCTTACGATCCGACCAAGAATCGAATCGCAATTTTCGGCGTTAATGGCTCAAGTGGCCGCAATGTTAACGTCACGGTTAACGGCATCGACAACAAGGACAACACCGTTGGCGGACCGGTAATGCAATTTCCACTTGAAGCGATTCAGGAGTTTGTCATAAGCACGCAACGGTTCTCAGCAGTCAACGGCCGCAGCGAGGGCGGAGCAGTCAACATAGTGACGAAATCGGGAGCCAAGGATTTTCACGGCTCCATGTTTTTTCAGCTTCGCGACAGGAAGCTGAATGCCGCAGAACTCGATCCAAGTACTCAGCAGAAGGTCTCGACGAAACCGCCGTTCAATCGAAAGATAATCGGCGGATCAATTGGGGGACCGCTACGCTTCCCACGCTTTGGCGAAGGAGGACCGTCTACTCATAACGACCACAAAACGTTCTTTTTTTTCGCTTTGGAACGCCAGAAAGAAGCCACGTCTATTCCAGTGGTTGCAGACGCGCTCGCAGAATTGCAACTGGTTGCATTTCTTGGTGCCCAACCTTCAGCGATCATTCCCCTTCCGTATAAGGATACTCGGATGAATGTGCGAATCGATCATACCTTCAACGCCAAACACAACATGTTTGTTAGCTACAGTGACCAGAAGAACATCGGGGGAAATGATCAATCCGGCAACAGAAATGATCTGACTGAGGGTAACTTCACAAAAAACCGGCTTCAACTTGGAAATATCACGCTCAACTCAGTGTTAAGCAGCAAGGTAATCAATGCCGCGACGATCGGTTATCAGTATTGGAATAATCTGATTGATACCGAGAAAAAAGTTCCGCTGTTTACGTTTCCGACCAACATCAGCTTCGGCACGAACGCCAACGTGCCTCAGCAGTCCTACCAAACAAAGTATCAGTTCAAAGACGACGTCTCAATCAACAGAGGCAATCACACTTTCAGGACCGGCGTTGACTATGTTTGGGAACGAAAGCTGGGCGGCTTCTTTGAATTTAATCCCACGCTGGAACTTGATTTCAATGATAAGCCCAGTGTCATTTTGTCCGACAAAGTTAAATATCCTAACGGTTTTTCCACGGCCGGAGCAGTAGGCGGCATGACGGCCACTGCAGGTAACCCCTACTTTAATTTGCCGGGAGGCGCCAAAATGTTTGGTGTTTACTTTCAGGATGATTGGAAGTTTCGACACAATCTCACCCTGAATCTGGGCGTACGTTGGGACAAAGACTTCAACCTTATCGGGACCCAAGCTCAAGCCAAGAGCCGCACCTACCTGGAACTCAAAGCCATCAACCATCCCCTTGCAGCAAGCTTACCTCACGATGACAACAAAGACTTTAGTCCGCGTGTTGGTTTTGCCTGGGATATGGGCGGGAACGGCCGGCACATCGTGAGAGGGGGGTATGGACTTTACTTCGGACAAACGTTCCTGAACATTCCGTTGTTTATGATTCAGCAGCAGAATCCGACAATTTTTGTGAGCGTGTTCAGTCTTGGTCCGGGTGATCTCGTTCCGGGCACGAACATTCTGCTTCAGAATTGGCGTTTCGGCGTGGATCCCTCGCCATCGCTTCCCCCGCCGCCGACTCAACTGCCGGCCGGTTCGACTGGTCGCATCATGGATCCGGCTTACCGCAATCCCTACACACAGCAATGGAATATTGGATATGCACACCAACTCAACTCGTATTCAGTGCTTGAGTTTGATTATGTGCACGTGCTTGCGCTTCACGAGTCGAAAACCCTCAATGTGAATCCGACGCGGACCTTCTTTCTGGACGCGAGCGGGAACGAAATTACTTCTCGCCCGCTGTCGGCAGCGTTTGCGGCCGCTGGGGTTCCCGTTTTGGGCCGCATAGACGACGAAGCATCGGTTGGCCGTTCGCGGTACGATGGCATGAATATCTCTTATCGCCGCCGGCTTCACAACAGAATCAGTGTTAACGCCACTTATACGTTATCGAGAGCGCTGGCCTACAACGGAAACGCCGCCGCCTTTCGTAACCGCTCCTCTAATCACTTTGACTATTTTGCTCCCTATGAGCTTGGTCCAGTGCCGAACGACACACGACACCGCTTTTCAATGGGCAGTGTAATTAACCTGCCAGGCGGCTTCCAGGTGGCCCCCATTCTGCAATTGGAATCACCGCGCGCATACACTGCAATTTATGATTCAGACGTGCTAGGAGAGGGCAGCGGCCGCGGCAATACGCACGCCGTTGTTTTTACCAGCAGTCCGAACGATCTGAAGGCGACACTTAGCGCCTTCGGCGATCCGGGTGCGCCGGGAGCGACCGGGGCAGCCAACCGGAGGAAGTTTCGAGACTGTCTGAGATCGGCGCAATGTCAATTTGCCGCTTTCGATAATCTTCGTGGTCAGAGGTTTTTTCAGCTTGATGCGCGCATCACGAAGAACTTCAAGTTCAAAGAACATCACAATCTGGCGACCTTCATTCAGTTTTTCGATTTGACCAATCGCGCCAACTTTGGGAACAACTTCAGTGGGAATCTCCGAACCACTTCCTTCGGACAACCAATCGCGTTCATTACTCCGAGCGGTGTAACGCTTCCGCATGCGTTCGCTGCTGAAATTGGGGTGAGGTATAGTTTTTAGTGTGAGTTGATGCTTTGATAGGCGACGGCGGCCGGCAATAAGGGCCGCCGTTTCCAATCGTCGGATCCTGTGGAGGGATTTTGCTGAGGACTAGACACTGCTACGCGTTCGTCTTGGGAATTCTGTGCGCTATTCCAACCCAAGGGCAGACTGCGAAGCCAACTGTGGTCAAAGTTTTCGCCGTACTTAATAGAAGTCTGGAAACGAAAACCTCAGCAACTGGCGACGATGTGGTGATGACAACACTTAACGATGTTGTTACTGACAACGAGGTGGTCATTCCGAAAGGATCGAAGATTCTGGGCCACATTGCGGGCGCTGCACCGAAGGGAGGGGACGAGCCGAAATCGATCCTGGCCATTCGCCTTGATAAGGCGGTGAATGCAACCGGACAGGAAATCCCTCTGCAAGCTATTATCGCGGCGATAGCAGTGCCGCGAGAAGATCTTACATCCGATCCAACCTACGCAATGATGCACTCAAATGAGCCAAAGATGATTGCGTCGGGTACGAGCGGCGCAGCAAATTCTGGTAGCCTGCCCGCAAGCAGTAAGGCCAACTCTAACGCTGCGGTGGCTACAGCAGAAATCAAAGGCCTCATGGAGCAGCCGCTGTTGTTAACCGAAGACTCTCAAGGTGCGTTCGGCTATGAACACATTTCTATCTCCTGGATGCTTGCCCTTCCGCCTCCACTCACGGTCTTTGCCAGTACAGCAAGGAACTTCAAGCTGCCCGCGGGAACTCAAGTGTTGGTGAGAATGGCGCCACCGAGTATAGCTAAATAACCAAGCCTCAATCGCGCGGCTTCACATTATTTCGAATGAAATCGGCAATCTCCTGAGTATTTGTGCCGGGCAGAAATACTTCAGCAACGCCTTGAGCTTTTAGTTTCGGAATATCTTCCTGGGGCACGATACCTCCCAGAACCACCAAAATGTCTTTCAATCCTTGCTGGCGCAGCAGCGAAACGATTCGTGGGCAAAGCGTGTTGTGAGCACCGCTAAGAATCGAAACACCCACAGCATCTACATCCTCCTGCAACGCGGCCGCAGCGATCATTTCAGGTGTCTGCCGCAAGCCGGTGTAAATAACTTCCATCCCCGCATCGCGCAACGCCCGGGCAATGACCTTTGCTCCTCGATCATGACCGTCGAGTCCAGGTTTAGCCACGAGGACTCTGATCTTTCTAGTAGATGGATTCATTCAGAGATCAAATAGCGGGTTCTTCGTAGATTCCGTAGACGTCACGCAGGGCTGAGCAAATTTCTCCCAGGGTTGCGTATTCCCTGACTGCATCGATAGTTGCTGGCATCGTGTTATCCGCGCGCCGTGCCGCCTTTCGCAAAGAGTCCAGTGTTCGCGATACAGCGCCTTCGTCTCGCCGGGCGCGGGCCTTCTCAAGCCGATCGAGCTGATGAGTTCTCACCGACTCGTCGATTACGAGAATGGGAACTTGCTGTGGCTCATTCTGCATTGCGTATTTGTTGACGCCCACGATTGTCTGTTCGCCGCGCTCGAACGCCTTCTGGTATTGATATGCCGACTCTTGAATTTCGCGTTGGGGAAAACCTTTCTCAACTGCTTCGACCATACCGCCCATCGCGTCGATTCGCTCGAAGTAATCAAGCGCTCCTGCTTCCATCTTGTTAGTTAGGGCCTCAACAAAATAGGAACCACCGAGAGGATCAACCGTATTCGCAACTCCTGTCTCTTCAGCGATTATTTGCTGTGTGCGCAAGGCAATCAGCGCGGCACTGTCAGTAGGAAGGGCCAGGGCCTCATCGTATGCATCCGTGTGCAGCGATTGTGTCCCGCCGAGCACGCCTGCCAACGCTTGAATGGCCACGCGAATGATATTGTTGAGCGGTTGCTGAACAGTCAAAGAGACGCCGGCAGTTTGAGTGTGAAAACGCATCTGCATTGTGCGCTCGTTAACTGCTCCGAAGCGGTCGCGCATAACGCGAGCCCAGATGCGGCGGGCGGCCCGGTACTTGGCAACCTCTTCGAAGAAGTCGTTGTGGGCGTTGAAGAAAAAAGAAATCCGTGGAACAAATCGTTCCAGGTCCAAGCCGGCGCGAACACCCCAGTCAACATATTCAATTCCATCCCGAAGGGTGAAGGCGAGTTCCTGCATGGCTGTGGCCCCGGCTTCGCGAATATGGTAGCCGCTGACTGAAATCGGGTTGTAACGCGGCACGTGTTCGGTACAAAACTCAAAGGTGTCGATAACCAGCTTCATCGCCGAACGGATGGGATAAATCCATTCCTTCTGCGCGATATACTCTTTTAGAATGTCGTTCTGCAGAGTTCCTGAAATTTTTGTCCAATCGGCGCCTTGCTTCTCGGCGACGACGAGGTACATGGCCAGAAATACCGAGGCGGGAGCGTTTATGGTTTGCGAGACTGTGACACCCTCAAGCGGGATTCCGTCGAACAGGGCCTCCATGTCCGCAAGCGAGGACACCGCCACACCGCATTTACCGACTTCGCCCTCAGACAGTGGCGAGTCAGCGTCGTAACCCATCAAGGCAGGCAAATCATAGGCGACGGAAAGCCCCGTTTGGCCTTCTTTCAATAAATACTTGAACCGGGCATTCGTTTCTTCCGGGGTGCCAAAACCTGCGAACTGTCGCATCGTCCACAGCTTGCCGCGGTAACCGGTTGCGTGAATGCCGCGAGTGTACGGAAATTTGCCGGGAGACGAGATGTCACGCTCGAAGTCAACGCTGTCCGTGTCTGTGGGGTCGTAGAGTGCATTGACTTCCTCAAGAGAGACTGTTTGGAACGAGGCTTTTCGTTCAGGCTTAGGCGACGGTGAAGCGTTAGAACTTTGAATCCCCGACCCCTGCTCTTTCGACAGTCCAGAAGAGGCGTGGTCGGTAAGTGGCATCGGCTTGAAAACAGTTGCGTGGTGCGGAATAAGGTTAAAGCGGGATATTAGTTGATGACCATTGTGCTGTCAATTTAGTGCCGCTTACGATTCAAAATGAAGGCGCGCGATTGTCGTAAAACAATCGCGCGCGTTTAGGTAGGGGACCCGAAATCGTGGACGAAGCAGCGGGTAAAGCGGATGCCAGTTAGCGGACGAATGAAACCGTGCGAGATGAATTTATGGACTCCATCGGTACAACGACGTCGTTAGCCTTGACCATCCCCAGTCTTTCTCGTGCTGCCAGTTCAATTGCGTTCGGATCGTGTGTCAGTCTATGAATGTCTACCTGGAGGGATGCGTTCGCGCCACGCACTAAATCTATTTCGGAGGCCAGCGTTTCGCGTTGGCTTGCGAACGAGCGGAATTCAGCCCGCGAACGAACGACTACCGTTGCGCAAATGGCGCTCGCGGCGAGCAAAACGCTCGCGAGGATGGTCCAGGACGGTACCGATCGTATGCTGTTAACGGCCGGGATAATGAAATCGCGAGCAGCCTCGGCCCTTTGCAAGGAGGAAATGGATTGTGATAACGGTCCCCTTGTCGGCCGATTGTTGAGCCATTCAGTTGTTCCTATACTCTGCAAGAAGCACCTCCGTTATCGTGTCCCTTAGTCGAAAGATGAGAGAAATATATTGGTCGACTTCGCGCCGACTGGTTAATTAATTATGACGGCAGCAGCATTCAGGGGGCCCGCAACGCTTCGAAAGCGTCGGCGCTGTACGAATACTCGTCGCGATGCCAATTTCCGTCTTGCGGCAATTCGCGGGTTATTGTTTTTCGCTCGAGCCATTAGCTTCATGAATCAAAGTCCGCCCTTTCAGTTCGCCCGAACAACACCATATAAAGCGTTCGGCACTTGCCCGTCTACAACATCTGCTAACGTCGCCCAACTGTTGAGCCAGCGCCACTTACCTGAAGTCCGCCGACTTTACCACCTCGATCCTGTCGGAGCAATACCATTTATTTGCAACAATTTAACATGCTAAACTCAACAGTTACATCAGCTAGGGGGCATTAAGCGCTTAAATTGGCGAACGCGCGGCGAACAGAAAAGCGGCCGGCTCTGCGGCGCGTTGTGATATCTTGCCGCAGCGTTCCCGAGACGTGTCTCCTTGTCTTCAGCGCTTGCCGTTGGGCATATTTGACACGCTCGAGGCGGCAGATTTGTGCAAATTGCAGAGTCTTTGGTAAGGCATGCAGGTTGCCGATGGTTGCATCGGTAATTTGTGCAGACCCCAGCCGAGGTGATCGAAAAATAAGATGAAGACAGTGAAATATTTAGAGCGAGGACTAGCTGCTTTTGCCGGTGCGACTTTCGACTCGATTCAAGCAGTTAACAAATACAGGCCTAATCCCTCATTTACTCCTAAATGGTCGGACAAACCGCTTTTGAAATCCTGGCAGAAAACGAAGCCGACGCTGGGCTGGCCCCGGATTACAGATTCTCTGTGTCCTAACTGTGTCATTGAGGCGCGTGAATCAATCCTTAGTGGACAGCAAGATGTTTCGATCCTGGTGCAGGAAAAGGTCGGCGAGATCAAGGCGCAAATCATAGAACGCGATGGCCAGATCTGGATGGTCAAGGATTGTCCGGTTCACGGTCACCTTGAAGATCTGATGGCTATCGACTCGAAGTTTCTCACCCACATCGAGGCGATGTTTCCCGGCAGGGATATCCCCGCACACAATGACGAAAAGCTCCACAATCATGGCACCAGCACTATCAAGTACGGAAGAGGTGCGGTGCTTACCGTCGACCTTACAAATAGGTGCAATATGATGTGCGATCCGTGCTTCATGGACGCGAACCAGGTGGGATTCGTGCATGAACTTAGCATGGAAGACATCAAAGAGATCCTTGATAACGCCATCTCGATCAAGCCTCGACGGCAGATGTCGGTCCAATTTTCGGGTGGTGAACCGACGATCTCACCTTATTTCATCGAGGCTATTCAGTATTCGCGAAAAGTCGGATACAACTCCGTTCAGGCAGCGACAAATGGAATCGAATTCGCGAAGAGTAAAGAGTTTTGCCGGCAAGCCGCCGAGGCGGGGCTGAGATATGTTTATTTCCAATTCGATGGAATTGGGAACGACGCGAACAGCCACAGGCAAGTGGGCAACTTGTTTGACGTCAAACTTCGGGCCATCAATAACCTGCACGAGGCCGGCGTCGAGATTGTGCTCGTGACGACGCTCGTGAATGGGATAAACAACGATCAGGTCGGCTCGATCATTCGCTTCGCTTTAGATAATCCAAAAAAGATTGCATTTCTTTCGTTTCAGCCCGTTTCTTTCACCGGACGTGACGAAGCCATCACTCCTGAGCGCCGGCTGCAACAGCGCTACACTCTTTCGCATCTGGCTCACGACGTCAAGAATCAGGTCGGCATAACTGAGCCAACGCGCGATTGGTTTCCGCTCTCATTAATGGGTGCGTTCGCGGATTTCGCGGATTTGGTTCACGGGCCTAACGCTGACTGGGGTCAAGTCTCATGTGGATGTCATCCCAATTGTGGCGTGGGGACGGCCGTTATGATTGACAAGGAAACGAAGGAGATGAGCCCGGTTCCCGCATTCCTGAACATTCCTGGCCTGGTCAAAGATATGCGGAAGATCACCGACGCTGCGCGCGGTAAGTGGGTGTCGAACCTGATGATGGGACTTGCGCTGCTGAAGCACTATCGACCCCAGAACGCGCCATCGGAATTTAACCTGTATGAATTGTTTAAGAAGTTCGACAAATCTTTCGGGCTGACGGGCAAGGATTACGGGAAGGTCAGTGGCGACCGCAACAAAGACGATATCGCGAAGCGGCGCTCAGATCGGTGGAATTTCCTTTTCATCGCCGGAATGTGGTTTCAGGATTTATTTAATTACGATTTTCGTCGCACTGAGATGTGCATCATCCCGTACGGAACGCAGGAAGGCGAGATTAGCTTTTGCGCGTACAACACGGGCATCGGTTGGCGCAATATTATTGAGCACATGCACCAGAACGCCACGGTTGCGAAGTGGTATGAAGAGCATGGGCGTCATGAAATTTTCGCCGGCGGCAAAGAAGTCCCGCTTACGGACCCGACTCATAACCTGAAGCTCAACGAAATCGACCTGGCGCGTCCAAACAAACCCGAAATGAGAGGCCCAAAGACCGCGCACGAAGAAATGGTCATGATGCGAAAGCTTTATCATGATATGGTTTTGAAGCAACAGGAAATCAAGACTGAGGATAATGGTGACAAGCCGGTCCAGATTCAGGGCCTGAGTCGCAAGAAGGACCTAGCCGTTGCCTCGGTCTAGGTACTAACATTTGAACATTAACCCTGCGAACAGTTCGACTGTCGCAGGGTTTTGTTTTGCGCGCTTGACCGCATAGTCCGGCCACGTGTTAAATAGAACGTCAATTTGGTTAGCGAATCTATTAAATGGAGATTTAGATGGCTGTAGTTACAATTAACCCCGGAGAATCGATTGAGAGTGCGTTGCGCCGATTTAAGCGTAAGGTGATGACCGAGGAGATCATCAAAGACGCTAAGAAGCACGCGTTCTTTATGCCGCCGGGCCAGAAGGCGAAGCTGAAGTCAGCTCTCGCTCGCAAGCGAAACAAGAAGAAGGGCCGCCCCCGACCGCGTCCCGTCGCTGCTAAGTCGTAAGTCGCGCGGATCACACTCCAGGCTCACTCGGTTTCAAGTCAAAACTGTCTAATGCGGTCCGAGGAGACGACCCGCGGGCGTGTGTGACAACTCTTTGGCCGCTTCGGAAATGCTTAGACAATGACGCGAATATTGCTTACGAACGATGACGGCATCCACTCCGACGGGTTGCAAATGCTCGAGCGGACACTGCGGGAAGTCGGCGACGTCTTCGTGATTGCTCCTGCCGCCGAAATGAGCGGTGCCTCGCACAGTCTCACGCTCTCGCGGCCGCTTCGCATTCGCCAGATCGATACGCGACATTGGACAGTTGACGGCACTCCTACCGATTGCGTGACACTCGCGCTGCACAAAATACTTCACGAGGACGAATTACCACACTTGTGCGTGTCGGGAATTAACCACGGCGGCAATCTCGGTGACGATGCGACGTATTCGGGCACAGTCGCCGGCGCGCTCGAAGCAACAATCCTGGGAGTGCCGGGCCTTGCGATTAGTCTAGTGGCCCGCGATCGCTTTGATTTTACCGAAGCAGCTCGGTTTGCTTTGCTGGCGGTACGAAAGATTCTCAGTGAAGGTTTACCGGAAGGAACGCTCCTGAACGTTAACGTTCCGCAAGGCGAGATTAAAGGCGTGAAGGTGACGCGACAGGGAATCAAGAATGCGCGCCCGGTGATTACCGAGCACATTGATCCGCGAGGCAAGGCGTACTTTTGGATTGGCGAACAATATTTCCGCTCAAACGCGGAAGACGGCACGGACTATCGGGCAATCGAGCAGGGATACATATCCGTCACGCCGCTCAAAAGTGATATGACTGACCATGGGGCGCTGCCCCAAATTGGTTCGTGGAATTACGTCTTGACTTCGGAGCTCCTGCCCACTTAGTCCGCCTTCGAAACAGTTGAGTTCCACATCTTCACGACAGAACCCGCTCTACCTTGAATATCGTATTCCGCGCGAACGTATGGTTGAGCGCTTGCGCGACCACTATGGCATTAAGACCGCTGCCGTGCTTGACGCGATGGGGTCCGTCCCGCGGCATTTCTTTGTAACCGAAGCGTTGCGCGGTCGCGCGTACGACGACAACGCGCTGCCCATCAATTTCAATCAGACGATTTCGCAGCCTTTCATCGTCGCTCGTATGAGTGAGCTTCTCGAGATTGATAAGCAGAGCCGGGTGCTGGAAATCGGCGCCGGGTCAGGTTATCAAACGGCGATCCTTGCTCGGCTGGCATCGCAGATTTATGCGATTGAGCGCATCGGCGAACTGGCGAGAGAGGCGCAAGCGCGGATTCGGGACCTTGGCATTTACAACGCCACAGTCAAAGCTTTTGACGGGACTCTCGGCTGGAGCGCGCATGGTCCTTATGACGCCATTCTCGTAGCCGCTGGTGGTCCACGCATTCCTGATCCCCTGGTTGCCCAGCTGAAGATCGGAGGCCGGCTCGTTATTCCAATCGGGCAAACACGTGATTCACAGGCGCTGGTGCGGGTAGTCAAAACCGACAAAGGATACAAGACTGAGGATCATGGCACTTGCCAGTTCGTGCCTTTGATTGGACAACATGGGTGGGAGAAAAATCAGTAAGGCGGTCGCTGCCTTTATTGAGTACGCGGGTTACGGCCGCGCCCTTTAACAGGGGTAAATGGCCCGCAGTCGCCGCGTCTAAACAGTCCATAAAATGATTGGCCGCATCATCGAAATTCTTTCGGCATTCATCATCGCCACCATCTCGACGCTGGGCTATGCGGGCATAGTGCTGTTGATGGCGATTGAGTCGGCCTGCATCCCGCTGCCTTCTGAAATCATTATGCCGTTTTCCGGCTATCTGGTTTATACCGGCCGGTTCAATCTTTGGCTGGTGAGCATCGCGGGTGCAATCGGCTGTGTCGTCGGATCGCTCGTAGCCTACTGGGTCGGAATGTATGGCGGCCGTCCGCTTATCGAAAAGTACGGCAAATACCTTTTGATTTCGGATCACGATCTCAACCTCGCTGATCGTTGGTTCGATCGATTTGGGGAAGCAATTGTTTTCGTGAGCCGTTTATTGCCAGCAATTCGGACGTTCATAGCTTTCCCGGCGGGCGTGGCCCGCATGAATTTGAAGAAGTTCATCATCTATACGTTCGCGGGATCGTTGCCATGGTGTCTCGCGCTGGCGTACGTAGGCCAAAAGTTAGGCGAGCACTGGGACAAAGATCCCCGGCTCAAGACCCTTTTTCATCGATTCGATTTCGTGATTGGAATCTTAATCGTGCTGGCGGTTGCGTGGTGGATTTGGCGTCACGTGCGGTACAGGCAAAGAGCTGAGAGCTAAGCGTAGAGGTAAGACATTTTTCGCTCTTACGGCTTAGCTCTCTGCTTTGCTCACTCACTCGTGTTATCATCCCACTCGTTAATTCGGGGCGTGGCTCAGCCTGGTAGAGCGCACGGTTCGGGACCGTGAGGTCGGAGGTTCGAATCCTCTCGCCCCGACCATTTATTTTCAACAACTTACGGCCGCAGCACTTTGCGGCCGTTCGTCATTTGTGGCCAATTTGTGGTGCGTTGAAGTAAGAAACAGATCCATTGGCTCGACGCAGCGAGCTCAACATATCCATTAGCCGTTACAGTCGATGAATTACGAGCGATCTGTAAGTCGTCGGATGGACAGAGTTGGATCGGCGTCGTCGCAGGCACTGAGTGTATTGGCGAGACTTACGAGGGTGCACCGGCCGCAACTTCTCAGTTCAAGCGGCTGTATCAAGCGCGTTGGTAAACCTCTTGAAGTTAACAGAGTGGGTCAGGCAGCATTACGTTGAAGAACGCACGCTCCGGTCCAACGCCGTAGAGGGCCGTGTGTGGCATCAAGAGGCTCGACGGATGACTACTCTTGGCCCATGACCGGGTTGGCGAAGGTTGTGGCCATCTCCTTAGCGCGCCGCATCTCCGGCAAATCGGTATCGGCGCGCGCCCACGATGTGACAAACTGCAAGTAAGCCTGGCGTGCCTCTGGTCTCTTACCCTCACCTTCGAGCGCTTGCATCAACCCGAAAAGCGCGCGCCCACTCCCAAGGTCACGTAGCAGCGCCGCACTAAACATTGCTTCGGCCTCAGACCAACGGTTCATAGTGAGTAATGTCTGCCCAAGTACCTCTTCCATCGGATGCGGGTAGAGCGGGGGCTCCGCGTAGCCCACTTTCAGCTCTTCTTCAAGAGCCTGGTGCAGCAAAGCGATTGATTCATCCGCCTTACCTTCACGCGCCAAGATGCGGCCTTTCAATTCTAAAGGCGCGACCCCCAGCGCAAGCGAATTTCGGATTTGTATCCCGCGCTGAGGAGCATAATTTTGCTTCCGGAACTCGTCCTGCAAGCGCACAATCTCTGACTCCAAAGCTTCTAGTTCCTTATGTGCCAGCGGCAGGTCACCTCTGCCGAGGTGCGCGAGACCCAGCGCGTAATGCCGCCACGTATTAAAGACATCAAAACCGCCGCTGTCGGGCAATGTCTTCCCGTCAAGAATGTCATCCCAACGCTCGAATCGCACCAGCAGCCGTAACATTGCCATGCGTCCTTCCAATGCAGCGCGTGACGTCGCTTCGCCTGGTTGCACGGCTACTTGTAACAACTCCTGGGCAGCGCGCACGCCGTCCCGATAACGACCCTGATAGCCATAGACCGTTGCCAGAAAGTGCAGGTTATGGCTGTAGGGGCCGGCAGTGTGGTCGGACGACTCGCCCTCCTCGCGCATATATTTTCGGTCGAGCGCTGCCGACTCCTCGAAGACTCTAGCCGCATCGTCCCAGCGATTGACGTGTACGTAAATGTGGCCCGGCATGTGGACGGCGTGACCAACGCTTGGCACCAGCAACCCGTAAATATTGGCGGAAGAGAGGGCGTCCTCAGGCCGCTTGCTCGCTTCGAGCGCGTGAATAAGATAGTGGTGGGCCGCCGGATGGTTCGGTGCTAAGGTGAGTACTGCCTTACATAACGCAACAGCTTCAGTCGTGCCCGGCTTGGGAGTGCCATCGGCCTCGTACCCCGAGAGCAACGCGAGCGCGAGGAAGAGCTTGGCTTCGACGTCGTTTGGGTAAGCAGCCACCAGTCGACGCAATGCTTGGCGATAAGCCTCAGTTGAGCCCAGAAAGCCATTGTTCTGTACAGCGGCTTTCGGTCCTCGATACCGAGCTTCGACAGCCGCGATATAGAGGTGTTCGCGTTCGGTCACTTTATCACTCAACGCCTTGGCCCGCTTGACAGCTTGATTGCGTCGCTCATCGTTAAGGCCCACCATGGCGATCCCCCACTGGGCCATCGCACAGTCCGGGTCGAGGCGTGCCGCTTCCGCGAACGAACGATCTGCCTCGTAAAGCCAGAAGGCGTGCAATAGTGCCAGACCCTGGTCAAAGAACGCTTGCGCCTTATCCGACCTGGTCGTGATTGGCATATGAACTTTGCCAAACCCCTCCTGCAAGCGCGCCGGCTTGGTCGCGGCTTTCGTCTGATTAGGTATGTGGCAAACAGGAGCTTGGCCTTGAGTGGTGTTCGCAACACCGCCTGCCGCTAAGAGAAAAAATGAAATTACCGTAAGTTTGAGATTCATGCCTATCCCTGAAAGAAGCGAGTCAACAGGCGAGGCGGTTTAATACAAAAGGCTACGATCACAAGAGCCAAGCTGAATATCGAAGCAATAAAGACCTCGAAACTCTCGCCCCGACCATTTTCCTGGAAACGAACGGCTGCGTAGGCAGCTGTTTTCTTTGTCGAAGTGAACGCTGTGTGATTCTAACCTCCTATATTCAGTTCATGGCGCGAGAGCGCCGTGTGCTTCGATCCTTTACTGCTCAGCTCGCTCCTGAACACAACCAATTCTGAAACAGTGAAGGCCTGTTGAGGAAAGCCCGCCCGCTGATGATACTCAGCCAACTCCCGTGACCCTCTTGAGTCACGTAGACGGGCAATCGTTAGGTGCGGCTGATAAGCGCGCGCCTCGCGGTCGAAGCCTGCTGTCTCGCAGTGGTGTTCAAGCGTTTCCTGTAATACATGCAGGCTGGACGCCTGAGTTTCAGATGGAGAAGATGCGGGCATCAAACCCGCGTTGCGCGCTTCAACTCCGATCCATAAGACTTTCGGCCGGCCTCGTGCCGGAAATGCACCGCAACTGCTGACAATTAAGCGGAACGGTTTCATGTCATGGGACGCTTCAGCCACTGCATTGGAAAGAATGGGAATGCGCGCGATGGGAACCTCGCCAAGAAATTTTAATGTCAGGTGCAGGTTATCTTCGCGAGTCCAACTCGCGCGCACATCAGGAACCTGTGAACGAAGCTGGTCGATGTGTTTTGTAACGCGCCGGCGAATGCCGTTCGGAATTTCGACGGCGATAAAAGTCCGGTACGTGGTTTCGTGCGGCATGTGGACCACAGGGAGATAAATAATCATTATGCCCTTCGGCAGGTCATGATGAAGTCGGGACTTACCACTGTTTCAATGCCACCTCCCCCACACGAAACCGGCCGCGTCGCCGGCTTACAATCCGATTATTTCGCTGGCACTAGAAGTATGGTCTCCTTAGTGGCGTTTTGCACTGCCGCTTTACTAAAGGGCAGCGCCCGCGGTGCGACGTTACGCCAGTCGTCCAACTGATCTTTCCAGTGTGCGCTATTAGGAATTCCGGATTCGCCCAACGGAATACCGTTCAGGGTCCTGTCCCAATCTCCCGGGTCGGCGATGAGGCGCATTGAGACAGACGAACCGACATTCACACTGCCGCCGGACCCATTCTGTGGAAAGGGCGGAATTGTGAATTGCAATCCAATCAGAGGTGCCTGGGCGAGCGGGTGAGGGAAGCGAGCGATCGCGATTCTGCCCCAGGTCCATTGCGATTCGTCCGCGCCGATCAATTTCGTCAAAGTTTGTCGAGCATCATCATAGGAAGCGCGAAACAGATCGGCGTAATTCGAAAACTCTTTCGGTAGCCATTCGCGCGGCTGCTCGGTGCCGATCCGATCGATGAGCACGTCGGCTTGAGACCATGTGTAAGTCTTAGCGAGATCAGGTCCGAGCGCAGCAGTCAAAATTCGCTGTCGAAAAGCACCGCGCATCTGCACCACCAACGGTGCAAGGTGCGAGTCAGCGGTCAGCATGCCGTCCCAGTTTTCGAGATCTGAGATCAGCTTATCGAGGGATGCCGCCCCTACCGCTCCAGGTACTGACACTGATTTGAGAGTCTTTGCCGCAGCGCGTGCGAAGGTTACGTTTGCAATCGAATAGACGTCGCCCTGGATCCTCCGAAAATCGTCAATCGTCAACTTTGGTTTTGCCGATAGCAGGTCGAAAATCCTCCGCGCACGATAGGGCGCTGCCCAGTTGTGACTCAGGAAATATGGGTAATTGCGTCCAACTACTCGCTGGTTGGCGGTGACAATAATACCGGAAGGGGGATCAAAGGTATGCGGTAGCTTGTCGAACGGAATATACGAAGTCCACTCACCATCGTCGGTCGCACCATCGTACGGAATGCTGCCGTCACCGCGCTTGCGGATCGGAATCCGGCCGGCGCCGTAATAACCGATGTGGCCCTCGACATCAGCATACACAAAGTTTTGCGTGGGACCGCTGTAACGGCTCAGTGCTTCGCTGAATTCTTTCCAATTACGCGCGCCGTTCGCGTCGAATATGCCGGCGGACTCAAGCGTCGAGGGATCCAGCGCGGGCCAGCGCAGCGCATACCGCAGCCCGTCCTTTTCAAGAATGATGGGACCGTGACGTGTAACGGTCACATCCAAAGTTTGCGTCACGATGCTCGCGGGATCGATCGGGCTCTTACGCACTTTGATCTGTTCGTGACGCACTTCAGCGTCCCTCCAACCCGATGGCGTGAGGTAACGGTTCGAATTCTCCTTATCGAATTTCTCGATATAGACATCCTGAACGTCAGGTCCCAGGTTCGTCGCGCCCCAGGCGATATAGTCGTTATGGCCCAGCACAATTCCCGGGGCGCCCGGGAAAGACACGCCGGCCACGTGCATCCCCGGTCCACTCAGTTCGCTTTGGTACCAGATCCCGGGCGCGGCCGCCGGAATGTGCGGGTCGTTCGCCAGGAGAGGTTTTCCCGAAGCTGTATGTTTTCCTGAGACGACCCAATTATTGCTTGCTTGAAATGTCTCCAGGTTCGCCGGGCTTAGGCCCAAACGCTCGAACGATTCGCGCTGACTTTCGAGCGCAGCGCTGAGCTGATGCAGGCGAGCGAGGTCGATGGTCGAGGCAGGTCGTGACACACGCTTCCCGCTCGTAACCGCAGCGCGCGAACCCGGGCCGCTGTCCGATGAAACCACAATTACGTCGAGCGGAGATGTCTCGGGCAACAACGCCTCTCGCTTTTCTTTCGGCAAGCTCATCATCGTGGCGCGCATCACATCGAGCTGCCAGCTATTGGAAAGATATTCTGCCAGTAGTTTCCCGACGGCGAGCGAATCAGCAGGCGTCCAATGGCGGGGTTTGTATTGCAGGATGCGAAACTCAACGGGGGTCGTTTGGTCTGTGAGCGAGTCAATAAAGGCATTGACGCCGCTGGCATACCCAGTCATCGCCGCATTCAGGTTAGGCGGCAGTTGCTTTGCGGTTTCATCAACGACTTGCGCAAACCCAAACGTTCGATGACGCTTGTCTTCGCCGAGCGCGCCCTCGCCGAAAATCTCCGCCAGCTCGCCGCGCACATTGCGGCGGAGCAAATCCATCTGCCAGAGCCTATCGCTCGCGGTGATATATCCCTGCGCAAAATAGAGGTCGTCGTTGTTTGCCGCTTCGATATGAGGAATGCCACGTTCATCGCGGCGTACGGTGACGCGATCGTGCAGGCCGGCTATCGTTATGCTGGCAGGTGTCTCTTGAGCTATCGCGGTAGCCGGCCATCTGTTTGTTGCAAGCACACACCCCAAAGCAATGATTAGCAGGGACAGCGTCGAAAGTCGGTTCATGGTTCACCTCTCTAAAGTCGGCCCAGCATCCTAACAGAGTCACTACCCTTTGTGTGAGCGAATGGACGGCTGGGTAGGACCTTGCGTTTGCTGTACTTCTTTCCGGCTCTGCGCGTCTGGCGCGAGAGCTGCCGTCAGAAAAAAGTGGCTTTACGCAAGACCCAAATGCGCCGGCACAGCTCGCCAACCATGGCACGCTGATTCGATGCATTGACGCATCGCACAATAGCCGATTACAATTCGCTCGATTCAGTGATTGCTGCGAAACGCGTGACCAAGCAAACACAATCCATCCCGAAACTTCTTATGCTGACGGCGTTGCTATTCAGTTTGAGCGCTGTCGTTTGCGCTCAACAGCGTCCACTCTTGACGGAAGACGTCGATATCATTCCGCCGGGATCGCTTCGCATTCAGGCTGGCGTCGATTTTGTACAACGCGCGCGCTTTCCTGTTTCAGGTCTAAGTGGCGATCTGACGCGCGCGGGCGTTATCGGCCTTACCGTAGGCCTCGCCCCGAATGTCGAAGTACAAATCGAGGGTGTGGCGCAAAATTTTCTGTCAATCAACTCACGAGGAGTCAGTGCAATTCCGCTGAACGTTGCCGCCGGCGCAAACTCGACGCACGACACCGGCGACTTTTTCCTTTGGACCAAGATCAAGTTGCGAAACGAGACGGCGCATCTGCCTTCGCTTGGGTTTCGCTTCGGCGTGCAATTGCCGAACTCGAATCAAGCAACCGGCATAGGGCTGAACCAGACGAACGCATATGGCCAGTTTCTGGTCGGCAAAAAATTCGGTCATGACGCGCGCGTCAACACCTTCGGCAACTTAGGAATAGGGATTATCGCGGTGCCCACGCAGAACTTTGCGCAGAATGATGTGATTACTTACGGATTGGCCGGGATAATCCGGCTGGACAAACAATTCAGTCTCGTCGGCGAAGTAAACGGACGCGCAAACACCCGGCCGGGAACGGGTCCGCTGGGAACCGAATCTCAAGGTGAGGCACGGCTGGGCATGCAAGTGCGCGCGAGTGGTCTTCGGTTCGACTTTGCCGGCATCAAAGGCCTGACGAAGTTCAGTCCCCGCTCAGGAGTCACGGTTGGTGTTACCTACGACACTCCTTCCATTTTCAAGCCAGCAAAATAAGAGGCAGCAGCGCCGTCAGTTCAGAGTTCAACCTTTAGGTTGCTATCTTGCTTGACACAAGCCAAAGCTTGAACTCTAAACTAAAGCTTCCATGTTTGACTGGCTGCAAGTAGTCGCGCGGCGACTTAGTTATTTGATCGTTCATGTCCCGATTTACGTGGCCGGCCCGGTAATGGTTTTGGTCGGCGCGCTGGACTCGTCGCTTCTTTCGCTGCCCGAGATAAATGATTACCTGGTCGTTGCCCGCTGTTTCACCCATCCGCGGACGGCGGTCTTTTTTCCCTTGTTTGCGGCCACGGGATCGTTGTTGGGATGCCTGTTGCTGTACACCATCACGCAACGCGGAGGGTTGGCGGTATTGCATCGCAGGTTCCCGATTCAGCATGTGCAGCGAGTTGAGCGCGCCTATGCACGTTTTGGGATCTTAGCTTTAGCGATTCCGGCGCTGTTGCCGCCGCCAATGCCGTTCAAGATTTTCGTGGCTACAGCCGGCACCCTGCAGTTTCCCCGCCGGCGATTCGTGATCACGATTCTGCTGGCGCGGTCGGTCAGGTATTACACGGAAGGAATCCTCGCGGTTTATTACGGCGAACGGGTATTACGATTTCTGCGAGACAACGGTTTGATGATCGCCACTTTGGTTTTCGCTCTTTGCCTCGCAGCGCTGGCAATCTATCTTTTGTCGAGCAAGGGACGCGCCGCGGTTAAGTCGGCGAAGGAATAAGCTGGAAACGCGAGCTGGGCGATGGCCAGGCGATACCAGGCATGCGGCAGGAATAATATCGAAAGGCGCATTTAATCAATTGAAATCTTTTATTCATAAAATCACCGGCGGACTAGGAAAGCTATCGCACTGGCTGCTCTCGTTCGGCCCGTTTGGTTTGTTAGCAATCGCCTTTCTTGATTCCGTCCTGGTGCCAATGCCCGGCGGCGTGGATGCGATGCTTCTGCTGTTGGCAACCGCTCGGCCCTCGTGGATGTTGATTTATGTGGCAGCGGCGACAGTCGGATCCACGGCAGGCTGCGTTTGCCTTTACAAAATCTCGCAGAAGGCCGGCCACCGCGCGCTAGCGAGATTTTCCGACTCGAAGCAGAAGCGCGTGAAAGATCTAATCGACCGCTATGACGTTCTTTCCGTTCTTGTTGCTTCGTTGTTGCCGCCGCCCTTTCCGTTTAAGTTGTTCGTAGTCTCCGCGGGCGTATTTCGATTGAATCTTTTTCGTTTCACAATTGCGATCGCCGCGGGTCGCACGTTTCGTTATTTGCTCGAAGGATATTTGGCAGCGCATTATGGCGAACACGCTAAAGAGATTCTTAGTCGCTACTATCCGGCGATCGGAATTGGCCTGGCGGTCCTGATTATTGGGTTCTTTGTGGGCAGAAACTTGCTTAAACGCGGCAGCCAGCCAGAGCCGGTTTCAGGAATCGAAAGCTAACGCGAGGTCGGGTTGCACTCGGGAGCCGGCCGCGCGAAACTTCCGAGCCTCGCCTAAGGTACGGACGCCCCGAATCTCCAAGCCGTCGAGCAGACGTAAGAGAACTCGTGCGGTTGCTCGCGCATCACCGCCTGCCCGGTGGCGGTGCGCGACTTCAAATCCGAAGTGATCGGCCAGGGCATCCAAATGGTGCTTCTCGAGATTCGGCAGGATTCGTCGCGCAAGTTGAACCGTGCACAATTCCGCGTTGCGCATCCGGCATCCGGGGAAGACGCGCGCGATTTCCTGATTCAACAACGTAATGTCAAAAATTGAGTTATGAGCCGCGAGTACTGAATCTCCGGCGAAGGTCAGCCATGAATTAACTATTTCGGCAAATTGTGGCGCGGATCGGAGCATTTCGTCATTGATACCTGTAAGCGCCGAAATAAAACGTGGCACCGGCAGGCCTGGGTTAATCAGCGTTTCAAATTCATCTACGATTTCGCCGTGCGCCACGCGGCAGGCGCCGATTTCAATAATTCTGGTGGGAGTTGATCGGTTGGCGACTGCTTCGACATCGACCACGACGAAATCGATCATGTTTAATGATTGAGTTTCGATCTCGTCGACTTTTATCGCCAGGTGTGAATCTTCAAAGCTGAAACGCGGATCGTTTTGAATCAGATCGCTGATAAGCGATGCCGCCAATTGTTCAGTGGCGTTTGAGAGGTGGAAGATTGAACCCGTGATTTCCGTGAAAGTGGCCCGGCCGCCACTCTCCAGCACAAAGTCAAAAGCCTCCTGCACTAGTGACGAGTCTGAAATCAAGTTCGCCGGTCGTTGCATGGAGGCGATTGTAATCGTTGACACGAAGTTTCAGAAACCCCGGCGGACGAGTTGGTGCACTGGCTAAGCCGGAGCTTGCATGATTAAGTCACACCTGAAGGTTGCAGGATCAACTGAAACATGAACGACTCAGCAGTACTTGATCGCTTCAAAAAAACCGGCGCCTTGCTGGAAGGACATTTTGTTTTATCGAGCGGTCTGCACAGCTCTGTCTATTTGCAATGCGCGATCGCTCTGCAATCCACCCGGGATGCTATCGATTTCGGCGCTGCCCTCGCAGCCCATTTCAAAGGTCAGCAAATCCAAACAGTCGCTTCACCCGCCATCGGGGGCATCGTGATCGGTTACGAAGTCGCGCGACAACTAGGGACGCGTTTTATCTGGACCGAGCGCGAGACCGGGCGAATGACATTGCGCAGAGGCTTCAACGTTCACGAACACGAGCGCATTTTAGTCATCGAAGATGTAATTACTACCGGCGGATCGACGCGCGACACGATTGCAGCGCTGCAAGCATCGCGCGCTGATGTGATTGCCGCCGGCTCGATCATCGATCGTTCCGGCGGGCAAGTGGACGTGGGCGTACCGCGGGTGTCGCTGGCAACGCTCGGCGTTCCGGCGGTTTCACCCAGTGAATGCGATGCCTGCCGGCGTGGTGAGCCGGCAATCAAACCGGGAAGCCGATCAACAAATTTTGCCGTTTAGCGGCGGCCTGCCGCTCGGCGGATTTCCGTGTTGAATTAGGCGGCGGTAGCCAGCCTCTAAAACGTCCATGAACTATCGCTTGCTCCTCCAGTACGACGGCACAGATTTTCATGGCTGGCAGATTCAGGGTGAGCTGCGCACCGTGCAGGGCGAATTAACTCGGGTCCTTTCATTGCTCGATGACCGCGAAGTCACTGTGCACGGATCGGGGCGCACGGATGCAGGCGTCCACGCGGAGGGGCAGGTGGCGAACGCGATACTGCAGCGCGATATCACCCCGCATGAACTGCGAAACGCGATTAACGGCAATCTCGGTCTCGATTTGCGCGTACTCTTTATCGATGTCGTGGCGGATGACTTTAACGCCCGCTATTCGGCGGTTGAGAAAACCTATTGCTACCGCGTAGTGCATGGAGCGGTGCTATCACCTTTCCTGGCACGATATGCTTACCGGCAATCGCGCGCACTCAACCTGGACAGCATAAGAAAGTGCAGCCAACTTTTTCTGGGCGAGCACGATTGGACGGCTTTTTCGGCTGCCCAATCCGACGTGGAATCGCGGGTGCGAAACATAACCGCATGTGAAATTTCCGATGGCTGGGACGCACGCGGCCGTGTTCACTTAATTGAGTTCACCATCTCGGCGAATGGATTTTTGCGCTACATGGTTCGTTCGATAATAGGTACATTGCTCGCGGTCGGCAGAGGCGAAATCGATCAATTAACAGTTGCGCGCGCGATTAGCGGAGGCGACCGCTCGCTCGCGGGGGCCACGGCTCCGGCTCGGGGTCTGACCTTAATGAACGTGCGTTACTAACCTGCTTTTCTCGAGGCGTGGTTGTTCGAGCGATTAAGAAACGACCCACCCGGACTGCCATAGGTACTCAATGTTTATAGAAGCCGCCCTTGATTTCTCTCTTACTTACGCATTGCTGGAAATGCTCATCATTTCGCTCGATGCGAATCTGATTAAAGGTAATCGAGCGTAGCTATCCCATTTCGGCCCTCTGGCGCGATGATACAAAAGACTTTCCGCGAACAGATTTTGAGGCAAAGGGTTACTAACCGGGTGTTAAGAGTCCTGCAGTCAAGTGACGCTTGGGCAGGCGGGCTCGAGCTTACTCGCCGGATTGCGCCCGCTGTTCACGCCGATTAAGATGCGTGTGACAATAAGCAGCCACTTATGCTTTTAGATTTCAGCGACATTGTCCATGAGGGTTCGCCCGATCAGAAATTGCTCGCTGCGATCGATTGGGACCGCTTGCCGAAGCACGTGGCGATCATCATGGATGGAAACGGCCGCTGGGCTGCGCAGCGCGGGCAACCACGCATTGCCGGTCACCGCGCCGGCGTTGAAGCAGTACGCGCTTCGGTTGATACGGGCGCGCGGCTGGGACTCGGCGCGCTTACGCTGTACGCCTTCTCGACAGAGAACTGGAAGCGGCCGCGATATGAAGTCGATGCACTAATGCGGATGTTGAGGAAATATCTGCGTCTGGAGCTGGACGAGATTCATCGGCAGAATATTCGGTTTAAGACTATCGGGCGCACAGAGGTGCTGGCGCCGAGAGTGAAAGATGAAATCGCCAGGGCTTCCCGGCAAACGGCCTCGAATACGGGAATGGTCCTCACGGTCGCCTTAAATTATGGCGGACGGGCTGAGATTGTAGACGCCTGCCGGGCGGCGGTGGAAAAGCTTCAAACACAAGGCAAGCCGACGGACGAACTGGACGAGTGGGCCATCGAACAGGAATTGTACACGCGCGACCTTCCTGACCTCGATCTGCTCGTCAGAACCAGTGGTGAGCTGCGCATCTCGAACTTTCTTTTATGGCAGAGCGCGTACGCTGAGATTTACGTGACCGACACTCTGTGGCCGGATTTTCGTCGCGTAAATTTATTAAAAGCAATTGCAGATTATCAGCAAAGAAGCCGGCGTTTTGGCGGATTGAAATTGGTTGCTAAGCCGCGCGCAGTTGTTAACGGTTGAATCGCCGCGCAATGAACCTTTGAAGAACAATCAAACAAAGTCGAAACCCAAGTCATTTTTACCTAACCTTCCTCCGTCAGTTGCGCGCGTCCTTACGGCTGTAGTCCTGCTGCCGATTCTGATCGCTTCGATCTTAATCGATCAGCTGGCCGTTTTATTTTCGCTGCTGGCGGCGGCCGCGCTCGTGGCCGCCGAAATAGAGTTCTGGTTGCTGGCCCGCAAGAAGCAGGTTCGCGCGGACGCAACTGCCGGATTGTTGAGCGCACTCGCCCTTCTGACGATTTTTTATTTCACGCCGCAAGGTAAACTTCCTGACCTCCTGATGATCCAACTGGTGCTGTTGCTATTAACGGCGGGATCGTTGACCGCGGCCATGGTACGGGGCGCGCCGTTCGATCGAATGATCCTTTCCGTCGGCACAACGGTCCTGAGTGTAATTTACGTCGCCTTGCTGGGCGGCCATCTGATCGCGGTACGGGTGGGGTTCACCGCGGTGCTTTCCCGGCATCTCTTATCATTTTTCTTTCTTGTGCTCATGGGCTCCGATATGGCTGCTTACTATGGAGGCAGAATGTTCGGCCGTACGAAACTTGCGCCAAGCGTAAGCCCGGGAAAGACCTGGGAGGGGGCCATCGCCGGAATGCTGGCGAGCTTATTGCTTGCGGCGGCGTCTCATTATTGGTTCTTTCCGAATCTGCCGCTGAAGTTTGCTTTGCCGCTGGCTGCGGTGATGAACGTCATCGGCGTACTGGGCGATTTGACTGAGAGCGCGTTGAAACGCAGCGCCGGCGCGAAGGACACAGCCCAGGTGCTGCCGGGGCATGGCGGAATTCTCGATCGGATCGATAGCTTGCTGTTCAATGCGCCGCTCATCTACTATTTCGCCTGGGCCTATTTTAGTCGCTGATGCGCGCACCATGCCGAACTGGCTGCCAGGGACGCGGGCGCTAGTCCAGATGAGCACGAAGAAAATAGTTCTGATAATCGCTGGCATCGTGGCGGTGCTCTGTTTGATTGTTGCGCTGATCTTCGGCGCGGTTGCATTTTTTGTCTTTCGCACGATTGGCAACAGTGACGCCGCGAACACCGCCCGCACTTATCTGCGCAACAACCAGACACTGAAACAAGACATTGGTGAAGTGAAGGATTTTGGATGGTTTATAACTGGAAACATCAACGTCTCAAACGGAGACGGCGTCGCGACTCTTAATCTCAAGGTGAATGGTGAGAAGCGCGCGGTCGATGCGCGCGTCGATCTGACATATCGCGACAATCGCGCGTGGCGGGTAACAGGCGCGTCCTATGATCGCGATGGCCAAACGATCGATTTAATACCGGCTTACGACTCGGCTCCCGCTCCGCCCAAATGAATTTTCAATCTACGTCTTCACGTGGGGTTGCCATCCTGGGCTCGACAGGGTCAATCGGCTGCAACTCACTTCGGGTGCTCGAATCGCTCGGGTCCGAACGGTTCAAAGTAGTCGCGCTCGCTGCGGGTCACAACGTCAAAACACTCGCCGATCAGATCGAACGCCATCATCCCGAGCTGGTTTCTGTTGCAACTGAGCAATCGGCAACACAATTGGGGGCCCAACTGCGGACGCGCGGCGTGCAGGCTCCCCGAACGCTTGTGGGTGAGCACGGCCTGGCTGAAGTGGCAACGCACGAGCTGGCGGATTGCGTAATTTCGGCCACTGTCGGCGCCGTCGGATTCGTGCCGACTCTTAAGGCCCTTGAAGCCGGAAAGCGCGTCGCCCTGGCAAACAAAGAAACGCTGGTAATGGCCGGCGAGTTGATGACGCGCGCGGCTGAAAAATCAGGCGCTGAGTTGATGCCCGTTGATTCCGAACACAACGCGCTGCATCAATGCCTGCGCGGCGAAAAGCGATCCGAAGTCCGGCGGATTATTCTGACTGCATCGGGTGGTCCCTTTCGCACTCGTGACAAAGTCACGATATCCCGGGCGACTGTCGCCGAGGCCATGAAGCATCCCACGTGGAACATGGGCGCCAAGATTACAATCGATTCGGCGACGCTGATGAATAAGGGATTGGAAGTGATCGAGGCGCACTGGCTGTTCGGTTTCGACGCCGACGAGATCAGCATCGTCGTGCACCCTGAATCCGTTGTGCACTCGATGATTGAATTGGTTGACGGCTCAGTGATTGCCCAAATGGGCATAACCGATATGCGCCACGCCATTCAATACGCGCTGACATATCCAGAACGTTGTCCATCGGAGCTGCCGCCGCTGGATCTGGCAAAATTGTCTTCATTGCATTTTGAAGCACCTGACCTCGACCGGTTTCCCTGTATAGCCCTCGCTTATCGGGCCTTAAAAACAGGCGGTACCTTGCCGGCCGCAATGAATGCCGCCAATGAAGAGGCCGTGCACGCTTTCATCGACGAACGAATTGCACTTTCAGATATTCCACGGGTGATTGAAGAGGTGATGAATAGTCACGAAACTGCTTCCATCGCTGATCTTGAAAGCGTGCTTCAATGTGACCGCGACTCGCGTGTATCGGCGCGATCCGTGATCGATAACATCGCCACAACTGCCCGCGTAGGCGTTGCTTAACGCTGGATCATCACATCCGACTAACAAAATCGCTGTTTGACCTGGCCTGATACGATACGTAAACTCGATACGGACAAGACGTTTTTTATCGAGACCACTAATGATTCACTTCCTTACCACCTGGCTGCTTCCTTTTATCGTCGTTCTCGGCGCGGCTGTAATTCTTCATGAGTTCGGACATTTTATCGTCGCGAAGCTTTTTAAGATTCGAGTCGAAGTGTTCTCGGTTGGTTTTGGGCCTCGGCTGTTTGGGAAAAGGTTTGGCCAGACCGACTATCGCGTTTCGGCAATTCCATTAGGCGGTTACGTCAAGCTTGGCGGTGATGAGTCGAACGCTCCCATTGAGGGCGAAGGGGCGCCCGACATTCCTGACCATGAACGGTTTGACCTGCGCCCGAGGTGGCAGCGCATCGCCGTGGCGCTCGCGGGGCCGATTATGAATATCCTTACGGCGCTGGCCATACCCTTATTGGCCGGGCTCATGTACGGGATTCCATCGACGCCAACTCCAGTCGTCAGTTCGGTCGCTCCGGGGGGCGCGGCAGAGGTTGCCGGCCTCCGGCCGGGGGACCGCATTGTCTCTTTCAATGGCGCGGCAAATCCCGATTGGGACACCATTAGTGGAGATGCCTTACTTTCGCCGAACGACCCTCTGCCGATGGTTGTTGATCGAAATGGTCAGCAATTAAATCTGACTATTAAGCCAAAAGCCCTGACGTTCGACGGCGAGACTGCTGGTGATCTCGAGTTCATACCTGATTATGGTCACGTGTTGGTAATGATTGCCGATGTCACTCCGGGAAGCCCCGCCGACGCGGTTGGTCTGCGCGGCGGGGACCGCGTCGTAGCGATCGGTGGCCAGACGGCCATCAGTTCCGAACAGGTGGTGCAGTTCATCCGCGCGCACAAAACAGAACCTCTGACGATGGATATTGATCGACGCGGCCAGCCCTTAAAGGTGACGGTCAGAATCCCACCGGGAGAGCAGATAATCGGCGTCCACATCGGGCAAAAGGTGCCGCTGGTCCGGGTGGGGCCGGTCGCCTCCGCGCGTTACGCTGTTGACTCAAATGTTCGGATTCTGCGCCTAACGGCAAAGGCGTTGGGCCAGGTGTTTCAAGGCAAACGCTCGGTGCGCAATACCCTCTCAGGCCCGATAGGAATCGCGAGAGAATCTTCGCGAGTTGTGTCAGAGTTGGGTTGGGCCGGGATCTTTACGATGCTCGCATTTCTTAGTTTGAACCTCGGAGTTTTCAATCTCCTGCCCATTCCCGTGCTCGACGGGGGCGCGATCTTTTTGCTCCTGATCGAAGCCGCGCTGGCAATCGTCGGCATGACCATTTCTACGCGCGTCCGTGAACGCATTCAGCAGGTGGGCTTCGTCTTCGTAATTCTCTTGATGGTGTTCGTGATCACAAATGACATTCTGAAGCAGGTGTCAATTTCACGTGGTGGCGGAGGAAGCAGTTCGCCGGCGGCTTCACCGCCTGCAGCCACGCCAGAGAAGTGATATTCAATGAGTTGTTTTCGAAGTGGGTTGTCCGCTTCCATTTAAGACTGGGGGGAGTAGCCTCTCGCTAAAAACGTTTGCGTTTTTCTTATGCGTAAATCTCGAGCAGTTCAGGTTAAGCACGTACAAATCGGCGGTGGTGCGCCAGTCGTTATTCAGTCAATGACGAAGACTGACACGGCCAACGTTGACGAGACGGTAAAGCAGATTGAAGAGATGGTCACTGCGGGTTGTGAAATCGTGCGGCTCGCGGTCCCGGACAACGACGCGGCGATTGCGCTTAAGGAAATCCGTAAACGGGTGCCGGAAGTTCCTCTGGTCGCGGACATTCACTTTCATTACAAGCTGGCGCTAATGGCTCTGGAAGCCGGCATCGACAAGCTGCGTTTGAATCCAGGGAACATCGGAAAACACGAACGGATTGTTGAAGTCGTGCGGGCCGCGCAGGCCCAGAAAGTGCCGATTCGCATCGGAGTAAACGGTGGCTCGCTCGAAAAGGATCTGCTGAAAAAGTATGGCACGGCCACACCGGAAGCGATGGTCGAATCCGCGATGCGGCACATTCAAATTCTCGAGCAACTGGACTTCACCGACATTATCATTTCGTTAAAGGCCTCTGACGTGCATCGCACGGTTGCGGCTTATCGCCTGCTTGCCGAGAAAGTCGACTATCCTTTTCATTTGGGTGTGACGGAAGCCGGCACCGCTTTCACGGGCACGGTCAAATCATCCATTGGTTTGGGAATTCTTTTGCACGAAGGCATTGGCGACACAATTCGCGTTTCGCTCGCCGCCGAACCACAGGAAGAAGTCCGCGTCGCCTGGGAAATTGTGAAATCGCTCGGCTTGCGAACGCGCGGCGTAACGGTGGTTGCGTGTCCAACGTGCGGCCGGCTCGACGTCGATAATTTTGTGGAGATCGTTACTGAGATCGAAAGACGTCTCGCCCACGTCCAGGAACCTCTTCATCTCTCGATCATGGGATGCGCAGTTAACGGACCCGGCGAAGCTCACGATTCACAACTTGGCATCACCTTCGGCCGCGGCGTGGGCATGATCTTCAAAGACGGCGTCCCGATGCGTAAGGTCGCCGGAGAAAACATCGTCGATGCTTTCGTAATGGAAACCGAGAAGCTGCTCGCAGAAGGTCCAACCGCCAAGCCTGAAGTCCGTCACGAACTCGTCAGCATCAGCTAATAAAATTCCAGCGCTTGCGCCAACAATTTGGCAATTAACTTTACGGTTGCGGTACCCGTATCTGTTTAGCCAGTGCAATCCGGCGGCTCAACTCGGAGTTTAAGCCCGGATCCAGCTCGAGGCATCGTTCAAAATCCTTCTCGGCCTGAGCATCATTTCCCTGAAGTATTAACGCCAAACCACGATTCATATAGACAAACGTAGAGTCCGGATTCAATTCCAACGCGCGCGTGAAGTCGGCGATCGCGAGTTTGAATTGCCCCCGCAGCATACGAGCGTTCCCGCGACCATGATAAGCCGATGCCAGTTGCGGATTCAGTCCGAGGGCGTAATCGAAACTGGCAATTGCCAGGTCGTATTCATTTTTTAATATTCGTACATACCCAAGCAGCGAGTGTGTTTCGGCGGACGAGGCTTTGATGGCGAGGGAATGTTCAATGTCTTTTAGCGCGCCATCAAGATTGCCTTTTTCAATGCGAACATCAGCGCGGTCCGTGTAAGCTTCCGCCAGACGAGGGTTGATCGCGATTGCCCGGTCGAAATCCGCACTGGCCCTGTCCAGGTCGCCTTTGACTCTATAAACAAAGCCGCGGCCTACATAGGCTTCGGCTAGTCGGGGACTGATCCGAATCGCCGCGTTGAAATCTGAAATTGCATCATCATAAAAGTGTTGCCGGTAGCGTACGACGCCGCGACTCAAGTAAGCGATGGCCGTGAAGGGATCGATAACCGTGATGTCGGGGCGTGGACTGGGTGAATTGAATTCGCCGGCACCATTCAACTCAACCGCCGAGGTCTTTTTTCGAGAATCGAGCCGTGAGCTAATCTCGATCGCCCGGCTGTAATCCTCAAACGCCGCTTGCAGATTCCCTTCGGCGAAACTTTTCTTGCCTCGTTCAAGGAACCTTTTGGCCGAGTCAGGTGTCTGAGCGTCCGTTTTGATTAAGAAAAGAATCAAAACGAACCCGGTTATCGCAAAATGATATTTCCGCATCGGAGCAACCTCCCTCCGGAATGTAAGTCTGCGTCCTGAGTATTGCGCGTCGATGGCGCACACTTAAGACGGGCGGGGGACTCGTGATTCAAGCATTGAAGGTTGGTGGCGGGTTGCGTTAAGATGCGGGCCGTCGACGATGCATCTTTGCGCGCTTCACGGCGACCAATCTTGTGTTGTCAATCAGCCTCGCTGCTACGACCATAGTAGCGAGGCTCTTTCATTCAAAACTAATACGCTCGCATTTGAAACTAATACGCCTTTGAAAACAAATACGCCGGCATTACTCTCCGGTTCCGAGAATCTCAAATTCTGATCGATTTTTCCGGACTTCTCTTTACTTGTCACCGAGTTAGTGAGCGCGGATCGAAAAAGGTTTCTGAATTTGCCGGCCGCGGCATTTTGCACACATCCAGCGGGTTGTTATACTGCGCGGTCGATTTTCATTTGACTCCAGCATCCCGAAATCAGCATTCGCGCTCCAAAAAATGAGTATCCTCGTTGATAAAAGCACTCGTCTGGTAGTCCAGGGGCTTACCGGAAAAGAAGGAACGTTCCATACCAAACAGATGGTCGAGTATGGAACGAATGTCGTCGGCGGCGTGACACCCGGCAAGGGCGGCACAACGCACGAAGGCATTGCGGTTTTCAATACGGTGGCGGAGGCCGTGGCCGCAGCCGGCGCGAACGCCTCTGTAATTTATGTGCCGCCGGCATTTGCGGCTGACGCAATTATGGAAGCAGCGGATGCCGGAATTCCGGTCGTTGTTTGCATCACTGAAGGTATTCCCGCGCTCGACATGGTGAAGGTGAAAGAGTACCTGCGCGATAAGAAAACGCGCCTGATTGGTCCGAACTGTCCCGGAATTATTAGCCCGGGTAAATGCAAGATTGGAATCATGCCCGGTCACATTCATAGTGAGGGCCGCGTCGGTGTGGTTTCGCGTTCCGGAACGTTGACCTATGAAGCGGTGGGCCAGTTGACTTCGCTCGGGCTGGGCCAATCCTCGGCGATCGGAATTGGCGGCGATCCGATCGTGGGCACGTCACACGTAGACGCGCTGAAACTTTTTCAGGAAGACGACGACACCGACGGCATTGTCATGATTGGTGAGATCGGCGGCACGGCTGAAGAAGAAGCGGCGGCGTTTGCCAAACAGAATGTGACTAAACCGATTGTCGCTTTTATCGCGGGACAAACCGCGCCGCCCGGGCGCCGCATGGGCCACGCGGGTGCCATCATCGCGGGCGGGAAGGGAACTGCGGCCGAGAAGATGGCGGCACTCACAGAGGCAGGAATTCACGTGGTAAAGTCGCCGGCCGATATCGGGCAGGCCATGATGGACTCGCTGGGTGGCTCGGCGGGGTTCTAACTGAGAAACTTGCGTAAAAAAATGAGGAGAGTGATACAAGTACTAACAGTTGCATTGTTACTGGCGCACGCCGGCCTCGCCCAACGGCAACAGCCGTTTCCCGCCAATCGGCCGAAAACGATTTTGTTGGGAACTGTTTACGACATTCATCACTCCGTCATATTGCGCGCACAGATAGTTGCCCGAGACACAGAGGGACACGATTATGAAGCGACGACGAATGGCGAAGGCGTCTATTCTTTCGATGTTCCGGTAGGAATTTACGAAGTCGAAGCAAATGCCGATGGTTTTTGTCCCCGGCGAGTTAGCGATTTCAAAGCTACCGATGGCGTTCTGGATTTTGTCCTGATGGTGCGCGGGGAAATTAAACCGTGCAAACAGCGAAGTATGCTCAAACCGCTACCAACCGAACGGCAGGCAATTCGACGGCCTAATCCTCTGCGAGGAATAGCTGAATAGGCTGAGCACTTGCGTCTTCGACGCTTAACGGACCGAAGAATGAAAACTTGCCCGTCGTGCAACCGAAAGTATGAAGATGCCACGATGATGTTCTGTCTTCAGGACGGGACACGACTGGTGTCTGACGTCAAGAACGACCAGGCCACCTGGCATTTGCCTCAATCGCCGGTAACGGAACCGGCGAGGGCTGTGCCGGTGCCCGCAACTACCGCGAGCCCGCAAGCTACAATCACCGCACGTCCTGAACAGTTTCAGGCAAAGCCTCAGTTTGCGGCTTCACAGACCAATCCCGAAGATCGGTCGCGACGCAGTCCGCTGCCCTGGATTCTGGCAATCATTTTTGTGCTTGGTGCATCGGGAGTGCTGATCGCCTGGATCGTAACCCGCAGTCGCGCACCCGAAGGGAGTTTAAGCAATGTTGCGACACCCTCACCTCGGACAGAGATTGCGTCCTCGGCGGTCTCGCCTGAGGTAATAGATTCGCCGCAACCGTCTGAAACACGAAGTGCGACTAACCAACCGGCGAAGAATGACAAACTCCAGAAGCCAACACCGGCTCCAAGTCCGCCGAGAGCCAGACCGGCCTTTTCATTGATGAACAACACCAGCCTCAATGGCTCTCGAATCACTTATTATCCGAGAGCGTCTATGGGGCAATGTCAGTCGGACTGCGCGGCCAATGGTAACTGTAAAGGCTTTGCCTGGATCCGGCCGGGAGCCTATAACCCCGGCGATTCAGCGATGTGTTATTTGCTGTCCGCAGTCACCGGCAAGGTATCACACCCGTGTTGTATAGCGGGAGTCAGAAACTAACGATAGGTAGTTAATTTGAGAACTGCGTGGCAGGAGAATAATGACAGGAACAGGCAACCTAACTTTCGCAATCATCAAGCCCGACGCAGTCGGCGCTGGTCACACTGGAAAAATTATCGATCGGATCGTCAGGGGAGGATTTCGTATTCGTGCGATGAAGATGATTCATCAGACTCGCGAGCAAGCCGAAGGGTTTTATGAAGTGCATCGCGGCAAGCCTTTCTATGAAGGATTGACCGGCTTCATGTCGAGTGGTCCATGTGTTGTCATGGCCCTGGAAAAAGAGGGGGCAGTGAAAGCATGGCGCGACCTGATGGGCGCCACCGATCCGGCGAAAGCAGACGAAGGCACAATCCGAAAGGAATTTGGCGGCTCCGTCGGCGAGAACGCTACGCACGGATCAGACTCTGACCAAAATGCCGCGATCGAAATCACTTATTTTTTTAGCCGGCTGGAAATTGTTTAGAAAAGCCAGGCGAAAGCTTACACTGGGATCCTAGCGCTTTAATACCGAGACTTCTGAGCTTTAACAAAAGTTTTAGCCAAATTTTTCGAAGATAGGCGAAACCTAAAACAATGAAACGCTGCCCAAATTGCAACCGAACATTCGAAGAAGACTGGCTGGCCTTTTGTACGCAGGACGGCGCCACGCTGATTGAAGAGTCGCCCGCGAGGGCCGACGAGCCACCGCCGACAATTCTGTCGTCGCCCCCGCCTCCGCCGGCCGGTAATTGGCGGCAACCATCGGGTGGATTGGGCGCAAATCAATTTCCATCCCAACCGACGCCAGCGCCGCCAGCGCCGCCGGCGAACGTGGGTGGATCGGGAGGGGGTTTTGGCTCGGGACAGTTTCAGCCCCAACAACAGATGCAGCCCGGTTGGCAACCGCCACCGCCACCCGCTTACGCGCAGGGACCAAAACAGGGAATCGCGATCGCGTCGATGGTCTGCGGCATCTTCTCAGTGACTATTGGCTGGTGTTGTTATCTCGGAGTAATTTCGTCGCCAGTCGCAATTGGACTTGGCATCTATCAATTAATCCAAATCAAGAATAATCCAGACCAAAATGGCGGCAAGCCCTTTGCGATCGTCGGCATGGCAGCCGGAGCGGCGTATTTCGCCCTGATCGCGATAATCATTGTGATCTATGGCGCCGCGATTTTTATGGGCGCTTTTAACAAGTAGCTTCGTCAGATGTTTTAAGCGTCCCAATGATCCCGGGCGCCCGATGTTCATGTCACTGCCGCGTTTTCAATCGCTTGAACAACTACTGTTGAGGTAAAGCGCTTCGGCGAAGCTATCATAATTCTTCGCGACATTAACAATTTCGTTCTTTCACAGCTGCATCCTAAATTAGAAAAGTCCGCATCTATAGATTTCGTGTCGGGCCGGGCGAGCGACTGGCAGATCCGACGAATCCAGTTATGTTCGCAGGGCAAGATGTCGATAGCTGTGCTCGACAGGCGACTCGTGTAAAATAGGGTCACGATGTCAATCATTTCAGAAGTAATCGATTCGACCCGCGCCATCATACAGGGCATGAGCGTTACGCTGTCTTATATTCCCAAGCGCAAGCAGACGGTTGAATATCCCGAGGATCCGGTGACGATGCAACCTCGCTATCGCGGTCAGCACCTGCTGCACGTGGACGAGTTGGGCCGAGAAAAATGCGTCGCCTGCTTTCTGTGCGCAGCGGCGTGCCCCTCTGAATGCATCTACATCGAAGCTGCCGACGATCCGCGGCCTGCCGCAGAACGCATCGGGGTGGACGAACGTTATGCCAAGGTCTACAACATAGACTACAACCGTTGCATCTTTTGTGGTTTCTGCGTAGAGGCCTGCCCCAAGGACGCGATTACTCACGGGTATAACTTTGAACTCTCAGTTTACAATCGCGCAGATCTTCTGAAGCGCAAAGATGATTTGCTGATCACCAAACAGGTCCAATCAAAGAATTACCGGGTGGCGTTTTCTGATGAGGAAGTAGATTCCGAATACAAGGTAATCTGAGCGCTCGCAAAATTCAGGTTTCAAGTCTCAAGTTGTTTCAAGTCTGACGGTGTCGCGTTTCCTGGGCGGGTCGGAGCTTGAATCCTGAAACTTGAAACCTGAAACTGTTTTCGCAAACATGCGCAACGAATTTCATTACCGCTGGCAGTTCGATCTTGATTCGTCGCCCGAGCAACTGTGGCCGCTGGTTGCTGACACCAACCGCTTTAATCGCGATACCGGCGTGCCGTCAATTAAGATGCTGCCTGACAGCAAATTGAAGAATGCGCGCAGACATCTCCGCCTCAGCGCTTTTGGCATTCCGGTCGAATGGGAGGAACAGCCGTTCGAATGGGTGCGGCCACATCGATTTGGCGTCCTTCGTCGATATTCGAGAGGTCCGATGAGCGAGTTGCGCGTGCGCGTTGAACTGCTGGCGCGCCCTGCAGTTGATGGTAATCAGTCGGCGGCAGGCTCGAAACTTATTTATGAGGTGTCCGCAACGGCGAAGAACGTAATCGGCCGGCTCGCTATTCCAATTCAAATCGGTCTCATCAGCGCGCGCAACTTTGGCCGGACTATTCGGGAGTATGATCGACTGGCAAAGCATAGTCGCACGGCGGTTAGTAAATCGAACCCAGTTGAGTTTGTTTCCGGTGGACGCGACAGGCTGCTGGCGTTGAGTGAGAAACTCGTTGCCCTGGGAAACGACAGCGACTCGGTCGCCTTGCTGGTCGAACATATCGAAAACGCCGACGAGTTTGAGGTCGCGCGCATGCGGCCTTACGAGTTGGCGCGGCGCTGGAATAAACCGCGGCGCCTGGTGCTGTCAATCTGTTTGTGCGCAACCCGCGTGGGAATCCTGGATTTGCAGTGGAACTTGATTTGTCCCCTGTGTCGCGGGGGCGCCGGCGTTACTTCTTTGCATGAAGTCACGCCAAAGGTTCATTGTGCCGGATGCAACATCGACTTCAAAGTTAACTTTGAACAGTCAGTCGAGCTAACCTTTCGTCCCAATCCGGCGATTCGCGAAGTCGAGGCTGAGATGTTTTGTGTCGGTGGCCCGCAGGTGATGCCCCACGTCGTCGCGCAGCAGTTATTACCGCCGGGTACGTCCCGCCCGGTGGATGTTGAGCTCGTTAACGGCCGTTATCGAGTGCGCACCATGAGTCTTCCCGGCTGGCAACATTTGATAGTCGCCGCACGCGATGTGGGGGAACGAACAATCAAAGCTTCTGCAGCTGGATGGTTGGACGAAGAGCTGGCCGTGCCGCGGCATGCTCACCTCGAATTTGAGAATGCCACTGAGGAAGAACAGCTATTCATTCTCGAGCGCACTGCCTGGAGCGACGACGCGGCCACGGCGGCGGAAGTCACGGCCCTTCAGGTGTTTCGGGATTTGTTTGCGCGGGAAGCATTGCGACCCGGCGAACAAATTTCGGTGGGAACGCTGACAGTTCTTTTTACTGACTTGAAGAACTCGACGCGATTGTATCGTGAGATCGGCGATGCGACGGCATTCGGTCACGTCATGAACCACTTCGATGTCTTGAAAGAAGTGATCGCTCAACACGATGGCGCGCTCGTCAAGACAATCGGCGACGCAGTGATGGCTGTATTCAGGCAGCCGGCGGCGGCGCTGAAAGCGATGCTGCACGCGCAGCAACGTTTGGCGAATCCCCCTGGCGGCTTGCAGCCGCTGAAGCTCAAAGCCGGTCTGCATGTTGGACCGTGCATCGCGGTCACGTTAAATGAGCGTCTGGACTATTTCGGCTCCACGGTGAACCTGGCGGCTCGCCTCGAGGGGCAATCAACCGGCGAAGACATAGTAATTTCGAATGACATTTATGCGGACCCGACAGTGCGCTCGTTTCTGGGGGAAACAGAAAACGGTGTGGCAGTTCATCGTTTTGAAATAGCTTTAAAAGGATTCGAGGAAGAGCAGTTTGAGTTATGGCGGGTGATGCGAACAGAATCAAGCACCGCGTCTGTTTGAACTGAGGTTTGCTGAAGAATGTTGACGCGGGCCGGAAGATCAAAGGCCAAGTCTCGGCCTAAACTATAAGCGCTGCGAAATTGCCAATGCTGATTGAAACTCACGAAGTCACGCGGGTCTATCAAATGGGGACCAATCAGGTTACCGCGTTGGATCATGTGACGATGAGTGTCAACGAAGGCGAATTCGTTTCGATTCAGGGAACGTCCGGATCGGGTAAGTCGACGTTACTGAATTTGCTGGGCGGGCTCGATCGCCCCACCAGCGGCGAGGTGCTTTTTGATTCCAAGCCGCTGGGCCCTTTAACGAAAAAGCAGATTGCCCGCTATCGCCGGCACTCGGTCGGGATGATCTTTCAGAATTTTAATTTGATTCCGACGATGACCGCGGCCGAGAACGTCAGGCTGGCACTGGCCTTCGGCGGTATGCATGGCGCCGAGCGCCGGCAGCGCGCCGAGGCCCTGCTGAATCGAGTCTCGTTATCTGATCGGGCCGATCATCGCCCGTCCGAATTGTCAGGCGGCGAGCAACAGCGGGTGGCAGTCGCCCGAGCGCTGGCAAACAGCCCACGGCTTTTGCTTGCTGACGAGCCGACCGGCAATTTAGACTCGACTCGCGCGCGCGAGCTGCTGGCGCTGCTACGCGAGATGGTCGAGCGGGATCGCCTGACCGTGTTGCTGGTTACGCATGATCGCGAACTCGCGAGCGACTATTCCGATCGAATCATTATGATGAAGGACGGGAAGGTAATTGACTCATCCAGCCATTGACTCAATTTCGCGGGCGAATAACAACTCAATGAGTCACTGACACATTTCGAGGTTTCTATGGCGACGCCAACCCCCCAGGAAATGACGCTCGATGCGATTCGTTCAGTGCCGCTCTTTGCATCGCTTGACGATCGGGCGGCGACGGAATTGCGCGACTTGCTCCGGACCCAGGACAGAAAGGCCGGCAAAACTCTCTTTGAGGCGGGCGACGTGGGCGACGCGATGTATTTGATCGAGAGTGGCCGCGTTCGCATTTCAGTGTCTGACGATGATAAGAAGCGGATCGTTCTCGCAGAGCTGGCGCGCGGCGACTTCTTTGGAGAGATGGCGATCATTGATGGTCAAAAAAGATCGGCTGATGCGACCATTATCGAAGACGCGCGCCTTGCGATGTTATCGCGCGAAAACTTTCTGCGCTTCATTAATAACAATCCCACTGTCGCGTTGAAGATGTTAAGCGCAACGTTCTCTCGCTTGCGTCGCACCGATAAGATGCTGCAGCAGCGCGTCTCGCGAAACGTCAATGAAGAGCAGGATAAGCGGATGACCATCGCGGATCGCGCGGCGGACGCTATCGCCGAGTTTGGCGGTAGCTGGAAGTTTATTATCTCTGCTATGGCGATTATCATCGGTTGGATCATATTCAATTCCTGGGTGCTGGTCAGAGGTTTCGATCCGGTGCCTTATCAGATGCTTAATTTGGTCATGGGGGTGATCGCGGGTTTGCAGGCTCCAATCATCATGATGTCCCAGAACCGCCAGGGGTCGAAGGATCGTCTGCGCGCCGATCTTGATTATCAGGTGAACCTGAAGAATGAACTCGCGCTTACGGAAGTGCTCCGGCGCCTGGATGTAATCGAGAGCGAGCGTTTGCCCCTGTTGTTTGCGCAGAACGAGCGGATGAATCAATTGAAGCCCCAGAGCGTGAAAGCGTCGACGAATGCAAGCTAAGAGATGTCAGATGCGCATGGTATCTCCATAGCCGGCTGACCGGTTGCGTCGACCGGCAGAACCACATGCGCGGCCTGAATGGCTCCTTCAGCAAATCCCCCTGACTTCCAATTGCCGGCAAAGATATGATTCAGGCAATCTTTTTTGATTTCAACGGCGTCATCATCAACGATGAACGCATTCATCTGATAGCCTATCGGGAAATACTGGCCGGCGAAGGCGTCGAAATTACCGACGCAGATTATTTTGCGTCGCTTGGAATGGACGATGTGGCTTTCGTTCGTGCCGCCTTTGCGCGGGTCGACAAAGCTCTCACCGGTGAACTGATGCGCGACATAATCGAGCGCGAGCACGCAAAACACCGTGAACTTATCAAGAATGATCTGCCGATCGCTTCGGGCGTCGTTGCATTCATTAAAGAATCGGCGCGTCATTACGATCTCGGGATAGTCAGCATGGCGGAACGCAGCGAGATCGATCATGTGCTTGACCTCGCCGGCATCAGCCACCAATTTGCAGTGGTGGTCAGCGCGTCCGGCGACCTCCAGCACAAGCCTGCACCAGATTGTTATCTGCGAGCTCTGCATCTGATGAATAGCCAGCGACTCGCCGAGCGAAAATTACCAGTGCTGCCCTCGGAGTGCGTCGTGATAGAAGATGCGCCGCCCGGAATCAAAGCAGGCCGCGGCGCCGGCATGAAGACCGTCGGGGTAACCACTACGGTAAGCGAGAAGGCCTTGCGAGACGCCGGGGCCGACATTGTGACACCGAATCTCGCCGACTGGAACGCGGCCGCGGTACACCATTTGTTTGGATAGTCCCCTTTACCGGGGGTGACCCCTCCTATTCCGGTTTATGCGCGTGTTTTGAAACGATGGGACGAACAATTGTAGTTGGCGACATTCACGGGTGCTTCGACGAACTTACCGAACTCCTCGACTTAATTAATCTGGAAAAAGATGATCGCGTCGTGGCCGTTGGCGATCTAATCACCAAGGGGCCAAAGAACCGTCAGGTACTTGATCTCTTTATCTCCGACGAACGCCTCTCATCCGTGGTCGGCAATCACGATAGAGCGCTCAGGCAAAAGCTCCGGGGTGAACCCGTTCGCCTGACGAGTCAGCAACGACAAGCTCTGACTGAACTCGCCCCGGATGAGAAACGTTACAATGCTTACCTGCGGTCGCTGCCGTTCACCATTGATCTCGGCGCATATCTGGTTGTTCACGCGGGCATTCGCCCCGGCGTTTCGCTCGACCAGCAGATGGCCAGCGATATGACTGAAATCCGCACCATGGGCGCTGAGCCGTCTCGCCGCAAAGGCGTCCCCTGGTACGAAGTGTACCGAGGGCCGAAAATGATTCTATTTGGTCATTGGCCCGCCAAAGAGCCCCGACGGGCGCTGCACGCCGTCGGTTTAGACACTGGTTGCGTGTATGGTGGCCACCTGACGGCTTTTGTTATTGAGACCCAGGCGTTTGTCAGTGTGCCGGCCCGCCAAAAATATCTCAGTAAGCGTTAGCTTTTGCGCGGCGTAACGCCTGATATCGTGTCTCACCGCGGTGAATCCGCTCCGAAAATCGTCCACCCAATGCCGTAAATTCATACGATTTAGTTACGAGTTCTTCACATAACAATTCTGCTTTTCAACATTCATCAGAAACGAACAACCAACTCATCGTAGCGCGCCTCCTAGGCTTCTGAAGGAACGCGAGTTGCTGAAGTACCAGCCGAGGCTTGGTAGACCGACAACGAACGTCTGTCCGCCAGCAATCAGGTTCGAACAATCAATATGCAAGCCATTTCAAATATCTCGATCAAAGATCGGCTGGTAGCGGCCGAGCCAACAAAAGCGAAACTGGCCCTCGCGCCCGCACGCGAGAGCCGATTACTAAACCGCGAGCTCAGCTTGATTGAATTCTTTCGTCAGGTTCTGGACGAAGCTCGTGACGAACGGAACCCGCTGCTTGAGCGACTACGCTTTCTTACCATCTTCGCGAGCATCGTGGATGAGTTTTTCATGGTGCGAGTTTCCGGATTAAAAGAAGAAGTCGAGCAGGGTTGGGACCAGCCGTCGCTGGACGGCATGACCGCAGCCGAGCAACTGTTAGAAATCCGCAATCGTCTGCAGCCGATGGCCGTGGAACAGATGCGCTGCCTGAAAGAAGATTTGCTGCCGGCGCTGGCGCAAGAAGGCATCATCGTCGCCCCTTACGGAACACTGACCAAAGCCGAGCGCGACGAGGCGGACGAGTATTTTGAGCGCGAAGTGTTTCCAGTCCTGACACCGCTCGCGGTCGATCCGGCGCACCCGTTTCCCTATATCTCCGGCTTGAGTTTGAACTTCGGGATTACTGTTCGCTCAACTGAGGAAGAGGAAGCACATACGCGTTTCGTTAGATTGAAAGTGCCGCCGTCTCTACCGGGCCTGGTCCAGGTAGGCGGTAAGACCAGGTATACGTTTCTCAGTGAGGTCATCGCGGGCAACCTGGGCTTGCTTTTTCATGGCATGACGGTTGAGCACGCGCACATGTTTCGCGTAACGCGGGATGCGGACCTGGATATCCGCGAGGAAGAGGCGGGAGATCTGTTGAGCGCGCTGCAACGCGAATTACGGAAGCGGCGCTTTGGTTCCCCGGTGAAGTTGGAAGTCGGCCCGGATATGCCTGAAGAGATGCTCGTCTATCTGATGGAGTCGATTGGAGTCGAGCCCGACGACATTTACATTCTTGACGGGCCATTGAACATTACCGACCTGGGCACCCTGAGTGATCTGGACCGCCCGGATCTGAAATTCACGCCCCTGCGAACAGTTCGGCCGAAATATCTGGCGGAGGGCAAATCGGTCTTTGATGTTATTAAGCGCGGGGATGTGCTCTTGCATCATCCGTATACCGATTATTCGACAGTGACGAATTTCATTCGTGCGGCCGCCGACGATCCAAATGTACTGGCGATAAAGATTTGTTTGTATCGCACCGGGCAACAATCAGAAATCGCCGAAATCCTGCGACAAGCGGGGGAACAGGGCAAGCAAGTCACTGCGTTGATCGAGCTGAAGGCGCGCTTTGACGAAGCGAACAATATCGAGTGGGCCCAGCGGCTCGAGCGGGCCGGCGTTCACGTCGTTTACGGCCTGATCGGACTGAAGACCCACTGCAAAATGACGCTGGTAGTCCGCCGCGAGGGACAGACGCTGAAACGCTACGTTCATATTGCGACCGGTAATTACAATCCCGCGTCGTCCGCGACCTACACGGACCTCGGCTTATTTACCGCGGACGAAGCAATCGGCGAAGACGCCACTGAGTTTTTTAATTACCTCACCTCGTATTCGACCCCGAAAGACTATCGGAAGCTACTGGTGGCGCCGGTAAACCTGCGCGAGAAGCTGACTCGCCTCATCGAGCGAGAGACGGCGCATGCTAAAGCCGGTCGTCCCGCCAGGATTATCGCAAAGCTCAACCGGCTGGCTGATGCCCGCGTTATTGAAAGTCTCTATGAAGCGTCCCAGGCCGGCGTTTCGATCGATCTGATAATTCGCGGTATTTGCATGCTCCGTCCCGGAGTACCTGGTTTGTCCGACAATATTCGCGTACGTAGCATCGTCGGCAGGTTCCTCGAGCACAGCCGGGTCATTTATTTCGCCAATGACGGCAACGAAGAAATCTACATGGGCAGTGCCGACTGGATGGTGCGCAACCTGGACCGCCGCGTTGAGGTGGTAACTCCGATTGACGATCCCGGGCTTCGCGCCTCCCTGAAAGACGAAGTGCTTCAGGCTTACTTGCGCGATAACGTTAACGCGCGCGAGCTTTCTTCTGACGGTTTGTACCAGCCGGTCGTCCCCGCCCCGAGTCAACCAGCTTTCGACAGTCAAATGTACTTTGCGGGCCCCGGTGACGATCAACCTGAGAACGAGTTTTAAGAGGACAAAACTATGACGACTTTAATTGTTTCCAGACGATCCATTGTAATCGGCGCGTTTTTGGCTCTTTCGCTATCCGCGACTACGCTTTTCGCGCAGAAGGAAAAGAAGCAGCTGACGGATGATACGTCACTTCCCAATGCGCCGGCAGTGCTTTGGCAAGAGCCGTCGGATATTGCTTCACGCGATCTTTTCCTGGGACCCGGGGGCGAGGCGATGAGACCTGATCTCAGCCATGTTGTGTACATCAGAGATAACACCGGTGGGCACACAACCAAGTATCGTGTTCGCGACGGCGCCGGCAATGAATGGGTAGTAAAGGTCGGTAATGAAGCTCAACCGGAGACCGCCGCCAGCCGGCTGGTCTGGGCGGCCGGCTACTACACGGACATCACCTATTTTGTGCCCGAGGTTAAAATCGACGGCAAAGGAACTCTTAAAAACGTACGCTTTGAAGCGCGGCCAAAGACTATCAAGCGATACGACCTGGAATGGGACTGGGATAACAATCCGTTCAAAGGCAGCAACGAGCTGCAGGGCTTGAAAGTGTTGATGGTCCTTTTGAATAATTGGGACTTGAAAAATGCGAACCATCGTATCCTGTTCATGAAAGATGACAACCAGCTTCGCTATGTAGTCAGCGACCTGGGGGTGGCCTTCGGCAAAACCGGCAGCTCAATTACGCACAATCGCAACAGACCGGACGAGTATGTGAAAACAAGATTCGTTACCGGTGTCCAGGGCGACAGTATCTCGTTTGGATTTCACGCTACTCATGATCAGATGCTGGGAAACGTTACGGTCACTCAGGCGAAGTGGATCGGGAATATTTTGTCGCAGTTGAGCGACAAGCAAATCAGCGATGCCTTCCGGGCGGCGGATTACAGCCCGGCAGAAATCGACATGCTGACGAAGAGCGTCCGCGAACGGATTGATGAGTTAGTAAAACTGCCGGGTTGATTCTTTGGTTTTGTTTAGGAGGAGGGCTACGGCCTCTCGTCGGCAATACCGACGCTTAAACAAGACCCCTTCGGTCGCGCATGTCCCAAAAAAAGATCCGCATCATTGACCTGCTCTATCCGCACTGGGGAACACTCTCACTGGCATTTGTTGCTGTCCTCGGCGAAAGCCTTACGGACCTGCTCGAACCGTGGCCCCTGAAGATCGTCTTCGATCACGTCTTTGGCTCGAAGCGGATGCCCGGCTGGTTGGCGAACGTCGTCGACCTGGTAGGCACGGACAAGTTTTCCATTCTGAACTTTGCCGTACTGGCGGTCATCGTAATCGCAGTCGTCGGCGCGGTCAGCAGCTATTTCGAAAAGTATCTGACCACGTCTGTGGGCCAATGGATCATGCATGATCTGCGGCGCGTGCTTTACAGCCACATTCAACGACTCTCGCTTTCTTACCATGATCAAAAGCGGACCGGCGATTTAATCAGCCGGGTCACGACCGACATTGACGCGGTGCAGAGCCTGATCTCGCAAGTGATGTTGGGGATCCTGGTCAACTTGCTGACGCTCACCGGCATGATGATCGTGATGCTCTATCTGAACTGGGCGTTTACCGTAATCGCGCTTTTGGTCGCTCCGGCCTTGTTCTTTGTGGTCTATCACTATACGCATCGCATTAAGAATGCATCCCGGGCGCTGCGGCGTCAGGAAGGCGAGGTCGTTTCGGTCCTCGAAGAAGTGCTGTCATCCATTCGCGTCGTCAAAGCATTTGCGCGCGAAGACTATGAGCAGAAGCGTTTCGAACGCGAGAGCCGCGAGAGCGTTAAGAAGGCCCTGAAGGCACGAAATTTTAAGGCGAAACTGCCGCCCATCGTCGAAATAATTGTGGCCGCCGGGACCTGCCTGGTGCTCTGGTATGGGGCCCGACTGGTATTGAGCGGCGCACTGACGTCCGGCGAGCTTCTGGTCTTCCTTCTCTATCTCGGCAAGATGTACAAGCCGATGCGCGAGCTGTCGAAAATGACTGACACCATTTCGAAAGCCGACGTTGGCTGGGAGCGCATTCGTGAAGTGCTGGAGAACGAAACACAGGTCCGGGATCTACCCGGCGCGAAAACCGCACCGCGATTCAAAGGCAAGATCGAGTTCGACCACGTGAGGTTTGAATACAACAGCAATCAATCAGTCCTCGACGACGTGAGTCTTAAGATCGAACCCGGGCAACTGGCAGCGCTGGTGGGTCCGACCGGCGCAGGGAAGACGACGATAGTTAGTCTATTGCCGCGTTTTTACGAAACTAATGCCGGCGAGATCAGGATCGACGGGCAGGACATACGCAGCTTTAAACAGAAATCTCTGCGCGAGCAAATCAGTTTCGTGCTGCAAGACTCACTGCTGTTTCGGGCGACCGTGGCCCAGAACATCGCGTACGGAAAACCTGACGCGACCCACGAAGAGATTGTGCGCGCGGCGCACCTCGCCAACGCCGACGAGTTCATCGATCAAATGCCGGACGGCTATGAAACGATGATTGGCGAGCGCGGCGTTACCTTATCAGGAGGCCAGCGTCAGCGCATTACCATAGCGCGTGCAATCATTCGCGACTCGCCAATCTTGATTCTCGATGAACCTTCGGCCGGACTCGACGCTGAATCTGAAAAGCTGGTGTTCGATGCTTTGGGAAATCTAATGGAAGGCAAAACGTCGATTGTGATCGCGCATCGCCTGGCAACCGTTCGCCGCGCCGACGTGATCTTCGTCATCGAGGGCGGTCGAATCGTCGAGCGGGGAACTCATGATGAGTTGCTCGCCAACGGCGGGTTGTACTCGCATCTGTATGAGTTGCAGTTTAGAGGCGAAGAGGATAGTTCGCGAGAGCTGGTGACGGTTTGATCGCCGCCAGCACAGAGGCGCAAATAGCGCGCAGCGCGGATTGAAAAGGGAGGCCGCTGGCCGTACGGCGGCACTGCCGCAACGTTTTGCTTGACATCCCCTGCCGGGACAAAGTATCTGTCTGCATGGGTTGTTAGTTCTAATCCGAAGGGACAATCAATGAAACGAGTTTCACTCTTAGTAATCGCTGGAATGCTTCTAATTGCCGGAACTGTCTGGGCCAAAACCACCCGGGTTAGATTTCCGCCTGGCCGCACGACTGTTGTTTTGAAGGGACGAACCACGGGTGGGCCAAGCGAGAGCGGCGGAATGGATCCGGTCACCTATGTTCTGCGAGCCAGAAAAGGGCAGACAATGACGTTGCATGTGACCTCGGCGAGAGGGAACGCGGTGTTGGGACTTTGGGCTCCGGGAATGCAGCCGATGGACGGCCCGGAGAACATGAAAGATTGGAGCGGCGTGTTGCCGAAAAACGGTGATTACGAAATCTCCGTGTGGCCGGACGATGAGCACACAAACACGAACTTTACGCTCGAGATAACGGTGCGTTGAGCCAGTTGCTGCTGCGCCGATCCAAATGAAGAAGGCCGCCCGGATTTTGCAGCGGCCTTGTTCTTGCGCGCCGGCGCCCAGGACCCAGAGGCCCGCGCCAGCTTTCAAAGATAGACTCGCGCCGCGCTTACAGCCTACGTCCAGTTTGTTACCTCACTCGTCTGGCCCGCACTGCCACCTGCGCGTCTCTCAATCGATTCAATTCATTTATCCGGCCGCGCATAGCCCGAACGTATTGTTCCGTGGTTGCGCGATCATAACCGGCCGCGCGGAAGGTATCGCGTAGTTGATTGTCCGAAAGCTGGGCCAGTTGCGAGCCGATCCAGACAGCGTCCTCGATCGGAACTTTGTTCATTGTGTTCGTTGCTTTGCGCTGGCGGAAATAGTAGGGCGGGTAAACCAGGCTGATTAGCCCAAAGCCTTTAGGTTTCACATTGTAATCGTATTTGACGTTTCCGTTTTTGTTTACTTTGCTGACAAAGCGAGCGCGCGTGAAATCGTTAACGTTGTTCTTTGAACGGTGACCGCCGAATCCGCCGACAGCTCCCAGGGTCGCGCCGACATCGGTCACGGTATATCGGTCTTCGCCCGAATCTTTCACCGTTAGCACTCGATTGTTCTTCTTAAATGTGTCCCAATTGTTCAAAAACACCATCATCGTCTTTAGTCCATTTAATTCGCGCGTGTTTTTAAAAGGGTTCTTGTTCCAATCCCATTCCTCGCCGCGTACGACGTTTTTGCGTCGAGGCTCAAATCGCGCGCCGCGTACGAGACCGCCTTGCACATACTGCTGTCCGCGCGATAATTTCGGCAGGCCTTCAATCCGGGCGCGATCGAGATAGTAAGATTCCTCGGCGTTATAGCCTACGGCCCAAATCAACCGGCTGGAAACTGTTTCTGCCTGCGCCTCGGGGCCAAGCTTTACGCGCCACTGCACGCCTCGTGCATCTTCTACATCAAGCTTGGGCATGCCCCCTTCTTTGACCTCTTTAATGAAATGGAAAGGCGGGGCGGGAGCCAGGTCTTTCGACCCAGGCCCATAATATAGATCGCGGTTGCGAATGCTTCCCGGATCGCGCCAAAGGACCGCAGCGTTGTCGCCCTGCGATTTCTTCTTCTTTTTCGATTTAGCGCTCGAAAAGACTTGCACCGAAAAGACAGTGATGATTGCCGCACTCGTTAAAAGTACGAGCCATCGATTTCTAAATGATGATTGCACGTGAAGCTCCCACGGGAAGAAAATTTCAGGACACGCCGTTCAGCGTTGCCTGGCACAAACCGTCGATGTTGTTTCCGCTGGGGGTTTGGGGGGGCGAGTTCACGGGTATACTAGCAAATCGTTTACGGCGCAGGCGCGATATGGAAAATGAGAAGAAAACCGCTAGAAGATTGCAACGGAGGCAGGCAATTGAAAAAGGCCGCTTCGTTTCGAAGCGGCCTTCTCATGAATCGCAAATCGGAAAATCAGATTCGGGGCTTCAATTAGTTTTTCTGAGACGCCGAGGTCGCCGCGGCTGCGGCCGAATTACTCTGCATCTGCTGCGAGTAATCTTCAACAAACGTTTTCAGGCCGCCGTGTCCGAAGCGGGTGTAGAAGTCGTAATCCTTCATCTCTGCGTAAGCCTGGTCGAGGGTCCAGTGATTGACGTTGAATCGATAAACCGCGCCCATAACTCCGGTGCGGTGACGGCCACCGGCACAGTGGATGAACATGACCCCGGTCAGCGGATCGTGTACGAGTTTTAGAAACGCGTCCACTGAGTACTGTTTTGGAGTGCTCGAGTCGCTCATCGGAATGTTCACGTAGCGCATTCCGAGGGCTTCAACATCGCGCTTTTCGTAACTGGTGGGTTTATCCTGCAAATCGATAACGGTTTTTACGCCCAAAGCGGCGAGGTCTTTATAGTCTGCTTCGTTGGGCTGAGCACCGCGAAAAAGGTGGTCGTCCATCTTGCCAAAATTCCTGATCTTGATGTTTGAAAAGGCCGGGTCAGAATGTGTTTTTGAAAGGGTGACAGTGCCAAGAGCAACAACGAGGGCGGCGGCCACAGTAATTTGCTTAAAGATATTTCTGGGGTTTGACATCCTTTTAATTCTCCAATTTTGTAGCAAGTTCCGTTTGTTTGCAAGACCAATTCAATGGGTCGGGTTGAGGAGTTACTTCTGAGATTGATCCGCTGTTCGTAACCACCGTCGGGGCGTTTTCCGAGGACACTAATTAGATACAAAAAAGTGATAGTTAGTTGTATGTGCTGTTACAGAAACGCGACCAGCAAGCCGAGCATTTTGGCAAAATACTGTCCTTGACTCGTACGTTTCGGACTTGCCAAAAATTAGGCTAATCTAAGTCACGCTACAGCCCGCATTTACAGAATGTCTTTTTTAGACCTCCTCAAGCTTTCTCTTCGCAACCTTCGCGAAGCCAAGCTGCGCGCGATCCTGACATCCATGGGCGTTATAGTCGGTGTGGCGGTGATTGTCACCATGGTGTCGTTTGGTTTGGGTTTGCAGAGAAATTTGCTTTCGCGCTTTAAAGCCCTCGATCTATTTAACGAGATGACGGTGTTTGGCAAGAGCATCGCGGTTGCCGCCGGCAGTCTCGATCGGCCGTCTGGCGCGCGTCGATCGTCTGGTGATAATCAGGGACCGCGACTACCGACTAACGTTACCCCGACGCGGATACTGGATGATTCGGCCATCGCGGAAATAGCCAAACTGCCCGGCGTATCCTATGTCGAGCCATTCATTGGCTTCAACGTCGAATGCCGCTTGAACGGCCACGTATTTGGGCATCAGATCGGTGGAGCGAGCGTGCCCAATGCTTCGTCTCGCTTCAGAGACTTTGCCGCGGGCCAGATGATTTCCGCACCTGGCAGCGACGAAGCAGTCATTACTGAAGAAACGGTGCGAAATTCGGGGTACGCATCGGCTGCGGAGGCGATTGGAAAGACGGTTGAATTTCTTGCGCCGCGAACGACCGATAAAGACAAGGCGGAAGCCGGCAGTGGGTCGGAAAGTTTCTTCGGGCTGCCCCTCGGCGAAGAGGACGAGGACACCAAACCCCAGGGCTCGGTGGTGGTGGCGCGCACTTTTCGCATCGTTGGCGTTTTGGCGGAACCGAAACAAGACGGCCGGCCAGGGCCTTCCCGTGGACTGATGCCGACGGCGGACATTTACATTCCCCTGCCGGCGGCGCGTGAGTGGGCCAATGAACATCTGGGAGAGCAAGCCCGCGTAATCATGGCACTGGCCCGCGAGAACGGGGGCATCGGCGAAGATCAATCGCCTGGTTATTTTTCGGCCCTGGTCCGCGTCAACGATCCGGTTGCGCTGACCGATGTCCGCAAGCGGCTCGCCGACCTTGGGCTGGGAAGCTTCTCGATCGTCGATCAGCTGGATCAGATTCGGACTGTCTTCCTCATTATTAATTCAGTGCTCGGGTTACTAGGCGGAATTTCATTGTTAGTCGCCAGTTTCGGCATCGCGAATACAATGATCATGTCAATCCTTGAGCGCACGCGCGAAATTGGAATTATGAAAGCGATTGGCGCGGAAGATCGCGAAATAAAGTTGATCTTCTTTTTCGAGGCTGCGGTGATTGGTTTTACCGGGGGCGTAATCGGTTCTTTGGCCGCCTGGGGAATTGATGCAGTTGCGAATCGTCTGGCTTATCGTTTCATCCTTAAACCGCAAGGCGCTTCGTTCGTCGATTTCTTTCACTTGCCCCCATGGCTTTGGAGCGGAGCGATTCTATTCGCGCTCAGCGTTTCAATTCTGGCAGCTTTGTATCCGGCCGCGCGCGCCGCAAGGATCGATCCGGTACGGGCGTTGAGGCATGATTAGTTCCTTAGTCACGACAGACGATCTCGAACGCGCCAAAAGTGTGCGAGAAACCACGGCTCCACGGTCTGGTTTCATCACTGATCGAGCGCGTGACTTCAGTCACGGCGCGTCGCAGGTAGTACCCACGCCTGGTCAGCACGACCGGGTTTTCTTTCCGCCTGTTGGCCGGCGATACTTTTATAACCACGGGGCGGAACTTGCCATCAACGGCCCCGTTGCTCGGCCGGAACCCAATTGCATAACGGGCCCGTAACCGATCGATTATTTCACGTAGCTTGTTATCGACTTCTTTCTTATCGGCGCCGACAATTTCTCCGCCCGTTTGTTCCACAAATGCATTGACGCCTTTGAGTTGGCCAAGAAACATCACGTTAAATACCTTGCCAACCGCCGCGCGAACGATGAGCCCATAGACCACTGTGCCCTTATCGAAAAGTTCGTCGAGAATCTCTTTCGTTTCGCGGCCGGGAACCAGCGCAATGTTATCGGTGACGATGATGATCACGCGGCGACCTGTCTGGGCGGGCGCCGTCCGCATATGAAGCGCCGCGCTCTCTAACGCTGGACCGAGGAAGGTGCCGCGCCCGAGGTTATCGCGCGCGGTCACCTCCTCGATCTTCTGCGAAACCAGTTGTCGATCCGCGGTAAAATCCTGGGCCAGTCGTGAAGTATTCGCGAAAGGCATGACCGCGACCTGATCTTCCGGCTTGAGTCGCGCCAGGGCATTCATCGCGCCGTCGCGAATTTGGTGCAGGATGGGGCGAACGCTGCCGCTCACATCGAGGAGCAGCATCACCGACAACGGAAGTTCGTCGCGGCTGAAATAGCTAATCTGTTGTCGAACTCCACCGTCGATGACCTCGAAGTCGTCTTTCGTTAGATCGCCAATGATGCGCTTTGACTTTTTGTCGATGACCTGAGCATCAAAGACAACCAGGTCGGTGTTGACCTTGACGACATCAATCGGCTCTTTGTCCTGTGCGTAGGAATTTGGAGCAGCGATAAGTGCGCTAAACAGCAAAAACAGGATCAAACAGGTTCGCGCAGCGGACGATCGAAAATAGCCCGACGCTTTGTTGCCCGGAACGCGACGTAGGTAAGAAACGAGGCCCGTGAAACGGGCTGCAGATGATTGAGCACCTTGTCGTGTCATTATCCTGCCGTCGCTGGAACCAGGTTTTGGTCTGTTACTAGAGTGTCTGACTATGTTCTCTTGCCCGCCGCGGACCGATTCACGTCGTTAACGCCTTTCCGCAAGCATTACAGAATCGCGCGTTAGGATCTTTTTGGACCGCGCCGCAGATTGCGCAGGACAAACCCGCCCGCAGGTTGGCGCCGCACGCCGCACAAAACGTTGAACCGGTGCTTGAGGCTGCGCCGCAGTTGCCGCATCGACCCGGCATCGGCGGCACGTACCCGCCGGCTTTTCCGGCGATGTGCGCCTCAATGATTTTCCACGCGTCTTCGGTGAGTTTGTATTGCCAGTAAGCGCCGAGCGCCGGAAGCGCCAGCAGTAAGCCCACCGAGAGCGCGAGCGCGACGGCGGCAATCGCGGCTTTGTCGAACCATTTTTGCAGCCCGATTTCGACGCGGGTCCCGCCAGTCTCAGGCGTGATCTTAATGGTGAGAGCGGACGACAATCCCGTGAGGTCGCGTAACGTGCTAGACTTGCGCGCTTGCAGCACGGTAGTAAATGACACTTGCATTGTCTGGACCTCGAAGTCTTCGTCGAAAAGACTACGAAGTTCAGTCGTCAATTTGATTACGTCAGCTTCAACACCCGGGTAGTAGCGACTCTCCATTGGCGGTCGTTCTCCTTAGCGCATTTTACGCGAGGTTGAGACAGATAGTTCAATTAATTACATGAAGTCAGGTGGGCAGAATTGGAGTGCAAGCGTCCGCGCTTGCAACAGCTCCTTTGAGGCGATATTGCAACCGCGACGGTCACGCTCGAACAGCTCGAGCCGTTGACTTCTCAGTCCAGGATGAATCTGAGTTTGGAGACAAAAATGAACGTTAGGCATCGTCGGATCACTTCTTACATTTTGCTGGCCGTGCTTGGTCTGGCGCCATCAACCCTACTGGGCCAGGCCATTGACGGCTTCTCGGCGAGTCGCTCGCAGATCGAGCGACGCAGCGAAGAACAGTTTCGCGGGGTACCAACGCCGAACTCTGCGCGCGAGCACTTGCGACGTTTGACGGCTGAGCCGCACGTAGCCGGCACGAAAGAAGACTATGCGACCGCGATTTACGTGCGCGACCAGATGCGCGCGTTTGGATTGCCGGCAGAGCTGAAAGAGTATCAAGTCTGGCTCAACTATCCGAAGACCGATCCCATTGTCGAATTGATTTCGCCGCGACGGGAAAGGCTGACCGTCAGAGAAGCGGTACTCAAGGAAGACCCGACATCTTCCAATCCCAAGATCACTCCACTCTTTAATGGTTTTAGTGCCAGCGGGAATGTGACCGCGCCACTGGTTTATGCGAACTATGGTTTGCCTCCCGATTATGAAGCCCTGCAGAAAGCGGGCGTCGACGTCAAAGGCAAAATTGTGATTGTCCGTTACGGCAATTCGTTTCGCGGAGTCAAGGCCAAGGTGGCCCAGGATCACGGGGCCGTAGGTTGCATTATTTATTCCGATCCGGCAGATGACGGTTACATGCAGGGGGACGTTTATCCAAACGGGCCCTGGCGTCCGGATGCTGCCGGGCAACGTGGTTCGGTTCAGTTTCTTTTTCAATATCCTGGCGATCCTTTGACGCCGGGCAAGCCGGCAATTCCGGGCGTACCGCGCCTTAGTCTGGAAGAGGCTTACGCCGACATTCCGAGAATTCCGGTGCAACCTCTCGCTTACGATCAAGCGCGCAAATTGATCGAACCATTGCAAGGGCCCTTACGGTCCAAAGGGTTCCAGGGCGGTTTTCCGTTTCCTTATCACGTCGGAGGCACAGATGCCGTGCGGGTGCATTTGCAGACCGACATGGACTATCAGTCGCGAACTTTGTGGGACGTGGTTGCCCGTATCGATGGAGCGCAGGAAAAGGATCGCTGGGTCATCATGGGTAATCATCGCGATGCCTGGGTATTCGGCGCGGTCGATCCCAACAGCGGGACCGCAACGATGTTGGAAGCCGGGCGGGCATTCGGGCAGTTACTCAAACAGGGTTGGCAACCGCGGCGCTCGATTATTCTTTGTAGCTGGGACGGGGAAGAATACGGCTTGATCGGCTCGACTGAGTGGGCTGAAGAAAATGCCGCCGAGTTACAACAGAAAGCCGTCGCATACCTGAACGTCGACGTTGCCGTGAACGGTCCGAACTATGCGGCCTCTTCCGTGCCGTCACTTTGGCGATTGATTCGGGCGGCAACGCGCGACGTAAAAGATCCGAAGACCGGGAAGACCATTTATCAACAATGGCAGGATCGCGCTCGCGAACAGCGAGCGGAACTCGATGAGGAATCAGAAGCGCGCATCAGTCCACTTGGGTCCGGATCCGATTACACTCCGTTTCTGCAGCATCTCGGCATTGCCTCAACCGACATGGGATTCGGCGGCGACTATGGCGTCTATCACTCGGCCTTCGACTCGTTCTATTGGATGACGCATTTTGGCGACCCGGATTTTGTCTATCACGTAGCCGCCGCCGAGTTGTGGGGCACGATGGCCATGCGTCTGGCTGATGCGGACGCCCTGTCTTTCGACTATACAGATTATGCAAACCAGATACGCGAGTACTTCAATGAGAGTGCGCAGCTGGCAAAACATCGGCATCTGGAATCGTCGCTCGACGAAAAATCAATAAATGATGCCGTGAAAAATTTTTCAGAAGAAGCGGTGCGGGTCGAAAAAGAGAGACAGAGACTAGTCACTGATGCGGACAAATCACCCGCCGCGGCAGCGAAGCTTCGCCGCCTGAACGACGCGTTGATGGGGGCTGAGCGCGCGTTTATTGACGAGCGCGGATTACGTGGCCGGCCGTGGTACAAACACGAAATTTACGCGCCGGGAATTTTTACCGGGTATGCGTCGCAACCGCTGACTGACTTTCGCCAGTCAATCGACGATCGTAATCTCGTGGCTGAGAAAGAAGGTCTGGAAAGGGTCGTCGCGGCCATCGAACGCGCTACAGGGGTTTTGAAGCAGGGAAGGGAATAACGGCGGTACCAGACCGTAAAGAAAGCGTCGCATATGTCCGCGGATAATCGCCTTCGCTTACGGCCGGGCCAGTCGCCCCCGATGTTCACGGTCTCTTTTTCTTTTTGTCTTTGTCTTTAGCGTCTTCCGGCGCGCTGGCTGCCAGGTGGCCACCGGCTTCAATTATTTCCTTCGCGTTTTCAGCGACGCGCTCAATGGCCGCAACTTCGTCCGGATCAGTGACTTTCGTCTTCAAATTCTGCAGCTGATTCAAATATCCGCTCGCCGCCGCCGACAGCTTCCGCAGGGCTCGTGATAGGAACGGATTCTTTGCATCATGGCTGCCGACATTGTCGATGTTGGTGATGGCTTCGTCCAGAATTCCGGCGATGTCTCCCAGCAATTCCACGCGCGTTCCTTTGGGCGGATCGCCCCACTCGGGTTCATCTTTCATCAGTTTCTTCGCCGCAGGTTGCGCCGCGCCATTGATGATCGCGAACCGCCGATCGGCTGCCTTAATGAAAATTTCCGTGCGTTTATCCAACTCCTGATAGAAGCGAACGAGATCAGTTTCCGGATCGGTCAGGTGGTCGCGAGACTGTGCAGTCCCTGAAATTGAAAAGAGAAGCGCGACCGCGACCGTGACTCCGCCGGCGATTAATCGAAGCACGCTGGCATTCGTGGCTAAGTTCATTGATGTTTCGTTTCAGGCGGGTTTTTTGCGCCGGCAGCCGCAGGAGGATTTGGCGCGGGATCGCGCAGGACCGAATGACCGTAGAAAGAGTCCAACGCCTCTGCTCGCGTTTCCTTTATGAATTCCTCGGCGTCTTTAATATAGAGCGAGTAAGAAGTGGGGGTGCTGCGGCGCATCACCGCCAGCCGCGGAATGTGTGGCCGCACGTCCATTTCGAAATGGCGGCAAAGATCGCGCGTGCCCGTTTTGTCGCGATTCAGCTGCGCAATGTACTCGCGCAGATCGCCGATTAGTCCAAGGTAACTGCCCAACTCTGCAGAAGCCTCCTCGAATTTCTTTTGTTCGGTGAGATTTTCGGCATGCACCAAATGTTCTTCGGCCAAAGTCATCGTGGCTCGCAGCCGTGCCTTAGGATCGCGCGCGCCATCAAGTTGCGAGCGCTCCGATTTCGACACGAGGCGCATCGGCGGCGGCGCAGGCATCCGCGGCATCTGCGGGGGCTGACCAGCTGTTGACGCAGATAGGAGGCATGCCGCGATTGCCTGCAACAGGAAAACCGATCCATAACGAAACGGAACTGACATGGTCGTCGAGTCAGCGAATGATATTCATCGCGGCCGTTTTTGTTTCGCGCCCTGACCGCGCTGAATCTGCGCGCGTAATACCGGCATACGCAGATTCACCTTTTCAATCTCAAGCTTGTTGCTGGTTGGATCCGCGCGCGACAAAAAACTCTCATACGAGTCCAGGGCCTGTTTGTACTCTCCGAGATTATCATGCGCGGTGGCAATGAAAAAGTAGGTTGCGGCAATTTCAGGCCGCGCGGAAGCAAGCCATTCGTATTCGCGAAGGCTTTCATCGAACCGCTTCATTTCATAGAGGGCAAGCGCGAGATTCGCATGGGCCGTATAGTCATCCGGCGCAGACTTAATTACACCTTTTAAGATCGGTTCAGCTTCCGCGAACTGGCGTCCCTGGATCAGTGCGGCGGCATAGCCCGTGGCGTAATGGGGATTCTTTGGATCGAGCTGGAGCGCGCGATGGTAATAACCCTGCGACTTGATTGGATCAATGCGTCGATACGCGTTGCCCAACCGCGAAAGAATGTTTGCGTCCTGCGGATTGCGCTGGAGCAAATCTTCCAGGGCCGCGCGCTCTTCGGCGCTAGATCCACTGTTTCCGGCAAGTTCCCCGCGCAGCGTGACCACTTCGGGTAGTTTGCGATCGCTTTCACTGAGCGAGTCGAGTAATTTCAAGCTTTCATCTGGATTTCCCGCGCGCGCGTAGAGTTGCGCCACGTCCAGAACGATCGTGTAATGCGTGCCCGCGCTAATCGTAGGTCTGAAGTAATCGAGGTCGAGTAGCGCGCCGGCCCGATCGTTCATCTGCAGGCGAAGACGTGCGCGATCGAGATACAAGGGGGCCATTCCCTGCGGCTTCATTTCAATTGCATGGCTAATGCTAGCGACCGCGGCGATGCTGGCGCCGGCTGCGCTTTCGATATAAGCGCGCCGGCGCCAGGTTTGAAAAGTCGCGTCACTCAAACCCGTGGCCGCAGTCATTAATTTCACCGCCTCAGTGAAATTGCCGGCTCGTTGTTTCAAAACAGCCAACGCGACGATCGCTTCCGAGTTCTTATCATCGAGTTGAATCGCTTTGCGCAGCAGGGGCTCGGCTTCCGTGTCAGCGTTTCCGGGAAACGCGAGCAGGCTGCCAAACTTCGCGTACGGAAGGGGCCAGTCGGGACGCTCGGACACAGCGCGATTAAAACCTTCAATCGCTTCGGTTTTACGGTTCGTCATCAGCAGTGCCATTGCTCGCTGGAATTCTGCTTCGGGAAATTCAGGCTTTAACTTGATCGCGGCATCATAGAGCTGAATGGCCAGCTTGTAGTCGTTCCTGGCGTGCGCGTCCTGACCCTTTTCAAACAATTTCACCGGATCCGTTTCACCGTTTGTTGGGTCATCAGTTTGCGCCGCAGCCACTTGAAAACAAAGCGCGATCACCAGCAATATAAGCCCGCAAAATAGAACGTGTTTTGAGCGCAGGTCAGCAAACATGGTTCGTTTATTATTAGAAAGGACGACCGCTCGCGCGCCGGTTTTGGGAGCTTCGATGTTAACACTTCGCTTAGCGTTGCGTCACCAAACCATAGCTAAAAAGGCAATGTTTAGAACCACCCGCAATTCAGTGATCCGATTGTGGCTCAAACCAACTCTAGCTTTAATAAGACTACGAGCCAGGCAAATCTGCCGCGCAACATCCAAGTCGCAATTAAGTTAATCTTTTGATTGGCTCCTTCACGGCGGAAGGCACATTTCGGTTGCGCGAGCAAATCGCATGCGTTAACATCTCGCGCAACTATAACAACCTCTCGCTATAAGGTAATCAGATTGTTGGAGACGATCTATGTCCACAGCGCTGTTCGACGATATTAAGGAAATCAAGGAAGACAATCCGTTCGAATCGATGATGTCGCGATTTGATCGAGCGGCGCAATTGCTCAATCTCGATCCGGACTTGTACGCGGTGATGCGCGTGCCTAATCGAGAGTTGAAAGTGTACATACCGACCCGAATGGATTCCGGCCGCATTCAAGTCTTCGAAGGTTTCCGTGTGCAGCACAATTTCGCGCGCGGCCCCGCAAAGGGCGGGATTCGTTATTCCCCGGACGTCAACATTGATGAAGTGCGCGCCCTCGCGGCTTGGATGACCTGGAAGTGTGCGGTGGTTAACGTTCCTTTTGGCGGGGCGAAGGGCGGGATCATTTGCGATCCCATGCAGATGTCAATCGGTGAGCTGGAGCGCATGACCAGGCGTTACGCGTCAGAGTTACTCGACTTCATTGGCCCGGAAAAGGATGTGCCTGCGCCGGACATGAATACTAACGAGCAGACGATGGCCTGGATCATGGACACTTATTCCATGCACGCCCGCCACACCGTCAATGCGGTGGTGACGGGTAAGCCCGTCGACCTGGGTGGATCGAAAGGCCGGCGCGAGGCGACGGGCAGGGGATTGCTGATTGTCGTAAGTGAAGCGGCAAAAAGATTCAAGATGACGCCAGTCAACACGCGCGTAGTTGTCCAGGGAAGCGGTAACGTTGGCGGCATTGCCGCCCTGCTGCTTCACCAGGCTGGATTCAAGGTCGTGGGTATCTCAGATGTTCAAGGGGGCATTCACAACGCGCAGGGGCTCGATATTCCGCAGGCCCTAAAACATTTGCAGGCCACCAGATCGTTCGAGGACTTTGGCGGAGCTGAGCGTGTAAGCAATTCTGAGTTGCTTGAGCTGGACTGCGATGTTTTGATTCCGGCAGCTACGGAAAATCAGATTACTACCAGCAATGCAGAACGATTAACCTGCAAGGTGCTGGCCGAAGGAGCCAACGGCCCGACCACTGCAGCGGCCGACGAAATACTGTATCGTAAGGGGATTTTTGTCATTCCGGACATCCTGGCTAACGCCGGCGGCGTGACAGTTTCATATTTCGAATGGGTTCAGGACCGGATGGGATATTTCTGGCGCGAGGATGTAGTAAACGAGCGACTTAAGGACACCATGGTGGCGAGCTTTAACGATCTGTGCCGGTATGCGGACGCGCATTCGGTTGATACTCGCACGGCGGCGTATATGCTTGCGATCGACCGAGTCGCTTACGACACACGCATGCGAGGCATCTATGCGTGACGGAAAAAACATAAACAAATCGGCCCTAAGTCGTGAAAATGTCTTGATTTCCGGCGATGTCAATGGTAGGCTTCGGGCGTATTTTACGCTCACACGTCGCGTGTAGTCTTTTTAAGCAGTCCCCAGGCTGTGAGCGATCAAGTCCTTATTGACATAAGCGCTTGGTTTGCTTATAAAGAAGCGCTAGACCACTAGGCATTAAAACCTTAGAGAGGTCCGCTTACTGTTTGAGGGCCCCCTCTCAGTTGTCGCTCGGTTCCGAAATCCATGAGCGACGCATTGTTGTTAACGTTAGCGTTGACGCTGTAGTTCGAGCGTCCGTGTTCATGTGGATAAGACCGACGGCGAGATGCTTCGAGCAGACAATCCATTAAATCGACATCGGCGGCTCTTTGTCTTCACAGATCCGGCCGCGCAACTTCTTAATGACTATCGCAGGAGGAACGCGATGAGACTCGCGAATAGGGTGCTACTTTGTGCGCTCGCAATTTTTGTTTTATCGGCCGTTGCATTTGGGCAAACGCCGAGAGGTGAAAACGATCCCAGGAACTTATCACCGTCCGTGGGAACCGGAGGGCCGGAGGGCGGTCCAACCGGTCTGTTTACGATCTATGACGGGGCGACGCTGAGAAAGGGAGAATTCACCTTTAGTTTTGCTTTCAGCAATTACGACCGCGATCCCGGTAACGTCGATATTACAGATTGGCCGGCAAGCTTTAACGTTGGATTGAATGATCATTTGGAGCTTTTCTTCAAGACCAACGCTTATCGCGGCATCAAGGTCAATAACCCACAGAACTTGTCCAGCTTTTATCTGCCCAACACGCAGGGGTACTTTAGCGCAACCTTGCTCGGCAGTGGACCGGCGATAATTCTTGCGCCGTCTGGGCCCAACGTGGGCACTATCGCGGGTACAGCCGTATTTCGTCCCGCGTTCAATCAGCCATTCGTCGGATATCCGTACACCGGCGGTTCGGCCGGGAACTTTGGTTTGGGGCCGGGCGTGATCGGCGGTCTCTTTGGATTCCCGGGATTTAGCGCTACGCTGGGACCACCAAGTGGCGGCACTACTAACTTTGGCGCTGCGGGCCGTTTCCCTGGTGTCGGTTCTCCGGTGGGCAGCATTCTGCCGGGTATAGTTCTGGCGACAGCCACACTGCCCTGCACAATTTTGACCGGTAATTGCCGACCGCCGGGTTCGCCGAATCCGTTGAATCCGATTGTCGTGCCGGTGAGCTTTACGGTGGCGCCGTCGTATCTGCCGGATGCCCCGTTTGTAAGTCGCCTTTACGGCGAATCCAGCTTCACGAACATGGCTTTGGGCGCGAAGTGGCGGATCACTGGACCGAGAAATCCATTCGGTTTCGGGTTCATTCCGTTCTATCGCTGGTATTTGGATAAAGCCAAAGACGCCGACGGCTTCAATCAACTCCAACGCGGCGCCAGTCCCGGAGGTAATATTGGTGACTTCGGTCTGGTGATGTTTGCAGATGGACGTTTGAGTCGTTCAGTTAACCTGTCGACGAATCTAGGTTACATCTTAAACAGTAATCCTAAGGGTCCTGACGGCGTAGCCTTGTTGGATCGACCCGACGAACTGATTGCGGGAATCGGCGTCGACTTTCCAATTAACAAGTACGTGCAGCCGCTGGCCGAGTTTCGCTCAACACAGTACGTGGGTGGCCGGACGCCGAACGCATTTCAAAATAATCCAGTCGAGTTCACGGCCGGGATCAAGATTTACCCGCGACGCTGGTGGGGATTCGGCGCCTGGTATCGAAGGGCTTTGAATGATCAGCGCCAAAAGAATATCGCGCCGACAGATTTCAATGATGCGATCTCACAAATCACGAACGTGAACGTTCCGGGCCGCGGCGTTGTGGTCGTGCCGGCGACGACTCGCGCCGCGACCTCGGCAGGCTTCCCGCTGGGCTTTCTCCCATCGAGCGACCCATATGGATATGGTGCGCAACTTTGGTTTGGGCATCGCAACAAGCGAGAGCCTTCGATTCTGCCCAACCAGCCGCCTACGGCTTCACTGGCAGCATCGATGAGCACGATCACCTTGCCGTGTCCACCGGGAACAAGATCCGAGAGTTGCCCGGCGACGGCCAGCAGCGGCGTTCAGTTGACGACCACCGCAACTGATCCAGATGGCGATACCTTGCTCTATACCTATACGGTTACTGGTGGCCGCATTACTGGAGATGGTGCCAACGTCAGTTGGGATCTTAGTGGGTTAGGACCAGGCACTTACACGGCTTCAGTCGAGGTTGACGACGGTTGCGGCTGTATCACCGCGTCATCGACCACAGTTACGGTCGCGAACTGCGCGAACTGCGTGCCCATTTTGACCTGCCCGCAGGTTAACGTGGATTGCCCGAGTGACGTCGAAGAAACTGGATCGGCTACATTCACCGCGCGCTTCAATCAGGGAACCCCGACGGTTTCCGAGACCTACAACTGGAGCGTCTCGGCCGGCACGATTACGAGTGGTCAGGGTACACCATCGATCACTGTGAGTGCTGCCGGGTTGGCTGGCCAAACAATTACGGCGACGGTCGAAATAGGTGGAGTTGATCCAACCTGTCCGCGGACCGCGTCCTGTTCGACGCCAGTTCGTCCGAGACCGCAAAGACCGCGGAAGTTCGACGAGTACGGCAACATTCGCTTCAACGACGAAAAGGCCAGACTCGACAACTACGCGATTCAATTACAGAACGAGCCGACATCCCAGGGCTACATCATTGGTTACGGCAGCTGCGACGCCGAGGGCCTGACGCGAGCCAATCGCGCCAAGGATTACCTCGTCAATACTCGCGGCATCGATGCCGGCCGATTGGTGACGCTTGATGGAGGTTGTCTGCCAGAGTTGCAAGTCCAGTTGTGGATCGTTCCGCAAGGCGCGACACCACCGACAGGAGATGCCACAGGAATGGTTTCACCCTGTCCGGATTGCAAGAAGAAACCGGCTACTCGACGTCGCGGCCCACGCCGCCGCCGGGGCGAAGAGGAGTAGGCTCGACAAACCAAAACGCTCGCGACTCTTCTTAGAGTAGCGACCTTCTTCCGGAGTGGGCGGTATTCCAAAAAAGGAATGCCGCCCGCTTCTCTTATATCGGCACAAATTTCCTCTACACCTTTCTTTCTATCGTAAAGCATCAACTGGATCGGTATAATGCATCTGAACTCTGGTGTTCTTTGCGAAGACCTGAGCACCTCAGGCCCCTTGGAGAAAGAATTGAAGCATGAAAAGAATTTTGATAGCAGTTGTTTTAGTATTATTTGTTGGCCTCACGTTAGCTCAGAACTCACTGCCGGTAGCAGCCGCCTCCGGTGCAGATGGTAAACCTGCGGGGACGCCTTATGCATCGGAATGGAGATTGACCGGGCCGGGGGGCGGAGACGTGCGTGGCCTGGTTGTCGATCCGAACGATCCCGACCGCTTCTATTTCGGAACTCTGGATGGACAAATCTATACCTCGACTGATGGCGCGCGCAGCTGGCGCATGCTGGTGAATTTGAACCGGCCCAGATTATTCGTTGACCACATCATCGTTGATCCACGGAACTCCAAGGTGCTGTATGTGGCCACGCATCGCCATAAGGAACCGGGCGGATTCTTCAAATCCACTGACGGCGGCCTTACCTGGCGGGATGCCCCGGAGCTAAGGAACGAGGCGTTGCATTCGCTGGCGCAATCTGAATCCAATCCTAATATTCTGCTGGCCGGCACAATCACGGGTATCTTTCGCTCGACTGATTCCGGCGAGACATGGTCACCGTTGCCGACCGGCGCGCTGGCCGCGGCCGCTGCTCAACAGCGCGGCGATAACGAAGTGGACGTTGAGTCTCTGGCAATCGATCCCCGCAATTCCAATGTGATTTATGCGGGCACGTGGTATCTGCCTTACAAGAGCACCGATGGTGGTCAGACATGGAGAATTATCAAGAAAGGAATCATTGACGACTCGGATATCTTTGCCATCAATCTGGATCCGCGCAATGCCGATCATGTGATCGCTTCAGCCTGCAGTGGAATCTATGAGACACGCGACGCCGGCGAGAATTGGGCGAAGGTGCAGGGTATTCCGTCGCAGTCGCGCCGAACACGGGCCATTCTTCAACATCCTTCGATACCTGGTTTAGTGTTCGCGGGCACAACGGAAGGCTTTTGGCGATCGGGAAAAGGCGGTGAGAATAATTCCTGGATGGTTACCACCTCGCGGCAACTGGAAATCAATTCGATCGCCGTTCATCCGCGCAATCCGAATACGATTTTTATCGGGACCAACAACTACGGCGTCATGGTCTCGAATGATGGCGGCAAGAATTTTGTGCCAAGCAACTCCGGGTTTAGCGACCGTTTCGTGAACACGATCGTAACCGACCGCGAACATGCGAATCGAGTTTATGCCACTACGATCAACACCACGACCGGCGGTGGATTTTTCTTTATTAGTAGTGATGGCGGCGCCTCCTGGCAGCCATCCATGCGCAACATGCCGCCACGCCTGATTGGCTATTCGATTTTTCAGGACGAGCGGGACGGCAACACCATTTACCTCGGGACCAACCTGGGGGTCTATCGCTCAACTGATCGGGGAGCTTCCTGGGCGCCGGTTACTGCGCGCAAGGCCCCAACCGGCCCGGCGAAGAGGCGAAGCCCAAGTCGAGGCGCAGTACGCAGAACTGTCGCACAATCACGTCCGGCCGCCCGTCGCAAGACGATTGCCCAACCACCGAGCACGCCGGGACAGCGCATCGCTGCGCCAAAAGCCAGCGATGCCACGATTCGTCGCGCGCAGGAGGCTTTGGAACGAGCCGGTTACGAGATTGGTACCCCCGACGGGCAGCTCGGGACGCGCACCATGGCGGCGATTAAGCGGTTTCAGACAGATCGTTATCTTTCAGTGTCAGGGCAACTTGATGAGACAACCCTGGCGGCGCTGGGCGTTGCATCTACCACGAACGGTGGTGCCACAGCGCATGTAGCCGCCCTCTCCGATCCAGTCAATGCCATGGTGTCATTTGCCGCAAAACCGGGACATGAAATTCTTGCCGCGACCAATTCGGGTCTGTTTCGGACGGCGGATCCAAGTCTGGGCTGGGACCGCGTGTCCTACGGACCGCGAATGGATGTGCGCACGACCTGCATCTCGACGAGCACCCAAAATCCCTCAGTAATCTTTGTGGGTACCGCCACGTCCGGTGTCTTAGTGTCGCGCGACGCCGGCGAAACCTGGCAACAACTGAGCGGAGTTCCCAATACCTCGCCTGTAAACGTCATAGTTCAGGATCCGCAACGGCCGTCATTCGTCTACGCGGGCACCAAGCAGGCGTTTTATCTGTCACATGATGGGGGCGATCACTGGTCGCGCCGCGGCGGTAACTTACCTTTCGGAGATTTCACCAGCATTCTCATCAATCCGCGCAACCCGGATGAATTGTTTGTCGGGAATGCCTATCAAAACGATCAAAACGCGCAGGGTGGTGGCGGCGTTTATCGCTCAAACGATGCCGGTTCGACGTGGGTGCGTATTGATGCGCGCGAACATCGTCTGCCCAGCTTCCGCATTTGGGCGCTGGCGCTCGACACCAGGGACCAGAATACTTTGTTTGTAGGTTCGCACTCGGGTGGAGTGTATGTGGTCCCGCGCGGCGCCGAAGCTTCCGCGAACGAGCGTCGTTAAAGTTTTGTGTCAATTGGGGGGCCTGAAACATCAGCCGTCGCCTTGACACTCACTCACAGCGACGTGTAAATTCCGATACAATCCGGTCAAGCGATCGGTGATAGTCGGACCAGTACGAGACTACGGGCACCACGGAAATCGAAACGAAACCCTCTTTCAACTCCTTAAGGCTCGCATACCTCTCCTTCTCTCCGGCGCATCACCCGAAAAAATACGGTAGCCAAAATAAGGGCGCCGGGTCGCCGCATACCGGATTGGCGCGCGATCGCTCGTCGCGTCAGCGAAAACGATTAGGGAGTGTGCATGTCCACGGAACAACCTTTAACAACCGTCGAGAATAACGACGCCAACCAACCAGCAACAGAAAAATCCACCGCGAGTGACAATTCGACCAGTCAGATGACGGCAGCTGCCGGCAGCGCGAGTGCGGACACGGCGCCCGAAGCGCCACTACGCGAAAGTGAAGATGAACCGCGCCCGGGTGGCGAGGACTTTGGCCAGTTGCTCGATCAGTTTGAACAGGAGCAATCGACTCTTCAGGAAGGCGAAGTGGTTCGCGGTACCGTGATTGGAATCAGCGAACGCGGAGTCGTGATTGATTTTGGCTACAAGTCGGAAGGTATCGTCAACCAAAACGAATTCATGGAGAACGGCCAGTTGACCGTGAAGCGCGGCGATGAAGTGGACGTGCTGGTCAAGAACATGGAGACGGGCGAAGGCTATCCGCTATTGTCGCGGGCAGACGCCGTCCGCTTGCGCGCCTGGGACGATCTGGAAAAGGCCTATGAAGAAGGCACGTCCGTCAAAGGCCGGGTGGTTGAGCGTATTAAGGGTGGCGTGCGGGTTGACATTGATGGCATTGCCGCATTTCTGCCCGGCTCCCAAATCGATGTGCGCCCAATTCGCAATCTCGATTCTCTGCGGGGTCGCGAAATCGAGGCGAGGGTAATCAAACTAAATCGCAAGCGTTCTAACGTTGTGCTCTCGCGCAAGGCTTTGCTGGAAGAACGCAATGCCGGCAAAAAGGGCGAGACCCTCGATCAAATTGAAGAAGACATCATCGTTGAGGGTCAAATCAAGAACCTTACGGACTACGGCGCCTTTGTTGATCTGGGCGGAGTGGACGGGCTCCTTCATGTCACCGATATGTCCTGGGGCCGCGTGCAAACGCCGGGCGAGCTTTTCAAAGTAGGCGATACGGTGCAGGTTAAAGTGCTGCGATTTGATCGTGGGCGTGAACGCGTGTCGTTGGGCTATAAACAACTGCTTCCGGATCCGTGGGAGAGCGTGGAAGAACGCTTTCCGCCCAACATGCGTTTGAATGGCCGGGTGGCCAGCGTTACCGACTACGGCGCGTTTGTCGAACTTGAGCCCGGTGTGGAAGGTTTGGTCCACGTGTCCGAGATGAGTTGGTCCAAGCGTGTCAAGCATCCGAGTAAGATTGTCAGCCCTGGAGATATTGTTGACGTTGAGGTTCTGGGCGTCGACGCGAAGGGCCGCCGAATCAGCCTTGGCATGAAGCAGGTGCAGGAAAACCCGTGGAAGACTCTCAACGATCGCTATCAGGTGGGCGCGCGCGTTCATGGACGAGTGCGCAACTTGACTGACTTTGGGGCGTTCATTGAGATTGAAGACGGCATTGACGGTCTGGTACATGTTTCCGACATTTCGTGGTCGCGTCGCGTGAAGCATCCCGGCGAGCTATTGAAGAAGGGACAACCTGTCGATGCGGTAATCACGGCCATCGATCCCGAAAACAGGCGCATGTCACTTTCGATAAAGGATTTGGAACCAAATGCCTGGAACGAGTTTGTGGCAACGCATAAACCGGGCGATCTGGTTAAAGGTAAGATCGCCCGCTTCGCGAGTTTCGGCGCCTTTGTCGAGTTGGGCGATAATCTTGAAGGGCTTTGTCACATTTCTGAATTGTCGGACGAACGAGTCGCAAAGCCGGAAGATGCGGTGCAGTTGGGACAGGAGATGGAGTTTCGGGTACTCAGGATTGATGCTGAGAATAAGAAGATAGGATTGTCCGCTCGCGCGGCTTCGCTTGAAGAGCCGCTCGTCGAAACAAAGAATTATACTTCCGAGGCTGGTGGTGGCATGGCCTCGTTAGCTGAACTTGCCGATTTCGGAATTACCAGCAAGACAAACGACGATAGCGAAGGCTAGAGCGAACAAGTCTCGATTTGGTTGCTGCGTGAAAACGCGGCCCTGGGAGCTGCGGCGATAACGTAAGCTGTTGCGAATGCGGCATTTCCAGCTCTTGCCGAAGCTCGGTCGTTCTGCTAATGTAATCCGAAATCCTCATGATTCAGGTGTAAAATGGAGTTCATTAGTAGTCTGGAAGGTTGGTGGCGTTCCCCCGAGGTGACTCATGACTAAAGCCGATCTTGTCAACGATGTGGCGAACGCCGCTGAGTTAACGAAAAAAGATGCCGAGCGATTGGTAGAGATTGTCTTCGAGAGCATCATCGACAGTTTAAATCAGGGCGAAAAGATCGAGCTGCGCGGATTTGGGAGTTTTCGGGTGCGGGAACGCGGAGCGCGCCGGGGGCGAAATCCGAAAACTGGCGACCCTGTTAACATTCCCGCCAAACGCGTCCCTTACTTCAAAGCCGGAAAAGAATTGAAAGAGTTAATCAACGAGAGTCAGACATGATCTTGCGCAGCAATCCATCCGGTCCATCCTAAGGTTTGTTTGTGGAAATACTCTGGAGTCCCTGGAGGCACGACTACATCACATCGAGCGGTTCTGAAAAATCTCACTCGGGTTGCATCTTCTGCTCCGCGCAACAGAATCCATCTGAGGACAAACGGAACCTCGTAATCCACCGCGGCACTCACAACTTCGTCCTGCTCAACCGATATCCATACATCAGCGGGCATTTGATGGTTGCGCCCTATGCCCATGTCGGGGAACTGCGCGCGGCCTCGAAAGAATCAACTGATGAGATGATGGATCTGGTTAAGCGATGTGAACAGGCCTTGCGCGAATCTTATAATCCTGAGGGCTTCAATGTGGGTATGAACCTGGGCCGCGTCGCCGGCGCCGGCGTAGCGGACCATATTCACATGCACATTCTGCCGCGGTGGGGCGGTGACACGAACTTTATGTCGACCGTCAGCGCGACGAGGGTGCTGCCGGAAGACCTGATGATGACTTACGAAAAGCTTTACGGAAGGATTTAGGACTCTGAGTCCCTCCCCGCCCTCGATTCCGAAAGTGCCTCGTCTTCGACTGCCTGATTGATCGGAACGTCGGCAGCGCTCGCGTAAGTAGCGCGCCCCATCGGCCTTTCGTGGTCCGATTGCGCCGCCACATTGAATCCCGGGTAATCAAGCCGAGGGTGATAAATGGCCAGCAACGAATTAATGATAGCCTGGCGCAACAGACCGAGATCGTGCAAGGTCAACTGCGACTCATCAAGCTGTCGATCGCTCACCACCGCGTGGAAGATTTTCGAAACAATTGTGCGGATACTTTCGGGGTTGGGCTGGGCCAGCGAGCGCGCTGCCGCTTCCGCGGAATCAACCAGCATCAGAATTGCGGCTTCCTTGAATTGCGGCTTTGGGCCGGGGTAGCGAAAGTCAAGCTCGTTTATTTTTGCGCCGTTTGATTCGGCCTCGGCTTTGCGCAGAAAGAAATGCAGAGTGCGCGTGCCGTGATGCTGCGGAATAAAATCTGCCACCCGTTTAGGCAAACCAATTTCTTTGGCCAACCTCAATCCGTAAGTTACGTGGCTGGTTATGATTTTCGCGCTCTGCAAGGGCTTAAGGTAATCGTGAGGATTGTCGCCACTTTGATTCTCGACAAAATGATCGGTCCCGGCTATTTTCCCGATGTCATGGTACAGCGCTCCAACCCGGCCGAGCATGGCGTTTGCGTTAATAGCTCGGCAGGCGTCTTCTGCTGGTTGTCCGGCCGCGTGCGAATGCTGGTTAGTTCCGGGCGCTCGCAGAGCGAGCTGACTAAGGATGGGCAAATCTGCGTTTGTCAATTCCAGCAATCGAATATCGGTCAGCACGCCAAACAGGGATTCGTTAATAGGCACGCCCCCGGCCGCAAAAACAATCGTCAACAAGCCGCCACCGAATCCAAATAGACCCGCGACCAGGATGGTAAAAAAGCTTACATGTGGATGTGTAAAGACCGTGATTCCGACGGCGGCCACGACGTTTGCGGCCGCGACTGCCAAACCGCCGATCGTCACTGATTGCCGATCGCGGTATCGCCTGATTCCGTAAACCGCTGCCGCACAGGAAACTAAAGCGTACAGGATGCGGGGAAGTCGCGCGGGGCCAGCACACCGGCTGCCACGGCGGTAATTAAGCCCGTGATAAAACTTAGTTGCCGGTCCAAAAGCATTGTCACGAGCAGTGCCGCGGCGGCAAACGGGATTGTGAAACCCCAAACCGACGATTGGTCGAATGGGGGACGCGTGCTTTGCGACGCGACCGCATTGGCGATCAAAAAACCCGATCGAATCACTGCCGTCTGAAAAAAGATCGCCGACCCGACTAACGCAAAAGCACGCTCTGGAGAAATATGCAGATCAACTGCGGCAGCTCGATACTTAACAAAACGCCAGATACCAAACTCGACCGCCGCGACGATTGCCAGCATTCCCGCCGCGCGATGGTCATAGGGCCACCAACTCATGGTCAAAGTCGTGGAAAGCACCAGAGCCGAAAAACCAATCGCGAACTGAGACGATGGCGAAAACCAGCGAAGGGGACCCAGGGCAACGCCGAGCACGGCATTGCGTACGACATCAATTCTCGACGTGAAGCGGGGACGCCGACTCATTTGTAGGACGGCGGCGCCGGCGGGCTAAGTGGACGCACTGGGTACACAGGCTCTGAGCGTGAAGCGTCCTGCGCAAGTAATTGGTCAATGAGCTGAAGCAAGGGCGAAAGGGATTTCCGATCAGTAGCGCAGATTGCCAGCGCTTCTGTTCCCGATTCAAGGAACACGTACCTGATCATTGAGTCGAGCGTCGCCCGATCCACTAAATCGGTCTTGTTCAGCACCAGGAGGCGCGGGATTTCATTGAATTCAAGCTGCGCTAAAATACGATCTACGGAAACGATCTGCTGCTGCCAACGGGGATTGGCGGCATCGACAACGTGGATCAGCAGACGGCTGCCGCTGATTTCTTCCAGGGTTGAGCGAAAGGCTTCCAATAGATCGGGCGGCAGGTCGCGGATGAAACCTACCGTGTCGTTTATGATGACTTCGCGCTCGCGCGGCAAGCGCAAACGCCGGGTCGTCGGATCCAGGGTGGCGAACATGCGCGATTCCGCCAATACTTCGCTGGCGGTAAGCGCATTGAGCAGAGTCGACTTACCCGCATTCGTATATCCGACAATAGATATAGCCGCCACTTGATGTCGCAATCGTTCCTTGCGCCGCTGTTCGCGGCGTTTGGCCTGTAAGGACAGCTCTTTTTCTAATCTATGGATTCGATCGCGGACCCGGCGTCGATCTGTTTCCAGTTTTGTTTCGCCCGGACCGCGGCCCCCGATCCCACCTGCCAACCGCGAGAAGGCGGAGTTTTGCCCGACGACCAGCCGTGGCAACATGTATTTCAATTGGGCCAGTTCGACTTGAATTTTGCCTTCATGCGATTGTGCGCGTTGTGCAAAGATGTCCAGGATCAACTGAGCGCGATCGATCACTTTCAAATCAGTGGCGTCAGAAATCGAACGCACCTGGGCTGCCTGTAATTCGCGATCAAAGATGATCACGTCAGCTGCCAGCTGCATGGCGCGAATTAATAATTCGTCGAGCTTGCCCTTCCCCAAAACAGTTCGCGAATCGATCTGCGGCCGCCTTTGAATAATTTCGTCCAACACCACCACTCCGGCCGACTGCGCGAGCTCTCTCAATTCAGACATTGAATCTTCTGCGTCGCCAATTTGACCCGTCGACACATTTACCAGGATTGCTCGATCACCCTTTGTTGAATGACGGCGGGCGCTACGATTTCGGGCCATCTCAGATTCGAGGGCCTCCATAAGTGCCAGGAAATCGATCTCCAGCTGCGATGGCACCCTGGGATCAAGAAATCCGAAACTGGCGGCTTTGCCGTTTGAATCGAGATGCTCCGCCGTTGATGGAAGCAGGTGAGCGGCGCGGACCACTCCCGGCAATCCGGTTTGTTCGTCAACGTCAATAGCGGCCATCAAATCAAGCCGCAGCAGGGCGAGATCAGTCAGGTCATCTCTGGTCAGATCTTCGCCGCGTAGATGAGTATGGACGCATCGCAGCCCGCGGAAGCGATCGCCGGCGACGCGCACGCGTTTGAAATCAGGCATCTCGATCCGACGCGCATCGCCGACGATCACGTATTCGACGTATCCCTTGCGATCGATTAGCGCGCCGATTTGGCGATTGGTCTCATGAGAAAGCTCGCTTAGCTGCCGGGCAAATTCAGCGGTCAGAATCTGAGCCGCGGGTATGCGTCGTTGATACAGCTTTTCAAGGCGCCTTAGTTGATTTGGCTTAAGACCGTGGGTGTTGCCGTGAAGATTTCGCATCCGGTGGATTCGAGTTAATTATATCACGCGGCGAGTGTGCAGATACGCGGCCTGCAGCCGGGTTTGGAATTGTCTGGTAGGACATCAACTGCGACTGCGCGTTGACTGTTTAAATGCATATCACCGGAGAGACTTCAGGTCTGGGCGATTGCGCGGAGAAGACTGAAATGGCCCGGACTCACTCTGACCCTGAATTAGACAATGGGTAAATGCGCCGCTAGGATGTACCGTCACAAACAGTTCAGATGAGTCGAGCCTCGCGCATCAAGTCCTTGAGCCCCACATCCGGGATCCCGGGTGGCGAAGTAATAGTTGAGTACAAACAGATTTCAGGAGATGTGCTGAACAGCCTCGAGGTGCGTTTTGACGGCGCATCTGCACATCTTATTGCCGCCAATCGCACGCGTGCAATCGCAATCATTCCCGAGACGGCGACCGACGGAGCGGTCCGCGTTGATGTCGCCAACGATCGCGCGGTTGAGTCGAGCGAGCGCGGCGTCGATTTCATGATCGCGAGGCAACTCGCGGCAAATCTTCACCCGGTCACCAATCCGGCCTTCAACCCCGCTGACGGTGCTTTGTTTGTCACGCGCTCGGGATCGCGCGGAGAACACGTTCCGGTGTCGTTGTATCGAATCGACCGCGAGGGCACAATCGAAGATTTCTCGGGCGACATCATGAATCCCACCAGCATTGCCTTTGACAGGACCGGGCGGATGTTTGTTACCAGTCGATTCGATGGCACGGTTTATCGCGTTACCGGCGATCGAGAACTGATTGCCTTTGTCAGCGACCTCGGAGTGGCGACCGGTCTGGCCTTCAATCGAGAAGGACAGATGTTTGTCGGCGATCGGTCGGGAACAATTTATCGCGTCAATGAGATTGGCGAGGCCAAACCCTGGGCGCAACATGAGCCTTCGGTGTCAGCCTACCATCTGGCGTTTGGCCCTGACGACCAGCTTTATGTTACCGGACCCACGGTTTCCAGTTTCGATTCGATCATTCGTTTTGATGAAGGTGGAAACCCGAGGGAGTTCTTTCGTGGCCTCGGCCGCCCTCAGGGGCTGGCTCTCGACGCAGCCGGAAATGTTTATGTGGCCGCGGCATTGCGTGGGCGCCGCGGAATCGTGAGGATTTCTCATGACGCCAACCAGGCGGAACTGATCGTGGCGGGCATGAATCTGGTGGGGGTGGCGTTCGGACCGCAAGGCGACCTGATCGTCGCAAGTAATGAGGCCGTCTTTAGCCTGCCGCTGGGTATTCCGGGTGCCCTGCTAACCTGAGTGGGAACTTTGACTGCGATTAAAGCGCGATGATACTTTCGCTCGCGAATTCGAAGTAGTCTACGGAGGAAGAATCTGGACAGTAGTGCCATCGGACAATTCGTCTTGTACATGGTTGCGCTGATTTTTTCTCTGTCAGTGCACGAATCAGCTCATGCCTGGACGTCCAATTACTTTGGCGATGATCTTGCCCGGCTACAAGGACGAATTTCCCTGAATCCAATGGTCCATGTGGATCCAATCGGTACGCTCTTGTTCCCGGCTTTGTCGTTTTTCACCCACGCGCCACTATTCGGTTGGGCCAAACCAACTCCGGTTAACCCGTTTCGATGGCGGAACAAGCGCGTTGCAAATTTCTGGGTTTCAATCGCCGGCGTGATCTGTAACTTCATAATCGCGATTGTCGCGGCGATAATTATTCGAGTTTTGTTTTCCGCGCATGTTATCGAGCTGGCAACTGACGGCTACCGGTTGATCGCTTTGCCCAATTCAAGCTCTCTGATTCTGGAAGGCGGGGCAAAGTTACTAACTACTTTCTTCACGCTTAACGTGGCGCTTGGCGTCTTTAACCTGATACCGATTCCGCCGCTGGACGGAAGCAAAGTGTTGCAAAGTATTCTTCCGCCCAGCTTCGAGTCGAGTTTTGAGGCTCTGGAGCGCTTTGGCTTTATCCTCCTGATTCTCGCAATGTTCACTGGGGTGTTTGGAGTGATTCTGGGCGTCGCGATGCCAATTGCAATTCGACTGCTTCTGATCGGTGCATGATGAAGAGAATTTTCAGCGGCGCGCAACCGACCGGTAACGTCCACCTGGGAAACTATCTCGGCGCCCTGCGCAATTGGGTGGCCCTTCAGCGTGAGTATCAAAGTTTTTTCTGCATCGTCAATCTCCACGCTATCACGGGCCCGCAGGATCCCCAGCTGCTGGCTGCGAAGACTCGCGAGCTGGCGCGAATCTACCTGGCGGTCGGGATAGATCCGAACGTCTCCACCGTATTCGTGCAGTCGGATGTGGCTGCCCATGCAGAGTTGACCTGGCTGCTCAACGGAGTCGCGCGAATGTCCGAGCTCGAACGCATGACTCAGTTTAAAGAGAAGGCCCGCAAGCAGGGAGAGAATGTTTTGGTCGGGCTCTTCGACTATCCGGTCCTGATGGCCGCGGACATTCTGCTCTATCAAACCGACCTGGTCCCCGTTGGCGAGGATCAAAAACAGCATCTCGAACTCACCCGCGACCTCGCCATTCGCTTCAATCGCGATTATGGACAGACATTCGTGGTTCCCGATCCATTCATTCCCAAAGTCGGGGCGCGCATCATGTCTCTCTCCGATCCGACGAAGAAAATGTCCAAGTCCGATGAAGAGAGCGAAGCGGGCTGCATCATGCTGTTGGATAGCGCCGACGCGGTCCAAAGAAAGTTCAAGCGCGCCGTTACCGATTCCGGCAGCGAAATCACATTCGACGAGTCCCGGCCAGCGATCAAGAATTTGCTGACGATTTATCATCTCCTGACCGATCAGACGCCGGCGGAGATCGAGGAGCATTTCAAAGGTAAAGGCTATGCTGCGTTAAAGCAGGAGCTCGCCGACGCATGTATTCAATTCCTGAGCCCGATTCAGGAACGCGTGCGGAGCATCGATGATGATAAACTGGACCAGATTTTGGAGCAGGGGGCGGAACGCGCAGAAGCGATTGCGCAGCTGACGGTCAAGCACGCCAGGAAGAACATGGGATTGATTGGCGCGCGAAGTTAAGAGCTATGGAAGACGTTACCCGGACGATCGATATTGAATCAACTGCAACTCCGGCAGAATCAGCGTTGACGATCAGCGTCGCGGGCGCCCAACCGTCCATTACTCCGGACGGTGACAGCGATCAGTTGAAAGTTACCCTCGGCGACTTTGAAGGACCGCTCGATCTGCTGCTGTACCTGATCCGGCAGGAACAAGTAAACATCTACGATATTCCGGTTGGGCGCATTACCGATGAATATTTGCACTACCTGCAACTGATGCAGGAACTCGACCTGACGGTCGCCGGCGATTTCCTGGTAATGGCGGCTCAACTAATCGAGCTGAAGTCGCGGATGCTTTTGCCGCGCGATCCGCTGGCCCCGGAGGAGGAGTTGAGCGATCCGCGGGCCGAACTCGTCAATCGATTGCTCGAGCACGAAAAGTTTAAGGCCGCCGCAGAAATGCTCTGGTCGCGCGCTACGGTTGAACGCGCCGTGTTCACGCGCGCTGAGATCGAAACGGACAAGAACAATCCGGAAGTAGCGGTTGGTTTATTCGATTTATTGAGAGTGTTTCAGGAAATTCTTGCGCGTCACAAAGAAGAAGTGATGATGGAGATTGAGCGCGAAGAAGTAACGATGGCTGAGATGATCGATCGATTGCGAAACATGGTGAAGTCGGCCGGCGAATTGAACTTGATGAAATTCTTTGAGCGTGCTCAATCGCGGCGCGAATTAGTTGTTGCTTTTCTCTCGGTGCTTGAGTTGGTTCGTTTAAGTGAGATTTTTCTGAAACAGCGCGAAACGTTCGGCGAGATTACAGCGCAGGTGGCTGCAACGGGCTAAAGATTCCGAGACCTTTCTTCGGAGACGGAAAGGGAGACGATAGGACCAGTTTTCCTCATGAGCAATCAAGCAAAAGCTGCGAAGGCAGTAGATGAAGACGTCGAAATAGTCGACTCGTCCGATTCGGAAATTCAGGGGCAGCGGGAGATTGGCGAGGCCGAGCTGGGCTCAATTACTGAAGCGCTAATCTTTGTTGCTGACGAGCCGATTAGCGCCAAAGCGATCGCCGATGTCATCAAAGTGGAGCGCGACGCGGTTGAGAACGCGATTTCGATACTAGTGACGAAATATGACGAGGGCAACGGCGGTTTGCAGCTGCGCGAAATTGCCGGTGGCTGGCAAATCGCGACGCGTGCGGAATTTCACGAGCAGGTGCGCGCTTACCTCAAATCAAAACCCAGCGCAAAGCTTTCGCTCGCGTCACTCGAGACGCTCGCAGTGATTGCCTACAAGCAACCGGTGACTGTGCCTGAGATTCTTGAAATTCGCGGCGTCCAATCACCCTCAGCGATCAAGACGTTGCTCGACAAACGTCTGATTATCGCCAAAGGACGAAAAGAAACAGTCGGGCGCCCCATGATGTACGGGACATCAAAGGAGTTCCTCATCCAATTTGGTTTGAAAGACCTTTCTGAGCTGCCCAGCATTGAAGATTTTCAGGATCTGGCAGGCGGAGAATGAGTCAGTAGCATCGGCTACGCAAATCAAGGACTCTTAAGTACTCAATCCATTCGCCAACTTCTCATGGAGCAACGTCTACAAAAATTAATTGCCTCTGCCGGCATCAGTTCACGTCGCCACGCTGAGCGGCTCATGGTCGATGGTCACCTAAGCGTAAATGGGAAGGTAGTCACCGAACTGGGCGCCAGGGCTGACCCGCAATCCGATCACATCAAGGTCAAAGGCAGGCTCATCAATCCGCTGCTTGAGCGGCAAAAACCGGTTTACGTCTTGCTGAATAAGCCGAGGGGTTATCTAACGAGCATGTCTGATCCTGAAGATCGTCCGCTGGTGACAGATCTGGTGCCAAAGGCGCTGGGCCGATTGCATTCTGTGGGCCGGTTGGACTTTAACACGGAAGGTTTATTATTGCTGACCACAGACGGCGAACTTACGAATGTAATTACTGCAGCCAGGAACCACATCCCGAAAGTTTACCGGGCTAAAGTCAAAGGCGTGCCGACCGAAAAAGCGATCGAGCGACTGAGGCGAGGCATCATACTCGAGGAAGGGAAGCGCACCGCGCCGTCCGAAGTACGTAAACTACGTGAAAGCCAGACCAACGCATGGTTCGAAGTCACTCTTTACGAAGGGCGCAACCAGCAGATCAGGCGCATGTTTGATGAGATTGGCCATTCAGTAATCAAACTCACGCGTACGCGGATTGGGAAACTCGAAGTTGAACCATTAAAGAGCGGACAGTGGCGCCACCTCAGCGAGCGTGAGGTTCGGCAGCTGAAGAACATTCGCGAATCAAAAGTCACGTCACGTCCAACGCGGGCCCCATCCGCTCGGGTGCGGGCGCGTCGCCATTGAGTTACAATGTCACTTTCTAAAGAACACGGCGACAGGCGCCTTCCGCCTGTCGTTTGTTTGTAAACTACTGGTCACAGTCAGATGCAATTCGAACTTACCGAAGAACAGCTGCAAATGAAGATGAGCGTGCGCGAATTCGCCGCCGCCGAGATCGCGCCGCATGTGATGGAGTGGGACGAAGCGCAGCACTTTCCGATCGAACTCCTCCCAAAACTCGGCGAGCTGGGGCTACTCGGTATTCTGTTTCCCGAAGAATATGGTGGCTCAGGGTTGGGCTATGTTGAATACGCGACGGCCATCGAGGAGCTTTCACGCGTAGATGGATCTGTGGGGATTTCGGTAGCCGCCCATAATTCCCTGTGCGCAAATCATATCTTTCAATATGGGACCGAGGCCCAAAAGCAAAAGTATCTAACGCCGCTGGCCGGCGGCAAACAGTTGGGAGCGTGGGGCTTGACTGAACCCGGAGCGGGCTCAGACGCATCCGGCACGCGTACAACGGCCGTGAAGAAAGATGGCGGCTGGGTAGTCAATGGATCGAAAAATTTTATTACGCATGCAATTCACGCCGACATCTGCGTGGCGTTTGCTTCAAGCGATCGCGCCAAACACAGCAAGGGAATTACCGCCTTTATTTTTGAAAAGGGCATGCAGGGTTTTTCGCCTTCGAAAAAGGAGAACAAACTCGGGCTGCGAGCCTCTGAAACTGCGAGTGTCTTGTTCGAGGACTGCTTTGTCGGCGACGAGAACCGTCTGGGTGACGAAGGTATGGGGTTCGTCAACGCGATGGAAATTTTAGACGGCGGCAGAATTTCGATTGCCGCGCTCGCTGTCGGTATCGCACAGGGCGCGTACGAATCGGCGGTTCGTTATGCAACCGAGCGGCAGCAATTCGGTAAGCCAATCTCCCAGTTTCAGGCGATTCAATTCAAACTCGCTGACATGGCCATGCAGATCGAGGCCGCGCGTCTGTTGATGTACCGGGCGGCCGCGATGAAGGACCAGGGCAGGAAGACCACCAAAGAATCGTCAATGGCCAAGTTGTTTGCCGGCGAAATGAGTGTGCGCGTTTGCGAAGAGGCCATTCAGATTCATGGCGGCTATGGTTATACAAAAGATTATCCGGCTGAGAAGTATTGGCGGGATTCAAAGCTCTGCACGATCGGTGAAGGAACGTCCGAGATTCAACGAATCATTATCGCGCGCGAAATCCTGAAAGCTTCATGAATGATTCGCTTTTTGATCGCATCATTGAGGGCGATACGACTGCTGTGGCGCGGGCCATCTCAAGAGTCGAAGACGATGGTTCGCGCGCTTCAGCGTTGATGAAGCAAATCTTTCCCCTCACCGGCAAAGCATTGATCGTGGGCATAACGGGCTCTCCCGGAGCAGGGAAGTCTTCGCTCGTCGACAAGCTGGCGGCCTTTTACCGGAAGCAAGGCGAACGCGTTGGCATTATCGCCGTGGATCCTTCGAGCCCATTTTCCGGCGGCGCCATTCTTGGAGATCGCATCCGAATGCAGACGCTGACCTTGGATAAGGGCGTTTTCATTCGGTCTATGGCGACCCGTGGAAATCTGGGCGGTCTGGCGCGCGCGACAATCGAGGCGGTGGCAATCCTGGATGCCGCGGGCTATAACAAGATCGTCGTCGAGACGGTAGGTGTTGGCCAGGACGAGATCGAAATCGCCAAAACTGCCGACGTTTGCGTGGTGGTGTTGGTTCCGGGAATGGGAGACGACGTGCAAACCCTGAAGGCCGGCATCATGGAGATTGGCGATGTGCTGGTCATCAACAAAGCTGATCGCGAGGGCGTGCTGCGAACTGAAAAGGAGTTGCAGGGGTTGCTTTCCTTGTCCGGCCGAACCGATTCCTGGCAGCCTCCAATTGTGAAGACCGTCGCGATAGAAAATAATGGGATTGCCGAATTGGCCGGCGCCATTGAACAGAGTCGCGAGTTTCAAAAGAAGACGCCCGCCTCGGCAGACCGGAGAAAAGCAGTCGCGCGCTGGCGAATTCTTGAGTTGTTACGCGAAAGATTGGTGTCCGAAATCTTGAGTGGCGACCGGGGATCAAACAGACTCGATGAACTGGCTTCCGAAGTTGCGACGAAGGTACGAGACCCCTATTCGGCTGTTGACGAACTGATGAAGTAGTAAACGCATCCGCAGTCGTTTGGGCCCTGACATATTGATAACGTTATGAAAATCGATCACATCGGCATCGCCACGAATGGGATAGAGCAAGCGGCGTCGATCTATCGCGATTTGCTTGGCCTGCACGTTACCGAAACTGAAGAGGTTCCCGGCCAGAAGGTTCGGGTGGTAATGTTGCCCGTGGGCGAGTCCCGTATTGAGTTACTGGAAGCAACCTCAGACGATTCGCCGATCTCAAAGTTTCTTGCGAAGCGTGGACCAGGAATACATCACATTGCCCTGCGCGTGGACGACATTGTGGGCACGCTGGCTGATTTGAAATCCAGGGGTGCACGTTTGATTGATGAACAAGCGCGGGCGGGCGCCGGCGGTTGCCTTGTCGCCTTTGTTCATCCATCATCGACGGGTGGCGTCTTGATTGAACTGGTAGAGAATGCCGGCCCCGGAACCTCGCATCAATAACGCAATTTCGAAAGGAAAGTTATTTTGAATTCCAAAACTAAAGCATGGATCGTCGCCGGAGTCGGCGTCGTCTTTTCACTCGGCCTGATTGTCTGGCAGGTTCGAGCCAGTCATGCGGCCCCAATTAATTTGACCGCGGACGACATGACCCAGATCGCTACCGATCAGGCGCCGCAAACGCGAGCGCGTTTGGCGACCGATGACGCAGCACGACGCGACTTCGCGAAAAATGTTCGCGAGTTGCTGTCTGTTGCTGAAGAAGCGAGGGCGAAAGGGATCGGTTATCGACCCGACATTAAGCGCCAAATGGATTTGGTTCGCGCGATTGTAATCGCGCAGAGCTACGGGCAGAGTCAGGCAGGCGCACAGGGCGCCCCCGCGCAGCCTTCGGATGCCGAGATCGACGCGTTCTTTAAAGAGCCGGGACAGGAAGAGCGCTTTCAGCAATTTGTTAAGGACGCGCAAGCGAGCAACCCGATGATGGCGGGCCAGGCAATTCCGGATGAGCAAATGAAGGAGATTCGTCATCAGTTGGGCCAGGTACTGATTGGCGAGCGCCGCGGCGAGCAAGCCGGAGTTGATAAGAAGCGCAGCGTCGATTTGCAAATTATGCTTGAGCAGGCGCGTTTGCTGGCGTCGACTTATGCCAAGGAGACGCTGATACCTAACACGAAAGCCAGCGACGCAGAGATCGCTGCCTATATTGCCAAGCACCCCGAACTCGATGACAAACAAACTCGAGTAAAGGCGGAAGAGGTCCTGAAACGGGCACGGGCGGGCGAGGACTTTGCGGCCCTGGCGAAAGAGTTTTCAACCGACCCCGGCAGCAAAGACAAGGGGGGCGACCTGGGCTGGTTTGGACGGGGACAGATGGTGGCTGAATTCGACAAAGCGGCGTTCGCACTTCAGCCCGGACAGATCAGTGATATCGTTGAAAGCCAATTTGGATTTCACATAATTAAGGTTGAGGAGAAAAAGACCGAACAAAAGGAGGGCAAGCCGGAAGAGCAGGTGCACGCGCGACATATTCTGATTGCCGGCGCTGCGGCCAATCCTTTCGGGCCGCCAAAGTCCCCGAAAGACCAGGCGCGAGACTCAGTGGAGTCTGAGAAAGAAAAAAATCTTATTGATGAGATCGTCAAGCGCCAGGCTAACCACATTACGATCGCAGAAAATTTTTCCGTGCCGCAGCCTCCACCACAACAGATGCAGCAGGGATTGCCGCCCGGCATGACGCCCGATTCGGGGCCGCCGCAGAACGCCCCCGGCGCCAAGGCGAAGCCGGCAACACCAAAAGGTGGAAAGAAATAAGTTTCTGATTCACGATGAAATTCGGCGATTACCGAGTTGAAGTCATCCCCGACTGTGAGTTCAGATTGGATGGCGGTGCGATGTTCGGAGTGGTGCCGCGCAACCTTTGGTCCCGCGTTCATCCGCCTGACGATCAGAACCGCATTCGCATGAACATGAACTGTCTTTTTATCGAGGCGAACGATGAAAGAATTGTAATCGACACGGGTATCGGAGAAAAATGGAGCGAAAAGCACCGGGCCATGTACGGCATTAACCGCAGTCGTTCCTTCGCTGAATCATTGAATGCGATCGCCGGCGTGACGTCAACAGACATAACGATAGTCATCAATACGCACCTTCATTTCGATCACGCGGGCGGAAATTCGATCTGGAACGCCACCGGAAAGGCGGTTCCGGCTTTCCCAAACGCGCGGTACTTCATCTCGCAAGCTGAATACGAGCATGCAGAATCGCCCGGGGAGCGCGATCGCGCCAGCTACTTTTCTGAGAACTGGCGGCCGTTAAAGGAATCGGGGCAGCTTGAATTGAAAGCAGCCGATTATGAAGTTGTTCCTGGGCTGACGATGGAAACACACCCTGGGCATAATCGTTCAATGCAATGCGCGCGGCTGACACAACACGGGAAGACCCTTTTCGGTTTTGCTGATTTGATTCCCACGCGCGCGCACGTGCCGTATGCCTGGGTGATGGGCTACGATCTCTACCCGACGGAAACGGTTGAAGCAAAAAAGAGGTTGTTGCCGCAAGCGTCACTGGAGAACTGGACCTGTCTGTTTTATCACGATCCCGATCAGCCTTTAGGCAAGATAGTCCAACAGGATGGAAAGTTACGGGTGGCTGGTACCGAGAGCTGAATTTTATGCCGCATCGGCGGGATCTTCGCGCTCCGGTTACGAGCGCATTAGCCCCGGGCTTTGAAGCGCAGATAAGTTAAGTTAATGACGGCAGCGAAAATTGGAATCATAGGCGGCAGCGGTCTCTATCAAATGCCCGAATTAACGGACGTTGACGAGATCGAAGTGGAAACTCCTTTCGGCAAGCCATCCGACAAATTCATTCTGGGAACGCTCGAGGGGCAACGCGTCGCGTTTTTGCCACGGCATGGTCGCGGCCACAGATTCACACCGACTGAGCTTCCGTTCCGGGCAAACATTTACGGAATGAAGTTGCTCGGCGTCGAGCGGATTCTTTCAGCGTCGGCGGTTGGTTCCCTGCAGGAGCAGTACGCCCCGATGGACATGGTGATTCCTGATCAGTTTTTTGATCGGACCCGCGCCCGGGCGCAGGAATCAACTTTTTTCGGCGGTGGAATCGTCGCGCACGTGGCTTTCGCTCATCCGGTTTGTAAAGGCCTTGGCGATGCGCTGGCAGAGGCCTGCAAATCAGCCGACGTCAAGATACATCGCGGGGGGACGTATCTTTGCATGGAGGGCCCCGCCTTTTCGACAGTTGCCGAATCCAATGTGTACCGGTCATGGGGCATGGACATTATCGGCATGACCAATTTGCAGGAAGCAAAACTCGCGCGTGAAGCCGAGATTTGTTATGCCACGCTGGCCCTGGTGACCGACTATGATTGCTGGCATCCGGCGCACGACGCTGTGACAGTCGAAACCGTCATTGAATATTTGAACAGGAATGTGCGGAATGCGCAGATGATTATGAAGGCCGCGGTTAAATCTCTGGCGATCACTCCGCGCGAATGCGGATGCGCCTCAGCATTGAAGAACGCCATCTTTACGGCCCCGGAGAATTGGCCGGGCCCAACCGCCCGGAAGCTTGACGCCATTATTGGAAAATACAAAAGATAGAGCCCGGTCAGGCTGCAGCGACTGGCAAGCGTGCAGTGCTTAGCAAAAGGTGAAGAAATGAAGAAACAATCGATAACGATCTTGATGTTGCTCTCAGCGTTGATGTTTATCCCGAGCCTCGCGCGCTCGCAAGGCGGCGGCGCGAAGCAAGGCCCGAACGTCGTGCGTGATCCGGACATGGAAAAGGATTCGTTCCATAATCTGGAAGTGGCGCGGCAGTATTTCAAGTTGAATAAAGCTTATGTGGCATCTTTGCAGCGATGCGAGGAAGTGCTCGCCGGCAACCCGGCCTTCTCGAAGATTGATGAAGTGCTTTTCATCGCCGGCAGCAGCAGCCTGAACCTGGCAGAGGCGCGGGGCAAGCAAAAACCGGATAAATACGTCATCCATGAAGGTGACAAGAAGAGCACGCTCAGTGCCGCGCAGTTTCGCGAAAAGGCGCGCGACTACCTGTCCCAACTAGTGCAACTTTATCCGCAGAGCCGGTTTAAGGACGAGGCTCTTGAGGATTTGAAGGCACTCGGGGGTGCGAAGCCGGCAGACAGCAAGCCGTAGTAATGGGCAACGGGGCAGAGAAAGTTGAGCAGCCGTGGTCGCGATACGTATTGAGTTACCAGGCCCTAGGCACCGGGCTGACTAAAGTTCTTACAATCCAAAATCCGTAATTCCATATTCGAAATTAACTCTATGTCTCTACTTGTTGTTGGGTCCGTTGCGTTTGACGCCGTCGAAACGCCGTTCGGCAAGCGAGAACAGATGTTGGGCGGATCCGCGTCACATTTCTCAATTTCCGCCAGCTTTTTTACTGACGTTTCGCTGGTCGCGGTCGTAGGCGGAGATTTTGGCGTCGACGAGCGGGCAGTCTTCGCGCGGCACAACATCGATACGACTGATCTCGAAATTATTCCGGACGGGAAAACCTTTCGCTGGTTTGGGCGTTATGAATACGATTTGAATGTCGCGCATACGCTCGACACTCATTTGAATGTGTTTGCTGGTTTTCAGCCGAAACTTTCCGAGAGGTCGAAAAAATCGCGTCTCGTATTTTTGGGAAATATTCAACCTGATTTACAGCGTGGGGTCAGGGCACAGGTCACTGATGCCGAGCTGGTGGCGCTGGACACGATGAATCTGTGGATTGATACGACTCGCGATTCATTGCAAAAAACGATCGAGGTCGTAGATCTTTTGATTGTGAACGATGCCGAAGCGCGCCAGATCGCGGAGGAGCCGAATCTTATCAAGGCCGCGCGAAAGATTCTTTCGTGGGGACCGCGAACCTTGATTGTGAAGCGCGGAGAATATGGCGCGGCCATGTTCACCGGGGATGAATACTTTGCGATTCCAGCCTATCCCCTCGAATCGGTTTTTGACCCAACGGGTGCGGGCGATACTTTCGCCGGCGGGTTGATGGGCTATCTCGCCAGCCAGGAGAAACTGGACGTGGGTGCTCTGCGCCGAGCCATGATCTTTGGTTCAGTAATGGCCTCGTTCAATGTCGAAGAGTTCGGGACGGAACGTGTGCAGCGGCTCACCCATGAAGAGATCAATCAGCGCTTTCGCAACTTCAAACGCTTTACGCACTTCGAAGAGATTCCCTTCGAGGGAAAAGTTTCAAGCCTCAAGTCTCACGTTTCAAGCTAACGCAGCGTAGTGTAAAGCGGCGACAGACGTTGAGATGAAATTAGGTACCGGAACTTGACACTTCAAACCCGAAACTTGAAACTGAAGTTATGTTTTGTCCTACTTGCGAATCTGAATACAACCCGGGCATCGCTCGATGTCCCGATGATGACACCCAGCTGGTCGATAGATTGACGCCGGAAACCGGGGCAACGGATACCAGCGAAGCCCGGTTTGTGATTTTGCACAACTTGTCATCGCCCGCTGAAGGCGAAATGGTGAGCGACATCCTGCGTCAAAACGGGGTGCGCGCGGCCGTGCAGTCTGGTGCCAGTGATGCCTTCTCTCCGTTGTTTTCTGCGACCTCGCCGGGCGTCGCCGTGCTGGTCGATGAACGAGACCTTGAACGTGCGAGAGAACTGTATGCTTCATTCTTCGGAGAAGATACTTCACCACTGACGGGGCCCGCGTCGGCCGACGAAGAAGCAGTCGAATAGACGTTTTTGTTTAGAGTCGGGCTGTTGCCCGGCAAGAGCGCGCGGTACCGTTCGCTTCTCGAATGGAAATTCAGCCTTGCGAACCCATCGTTGTCCTCATGACGGCACCGTCAGTCGAGGAAGCCACCAAAATCGCCGACACTCTGGTTAAAACCAAGCTGGCTGCTTGCGTACAAGTGCTTCCTGAAATGCAATCGATTTATTCCTGGGAAGGTGAAGTGCAGCGCGAACGAGAGGTGCTGATGCTCGCGAAGACGACCAGGGCGAAATTCGAGGGTCTTGAAAGTCAGGTGCGCGCCCTGCATAGCTACGAGACACCCGAGATAATCGCGTTGCCGATCGTTGCCGGGTCAGAAGCTTATCTTAAGTGGCTGACGAGTTCTTTGGACGGTTCGTAGGCCTTCACAATTTTGACAATCTCGGCCGGCGAATCAGTGACGTGCAGACGCCGAAAATCTTCTTCCACGATCTTGCCTTCGGCTAACATCGGTCCCCGCAGCCAGTCCAACATCTCCTGCCAATACGCCGAGCCGAACAAGACCACTGGAAAGTTGTGAATCTTCCGCGTCTGAATCAAGGTAAGGGCCTCAAAAAGTTCATCCAGCGTCCCGAATCCGCCGGGAAAAATGATGAAAGCATCGCTGTACTTCACGAACATCATCTTGCGAACAAAAAAGTATTTAAACTTTAGTGATAAGGTCAAATAGCTGTTCGAGTACTGTTCGTGTGGCAATTCAATATTGCAGCCGACTGAGGTTCCACCCGCTTCGAAGGCGCCGCGATTGGCGGCTTCCATGATTCCCGGTCCACCCCCGGTGATGACTGAATATCCGGCACCTGCCAGCAGCGCTCCGGTCTCTTGCGCGGCGCGATACTCCGGGTCGTCGGCCGTGGTGCGTGCCGACCCGAACACGGACACCCCGTTCGAGATGTGGGCGAGATCTTCAAAGCCCTGGACGAATTCGCCCATGATGCGGAAGACGCGCCAGGTGTCCGTGTGCAGGAATTCGTCGGCATGCGGCGTTTCCAGCAGCCGCTCGTCCTGCGTGCCCCGGTGACTTTCCTTGTAATAATCTTCTTCGTTCTTCATATGCTAGCCGGTTTCTAGACTGAACCTTGTTTGTCCTTTTGTTCCGAAGCCGCAAACTAAAGCTGGAACGTGAGCAATCTAAATTCCCATTATGTTGTAACCACAGTCAACGTAGATTATCTCACCGGTGATTCCTGATGAGAGCGGGCTGCAAAGAAAAAGCGCGGTGTTCCCAACTTCACGCGGCTCGACATTTCGTTTCAAAGGCGCGCGCTCGGCGTGGTGTTTCAGCATTTCACTGAGTCCTGAAACGCCGCGCGCAGCTAAGGTCTGAATCGGCCCCGCGCTAATCGCATTTACCCGAATATTCTTTGGACCGAGATCCGCGGCAAGATATCGGACACTCGATTCCAGGGCCGCTTTGGCGACGCCCATTACGTTGTAGCCCTGGTACACTTTTTCCGCGCCATGAAAGGTCATTGTGACTATGCTGCCGCCGCCAGTCATTAACGGTGCGGCCGCGCGGGCCAGTTGCGTCAGCGAATATGCGCTCACCTCGAGCGCTGATAGAAAGCCGTCGCGATCAACTTTCATGTACTCGCCTTCCAGGGCTTCGCGCGGCGCAAACGCGATGCTGTGAATTACAAAATCAAGACGGCCAAACTCCGCGGCTATACGGTCGAACGTTTCGCCAACCTCTTCCGGTTTGGTCACATCGCAGGAGATAAGCGGGGACCCCGGCATCCCTTCACCGGTAAGTCGCTCCACATTTTCTTTCAACCGCTCGCCCTGGTAAGCAAACGCGAGGCGCGCGCCGGCTTGATGCAGCGCCTGCGCTGTAGCCCAGGCGATCGAACGCTTATTGGCGACGCCGAAAATTATCCCGACTTTATCGTTGATCAGCATCTACGTTTATTAGAGTCCTTTCTGCAAGTCATGGGTTTCGCTCGAGCCGGTAGCAACTGCCGGTGAAAAACGCTGATGGATTTGGGCACGGCGCTGCGGCCGAAGTATTAGCGAAGGGCAGTGAAAGAGCAAGTACACGAGTGAACGGCGAATGGCTACTTAGCTCGCTTTGCCAAGGTCTGCCGACAGAGACGGCGGAGATCGTCAATGTTTGAAATGCCTGATGCTGGTGAATACCATCGCCAGCCCATGTTCGTCTGCTGCGGCGATCGCTTCTTCGTCGCGCACAGAACCGCCCGGTTGAATGATCGCCGTTATTCCATGCTTCGCCGCTTCGTCAATCCCATCACGAAAAGGGAAGAACGCGTCGGAAGCAATGACCGATCCAACGATCGGAAGTTGCGCGCGCATCGCCCCAATCTTCACTGAATCGACGCGCGACATTTGTCCGGCGCCCACGCCCACCGTTTGTTTGTCGCGCGCGTAGACAATTGCGTTCGATTTTGTGTGTTTGCAGACGGTCCAGGCGAAAAGCAGGTCGTCGATTTCCTTTTCAGTCGGCGGGCGTTTTGAAACCACTTTCAATTCTTGTCGTTTGATTCGATGGGTGTCGCGGGTTTGCACGAGCATCCCGCCACTGATTTGTTTGTATTCGATCATTTCCCGATGCCCTCCGGGACGGCAACGCAGCACACGCAGGTTTTTCTTTTGTCGCAGCACTTCGAGCGCTTCCAGATCGTAGTCCGGCGCTACAATTACCTCGGTGAAGATTTCAGTCACGGCACGAGCCCCAGCCGCGTCGACCGGACAATTGAAAGCTACGATTCCGCCGAAGGCTGAGATTGGATCAGTAGCGAGTGCCTTGCGATACGCGTTGGCGGCCTGAGGATTGAGCGCTACGCCGGCCGGGTTTGTGTGTTTAATGATGGCGCAAGCCGTTTCGCCAAAATCGAAGACCAACTGCCAGGCAGCATCTGCGTCGACGTAGTTATTGAAAGACATCTCTTTGCCTGAGAGAATTTCCGCGTTAGCGATGCCGTCGCCCATCGACATCGACATCTTATAAAGGGCTGCGACTTGATGGGGATTCTCTCCGTAACGAAGGTCATTGTTTTTGACGATGGTCCATTCAGCGGCTCCTGGGAGGCTTCCCTGAAAGGCCTCGCTTGAAAACCCTTCGAAATCAATCTCGGTCGAAGATGGCGGAATCCGACCTGCCTCAGGCCCAACTGACCATGCACCGTTGTCTTTTGTGCCGCCGCCAAAACGGCTTTCAATGCCCGCTGTCTTGGGTTGAGGCCTGCTCGGCGTGAATGCGCCAGCGAGATAAGCCGCAATAAGCGAGTCATACAGCGCCGTTCGACCAAATGCCGTCTTCGCCAGAACCTTTCGGGTTTCCAAACATAGAGCGCCAGCATGCGCACGCAGTTCGGCGATGATTTCCGAATATTCTTCGCGACGCACAACTACGGCGACGTCGCGAGCGTTTTTCGCTGCTGATCGAATCATAGCTGGCCCGCCAATATCGATTTGCTCGATCGCTTCCGCTTCGGTTACATCTGCACGCTTAACAGTCTTCTCGAAAGGATAAAGATCGATTACCACCATATCGATTGGCTGAATCTCGTTCTGATTCATCGCCGCAATGTGTTCAGGATCGTCGCGCAAAGCGAGCAGCGCGCCGTGAATCTTCGGGTGCAGGGTCTTAACCCGTCCATCCATCATTTCCGGAAAGCCTGTTACGTCCGAAACGTCGCTAACCGCAATTCCCGCCTCGCGCAGCGCCTTCGCCGTTCCGCCCGTGCTGATGATTTCGACATCGAAGGTTTTCAACTCACGCGCGAATTCGACAATACCCGTCTTATCCGAAACGCTGATGAGGGCCCGATGCAGTTTCCGCAAACCTGCCTTGTTGTCTTGATCGGACATGGTCGTTCCTGAAGTCATTGGCAGCCCCAATCTTAAGCTAAGTCAACGGCTTCAACGAAGTGGTCGAGTGTGTCTGGACAGCTTCTCTGCGCCGGCGTTGTGACCCTCGTCCGTCTCAGTGGCGTGCCTTTCGGTCAAATGAACTCAGCCAGCACTGTCAAGACCAACGAGGGTTCAGACAATTTCAAATGCGGACACCGCCGGTCAGTCGCGGCGGCCGTCACAGATGTCCATCGAACTGGGGAGCGTTGAAACGCGAATGTCCAAGCTCAGGCAGAGATTTGGATTGTCAGGGCAGATGGGCGCAGGAAGAAGTTTATTCGGGGAACGAATAGCCGCAACAAGCTAGAACAGGAAGCGGCCGAAGAACAGAATACTCAGAATAATGAGGACCGTGATGACGATGATCTTTACTAGTGTCATTGTCGTTTCCTCGCTCCTTAAGTGTAGCAGGGCCAAGTTTAGCGGTGGTTTTTGGGCCTGTCAATGCTTCTATTTGTAAAGAATTGTTAATTCATCGCGAGACATGGCGCTCACACCCATGGACACTGAAGCATCCCCACCGATTCGTCTAAGTCGGTCGCACAAACTATGCGCAGGCACTTTTGGATTGCAGTGAGATGCCATGGCATCGATTTTGCTCGCTTCGCATAAAGGTTCTCAAAATGTTCTGAAAGCGACCATTTGAGCCCGGCGGGTTGGACAGATGGAGTTGCAGTTCGACAGGGAATGCCATCTGAGATGAGTTGCGTAGGTTTTATTTTTGCAGGGGGAGAATTATGGATCCATTTGAAATGCTCAAAAACGATCACCGAACAGTTTCAGAACTCTTCGAGAAGATTGAATCGGCGTCAGGGCGGGCAAAACTGGCCGGGTTCAAAGAGGTGAAAAAAGAACTGGATGTTCATGCGCAGATCGAGGAGACAATATTTTATCCTGCGTTGAAAAACGCGGACGAGACGCGCGCCATCACGCTCGAGGCGTACGAAGAACATCAAGTTGTCAAGGAGCTACTGGCTGAGCTGGACGACGCAACCAAGCCCAGCAATCAATGGACGGCGAAATTCACGGTCTTAAAGGAAAACGTCGAGCATCATGTCGACGAAGAAGAAGGCGAGCTCTTTAGCAAGGCGAAAGACGTGCTGACGACCGAAAAGGCCGAAGCGCTGGGGGACGAGATGGCCCGGGAAAAGAAAAAACTCGGCGTGCCCGTTCCAACAGGAGCCGCGAAGCCTGGTCTATTTAAGACAGTGGCTAATGCTCTGTTTGGTGCGAACAAAGCCGCGAAAACTGGCAAGAAGAAAGCGGCGAAGAAATCGCCACGCGCAGTCGCAACCAAACGAGCAAGCACTAAGAAGGCGGGCAGCAAGAAAACGGCTAAGCGCGCGACTAAGAAAGCGCCGCCGAAAGCAGGGACTGCGAAGTCGCCGGCCCGCAAGTCGGTACCCAAGAAAGCTAAGAGCCGCGCGAAAGCGGCGTGATACTAAGGGAGGACAAAGATGGCAAATAATAAGAGTAGCAGTAAGCGCGAACTAGTCGATACCGGAACCGATAAGCGCTATGTCAGGCGCGACGATAACGGTCAGTTCAAAGAGAGCGACGATGTAGGGCGGTCGCTGTCACAGGACGTGCGCAAGCACGCCAAGACCCAAGTGCCATCCGGGCAGGGGGATCGCGGCGACCAGAAGCGAAGATAATCTGGCAGCGCAGTGCTGCCCTAAACGGTTTTATGAAGCAAAAAGAGACGTGCAGTTATCATAACTGCACACCTCTCTTTTTGCTGCTGCAGACAATTGCTATTGCTTTTAGTCGTGCCGCCACACGCCCTCATGGCGGCGCTCTCAAACTAAAAAAATAAAACCGGCCTCCACCTGAACGTTCGCCGCGTCACGAAATAAGTGCCGCACTGGTTCCCCGCCGTATTTCAAAACCAGCTCGGTTATTGCTCCGCTATCGCTGTCCGCGCCGCCCGCCGCGCGGCACCGCGTTCTACCCATTCATAAACCATTGGCAGAATGACTATTTTAATTGGGCGCGTGACCAATCCGCCCACGACCACGATCGCCAGAGGCTTTTCAATCTCGGCACCGGTGCCGGAAGAAATAATGAACGGAATCAAACTGATGCTGCCAATCAAAGCGCTTAGCAGTTCGGCTCGCAGCCTCATGCTCGCGCCCGTGATCACCGCGTCGTGCAATTCGTCACCCCGCTCCCGGAGTTTATTAATAAACGAAACCATTACCATTCCGTTCTGCACCGCAATCCCGAAAACTGCGATGAATCCAACAATGGCTGGAACGCTAAGCGGAAAACCCGAGATTAGAAGAAATGTAGTGCTGCCGACGAGCGCGATCGGAATGTTGAAAATGATCGTCAATGTGTTGCGCAGCGAGTTAAAGCACGAATAGATCAATACAAAGACAAGCAAAAGCGAGATTGGTATTGCTATCAGCAAACGCCTGATCGCTTGTTGTTCATTTTCGAATTGTCCGCCCCAGGTAACGAAGTATCCCGGGGGTGGTTTGACTTGCAGCGCGACCGCCTGCTGCGCATCGTGAACAAAACTGCCGATGTCGCGGCCTTTTACGTTACACATGACGACGCTGCGACGCAGAGAGTTTTCCCGGGTCACCAGCGAATCACCACTCGACAACTTGAATGAAGCTAGTTGACCCAGCGGAATCTTGCCGCCAACCGGGGCCGCAACCAGGATGTCGCCCAGCTTATCGACCTGATTGCGATAGTCTTCCTTTAACCTTACAAAAATAGCGAAACGACGCTGACCCTCCAGCACGTCCGTAGCGGAATCACCGCCAATGGCTATCTTCGTGACTTCGAGCACGTCGGCAATATTCAGTCCATAGCGCGCTATCTTGTCGCGCTCCACGTCGATTTCGAGGTGTTCTTCGCCGGCGGATTGTTCAACCGCAAGATCTTCTACCCCATTGACGTGCGCCATCGCGTCCCGAATTTGATCGGCAAGCTTCCGCAGGGTGTCCTGATCTTCGCCGAAGATCTTGACCGCGAGCTGCGCGTTGATTCCGGAAATAAGTTCATCGTTGCGCGTTTGAATGACCTGCGAGAAGTTGAACTTTACGCCCGGGAATCCTGCCACCCGGTTGCGCATCGCATCGACCAACTCGTCTTTGGTTTTGGCGCTCGTCCATTGCTTCTTCGGTTTTAAGCGGACATACAATTCGTCGTTGCTGACGCTTTCAGGATCACCCCCCAATTCCGCGCGGCCGATCTTTGCGACGACGGTTTCCACTTCCGGAAATTCACGGAGCGTCTTTTCAATCTGAGAAGAGACTTCGACGGCGCGCGAAAGCGAGATGCTCGCGGGCATGGTTGCGCGCACCAGCATGTTGCCTTCATCGATCGTTGGCAAAAACTCGCTGCCCAGAATAAAAACATCGGCGACGCTCCAAATCAGCAAAAGCGCGGCAATTGTCAGGGTCAAAGCGCGATGCCGGATGGCCCACTTAAGAATGGGGACGTAAATGCTTTTGAAGAATCCAATAATGGGGTTGCGCCGGACCGCACCTGTCTTCAGTCTTAGACAGAGGGCGCAGAGCATGGGGGCGATGCACAGGGCCATCAACATCGAACCGATCATTGAAAAAGTAACCGCGTAGGCCAGCGGCTTGAACAACTTTCCCTCGATGCCTTGCAGGGTAAACACCGGAAGAAAGACCGCAATGATGATCAGGATCGCAAAGAACATCGGCCGGCCGATCTCTTGCGCGGCCACGAGAATTGCTTCGCGAGTCGAGTGTTCACGATGCTCTTCGAGGTGCCGATAAATGTTTTCCACCATCACTACCGTTGCATCGACCATCATGCCAATACTGATCGCCAACCCGCCAAGGGACATGAGATTCGCGGACAATCCCGCGTACCACATCAGGATGAAAGCAACGAGCATGCAGAAGGGGATTGCCGCGGCCGTGATGAACGAACTGCGAAAATCACCCAGCAGCAGCACGAGAATGACGAGCACCAGTGCTTCGCCCTCGATGAGCGACTCCACGACGGTGTGAATGCTGTTGTCGACGAGTTCGGCTTGATCATAGAAGTCAACGATCTGGACTCCCGGCGGCAAAGCCTTATTAATCTCGACCACCTTTTCCTTGATACGCTCGATTACCTGCTTGGTGTTTTCATTGATGCGCTTCAGAACAATGCCGGTGACCACTTCGCCCTGACCGTCTTTGGTGACCGCCCCCTGCCGAATTTCGTTGCCAATCTCAACCCTGGCGACATCACCGACACGGATTGGGGTGCCCCCGCGCGAGTCGAGCACAATATTTTTTATGTCTTCAATATCCTTAACTAAACCCAGGCCGCGAACGACGTATTGCTCATCGCCATGTTCGATGAAATTAGCGCCGGTGTTCTGATTGTTGCTCTGAATTGCTTCGAAAAGAGACTTGAGCGTGATGTTGTAGTTGACCAACGCCTGCTGGTCGGCGATGACCTGGTATTGCTTAACATCTCCGCCGAAGCTGAGCACGTCGGCAACGCCCGGCACAGTGCGCAGTTGCAGCTTGATTATCCAGTCCTGAATCGTGCGTAGCTCCTGGTTGCTCTGTCCATGGCCCACGATTTGATAAAGATAAATCTGGCCGGTGCCGGTGGTAATCGGACCCATCTGCGGCTCGAATCCGGCGGGTATGCTGTCTTTAGCGGCCGAGAGACGCTCGAATACCTGCTGGCGTGCGAAATAAATATCCGCGTCGTCGCTGAAGTAAACGGTAACGACCGACAAACCGAATTTTGATTGTGATTCGACGCGCGTCACACCCGAAATGCCGTTCATCTCATTTTCGATGGGGAACGTGATTTGGCGTTCGACTTCTTCCGGTGCCAGGCCTTCGGCTTCGGTATCGATCTCCACCTGCACCGGCGTCACGTCAGGAAAGGCATCGACGTTCAGGCGTCGTAGCGCGAGAATTCCTCCGGCCACGATCACCATCGAGACCACGGCGACCAGTAGACGTTCGCGATAAAAGAAAGCAATGAAGTTGTCGGTCATGGCTTAAGCCAGAGAGAGACAGAGGCGGCAGAAAAAGACCAGCACTTAGTGGTGCATTCTCCTGGGTTTCTCCAAAATCTTTGTCACTCTGTAACGTCCTGACGTGATAAGTTACTGTTCGACTTTACTCTGTTGCTGCAGAAGGTAATTTCCCTTCACAACTACTTTGTCGCCGGCGTTTAGACCGTCGATGATTTCGATCCGGTCGCCGGTTTTGATCCCTAATTGCACTTGACGCTTCTGATAGGCATTACCTTGCTCGACAAAGACAACGTTCTTTCCACCCTCTTCAAGGACGGCTGATTGCGGCACCGAAATGGCGCTGGTGTTTATGTCGGTAACAATCTCGACGTTGGCGAACATATCGGGCTTCAATCGGCGATCGGGATTCGGCACTTCGGTGCGAACTTTGACCGTCCGCGAATCAGGATCAACGACGCTGTTAATGAAAATCACCTTGCCGGAGAAGTTTGATCCTGGAAAAGAAGTGACCGTGAGCTTGACCGGTTGCCCGACCCGCACCCGCGGCAGATCTTTTTCGAATACATTGGCATCGACCCAGACACGCGTGATGTCGATTATCTTGAAGACGCTCGCATCGGTTCCGACGGTCGCCCCGATCGTCGCATTGCGCTCGACCACAATTCCGTCAATCGGAGAATTGAGCGGAAAAGTTGCTGCCAGGCCGGGCTTGTTGCTCAAGGCGTCGATGGCTGAGTCGTTCAAGCCAAGAATAAGCAAGTGCCGGCGCGCCGCTGTCAGCGTTGCTTTGGTACCAGCAATATTGTTCTCGGCAGTTGCCTTCGCTACTTCGAGATCGTGTTCGGCGGTCTGAACATTCTTTCCCGGCACGACTGTCTTTTCGTAAAGTGCCTTCGTACGGTCGTAGGTTTGTTGGGCCAATCTGAGTTCGGCACCTGAAGATCGGCGCGCATTCTCAGCATCAGCGAGCGCTTTTAAATAGTCGGCCTCGGCTTGATCGATATCCGCCGACTCAAGCTCGGCAAGTTTCTGTCCCTTTCTCACGCGGCTTCCCTGGCCCGCGTAGAGCTTAACGATGCGGCCCTCGTTGACTGGCCCAATGACTGCGGTCCTATCTTCCGGCACCAGGATCTTCCCGGTCGCCGAGACGGCGCCGGCAATTGGTGCAGCCATGACTATCTCCGTCTCGATCGCTTTGTCTGTCGATTGGATTGCAACCGGACTCGCCTGGGCGTTAACAGACGTTGGAGAAGAAGTTGTTGGCCGCCGGCAACCCCCGCAGACCGCGGCGATGACCATCATCCAGATTAGTGACGCGTTACGTCCAGACATATACCTATTCCTTTCACCTCCAACTATTTTTGGAGAGGCGTCGCGGTTGCGAGCTCGAGGTCGAGCAGCGCCGACTGGTAATCAAAAAGCGCCTGGTAGAAAGCGGCCAGCGTGTCACGGCGTGTTCGCACGGCATCAAGCAAATCCAGAATGGAACTTTCGCCGGCTTTCAAGGAATACTCGGTCAGGTTTTGGATGTCATTCACTTTCGTTAGCACACCCGACCGGTAAAGATCGATGCGCCGCTTCTGGAGCTGGAACGCGATCAACGCCTTGTCTACGTCGCTGATAATCTGGTTCCTGATGAGCCGTTCCTGGTTTTGCGCTTTCTCTTTTTCAATGCGTGCTTTCGCACGCTCTCCCTGATTGCGATCGTGCACCGGCAATGTTAGGCCCACCCCGAATGTGTAGGTGCTGCCGCCCTCGGGAACCTGATTAATGCCGCCGCCTAAATTAACGTTGGGGATCCGTTGCGCGTCCTGCAATCGAATCGAAGCTTCGGCGGCGCGTTCGCCGAGCTGTGCCGCTTTCAAATCAGGTCGCGCCGCCATTGCCTTATCGCGCAAGTCCGCGAAAGCAAAATCGTAAGTTTGAGGATCGAGCGTCCCGGCGGCTTCGATGTCTAGTGCCCGATAATCGCCGCCGAGAGTGACCCGGAGATCGCGCAACGCAACTTCGTAATCACGTTCGGAGTTAGCAACATCAGTATCGAATTTTAATTGTTCGACCTGGAGGCGCGTCAGATCGAGGCCTGAAATTTCACCGGCCTGGACCAATTCTTCGGTGTGCTTGATTGTTTCGGCGAATGTCTTTTGGTTCTCTTGCGCAAGATTTAGGAGCGACTGGTTAAGGAGCACCGTATAGAATTTCCTTTTCAAGTCATTTGTCAGTTGCCAGACCGCCATTTCAAACTGCGCGCGCGCGACATCCGAATTTGCGTTTGCGAAATCGATCCGTTTACCTCGCTTTCCGCCAAGCTCGAATGGTTGCGCAATGCTGTACGAATACTGCTGCTCTGTGAGCCAGTTGCCGCTCAGGTTTAGCGGCAGTCCCGAGAAGCCCACGCTGATGTCAGGATTTGGCCGCAACCGCGCGTTAAGCTTTTCCGCTTCAGCGGTGTCGATATCATAGCGAGCAGCGATCAGCTGGAAGTTCTGCTTCAGAAAGATCGACACGGCGTCTGAAATAGTAATGGGCTGTTTTGTGATCGACGTCTGCGAAAGCGTCCGTGGCAAGCCGACGTCCGTAGATTTCGAAAGGGTCGAGCTTTTTGCGTCAACGCTCGCGCGAACCAACTGTGCTTGCGCCGGCTGGGTCGAAATCAAAATCGATAAAAGTACTGCGATTAGAAGGGCGCTTCTCTGAGCCTCAATCATCCTGGCCTCCTCGATTGGCTTTTGCCGGCGAGGTCTTCAGCGCGTGAAAGGACGCGTAACCTAAAGACACCGCTCGACTATGAAGTGCGCGCGCTCATTCGCAACGCGTCACAGAACGGCGATTATTGGCTTTAGAGATTTACCGGAGGCGCGCGGCCTTGTGTGTTAAGCGCAAACCCAAATTGCTTCGGGGTGGCACTCGTTCGCGAGGTCTGAAGCTGTGTAAGTGCCGGCGCGACACCATGAGAGTGATTGATGTCGCTGGCCGAAAGATTGTGATGAAGCTGGCAGATTAGACAGTCGTTCTGCGTGGTTCTGGTCGACGAGCCACCCCAATCGCTGGTTGATTCAATTCGGGAGGCATTTGCCCGGCCGGCTGAGCTGCGTGTCTGTCGTGCGGCTCCCGGTTGACTGCCGTGATGATGAGCGAACTCGGCCGTCGAGCCCAAAACGATGCAGGCCAACAAGAGGAATCCCAACCCGCGATTTCGCCTTGCGGTAACTTTTAACCAGCGATGAAGGGTTCGACCGATCACGGAGAATGCTTTGATGCTAGACTGGAACGCACAGTCTATTCGCGCCGATGGTCCATGTCAACGAAACCTGTAGTTAGATGTTCGGTCAATCTTGAGTGGCCGGCGGATCATGCGCCTGGTTCCACGGTGCTGACAAGCGCGCGGTCTTTACAGGTCAATGCGATACCTGGCTCCGGGTCACGGATGCTTCGAACCGGTCGGCGAATATGCCGGTTTTTTGGGCTGTTTGTCTGCTCGATAACGTTTCTCGCCGGCGCCGTTACGATTGTCTCGGCGCAGCAAGTGAGCGTCAGTATCCGCGTGGCTCCTGAGTCCGAGCGAGTGTTCGTAGAAGGTAAGTGCGCTCCCGCATCTGTTTGGTCATTTGTTGATAGTTATGCCGGTGTCGTCGCTCTGGCGAACAGAGTTGAACGGTTTACTCTTTTCGATGACAAGGGGGACGAAATTCCGGTCCGCAAGATTGCGCCCGGTCAATTCAATTCGCTAAAACCCGCGGCGCGGTTTCGTTACGAAGTCAGCCTTAGACCTCCCGGGCGACCGGCGGATGCAGCAATGGTGTCGTGGCTCACCGCGGAACGCGGTCTGCTGATGGCGGGGGATCTCTTGCCGCTCTCGTGGGGCCGCGAGAACGGCGGCCCTGCAATTATCAGATTCACTCTGCCCGAGCAGTGGCGCCTTTATGCAAGCGAAAGCGAAAGGGCCCGGTATGAGTTTGAAGTGCGTGACCCCGGTCAAGCTGTATTTGCGGTAGGCGCTCAAATCCGCGCTTCGCGCATCAGCGAATCGGGAATGTCGTTTAGTGTGGTGACGGACGGCGATTGGGCTTTTGCCGATCACGACGTGCTTGAACTGGCCGGGAAAGTCCTGAAAGCCCATGGCGATTTATTTGGCGCAATGCCGGTAAGGCAGGCTAGCCTGATTTTGTTTCCCTTTCCGCAAACCGTTGATCCGAATCAATGGAGCGCGGAGACCAGGGATTCGACAGTCACATTGCTGATGGGAAAGCTCCCTTCAAAGATAGGAGCCCTGGCGGAATTAAGCACGCCCCTGACTCATGAGTTTTTTCATTTGTGGGTGCCAAACGGTTTGGCGCTTGGCGCTGACTACGATTGGTTCTATGAAGGCTTTACAATTTATCAGGCAGCGCAAACTGCGGTACGACTCGGGCTTTTAACGTTTCCAGAGTTCTTGAATTCGATTGCGCGAGCCCACGACGCATCCAGACGCGAAGCCGCGGACTTTTCGGTGTTGGACGCGTCCACGCGCAGATTTACGATCGGGCGCACTTCCGTATATTCGAAAAGTCAGGTTGTGGCTTTCCTTTACGATCTGCGGCTGCGAAGTCTGAGTCATAATAAGAGATCGCTGGCCGATGTGTATCGCCAGCTTTTCAACGAGCACCGAGGGACGGGCGACGCCCCCGGGGGGACCGCGACAAACAACGCTACCGAGGTGGCAGCCGGCGAACTCAGCGCCGAACTCGGATCGGAAGACTTCGTCCGGATCTTCATTCGTAACCCCGTTTCAATAAATCTGGCCACAGAACTTGCGCCATTCGGCTTGGTCGCTGAACAGGTTGGGCTGCGAACGCAGATTAGCGTTGACCAGAAAGTTGGTAAGAAGGAACGCGATTTGTTGCGCAAGTTGGGTTACAATGATGCGACTCGCGGGACAAGGTGGAAATGATTTTGGTCGCGCGCGGAGAGCGGGTTTGACGAATTTCTTATGATACAACTGCTTGGCCCAGGTTTAAAGATGGCCCTGGTTATTCTTTCCGCCTTTTTTTTGATTTCATGCAGCGCGATCGCCAGCCGTAACAATACGGGCGTCGTCGTCGCCCGCAGTGCGCAAATTCGTAGCTCGACCGCGGTCGTGGCGGCAGATCTTTTGGAAGTAAGTCGCGGAGACGCGGTTGACATTCTGGACACGGTCGACGTTCTCGACCCCAGTGATAACACCAGGAAAGAGCGTTGGTTTCGTGTCCGCGCGCGCGACGAGGAAAAGACAGAGGGCTGGGTTGAAGCTCGTAACATCATGCCCGAGATCGTGCTCGATAAGGCGCGGAAGCTCGCCGATGAGGACAAGAACATTCAGCCGCAGGCGACGGGACAGTTGCACGCCGGATCTAATCTTCGCCTCAGTCCGGATCGAAGTAACAATGAAAACATTATGATGCGACTCGATAGCGGGTCGAGTTTTGAGATCATTGGCTGGAAACGCGTGCCCAAGTTCAAGGGCGCTGATTTGAGTGAGAGCGACACCGCGCCTAAGCCCGGCACGGCTTCCAGCAACAACAATAAGAAAGCGGAACCCGACGACGAGAATCCCGAGGACCAGGAGTCGACCGAACTTTGGTACAAAGTGCGTTTGTCGCCCTCGATCTCGCCGGCGCCTGAAGGATGGATTTTCGGGAAGCAGGTAGAACTGACCGTCCCCAGCGACATCATCTATTACCGTACGGGCCGCGAGTTTGTCGCCTGGCGCCGTCTGGATGAAGAGGCCAGCGACGAGACGGTGGCCGTGAAGGCCAAGGACGTCGCCAGAGAATCCCGCCCCGGGAGTTGGGTAATCCTGGAGAGAAGTTCTCAAAAGGAACCGCACAAACTCGACGAGCCGGATTTCGATCGCATTTACGTGCTGGGTTACGAAAAGCACGATCAGGATCACTACACGGCGTATCGCAGCCCTGACGTTGAAGGCTACTTGCCCATGCGGGTTGAGGGCAAGGGAGCGAACAAAACGTTTACCGTGAGAGTAAAAGATGAGAGCGGCCAACTTAAGGAAATGACTTACAGTTTGTATCGCGACGAGCACGGAGTAATGCGCGTCGCGCCACCCGGGGAAGAGAAGGGAAAAAAGAAGAGATGAGGCAACTCGTCAGATCGAGTTGAGCATCTATTCCCCCTGCCTACGTTAGCAGTAATGCTCGGGTCGGGTCGCGGATCTAATTAGTTTCAAATTAAAAGGCCTCCGCGCTTGACACCAGCAGGGTGTTTAGTTAAACTCCCCGTTTGCTTAGGGCAATTTCAAGCTGTCCGTAGTGCAATTTAGACAATTTGAATTCGATCTTTGAAAACTAGATAGAGCGTGTCCGTCTCAAGACTTTTGAGAGTCAAACGCGAACGATAAAGTTCGCGTCAAAACTCTGAAGAAGAGTCATTATCGAGACTGATATATAGACCAGTAAGATAATGTTGCTAGTGAACAAACTTATAACGAGAGTTTGATCCTGGCTCAGAATCAACGCTGGCGGCGTGCCTCAGACATGCAAGTCGAACGCGAAAGTCCCCTTCGGGGGACGAGTAGAGTGGCGCACGGGTGAGTAACACGTAGGTAATCTACCTTCGGGTGGGGAATAACCCAGGGAAACTTGGGCTAACACCGCATAATGCAGCGGCACCACATGGTGACAGTTGTTAAAGCGGGGGATTTTCGGACCTCGCGCCTGAAGAGGAGCCTGCGGCAGATTAGCTTGTTGGTAAGGTAATGGCTTACCAAGGCGACGATCTGTAGCCGGCCTGAGAGGGCGGTCGGCCACACTGACACTGACATACGGGTCAGACTCCTACGGGAGGCAGCAGTCGGGAATTTTGGGCAATGGGCGAAAGCCTGACCCAGCAACGCCGCGTGAAGGATGAAATCCCTCGGGATGTAAACTTCGCAAGAATAGGAAGAATTAGCGAGTACTAATACTGCTCGTGATGACGGTACTATTTGTAAGCTCCGGCTAACTCCGTGCCAGCAGCCGCGGTAATACGGGGGGAGCAAGCGTTGTTCGGATTTACTGGGCGTAAAGGGCGCGTAGGCGGCCAGCACAAGTCAGTTGTGAAATCTCCGGGCTTAACTCGGAAAGGTCAACTGATACTGTGCGGCTAGAG
>JBHELZ010000011.1:0-37981 GCA_046262835.1 Pyrinomonadaceae bacterium
GAATCCAATCATTTTCATGAGCAGCGCGTGAGGGCACCGCTCGTTCCAGCGGAAGCCAACGAGCGGTCATCTCGCGACTACAAACGCGGGCGCGATACGCGAGGCCGCACAGCCCGACGTGCAGCGCCGGGAGGCGGAAGCCGGCGGCCCCGACCTCTGTTAGGTTTTGCAGCTCGAACAGAACCTCAGCATCCGTGCCGTCGCAGTAACCATGAATAACCGCTTCGCCCTCTTCATCGTATTCCGTCAAAGCCCAGGGGCCGATTCGCTGGGCATAGCGGGCGCGGAAACCCGGGCGACAATTCGCATAAAAAACATCGCCGGTTTCTGATTCATAGAGCACCGTCCAAACTTCAAGCCCCTGGCCGAGTTTCCAGCATCGCCCGTGCAGAACGGCGCCGCGCCGTAAGATGTGCGTCGGCTCGCCCTGATTCTCGGCGCGCTCAGCGAGGAAATTTATGGCCTTCTCGCTGGGCACCTCTAATCCAATTGTTTCAAACGTTGCGTCCATGAAGAGCTAATACTCAAGAGCTGGCGCGTCGCTTTTCTTTAACCTGCGGGACGTCAATTTCATCCTCGTTCAGGCGCGGAGCGCGTTTCGCAAATCCGCGAATGTTTCGCTTGGGACCGTATTGCGGCCGGCTGCCGGCACGGACCATTTCGGCGAACAGATCGACGTCGTAATCCGCTTCGCGCGACATTGCTTCGCGAATTTTGTGCAGCACAGTTAAAAATTTCGGACGACGGTACATCGGTTGAAGTTTAAGATTTCAAAATCAAATTGCAGATAAGACTTACCATCAAGGACTCAGAACTCAAAAGTATTTCGCGTTTCAACTTCGGTTGCTTCAGAAACCAGAAACTCTGGCGTGACGATCATCGGCACAAAAAATCCGGCTGCGGTATTGAATAGCCTAATGCGCGCTTGCCTCCTGACGTTGGCCAGATGACCGAAGTTCCATGTAACTAGATAGTCGATTTTATGAACGGAAGCAACTGCGACGTGCAGCGCATCGGCGATGAACTTACGATGAAAGATGCCGCGTGATACATATCCCTCGGCCAGGATCGCCGCCTCTTCAGCCAGTTCAACCTGCTCGAGGCCTTTCACCAATTTCAAATAAGCCGATCGATGCGGCTCTGAAAGTCGCTCGAGTTCACTGACGACCAGGGGCGAGATCACCGCGCGATATTCTGACAGTTCATGCTCCCACCAACGAATTGTAAGGTCGCGACGGAACGGCTCGCCATTATCGAGATAGGCGCCTATCACAGATGTCTCAAGATAGGTACTGGGTTTCATGATCTTATCGATGAGACTGAATCTCCGGCACTGGACCAGTCTTTGAATTCGAATCGGCCTCGAGGGGCTCGAACCGAACAATGCTCCGGCTGAAATCAAAAATGACCCGATAATGCCTCAAAAAGTTGCCGCCCAAAATTCCGCTTTGCAGAAAGCCGGCGGTCTCGTTTACCGGATCCAGATCCAAAATCGCCGCATCAATTCCTTCCCGACTATACGACCCGATGGCCAGGCGCGGAAGGGCGGCAATCCTTACATCGTCAGCAACCCCGGCGGCGCCGAATACTTTCATCTTTCCCTGCTTGATAAACTGCTGAGCTTCCTCTATCGCAGCCGTCTTTTCCGAAAGGACCGTGACCGTGGCCCCCGTGTCGATAATAAAATTCAACGGCTTACCGATACCGTCGATCTTCACCTCGCCGCTTAGAAAGCCGCTGGCTGTGGTTCGCACCGGGATGTTGATACCGGGCCGTTGGGAAACATCGGTTAGGTTCGAAGGGCGGGTCGCACTTGTTTCAGCATCGTTACTGCGTGGCCGGGCCAGCGTTATTCGATTGGTGCCGTAATCCACTGATGCAACCAGACGGCTAATTGCCGCGATTCCCAGGTATCCATCAACCGCGTTTTGATTGTCATAAAAATGACGAATGTAAACCGGAACATTGGTGACGCGCATTTCGCCGATGTCCAGTGAGTTGAGATAGCCGTAGACGATCGCAAAACGACCGCCGCCGCCGACCGCCCTCGCCATCCCACCCCGGGCGACGGATTTTACTCCTATCTTCTGCGCGGTTTCTTCAGACAGCACCGACATGCCTGAGCCGCTGTCGAGGACGAAGCGAAGATATTGCTTCGATCCGTTTATGCGAAGTTTAAGGACCGGACGGTAGTCAGGGCTTTCAAATGTCACGAGGGTGCGGTCTGGTCCATCCAGATTATAGAGCGACCCCTGTTGTCCGAGGTAACGCAGGAAATCGATCAAGCCGCGGATCCGCGCACGCCGTTCATCATCGGTTCGCGGCGCCACGACGAGAAATCGTTCATAGGCATCGGCCGCCTCTTTGTACCGTTCTGAGCGGGCTGCCGCCTGACCAAGATTGAAGACATAATCCGGTTCATCGGGATCGATTGAAACGGCGCGACGCAGGCCCAACATGCATGGGTAGATACGATTCTCGTAATAATCAACCATCGCGAGCCCGGCGATGGCAATCGCTTCATTCTCATTCAGACTGACGGCGGTGCGGAACTCTTCGACCGCCAAACGAAAGTCTCCGGAAGCGAGCACCACGGCCCCCAACAAGGCGTGCGCGCGGGCCGACAGGGGGTCGAGCGCGATGGCCCGGGCCGCATGATCGAACGAGTCCTGCAGACGACGTTCTTTCAATAAAGTACGACTCAAACCCAGGCGGGCAGCGAGGTTCTGATCGTCCTTCGTGAGTAGTTCGCGATAGATTTCTTCCGCGCGTTGAAAGTCGCCTGACTTCAATGCGCGTTCAGCGCGGCTAAGACTTTTGTTGGTATTATCGCCGCCGAGCGCGGCGCAACCAGCGGCCAAAACGATCACGAAAGTTCGCAATCCGGCAGAAGAACGCCTGAAATATTGCCTTGCGAAGTTTGTCATAATCGTCTTTTTATTTAAGAATCTCGCCTGTCTTCATCGACCAGAGCAACAGGTCTAGTTCGTCAAAATTTATTCCGGCATCATTTGCAAAACGGCGCATCTCGCCTTCAATTTGCAGATACCTCCGGCGCGTCGTCGGCGGTCCTGGCGAATCAATCACGCCAAGCTCGTTAAGGCAACGGATGACGTGCTTATCCAGAATGGCGTATCCGTTGAACCCTACGTTTCGCAGGAAGTGACTCGCTTCCTTATATCCTAACCCCTTTACCCCCGGGTCTTGCGCCAGCCAATCGCGTCGCGCAAGCGGGTCCGCAAAACTTTTTAGGCGGTCGCGCAAACGCATGGAAAACGACTCGCGCAGGTAATCTCTGGTGACCACGACGTAGGCCGGTCTGGCATTCGGAAATCGATGTGCGCCTGCGTCAATCAATGCTTTTGTCATTTCCGTTTGTGCGCCCGATTGCAACAGAGGCCGCAGCGCTTCTACGGATCGCAATCCCATTTTGGCTGAAGCGCCGGCCGTGAAAATGCAGAACACCATTTCTTCCCACAAGCGGTCGTCGGAACCGGTTTTCCAAATGCCGTGGAATTCGCGAAGCCGTGATCGAATTTGTTTTCTTCGTTTCGGGTACGTCGCGAGCAAACGATCGATTGTTATTGGTTCACGGTTCGCCTGCACAAATTTTCAATGAAGGAATTCTAGGAGTCCGCTCGCGGGACTGTCAACGGATTTGGTACATCAGTCCCCCACACTGGGGCATGTACATCCTTGCGCAATTAGGGAACATCAAAGCTCCCGTGCGCGCTGCGAATTGGCCTTAGGTTGCTATGTTATGATGCGAGATGCGCATAGCGCGAATACTGGAATGAATAGAGTCCTTAAATTTTTGCGCAGTTCGGCCCCCATACCCGCGGTGATCGCGTTCGCCTGCACCGCGGCACTGTCACAATCGGTTGCCGGCCAAAACGGCAGCTCGACCCCCCAGAGCAAACAAGTTGTCTCGCAATCCCTTGCGCAGCAGGCGTACTTAACGCCGATTGCCGGATACCAGGGGGTGTTGGCAGAAACAGTTGACGGGACCACGATCGCGGCCCAGGCGGCTGATGAAAAATTCAATCCGGCATCCGCCGTGAAGTTAGCGACAACGCTCGTCGCGCTGCAAACGCTTGGACCGGACCACAGATTCATCACGGGCGTTTGGGCGTCCGGGGCGATCGATAAAGCCACTGGCACGCTAACAGGAGATTTGATTCTGACCGGTCGAGATCCTTCGTTCCATTATGAGCACGCAGTCATGCTGGCGCGGCAATTAAACGATTTGGGCATCCGAACTGTCACCGGAAACGTGATTGTGGCGCCAGGTTTCACCATGAACTTTGATTGGTCGCCGCGGCATTCGGGCGAGATGCTCCGGGACACCCTGGACGCGGCGAAACGCTCCGCGAACGCCACGCGCGCCTGGCTTGATGAGCGCACACTCGTCGGTGATAACCATAGTCTCAGCAGTGTTCCCAGTGTTGTCGTCAGCGGCGAGGTGCTGATCGGGACGGCGCCATCGAGTGCGGTTGCGATACTGACGCACAAATCAAGCAAGCTGGTCGATGTACTGAAAGCGCTGCTTTGTTTCTCTAACAATTTTATGGCTGAACGAATCGGCGATGGTCTGGGTGGGCCGCAAGGAATCAGCGCACTCATCGCTAAAGAACTGGATCTCAATCCGGATGAGCTCTACCTGTCGTCGACGAGCGGTCTCGGTGTCAATCGCGTAACACCGCGCGCCATGATGAAGATTCTTCGCGCCCTGCGCGACGAATTGGCAAAGAATAAACTTTCGCTTTCCGATATTCTGCCGGTTGCCGGAGTCGATCCCGGCACGCTTGAAGATCGCTACACCGATCTGCAGGAACGCGGCAGTGTGGTGGCCAAGACGGGCACGCTGGTGCGCACAGATGGCGGCGCAAGTTCGCTGGTTGGACAAATGAAAACCAGGAGTGGTCGCGTTGTCTTGTTCGTTATTATGAACCAGAGAGGGAACGTGGCCCGCTTTCGCCAAAATCAGGATGCCATTGTTTCCGCAATTCAAAACTCGCTCGGCGGGGCGGCGCCTTTCGATTATCGACCGGTAAAACTTTCCTTGCGATTGGCCAACTCTGATTACGAAGCTGCAAAAACACGCGGCGAAGTTGAGCCCCGCAACTAACCGTTCATCCCACCTCGCCGCTCACAAGATCTGTCATCGTGAAAGACAGTGTGTCATGACGATCTGTCAGGCTGAATGTTTGGTTCCATAAACACTATCGCAAGCTGATTAGAACCTGCTTTCCGGCGATTTTCCCAGTCATGTCCGCCGCGGTGGCTGATGCTTCACGGCATGCGCCTTGCCGTGCGGGTGCCGGATCTGCGTGTGTTCCGCATCAATAAATGACCTCAACTGAAGCCCATATCAATCTATGCAACAGCCTGGTAGCGGCTGAGCGCGTCTGGGAGGCGACTGTTGACGCGCTGACAGACGCCGTCTACATTTTTGGTCCAGACAAGCGCCTTACCCGGATCAATCAGACTGCCGAGTTCCTTGAGCGGGCAAATCGATCGTTTCTCATCGGCCGGCGGTGCTGCGACATGCTGTGGCGCTTCGAGGGCGCCTCGTGCATGGTCGATCGCGCGATGTCCAACGGCGCTGAGATTGATGTTGAGCTGGATTCGTCTAATAAGGCGCGACGGCCTTTACAGGTTCGCGTCATCCCGCAGAAAAGCGATGCGCAACAGGAGGCCGGTGATGGTTGCGTTGTCATCGCGCGCGACATTTCTGAATTGCGAAAAGCCGAAGAGGAAACAAGCAAGAATCGCGCGTTCCTCGCAAGCCTCGCCGATCTCGCTCCTGATGAGATCTACACACTCGATACGGACCATCGATTCACATGGATGAACCGGCGCGCTGAAAGTGATACGGGCCTCACTCGCTCAGTCCTGCTCGGACAGGATTTCAATATGATCGTTTCGATGGAATCAAAAGCCGTGACAGAGACGTCCCTCGACTGCACGTTACGCGGGGAACAGAAACAATTTGAACTGAGAACAATTTGCGCGGACGGGCGGGTTCGATGCATGGAAGCACACACGTCACCCTTGTGGCACGACGGCAGCATCACGGGTGTCATGGTTTTCATGAGCGATGTGACCGAACGAAAGCTGGCGCAGGAATGTGCCGCGCGATCCGATAAATTGCGCGCGTTGGGTGAGCTGGCGGCGGGCGTCGCGCACAATCTCAATAATTCGCTGACCGTTATCCAGGGCCGCGCCCAGCTGCTGTTGATGCGCGGCGGCGCTGATGACCCGCATCAGAAAAGCCTGGAAGTGATCACCCAGGCGGTTGGTGACTGCTCGCAGACATTGCGCCGGCTGCTCGATTTCTCACGCCGGAAATCAACGCGCGTCACGCTTCCCGTCGATCTTAGCGAACTCGTTACATCGAGCGTGGAAATCGCCCGTCCCAAATGGCAGGCAGAATCGCCTACCCGAATTGGCGCGATCGAGGTGCGGGTGGACGCGCCGCGGCCGGTGATGGCGCTGGGCGATCCGTCAGAGTTGCGCGAAGTTGTTTTGAATCTGATTTTCAACGCCGTCGATGCAATGACCCACGGCGGTGCGATCGAGATCGGTACCTGTGCCGAGGGAGAATCTGCGAGGTTCTGGGTGGCCGACAACGGCGCCGGCATGGCGCCTGAAGTCCTGGCCCGGATTTTCGAGCCTTTCTATTCCACTAAGGGAGATCGGGGGACGGGCCTCGGACTTTCGGCTTCACACGGCATCATTGACAATCATGGCGGGGACATCAACGTGTTTAGTGAAGTTGGCAGGGGTACTCGATTCGAGGTGGTGCTGCCGTTGAGTAAAACTGGCGCATCGATCGTTGCAGAGGGCAAAGCTGAGCCGGTCGAACCAAAATCTGCGCGCATATTAGTGGTTGAAGACGAAGAAAAAGTCCGCGTGCTTCTGAATGATGCATTTCGCACCGGCGGGCACGAGGTTACCGAAGCAACGACGGGTGCGGAAGCGCTAAGGAGTCTGGATGGAAAAGAGTTCGACCTGATGGTTTGCGATCTGGGATTACCAGAGTTGAGCGGGCTGCATGTCGCGCGCTGGGTCAAGGAGTTCCGTCCCAACATGCCCGTCATAATCGCTACTGGTTTTGCTGAAATGATCGCTCAGGAAGATTACAACCATGCGCGAATCGACGATGTCATTAGCAAACCTTATGCGGTTGCCGACGTGCTGGCGCGCGCAAATGCGATTCTGCTGCGTGAGGGAGCGAGCGATAACGAAATAGTTATCGTCTGACCTCGCCTGAGCCGCGCAATTAAAAATCCCTCTCGTTTGCGGCTTTCTTTTGCGCCTCTGCGCGTTTGCGTTAAGTCCACGAAACCAAAAGTAATCTCGCGAAAAGCCGCCGGCAGGAAAAACACCCTCAAACCAAACCCCCGGGCAGTACCCGCAAAAACTAAGCTTGACACCCCGAGCAGCGCAGTAAATGATGAACTGCGATCATGCCTGACATCCTTCTCGTCGAAGACAAAGAAAGCCTGCGGCGCGTCTTGCGATTGACCCTCGAGCGTGCGGGTTATTCGGTCACGGAAGCCGCGGACGCGCGCGAGGCAATCGCCGAAATTGGGCGCGTCCCACACAAGATCGTATTGACCGATTTACGAATGCCGAACGGTTCGGGCATAGACGTTCTGCGCGCGGCAAAAAATGCCGACAACGACATCCCGGTTATTGTTATGACAGCGTACGGCTCGATCGATGAAGCTGTGCAGGCGATGAAGGATGGCGCGCACGATTTCCTGCAAAAACCCGTCGACTCCAATCATCTTTTATTGTTGGTGGACCGGGCTCTGGAGCAATCACGCCTGCGCACTGAGAATATTCTGCTGCGCGAAGAATGGTCCAAGCGGTACGGGTTCCCGCGCATAGTCGGCGAATCGGAAGCCATCAAGCGCGCCGTCGCGGAAACGCAGCGGGTGGCCCAAACTGAGGCGACGGTATTGTTGCTGGGCGAATCGGGAACCGGGAAGGAGTTGTTTGCGCGGGCGGTCCATCATCTTTCCAATCGTCGGGACAAACCATTTGTGGCGATCAACTGCGCCGCAATCCCCGAGACCCTAATCGAGAACGAACTATTTGGTCATGAGCGTGGCGCCTTCACCGGCGCCGCAGAGCGCCGAATCGGGAAATTTGAATTGGCCTCAGGCGGCACCGTGTTTCTTGATGAGATTGGCGAATTGCCTTTGGCGGTGCAGGGAAAGCTGTTGCGCGCGATCGAAGAAAAATCGATCGATCGCATTGGGGGCCGGGCGCCGGTCCCGGTCGATGTACGGGTGGTGGCCGCTACTAATAAGGATTTACGCAGGGCCGTCGATCAGGGCGAGTTTCGCGGCGACCTCTTCTTTCGACTGGCAGTCTTTCCCATAGACATTCCGCCTCTGCGCGAGCGGGACGAGGACGTGCTGTTATTGGCCCGGCATTTCGCGGCCGAACTTGGGAGAGAGTTGCGCGGCCGCGAAGCCACCTTGAGCAACTCGAGCATACAGGCCTTGCGCTCTCATCGCTGGCCAGGCAACGTGCGCGAACTCGAGAATTCAATTGAGCGAGCGTGCATTCTGGCCGACGAAACTGAGCTGCGCCCGGCCGATCTCGGCCTGGTAACCGATGGCGCGCGGGATTTGAAAGCGTTTGGTTTCGATCTTTCGGGTAATCTAGGTGAGGCGGCTGAACGGGCCGTCAAAATGGTTGAACGACAAAAGATTACCGATGCTTTGACGCAACAGGATGGCAACAAGTCGCGCGCGGCTGAAGCGCTGGGTGTTAGTTACAAAACGCTCTTGACGAAGCTTAAAGAGTATAATCTGTAACCGATGACCGAAGAGCAGCACGAAAGTCCCACGTCTGAAGATCACCAAAACAAGCCTCGAGAACTCCCTTCTGAGTCTCCTTCGCAAGAATTTCAAAACTCACCGCCCCCTGGGAGTAACGCCCTACGACACGATCGTAATACTGCGAAAATCTCCGGGGAAACAGTTGACGTCGTAGGCGAAGCGATCAGCGAATTCCCGCGTGCCGTGTCCGCGGACGCCGGCGGCGCCGAGAGCACCAGTCGATCTGCGTTTATGGTGGGCGCCGGCATTTTAATCAGCCGGATTATAGGCGTGATCAGACAACGGGTGTTCGCACATTACATGGGCACATCGGATGCGGCCGGCGCTTTCAGTGCGGCATTTCGAATTCCGAATTTCCTTCAAAACGTTTTCGGCGAGGGCGCTCTCTCCGCGTCATTTATCCCGGTATATGCAAATCTGCTCGCGCGGGGTGACAAGAAGGAAGCTTCGCGCGTGGCAGAGGCCGTGCTTACGCTTCTGGCGCTGGCTATTTCGGTCATCGTTCTGTTCGGCGTACTGCTGACTCCGTTCTTTGTTGGTCTGTTCGCGCATAGTTTCGACCCGGCTACGCGCGAGCTAACCGTACGGCTTGTCAGAATTTTCTTTCCCGGTGCCGGCTTGCTCGTTTTATCGGCCTGGTGTCTCGGAGTTCTCAACAGTCATCGCAGGTTCTTCCTTTCGTATACGGCTCCGGTCGTTTGGAATTTGGCAATCATCGCGACGCTGATTTGGTTTGGCCGTAGTGAAGATCAATTCCATCTTGCGACGTTGACTGCCTGGGGATCTGTCGCAGGTAGTGCGTTGCAGTTTGCGGTGCAGATGCCGACGGTGCTGAAGCTCATTCGACGACTGCGGCCACTGCTGGACATCGCCAGTGAAAATGTAAGGACCGTTCTGCGAAACTTCTTCCCGGTGTTCATGAGTCGCGGGGTGGTGCAAATCTCGGCCTTCGTGGACGCGATGCTGGCAGGGTTGATCAGTCCGCAGGCGGTGGCCGCATTGACCTACGCGCAGAGTCTTTACACGTTGCCAGTTAGTTTGTTCGGGATGTCGGTTTCGGCGGCTGAGCTTCCGGCGATGTCAAGTGCGCTGGGGTCGAGCGAACAAATTGCCGATCAGTTGCGCCGGCGCCTGGACGCGGGGCTGGGACGAATTGCTTTTTTCATTGTGCCCTCAGTAGTGGCGATGATGGCGTTCGGCGATGTAATGACGGCCGCGCTTTACCAAACTGGAAAATTCAATCACGCCGACTCGAGGTACGTGTGGGGGATTCTGGCAGGCTCCACGATTGGTCTGCTGGCTTCAACGCTGGGGCGATTATATGCGTCGACCTATTACGCGTTACATGATACGCGCACCCCTCTGCGTTATGCGGTAATTAGGGTCGCGCTCACGACCGGCCTTGGTTATCTCTGCGCGATACCACTGCCGGCCCGGATCGGCATAGACCCGAAATGGGGCGCAGCAGGATTAACCGCCTCAGCCGGGATCGCTGGATGGGTAGAATTTGTTTTGCTCAGACGCACGTTGAATCGACGAATCGGACACACCGGGTTGGCATTCGCGTACGTAACCAAACTTTGGGTCGCTGCCGGCCTGGGGGCTGGAATTGGATGGGCCATCAAACTCGTACTTCCCCATTTTCATCCGATACTAGTCGCCGCGATAGTCCTCATTCCTTATGGGGTCGTTTATTTTGCGGTGACCTCGCTCGCGGGGGTTGAGGAATCCAAGGCAATGTTTAGGAGAGCCGGCAGGATGTTAGGGCTTTAGGGCCACCTACTGGCAGATAATTACAACGTTACCCCCTCGCACTGCCGGCCCCCCCAATAAGAAACCATTGCTCAATCGGTGTTTTGGGCCTGTTTTCGCTAACTCCGAAGCTCGTTGAAGCACCCCCAAAAAAATTCTGGAGAAATCAGTCTATTGGCTGTTTAGACAAATATCCCGAAAAGACGGATCGGTTGGAGCAGCGGCGGCGGCGGGGAAAACCCCCTTTGGCCGCCATACTTGTCTTTGCTCAGGGCCCGTACCCGGGTCAGACCCGCTCCCGAACCCGATTGACCCTCTCCTAGCGAACTCCTTATCATCACCCGGTGCACGCAGTCATATCTTCGGCGCAAATGCGCGACATCGATCGCTTGACGGCCGAGCGCAGCGGTATTCCCCTCCTGGTGCTAATGGAGAATGCCGCCATGGCAACTGCGCGCTGCGTCAGCGATTTTTGTAATGGCGACGTGGCGGGTAAGTCTGTGCTGGTATTGTGCGGCAAAGGAAATAATGGCGGTGATGGCGCGGCGGCGGCGCGCTTGCTCGCCACCGCCGGTGCTCGAGTTGATGTCGTGCTTATTGGCAAGGTGGACGATACGAAAGGTGAAGCGCGAGAAAATTTCAATCGGCTGCGGGCCTGGAAAGATGAGCAGACGGTGCGCGAGCAGAGACTTGCGGCCGTCGCCGAAGCGGGCCTGATAAATCTGTTCGAATGCAACTCAGAAAATGGTTGGGAACAACTTTTGGCAAGCGTTTTGACGGCGCCTCATGACGTGACCATAGATGGTGTATTCGGAACCGGCTTGACCCGTCCCCTTGAAGGTCTGCATCGGAAAGTCGTGCGATACGTAAATCAAAGTCGCGAAATGCGTGACTTGCCGCCCCACCGCAGTGCGTCAATTATTTCCATAGACGTGCCGTCCGGCCTGGATGCCGATGCCGAAGAGCCAATTGGCGAAGCGGTTACCGCGGATGCGACGGTAACGATGACCGCGCCGAAGCGCGCAAACGTTCTGCCGCCCGCGTCAGACCATACCGGCAAGTTGATCGTCGCCGATATTGGCTCGCCGCCGGACTTGATCGCCGACTCGCAGTCGCAGCTGTTCCTTACCGAAGAGGGCGACGCGCGCCGTTGGTTGATTCAGACGCGGTACACGCCCGGCTCGCATAAAAACACGCACGGACATGCATTAATCGTGGCGGGGTCGCGGGGCTTCACTGGAGCAGCCGCGCTATGCGGCAATGCTGCAATGAGGGCGGGCGCCGGACTCGTGACAGTTGCCACTCCGGTATCAGCGCAGCCCGTTGTGGCCACGCAGGTAATGCCGGAAGTAATGACTACTGCGTTGGCTGAAACTGATCGCGGCGTGGTTAGTGATGAAGCTCTCGCCTATGTTTTGAAGTTTGCGAAAAAGGTTGGGGTGATTGCGATTGGGCCAGGGTTATCCTCCGAAGATGATAGAACGCGAGCCTTTGTTCGTGGCCTGGTGGAGAAAAGAGACAATTCGATTGTCATTGATGCCGATGGATTGAACTGTATGTCTCCCTGGCCCGAGGATGTGCGTGGTTCAGTTCGCAATCCGATCGTGCTCACACCGCATCCAGGAGAGATGCTGCGCCTGCTGGGAGCAACAGACAAATCTGTCCTGCGCGATCGCGTTTCATGCGCGCGCGACTTCGCTACTGCTCATAATGTAGTTTTGGTGCTGAAAGGCGCGCGGACTATTATTGCCGCTCCGGATGGCCGCGTGGCCATTAATTCAAGCGGCAACGCCGGACTTGGAACCGCGGGCTCCGGTGATACTCTGACGGGAGTGATAACCGGATTTCTCGCACAGGCGCTTGGAACTGTGAAAGACATTGACGCGTTCACGACCGTTGTTGCCGCGGTTTATGTGAGTGGCCTGGCGGGGGATCTCGCGGCCCAGGCGCTGGGAATGAGGGCCATGGTTGCTTCGGACATCCGGGACCATTTGAGCGGGGCGTTTCAGTTGTTGGACCCTACAGGCGAGCGCCCGCCGTGCGATAACATTTGATCTTGATTGATTCAACCGGAATGTTGAAACGAATTAATCTGGCTGCAATTCTGGTTTTTGTTTCCGTCCTGCAAACAAGTGCATTCCAAAGCGCCGAATGGATAAAGGTGTCGCGTGCTGGCAGTGGATTCTCCGTGATCGAAACTGCAGTCGCGGTCCTAAGCGGAAAAACCGATAGCGATAACGTCGATCGTTTCTTTGCTTCGTTCGCTTTCGCTCCTTCTCAATCCCATGCGAAGCCATGAGCCCCGAAACATTATTCAAACGCCCGGGTTCGTTTCTCACAACGCCGATGAGACTTTCGCCCTGGGCGAACGGCTGGGACGCAAACTCGGCGGTGGCGAGATCATTTTGCTCGATGGTCCGCTGGGCGCGGGCAAAACGATGCTGGTTAAAGGAATTGGGGCCGCGTTGGGAATCGATCGCGAGGATGTCACAAGTCCGTCCTTTACTTTGGTTAATCCACATTACGGAAGATTGCTCCTTTATCACATCGATCTTTACCGGCTCGACGAAGGGGCGGCGGCGGCTCACGCCGTTGATTTGGATGAATTACTCACTGATGAAAAAGCGGTGGTGATTATTGAATGGGGAGAGCGGCTGGGGCAATATCCGCTGCCGCAAACCGTTTGGCGGATTTCGATCAGCGGCGACGGTGAGGAACCGCGCCGCATCACCCTGTCGGCCGGGAATGCCGAGTGAACGTGATAGAATTATTAGACAAGAAAGAGAAGAAGAGGTGACCCATGCAATATCCTGAAATCATGATTCGTCCGATGCGTGAAGACTTGACTCGCATTGGTGTGGAAGAGCTGCGGACTGCCGAAGCGGTCGATGACGCGGTGAAGAACACCCGAGGAACTCTGATGATTATCGTCAATTCAATCTGCGGTTGTGCCGCGGGCAAAGCCCGCCCCGGGGTAGCACTGGCGCTGCAAAATGAAGTACGGCCTGACAGAGTTGCGACTGTGTTTGCAGGTGCTGATGTCGAAGCGACTGAAAAAGCGCGAGCCTACTTTACGGGTTATCGTCCGTCATCGCCCTCCATTGGGATATTAAGAGACGGCGAATTGGTTTACATGATGGAGCGATATCAAATCGAAGGCCAGGGCCCCGAGCAAATCGCCGCCGCGTTAAAGCGCGCGTTTGATGAGGTTTGCGCCCCCGCCACAGCCGCGGCCGGTTAACTCTCAAATCGATCTATCTCTCGCTGCACATCAATCGTATTTCGTTGAAATCCGCCGGCGGGTGCCTTCAAATTCCAGGCGTTGATGCGCCGGTTAAGATCGGCAATATTAGTGCGAAAGCTCTGGAGGGCTTTGTCCCAACGCGCCTGCGCAGCCTTAAGATGTTTAGTGTCTCGCGCGTTCACCAGAATCTTCCAACTGCGCGCAAGACTGCTCCGGGCCCCCCCGAGCTCAGCATCGATGTCCTTCCGTTCTTCGATTCAGGCCGGCGCAAACCCGGCGTTGCGCAACATCCGATGCGCCGTACGGAGCTCGGGATCCTCGTACGGATTCTCGCTGAGATCGATTGGCTGACCGGCGCCAGACGAGTCATCGAATTCGCCTTGCTCGATCGCTTCACGAATCTTTTGATCGATTAAAGATTCCCACCGTTTCATTCTCTACCTCAAATCCTTAACGGTGATCCTGCAAAGTTTGTTCCTTTGACGTCGTGTTATGATCGGCAGCATGCCGACGGGCTCGCCACTCTCGCTGAATACGCGCATCCTCGATCTACCAAATCTCGGCTTTAACCGGTTAGGACCGATTAGCGCCCGCAAGTTGGGGGCAGGCGTGGCCGGATTTTCGGCTGGTAATGATCTGGCGCATGTTACCGTCGAGGATCTGCTGCAGTATCTGCCCATGCGTTATGAAGATCGTTCGAAACTAACGCGTATTAGTGACCTCTCCGATGGCATGGAGGCGTCGCTTGAACTCTTCGTCAAGCTGGCCGGCGGACGTCCCATCAGGGCCGGACGATCCTTCCGCCAACGACTTTATATTTTTAAGATTTCCGCGACTGACCGCGACCGGTCCGGAAAAGACGTGGTCGTCTGGACGTTTCTTTCCGGCCCTCACGCTGGGACGATTATTGACAGCTACCTGAAGAAGTTTTCGCGCGGCGTAAGGTTTATCGCCTTCGGCAAATGGATTTGGGACGGGCCGGATAAAACTTATTCGCTGCAACTAAAGAAACCCGATGAGATCGAAGTCCTGCCGTCCTTGTCAGAAGCAGGAGCGGCAGGCGCGGCCTCTGGGGCCGGTGCGGACGAAGTCGTCCTGGCCGGTATTCATGTCGGGCGTCATGTTCCGGTGTATCGCAAGATCAGCGACATCCGGCCAAAACAGTTGCGCGAAATCATTCACGGGTTATTGACATCAATTGCCGAAGACATTCCTGAAACATTGCCGGCCGATTTGCGAGAACGCCAGCGCTTAATTGGCCGCGCACAGGCTTTGCGCGAAATACATTTTCCCGCAGAGGACGCTTCGCTAATCGATTATGAGAACGCGCGCAGCCCGGCGCATCTCCGCCTGATATTTGAAGAAGTGTTCTGGCTGGCGCTTGGTTTGGCAATTAAGCGCGGCCGGCGCATCAGGGAAAGCAAAGGCGCGCCGATTAAGATCGATGACTCGATTAAAAGAAGAATCGCATCGGTGCTGCCATTCAAATTAACGGACGCTCAACGCAGAGTCGTCAAAGAGCTTTTCAGCGACCTGCAGTCGGACGCACCGATGAACCGTTTGCTTCAGGGCGACGTCGGCAGCGGCAAGACGATCGTGGCGGTGATTGCGATGCTGACAGCCATGGAAAACCAGCAGCAAACCGCGCTGATGGTGCCCACGGAGATCCTCGCCGAACAGCACGCGCGGAATATCAAACGCATTCTTGCTTCAAGTCCTTATCGCGTCGAGCTGCTGACCGGGTCGGTAAAGTCGGCCGATAAGAAACGATTGCGCGCCGCCGTGGCCGCCGGTGAAGTCCACGCGGTCATCGGCACGCATGCGTTGATTCAGGAAGGCGTCGTTTTTAAGCAGCTTGGCCTCGTTGTGATTGACGAACAGCACCGCTTCGGCGTAATGCAACGGGCGGAATTGCGCGCGCGCGGAATGAATCCTGACGTGCTGGTGATGACCGCAACGCCGATTCCGCGATCGCTGGCCATGACTGTCTATGGCGACCTGGACGTTTCCATCATTGATGAAATGCCGCCCGGCCGGACGCCCATTGTGACGAAGGTATTTGCCGACAATGCGTCCGATCGCAAAGAGGTGAAACAGCTGCTGGCTCAGGAAGTGCGCGCTGGTCGTCAGGTTTATGTGGTCTATCCGCTGGTTGAAGAATCAGAGAAAATGGACTTGCGCGATGCGACGCGCCGCTACGAGTACCTGCGCGATAAAGTATTTCCAAAATTCACGGTTGGTCTTCTGCACGGACGCATGAAACCCGATGAGAAAGAGGAAGTGATGCGTCGGTTTGTGGAGCGCGACATTCAAATTCTGGTGTCCACAACGGTGATTGAAGTTGGCGTGGATGTGCCCAACGCTTCCGTTATGGTCGTTGAGCATGCCGAGCGCTTCGGTCTGTCGCAGCTGCACCAATTGCGCGGTCGCGTCGGCCGGGGGGCTGAACAAAGCTATTGCGTGCTGCTGGCGGCCGACAAACAGACCGAAGTCGCGCGCGAACGGCTCGGCATCATGGAAGAGACTAATGACGGATTTAAGATCGCGGAAAAGGATCTGGAGATTCGCGGGCCGGGCCAGGTGATGGGCACGCGCCAGGCCGGGCTGCCCGAATTTCGCGTCGCAAATCTGGTCCGTGATACTGAGATCCTGCAAGCCGCGCGCAAAGAAGCCGACTTCTATTTCAACCAGGCGAATAAATCTTTTGAATCCGCACAGATGATTAAACGCGTGCAGAACGACGCGCGGATGAAGTTAGCAGCGGTTGGATAATCCGGCGCGGTATCCCCCGCGGTGCATTCATCGGTTGCGCCAATTGGTCTTGACGTCGTTAACGCTTCACCTTCAGCTTAGTGGCCAACCAGCCGCGGGCAGTTAGCGGCGCGCTATAGTCGATGGTGGGCTTGCGCCCTGAGCAACGCCGGACTGCTGAAGCCGAGCAGAAGAAGAATATAATGAGTGGTTTCATGGGGGGGGCATTAAACCCGCCGGCAAGGGCACCTCAAGAACCAGGCCCCGCGAGTGATTGGTTCTTTCTAGAGATAAAGCAGCCAGGCTTTGATGTGTAATGCGGGTAATCGCCGGCAAATTTCGAGGACGGAAGCTAAAGAGTCCGCCGTCTCTTCGGACGAGGCCTACCTCTGATCGTTTGCGCGAGACGGTATTCAATATCCTTGCGCCGCGAATAGAAGGCGCCCGTTTTCTCGATTTATGCGCGGGAACCGGTGCGGTCGGAATTGAAGCACTCTCGCGAGGCGCGGCGCATGTCACATTCGTGGATCAATCGCGGAAGATGTGCAAGTTGATTGAGGCGAATCTGGAAGCTTTAAAAGTCCATGACGATGAGATTGCAATTGTGACGGCGGAGGCTTCCGAGTGTTTGCGTAAGCGTGTGAAGAAAGCAGCCGTGCCCTTCGACATTATTTTTTTCGATCCGCCCTATGCTGCGGATTATGGGCTTTTATTAAACTATCTCGGAAAATCAGCGGCCAGTCTGTTGTCGAAGGACGCGATCGTGCTCGCCGAGCATTTTTCTAAGAATGTTCCTGATGAAAGGTTTGGCGACTTGAAACGATGGCGGATTATCAAGCAAGGAGATTCGTCAATAAGTTTCTATGAAACAGAGGCGTCGGGGTGAATGTTTACTGCGGAACAAGCATGTCCGTCCCGGCTCGCGGCAAATGCTTGATTAGTTGAGTTTTTTCGCAAAGGCGCAGAGGCCGCAAATAAAACCGAGAGTAACACACTCGCCGCGTCTTGAAGCAGGTGGTACTCGCGTCGCACTCCGCGTAAAATCATACAAAGCAAAAATGCTGGTACTTGGAATTGAAACTTCATGCGATGAAACGGCGGCGGCGATCGTGCGGGATGGGCGCGAAATGGTCTCGTCCGTGATCGCTTCGCAGATCAAAACACATGAGCGATTTGGTGGAGTGGTGCCGGAACTGGCTTCACGAGAACACCTCGATAAGATCGTCCCTGTTGTTGAAGAAGCTTTTGCCCGCGCGGATTTCACTCAGAATGACCTCGATGGAATCGCCGTAACCGTCGGGCCGGGCCTGGTCGGTTCGCTGCTGGTCGGGGTCTCGTATGCGAAAGCAATGGCGTTCGCTTTGAACAAGCCACTGGCCGGCGTTAATCACATCGAAGGTCACATCCTGATGGGTTCGGTACTATTCGCTCAGGAACACAAGCCGCAAGCATTCGCTGAACTGAACCGCGCGGTGGAACTGGATCCACAACGCGTCGAGTCCTACCTGAGTCTGGCGCGCTTTTATGCGCTGACTAATGATATGGCGACTGCCGACGCCACGTTTCAACGCGCGATCGCCGTCAACAAATCATCCGCGCTGGCGCATTACGAATATGGCAAGTATTTGGTCCAAACGAACCGCGCTGACGCCGCCGAAAACGAATTTCAACTGGCTGTGCAGGTCGATTCAACCAATCGCGAAGCGCGCTTTGTGCTGGCCAGTTTTTATCTGGTGAACAAACGGTTCGCCAAGGCGGAGGACGCTTACAAAGCGCTGGCCGAACTAGACAAAGACAAACCGGAAGGCCGCTCGGTCTTGGGAGATTTTTATGGGGCCACCGGTCGACTGGATGAAGCGATTGCGATCTACAAAGAAGTAATCGCGAAATCGCCTGATTATACGCAGGCCCATTATCGTTCGGCCGAATTGATGCTGAATAAGGGAGACCTGGCAAGCGCAAAAGCGGAAGTCGACGGCCTCCTGAAGAAAGACGGAAAAGACCGCCAGGCGATGATTCTCCGCGCGCGCATTGAAATGCAGAGCAGAGAGCAAAACGATTTGAAGGCCGCGATCGCCGATTTGCAGGAAGTGCTGAAGCAGGAACCGAATTCACGCCCCGGGTTGTTCTTCATGGCCGAGGCCAACTTCCGGTCCGGTCAAATGGATCAAGCTCGCGTCTTTGCGGGTGAGCTCGAGCGCAACTATCCGGACTACCTGCCGGGAAAACTAATGCAGGTGCAGATTAGTCTCGCGAGCGGCGATGCCAAGTCCGCTTTGCAAAGCTCTTCACAATTGCTGGATCGAATCACCAAGACCTCGCCGGACCGCGATACTTCACCGCAGATGCTGGCTGATTTGCGCGCGAATGCTCTGGTCGCACATGGATCGGCGGCGCTGCAACTGCGCGACAGCAAAACCGCGCGCGCCGATTTCATGGCGGCGCACGACGCTTCGCCAAACAGCACTGACGTTTACGTGAACCTGGCGGCTGTGTCGCTGGCGGAAAACAAACCTGACGAAGCCGTCGGTTTCTACAACAGCGCATTGATGATTGATAACGCGAATTTCAATTCTCTCCGCGGACTCATCAACATATACGCGTCACGCAACGAAACCGGTCAGGCGCACGCGCGCATCGATCAATCGATCGCCGCGCAACCGGCTAATGCCAGCCTTCACTTTCTCAAGGGCCGGATCTACGGCTTCGAAAAGAATGCGAGCGGCGCGGAAGGTGAATTTCGTCGCGCCCTCGAGATTGACTCAAATTATCTGGCTGCCTACTCGGCGCTCGGCGCTCTATTCGTTAATACGAATCAGCAGGAACGCGCGATTGCGGAATACAACAAGATCGTAGAGAAGCGTCCCGAGAACGCCTCAGCTTACACGCTAATCGGCATGCTGGAAATGAACCGGCAAAACATCGACGCCGCCATCGATAACTATCGCAAAGCGCTGGCGAGAGATGAAAACTCTGTGTTTGCCGCGAACAATTTGGCCTGGCTTTATGCCGAATACGGCAAAGGCAACATGGATGAAGCCATGCGCCTGGCCCAGACCGCGGTGCAATCAAATCCCGGCGTCCCAAGTTTCTCGGACACGCTCGGCTGGGTCTACTACAAGAAGGGTTTGTACGGCGCGGCCGCGGAACAATTGCGGAAAGCCGTCAGCGTGGATGAAGAAGCTGCGCGTCGCAGCAATGGCCTGCCGACGCCGACTTACTACTTTCATCTGGGCGTTGCGCTTGCGGCCAAGGGCGACAAAGCCGGTGCTCGCAAAGAGATCGAAACCGCTTTGCGTTTAAGTGAAAAGACGAATTTCCCTGAAGCCAACGAAGCCCGCAAGACGCTGGCGACTTTGTAAGTCTTTGTCACGTAGAGAAATGCTAAGGACAAAAAGAACCGGACAGCGTTTTCTGAGTCTCTCGTGTCCACTGTGTCTGTAAGCGTCTGTGACAATCAAGGAGCAACTCAATGAGTGTTGAATTTCGACCACGGAAAACCGGCGAGTATTTCGACATCCTTCGCCGCCGCAAGTGGCTCGTCCTTCTGCCCGCAATTGCAGTAGGACTAGCCATTGCTTACGTCGTTTATCGCCTGCCCGACATTTACGAATCTACGGCCCTGATTGTCGTGACCACTCCGACGTTGCCGAACACGGTTGTGCCGACTATTACCGAAGAGACCTTGACGCGTGAACTTACCAGCATCTCGCAGGTCGTCACCAGCCGCAGTTCATTACAGCCTTTGATGGAGAAATACGATCTTTATAAAGACGAACGGCGGCGCGGAGAGCCGATGGAATTGCTGATCGATGCAATGCGCAAGCAGATTAAAGTCGAAGTCAATACCAGCAACCATGAAATTACGAATGGCTTCAACATCACTTATCGGGGCCGCGATCCGAAATCGACACAGGCTGTCGCCGCCGAACTCGCGAGCAAGTACATCGACGAGCAGACCAAAGGCACGGTCAATGCCGGCGCCTCAGCTAAACAATTTATTGAAGAGCAGGTGCGCCAGGCCAAAGAAGAGCTGGACGCGATTGATACTCAACGGCTGACTTACCTGCAACAGAACATGAACAACCTGCCCTCGCAATCCCAGGCGCTGGTTGGCCGGCTTACCGCGCTGCACGAGGGCCAAAAGGCTTTGATTAGTGAGCTGGGGCGATCGCGAGATCTTGCCGCCGCCTATCGCAGTCAGCTTGCGGATATCACCAAGAGTCGCGATCAGGAGATCGCGCTCAGCGCTTATGACACCACCGATCCAAAAACGACCTTAGCGTGGGCGGAATTAGTTCGCCGCCGCTCTGAGTACGAAGGCGAGCTGCAAAACCAGCTGACGACTTTGCGAGAGAAGAATCCGGACGTGGTGGCCAAGCGAAAACAGATCGAAGACATCAAGGGCCAGCAGGACCTCATGATTAACGATTGGAAGGCGAAGATTGAAGAGCGAAAACAGAAAATGATCCAACTGAGCGACCCGCGAGTTCTCAGTCTGAAGACGCAAATCGCGATGTTGGAGAGCGATACTCAGCGTCAGCAAAAAATGCTGGATGATACGAACACGCAGATTGGCGAACTCGACGCGCGCATCAACGCCATTCCAAATGCCGAGGTCGGTATTGAAGCGATCGATCGCGAATATCAAACGAAAAAACTGAACTACGACAATCTGCTGGCCCAGCAACAGAAAGTTGTGATGGGTGCTGACGCCGCCAAGGACCAGCAGGGCGGGGGCATTCAGGTTATTGACCCGGCGAATTTACCTGAGCGTCCGGTTGCGCCTAAGCGGTTGATGTTGACCGCGGCCGGTTTTGGAATTGGCCTGGCGCTTGGTCTGTTGCTGGCCCTGGCACTCGAACTACGCCGCTTATTCACGATTCAAACCACTGAAGATGCGAAGCACTACACGAATTTGCCGGTGCTCGCGACTATCCCCGAGTTGCTCACCCCGGCCGAGGCGCGCGCCATTCCCCGCCGGAAAGTATTTGCCATGGCTGCGTCGATCGCGTTTGCCATCGCCGCGACACCGACGCTCGCGTTTATGCTGCGGCTGACGCACCTTTTTGAGAAGTTTCTGATGTAGTTGTGAGTTAGGCCTTCAGGCGGCCGCCTAAAAGCGGCACTCGGAGCTATTGCCCACGGAGGAAAATATGTATATCGAATTTTACGGACTGAAAGAGTTGCCATTCGCGCTGACACCCGATCCGCGCTTCATCTATTTCACGCCTTCGCACACCGAAGTGATGGCGAACCTTCACTACGGGATCGAAAGCGGCAAGGGTTTAATCGTCGTTACGGGCGAGGTGGGTACCGGCAAAACCACCATGCTGCGTTGGGTGATGAAACGTCTGGACCGCAGCGTAATGGTGGCTTACATCTTCAACCCACGTCTTTCGGTTACAGAATTTTATCAACATCTGGCAACTCTATTCGACATTCAGAATTGGGAGACAAAGTCCGATCTACTCTTCGAATTGGGCAAAGTGCTCGACTCGCGGCACAGCCGCGGCTTGCGCACTGTGCTAATCGTCGATGAAGCGCACGGACTATCGCCCCAGGTTTTGGAGGAGATTCGACTGCTGTGCAACTTCGAATCCGACACTGCGAAGCAGTTGCAGATCGTCTTGACCGGCCAACCGGAATTGCGCGACGTGCTTAATTACCCCGAGCTGCGCCAGCTGAAACAGCGCGTAGCCTTGCGCTGCGAGATCAAAGCACTTCCCAACGTCGAAGAGACCGGGCAGTACATCAACTCGCGTTTGAAAGTTGCCGGCGCCGAGCAGAGTGACATTTTTTCACCAGGGGCGGTTGATTACATTTTCCGCTGCACCGCCGGAATCCCGCGCGCCATTAATAATTTGTGTGACAACGCGATGTTGAATGGATTTGCGGCCGGTGAACAGATGATCAGCCGCGCGATGATCCAGGAAGTCGCCGAAACATTCGACGTGCTGCCACGCATGGCTAAAGTTGAAGAGCGGGAAGCTCCGGCACGAATCTTTCCCGCCGCCAGCCGCGCTGAACTTTGGTCGATAGGTAGCGGCAACGGCCAACCCAGCGAGCCTGATGAAGAGCCTTCTGAATTCGTACGCATCTCGCCGTCTTCCGACACTGACATCGTCTTTACCGAACACGCACGAAACGATTCTCCAACCACCATGGACGACCTGGGTGCGGCCTTCCGTCATTCTGGTCTGGGGAGAGGAAACAATGGGCAGAGTCTATGATGCGCTGAAGCGGGCCGAGTCCGCTGAGCGTCACGTCAATTCTTCGAAATCTGCAATTCGGCAGAACGTCAATTCCGGAAACGTTTTGTATCCCGGGTGGCCGGGAAACCGAAACAATCATCCGTGGGAACAAAGCGCTTTCACCGGAATGCCGTCGGCCTACGATTCAGCGTCCACTGCGCACACGGCGGAGGCAGCCAGCGGGCCGGCACTCCCCGCGGGATCAGCTTCCCGTGATGCTGGGGCAACCTTGGGCGCTGTCGGATCGGCGCGCGCCGTCGAATTCTCTTCGCGAGAAGTCTCGGCTGCGCGCGTCGAACCACATCTGGTCGCGCTAACTGATCCGCATTCGGTTGAGTGCGAGCAGTTTCGCGCGCTGCGCACGCGACTGTTACAGGCAGGCGAGCGGGAACACAAACGTGCATTTGTAGTCACCAGCGCGGGCATGGGCGAAGGAAAAACTCTGACGGCGCTCAATCTGGGATGGCTATTGGCCCAGACAGATGGAGCGACTGCATTACTAATTGATGCCGATCTAAGACAGCCATGCGCCGCGGAATATCTTGGCGTTCAAACGGAATTCGGTCTGTCGGAAGTGCTGACGGGAGAGACAAAGCTAACGCAGGCGATTTTAAAGCTGGAACCATCGGGTTTGCATCTGTTGCCGGGAGGCGCAGCTCGTGAAGATGTGGCTGAGTTGTTATCTGGCCCACGCTTCGGCCGCCTGCTTGAAGAAGCGCGCCGGCTTTTTGATTACATCATCATCGACGCGCCGCCGTTGGGTGTGTTTACCGACGCTAACCTTCTGATTAATCGCGCCGACGCGGCCCTGCTGGTGGTGCGCGCGGGCGTGACGCGCTATGCGGTTGTAGATCGACTGCTGGAGCAATTGCCGCGCGAACGGATGCTCGGCGTGGTGTTGAATCGTGCCCAGGGGAAATCCGAGGATGCGGCTTATTACTATCAGTCACGTTATCAACGAGTCGCGCCTGCCGTCGCGTATGTTAACGACGACCGACTCGGAGATGATCCGGCAATGATCTATATCGAAGAGGAAGGAGTTTCCTGAAACCGTCCCGTCACAACGCGCGCACGGTGCTGTTGCTGCTGGTTGAAGCCATGTTGCTTTTCAGCGGCTTGATAATCGCCGTGTACGTGCGCCTCGGAACAATCGACGCAGAAGACGCATTGATCCATCGTCACGGCTTCTATAAAGCTGCGCTGGCGACAGCGTTTTGTCTCGCCTCGTTTTATCTTTTCGATCTGTACGACTTCGTGGTGATGCACGATCGCGGCGAATTAGTTCTGCGTTTACTGCAAGCCCTGGGTCTGGCGTGGATCGCCCTTGCACTGCTCTTTTATGCGGTGCCGCAGGTAATGATCGGTCGCGGTGTTTCGCTGATTTCGATGCCGATCGCGCTGTTGTTGATGGTCGGCTGGCGCCTGGGAATTCATTGGGTCCTGGGCCACCCTGAACTCGGCGAACGCATTTTGATCGTTGGCTCGGGACCTTTCGCAATCGAAGTCGCTCGCGAGACGCTTAACCGTCCGGACGCGGGTTTTCGCATTATTGGTTTTGTCGACAACGACCCTGAACTGGTTGGTAAGAGCCTGATTAATCCGAAAGTGATCGGTCTGACTTCTGAACTCGCCTCGCTGGTTAAGCGCGAAGCCATAGATCGCATCGTCGTGGCGATCGGGGACCGGCGCGGGCAATTTCCGACGCAGGAGTTGCTGGGCTTGAGTTTGTCGGGCGATGTTTCGATTGAAGAGAGCGCATCGTTCTATGAGCGGATGACCGGGCGTGTGTTGCTCGACATGATTCGTCCTTCGTGGCTGATATTTTCCAGCCGCGGCCGGCGGGCCCGCACCAACGAAGTCCTGCGAATCATCATTCACCGGATGGTGGCTTTGGTGGGGGCGATCCTTTCTCTGCCAATCGCTTTGCTGACCGCTGTCCTCATTAAGATCGATTCGCGAGGCCCTGTGCTTTACAAGCAGGAGCGAGTCGGAAAGAACGGTCGCACGTTCCGGGTGATGAAGTTTCGCTCGATGCGGGTCGATGCGGAAAAAGACGGGCCGGTGTGGGCCAGCAACGGTGACGACCGCATGACACGGGTCGGCAAGATCATCCGCAAGATTCGCGTCGATGAGATTCCGCAATTCTGGAACATTTTGCGCGGGGACATGAATTTCGTCGGGCCGCGTCCGGAACGGCCACACTTTGTCGCACAACTGGCGGAGGAAATCGAATATTACGAACAACGCCACCTGATTGCTCCAGGTCTCACCGGCTGGGCGCAAATCAAGTATCCGTACGGCGCCTCGATTGAAGATGCGAAGAAGAAACTCGAGTACGACCTGTATTACATCAAGAACCAGAACGTGATGCTTGATGCGACGATCATGTTCGAAACGATTAAGACGATTTTGTCTGGTAAAGGAACGTAAAGCTGTTTAAGAGACGGCCACGAGATTTCGTTTAGACGCGGGCTTCTCCGTCAGACACCGCGGGTCGGCGGAGGCTCTAAACGAATAGAAAAGAGAGGTTACATCATGAAAAAGTTGTCAATTCAAATTTTTGTCCTGTTGATTGCGATGACGATTGGAAACAGCACATTGGCGCAGTCGCCCGCAAACGCGACGCGTCAACGACGCACGGCAGGTGATGAAACACAGCCGGCCGTCGCTACCGATGTGAAAACATCCGATGACAAAGCCTCCGACACGAAAACTGATAAGGACAAAAGCAAGCCGGCGCCCGAAGTTACCGCGGATGGGAAAACGAATCGCACCGACCAGGCTTCCGAGGAAGAAGCCATCGTCCCTTATTACAACAACTTTTTCACGAACTATCGCCTTGGCCCTGAGGACGTGATCTCTGTAAATGTGTTCCAGCAGGAGAAATACTCAAAGCAAGGCATCAAGGTTCCTCCCAGCGGCCGCATTTATCTCGCGTTGATTCCCGATGGGCTGTTTGTGAACGGCAAGACGCCCGACCAGGTCGCCGAATTAATCAAGAAACGCTACGATGAATTCATTATCGATCCGCAGGTGTCGGTTTCGCTGGACCAGGCCGGATCCTATCGCTATAGCGTGGTCGGCGATGTGGCCCAGCCCGGAATAAAGTTGATGAGCCGCCGCTTGTCGGTGAGCGAAGCCGTCGCGGAAGCGGGCGGCGTTTTGCAAACCGGCAATCGCAGCAAGGTCGTGGTACTGCGCAAACAACAGGATGGAACTCTAAGGCCGATTCCCGTGAACCTGAGTGCGGTCTATAAAGGTCAGACACCTGACTCGGTTTACCTGGTTCCGGGTGATCAAGTGATCGTGCCAGGCAACAGGTTGAAGAAACTGCAAACGATTATGGGATTCACTCAGGTGCTCACCTTCGCGAATTTGTTTAGAGGCGGGCTGTTTTAGTTGGGAGGATAATTTGTCGCGGCTCGCAGCTACGCGCGGGCTTATCACTTTCACTAATAAGGGACTAGTTTTTCTTAATAGTAATAGTAGGCCATGAATCAGATTGTCAGGATCGGCGTGGCGCGTTCGCCGCAACACACTGCGGAACGGCGTGTCCTTTCGGTACGTCGTCAGGCTAAATTTCATCCCGAGGCAGCGGCGCGCGCACTGCTCACTTTCTTTTTTCTGCTGCTCTGCACTCACTGCTCACTGCTGACTACATGGGCTTCGCCATGGAGGCGTCAACCATCCGGGACGATGGCGTGGCTGCGCGCGGTTTACTTTCTCGATCCGAGTCGCGGATGGGTCGCGGGTAGTAACGGGGCGCTGTTGGCAACCACCGACGGCGGTGCGACCTGGAACAAGCTTTCCCCGCTCACCAAAGACACGCTGCAAGACGTTTACTTTGCGGACGGGGACGTCGGTTGGCTAATCGTCACGCGGGACATTTTCAAATTGAAAACAAATGAGCCGGCCTCGTATCTTTTAAAGACGGAAAACGGCGGCATGAACTGGCGACCGGTTTTCCTCAGCAGTGCGGACATGAGCGCGCGTCTCGTGCGATTGGTTTTTGCAGATGCCGAGCATGGCTGGGCATTTGGGGAGAGCGGGGTCGTGTTCGGCACCCGCGACGGCGGCGCACACTGGACGCGACAAACGGCTGCCACCAGGCATCTGTTGCTGGGGGGCGCGTTTGCCGATGGGGCGCATGGATGTCTGGTCGGCGCGGCCGGAACCATCGTTTACACGAGTGACGGCGGCGTAAGCTGGCAAAGCAGCATCGTCCGCGATGGCGCGCGCGTTCGCTTCAATGCTGCGACTTTTGTCGGTAGCCGTGGGTGGGCAGTTGGCGGCGCCGGTCAGATCTTCTCAACTAACGATGGCGGGCGCACCTGGTTCCGGGAAACATCACCCACCGATACCGATCTCCTCGACATAGATTTTATTGACTCGAGCGAAGGATGGGTCGTGGGTGCCGGAGGTGTCATGCTCCATACGCGCGACGGTGGCATTCACTGGTCGGTGGAACCAACTGAAACCTCACACGTACTGCAACGCCTTTTTATTGTCGATCGCAGTCATGCGTGGGCGGTGGGATTCGGCGGGACCATTTTGAAATTTGGCGAATCGAAAACGCCGCAACTAAGGAATCCGTAGCTGAGAGATCGATAATCGTCAACGAGTGAAACAAGCGGCAGGGCATCGCGCGCGTGAGTCTGCGCGCCGTATGTGCGTGCCGGTCAACTAACAGTACGGCAGCTCGCCAATCATCCAGAACCGCCCAGCATTCCTCAAGTAGCAAACCCCACAGCCACGCGCTCAACGGCCTTTTAATCAACTCATCTGATCAAGTGACGTGCGGCTCAATTTTGAACAACCCCGGGGGGCGCCGGTGAACTTTTTGTTGACATGCCGCCTCGCCTGGTAGTAGAACTTCGGCCGCTCGCTCTGTTCTAAGATTTCTCAGCACACTTCAACCCCGAGGAGAACGAAGAATGAAAAGACATCTACCCCTGGCGGCTCTGCTGGTTCTGGCTTTCGCCACCTTCTGTTTCGCGCAGGACGCAACTCCGTCGCCGTCACCGGCGGCCAAACCAAAACCTAGAATGAGCAAAGCCGCGCTCATGAAAAAACTCTCAGCCAACGAAAACGCGCTATGGAACGCGTGGAAGAACAAGGATGGAAAGCCATTTCAGATGTGGTTGGCAGCCGACGGTGTCATGATCGGCGAACAAGGTGTGGGCACAAAAGCCGAGGTCGTGAAGATGATGGCATCGATGCCCTGCGAGGTGAAGTCGTTTACGTTATCCGACTGGAAACTTGCGATGGTCCGCGGGGACGCGGCACTACTCACATACAAGGGAGTAGCGGACGGAACGTGCGCCGGACAAGCGATTCCAACGGTCTGGGCCAGCAGTATCTGGGTGAATCGGAGAGGCAGGTGGCAGGCCTTCTCGCATCAGGAGACCCCGGTGAGGCCGTAGCTCACGCGAAATCAGAAGCGGCATGCAGAGACCCGACGGCGCAAGGGCGGGTGAATGGACCTGGTCAGAACAGGCGGCCTCACCGGACCTCACGGTCGGGTTTCTGATCCCCATCAGTTAATTGCTTCGGTTACTTCCGTGAGTTTGGTGACACTAATCGTATCATCCTTCACAGTTCCTTCGACGGCCACTTTCAAGCCCTTTTTAGTGTGAGTATTCTTCAACAATTCGGCCGCGCCGTCGTTGCCTTTTTCATCCAGCTTGTAGCGTTTTTTGTCGGGCGTCATCACGGAATACCCACTCTGCTCGCAACTATCCATCAATGCACAACTCGTCGAATGGTTCTCGGCGCTGGTGGCAAGATCTTTCGCCGAATCGGCGCAAGCATTGTCGATCAAATAGCCGCTGACCTTGGTTAAGGCCGCGCTCTGGGCATAGAGCATCGCGGCCAAAGTTAGAGATAAAGTAATTACCAGAAGTTTTCGTTTCATTGGGGTCAATCTCCTCTTCGAGTGACGAGCATTGTACGCCTAAATCGGCATGTATAGGGTATAGGCCTCAGAGAACAGGGAGGTGCCGCAGCCATGTTCCATAACACCGGAACGTTATCAGGAATGCCGGGGGCTGCGTCCTGTTTTGAAAATCAATGTAGTCAGCTTCTGCCATGGTACCCGTTAGGCATCAAGCCCTCCCTCACAGTCGGGCTTCCGACACTTTTGCCCGCAGCGCTCAACTACGATTGTCTGGGGCGCAGGTGCGGAAACAGGATCACGTCGCGGATGGAATGCTTGTTCGCCAATAGCATCACCAAACGATCAATGCCTACACCGATTCCGGCTGCCGGCGGCATGCCGTAAGACAGCGCGCGAATGTAATCTTCATCCATGACCATCGCTTCTTCATCGCCACGCTCGCGCTGCTGCACCTGGTCCTTAAAGCGCTGATATTGCTCTTCGGGATCGTTCAGTTCCGAAAAGCCGTTGGCGGATTCAAGTCCGCCTACAAAGTATTCGAACCGTTCCGCAACCGACGCGTCGGACGGTGACGCTTTCGACAGAGGAGACACGGGTTTCGGAAAGTCCGTGATGAACGTCGGTTGAATTAAATGTGGTTCAGCAAACTCTTCGAATAGCTCAACTATCCGAACCGGTTCTTCCTTTTCATCAGGAGCTTGACCGCGATAGCGGGTAATCGCGTCCCTCATCGTTACCCGCAGAAATGGCTGAGAAAAATCAATCTCATGTTCACCGTACCGAATCGTTAACCCTCCCGTCGCGATGCGGACCATAGACCGCATCATTTCTTCATGCAGATCCATCATCTGATTCACATCGGCGTATGCCCAGTAATACTCGAGCATCGTGAATTCCGGATTGTGTTTCGTGGAAATTCCTTCGTTGCGAAAGTTCCGATTCAATTCATAGACCTTCTCGAAACCGCCGACGACCAGCCGCTTAAGATAGAGCTCCGGCGCGATGCGCGCGTACAGGTCAATATCAAGCGTATTGTGATGCGTCTTGAAGGGACGAGCGGCCGCACCCGTCGCCAGCGGTGTCAACATTGGCGTTTCAACTTCAATGTAGCCACGTTCATCCAGAAAACGGCGAATCTCGCGAATCACGCTCGAGCGCAGCTGGAAAACTTCGCGCGGCGTCAAATCATTTTCGTCCCGCTCAAGTTTCAGGCTGCCCGCAATCAAATCCGCGTAACGCTGCCGCTGGCGGATCTCGGGATCACTAATGCCGTGCAGCTTGTCCGGCATGGGCAGCAGGGCCTTGGCGAGAAATTGCAGCTTCTTGACATGCACTGAAAGCTCGCCTGTTTTCGTAACGAACAAATAGCCCTCGACGCCGATGAAATCGCCATGATCGAGCAAACTGAAGAGTTCCCAACCGTTGACCTCGCCTCCTTCAGCATCATTCCGCACGCCGACCAGGTCCTGGCGGCGCACATAAATCTGCAGACGCGAGACGCCGTCGGACAGGTGCACGAACGCAGCTTTGCCCATCACGCGCGGCGGCGCACTAATGCGTCCGGCGATCCGCGCGTTAACCTTGTTAAGCTCTGAATTCGCCGATTCAAGCGCCTCCGGCGAAGGTTTTTCACCGCCAACAACTTTCGGTTCATATTTCTTGAATGCTTCAACGATCGAAGTGATTGTGTCTTCACCAGCAGTGGTGCCCGTGACGTTCGTGCGCTCGAATTTGTTCGGATAAACGTTGCCGATAAGTGTGCGCAGCGCGGCGAGATGGTCGCCACGCGCTTGAGTCTGATCATTTTCTTCAATGAAAGGGACAGTCATGAATCCGTGAATAGTAAATGGTAATTGGTTAATAGACCAAACGGTTTTGCCGTTTACCATTAGCGCCTTTACAATTTATGGTTGCTTCTCATGTCCCGAAAGATTCTCGCGCCTGATGAACTCATTAATGAGCGTGAACACCTGCACGCAGCAGGTAAAATTCTGGTTTTCACTAATGGCGTCTTCGACATTTTGCATGTGGGACATGTGCGGTATCTGGAACAGGCACGGGCTCTGGGCGACGCCCTCGTCGTCGCCGTCAACAGCGATCGGTCAGTCCGTGAATTAAAGGGAATGGATCGACCGTTGATGGGCGAGCATGAACGCGCAGAGATTCTCGCCGCCCTGCGTTCGGTCGACTACGTGACCACGTTCGACGACATCTCGCCGCGTGCGCTGATCGTGCAGTTGCTGCCTGACGTGTTGGTAAAGGGCGGAGATTACACGCTCGATCAGATTCACGGGCGGGAAGAAGTTGAAGCGGCGGGCGGACGCGTCGTGAGTCTGCCTTTTGTTGAGGGCGTTTCTACCAGCCAAATTATTGAACGGATAAAGAATTGATTTGCGGAGTATGGGTGCTGCTCCCGGGGCGCCGGATGTGCGGATAGCCTTTGCCTTTCCGCGAGTCCCCGTCTTTGGCACTTCGAAGCTGCGCATTGGGAACCAGTCGGGGCAGCTTTCAACTTATTAATCGCAACTGGAAAGCCAGAGCCTTTCCGCACATCGAGTGGCAAGGCCGCGGACGCCGGAAGGCATGACTACGTCAACCGAAACATCTTCAACTTTACAAAGCGCAATTACCCGCGTACTCGCCAGCGCTGAATTCCGCCGTCTGCTCGATCAGATCAGTCGCGGCGCGCGAGTCGTTTCGATTAGCGGCTTGGTCGCCGGACCGGCGCGCGCTCTTGTGCTGGCAGCGCTGCAACATCAGACCGGCAGGCATTTCGCTCTGGTCGTGCCCGCGCAAAGAGATTTGGAAAATTGGGAGCGCGATATTGGCTTTTGGTATTGCGCGCTCCGTGGTGTCACTGAATGCGGAGCTGACGTGGCCGTCCTGCCTGCCTCTGAAAGCGATCCCTACGCCGGCGGATCGCCACACGCCGAAACGCTCGAACGGCGGGCATTGGCGTTATGGCGGCTGGCGCGTCACGCAAGCGACCCCCCACTGTCGCCCGTGGTTCCTGCGCCAGATCCGCATATCAGCGATTTTCTTCTGCTCACTTCGCGCGCGCTCTCACGGCGTACGGTGGCTCCGTCTGACATCGTTAAAGCCGGCGCCGTACTGCGTCGTGATGAAGACGAGTCCCCGCAAGAACTGGTCGATAAGCTGATCGCCAGCGGCTATGTGCGCGAAGATCCAGTCGCAGCCATCGGCGAATTCTCAATGCGCGGCGGCATCCTTGATGTCTGGGCCCCAGGACATGACGCTCCAGTGCGCATTGAGTTTTTCGGTGACACGGTCGATTCGATTCGTGAGTTTGATCCCGAGACACAGCTTTCTACAACCCAGTTGGCGCGTGTCGAAATTGCGCCGATGCGCGAATTAATCGCGCGGCCGTCCGACTTTCGCGAATGGGCGGCACAGGCGCGCGCGCGTTGGCACGACCCGCGATTCGCTCGCTCGTTGCGGGACCGCACGGACTTTGCTGATGAAGGTGAAGACTTTCCCGGCTGGCAATGGCTGATTTCAATTGTGCGCAAGCGCAACGCCAGTATCTTTGATTATTTGAACGATGCGTTGTTGGTGATTGAGGAACCTGTTGCCGTCGAAAATTTCCTGGTCGATGCCTTCCAGACTCTGGAAAATCGCTACGCGGAAAACGATGCGGCGGATGATTTGGGATTAAAGCCTGAAGAGCTTTATCTCAGCGCAGACGAGTTGCGCCGCGAAATCAATCGAATGCAGCGCGTTGAATTGCGCGCGCTCGGCCGTACCGCGGCAAAACTCGATCAGGAGATAGCCCTCGATGCCGAGCAACCAAAAATTTCCGTAGGTAAAGAGCGGGCGAAACGAAAGCCGCTTTTTTTGTTCCCGGCTGCTGCGCTCGATTCCCGTTTAGAGCCGGCCCCGGTCGCGCCGGGCCGCACAAGTGCGGCTTCTAAACCAGATGCGGCTGAGGCGAACGCCCAGGAAATCGCCTGGCAGGCGCAGTCCGTGATGCGCTATCACGGGCGTATACGGGATCTGGCGCGCGCCATTATCGAGCGGCGTAACTCGGGAACAACGACACTTTTCGTTATGCCCAGCCGTGGAGTGGCCGAGCGAGTCACGGAAATCCTCCGCGATTACGAAGTGAACGCGCGGCTCACATCATTCGACGACACCTCAGAATTCGCAACGGCCGACGCGATCGTCACTTCCGGAAAACTATCCGGCGGATTTGAATTGCCGTCGTCGCGTTTGGTTGTGCACATCGAAGGTGATTTGTTTGATGAAGCTGCCGAGCCCGCGCTGGAGCGGCGCGCTAAGGCCGTCAAACGCGAAAATAAACGGCGCGCGCGGGCGGCTGCTTTCCTTTCTGATTTTCGGGATCTCAAAATCGGCGACTATGTCGTGCACATCGATCATGGGATCGCGCGATTTGGCGGCCTGGTTACACTCGATCTCGGCCCTACTGAGGCAGCGGCCCGCGATATTCCGAAGCCACGCTCGGAATTCATGCTGCTGTATTACGCGGACGAAGCCAAATTGTACGTTCCGGTTGAGCGCCTCGATCTGGTCCAGCGGTACTCCAGCGCCGAGGGGAATCAACCCACCCTCGATCGGCTTGGTGGACTGGGCTGGCAAAAGACAAAAGCTAAAGCAAAGCGCGCGATGCGCGATATGGCCGACGAGCTTTTGCGGCTCTATGCCGAACGCAAACTGGTCCTTGGCCATGCATTTCCGCAGGACACTCCATGGCAGCATGAATTCGAACAAGGCTTCGAATACACCTTGACCACGGATCAGGAAACCGCGATCGAAGACGTGAAGACCGACATGCAAACGCCGACGCCGATGGATCGTTTGTTGTGCGGTGACGTCGGCTACGGCAAAACAGAAGTTGCCATGCGCGCTGCCTTCAAAACCGTGATGGATGGCAAGCAGGCGGCGGTGCTGACACCGACGACCGTGCTCGCTTATCAACACTTCGATACCTTTCGCCAGCGGTTCGCGCCGTTTCCAGTAAAGGTCGAATTGCTCTCGCGCTTCCGTTCAACCAAAGAACAAAAGGATGTGGTGAAGCGCATCGAGTCAGGCGAAGTAGACGTTGTGATCGGAACGCATCGCATGCTCTCGAAAGATGTGAGCTTTAAAGACCTCGGCCTTGTCGTGGTTGATGAAGAGCAACGTTTCGGTGTGGCGCATAAGGAACGTCTGAAGCAAATAAAGAAACGCGTCGACGTGTTGACGCTCTCGGCCACACCGATTCCGCGAACATTGAATATGTCGCTGAGCGGGTTGCGCGATATGTCTCTGATCGAGACTGCGCCCAGCGATCGACTCGCGATTCAAACACAAGTCGTGCAGTCATCCGACGCGGTCATTAAGTCCGCGATTGATCTGGAACTGGCGCGCGGCGGCCAGGTCTTCTTTATTCACAATCGCGTGGAATCTATCGAGACGATCGCGGCCCTGGTCAAACGCCTCGTTCCCACCGCCCGGATGGCCGTGGCTCACGGTCAGATGAACGAAAAACAGATGGAAGCGGTCATGCTCGATTTTATTGCCTATAAATACGATGTGCTGGTCGCGACGACGATTATCGAGAACGGGATAGACATCCCCCGCGCCAACACTATCATCATAAATCGCGCCGATAACTACGGTCTTTCTCAACTTTATCAATTGCGCGGGCGGGTGGGCCGATCGAATCGCAGAGCGTACGCCTATTTGTTGATTCCGGCAGAACAGGAACTGACACCAATCGCCCGACGGCGGCTTTCGGCAATTCGCGAGTTTTCAGACCTGGGGGCCGGCTTTCGCATCGCGGCGCTGGATTTGGAGCTTAGGGGTGCCGGCAATATGCTGGGCGGCGAACAGTCAGGCCACATGGACGCGCTGGGCTTCGATCTTTATACACAGATGCTCGAACGTACGGTCGCCGAACTTCGGGGCGATCAGGTCGAAGACGAAACGTCGGTTTCAATCAATGTCGGCGTCGATGTGGGCATTCCTGAAAGCTACATCTCAGACATGGGGCAGCGGTTGCGCACTTATAAACGAGTTTCGTCGGCGCGCGATGAAGACGCGCTGGCGGCAATCCGGGCCGAGACCGAAGATCGCTATGGACGAGTTCCGGAACCGGTTGAAGACCTTTTTGACTATGCGCGGCTGCGGCAGGCGGCTGAATTGGTGGGCGTAGTGTCGATCGACCGCACACGCGAAGGAATCGCAATTAAACTGGCAGAAAAAGCCCGCGTGTCGCCGGAAAAGCTCATGGAATTAATTCGCGCTCGAGAGGGCGCCAATTTTGCACCCAGCGGCGTTTTGCGGCTCGAGCTGAACGATGAAGAAAAGGACCAAATACTGCCGGTCGCGCGCCGCGTCTTGCTGCAAATCAGGGCCGACAGTTAGAATTGCCAAAACCAGACCGCACCGTCGGCGGGGATGTTTTAGTACCGCGCATTACCTGCGATCGTGCTCCTCGGAGCAAAATATTACGCTCCGCAAAAGGGGCTGAAAACGTCGATACCCGATTGTCTGATACAAATGTTTCGCTCCGCTGGAGCGACGAAAAAGGGAGTTACAATTCTGTGAAGTTAAAATCAATTATTGCCGCGTTGTTCATCGTGGCAGTCACCCTCATTTTGCCCTCGCTGGCCCACGCTCAGGAAGGCGAGCCCGTGGTTGTCGATGAAGTGATTGCCCAGGTCAACGATGGCATCGTCACGCTTTCGCAGTTGAAGCGGGAAATGAAAGAGCGGGTTGAGACGCTGAAACAAAACGGAATGACCGAGCAGCAAGCCACGGCCGAAGTTGAGAAAAAGAGACCCGAATTAATCGCCGTGCTGATTAATGAGCAACTGTTGTTGCAAAAAGGCAAAGAACTCAATTTCACGCCGCGAGTCGAAGACGAAGTCAATAAGCGCATGCTGCAAGTTGCCAAAGAAAACGGAATTACTTCGATTGAAAAACTGGAAGATGAAATGCGCAAGACCGGCATGGATCCCGCCAGCACTCGCCAGACGATGCGAGTCGAGATCATGAAACAAGCCGTGCTTGAATCAGAAGTCGATTCCAAACTCTTCTATGGCTTTACCAGCGACGAACTTCACAAGTATTTCGACGCTCATAAAGACAAGTTCATAAGGCCTGAGTCAATTGAACTGTCCGAGATCTTTCTTAGTCTGGCGGGCAAGCCGGAAGCAGATGTGAAGGCACGCGCAATTCAGCTGGTGACGCAGCTGCGTGGCGGTGCGGATTTTTGCACTCTGGCGGCGGCGTATACAGAACGGCCGGCGACTAATGGACAGAAACCCTGCAAGATTGGTTTGTTCGCCGTACCCGATCTTCGCCCGGACCTGGCCGGCGCCATTAAGAACGTGAAAGTGGCCGGCGTCAGTGAACCATTAAAGACAGACGAGGGTTATCAGATTTTGAAGGTTGACGCGCGCAACGCCGGAAGCAGCGTCGCGACCTTCAATGAAAACCAGGTGCGTAGCGCCATGACCGAAGAGCGCATCGGGAAGCAGCGGGAAGACTATTTGCAGGGCCTGCGCAACGATGCTTACGTGAAAATTGCAGAGACCTATCGCCCTTCGGTCGAACCGCTCTTAAAGATCGTGCCACCAGCCGCGGCGACCAAGCGCGCCCCGAAGAAAGAGAGCAAAGGCAAGATACTGGGAATATTCCCGAAGCCCTGACGATCGCACCGAGAAATTTACAGTGCGACTGGATCTGTTTCTCAAATTAACTCGCCTGTGCCCGCGTCGCTCCGTTGCCCAACAGCTTTGCGACGCGGGTTTTGTTTTGCTCAATGGCCGGCGCGCAAAACCATCGCATGCCGTCAAGGCCGGGGATGAGATCGCGATTCGCCGCCGTGACCGCGAAACGATAGCGCGCGTATTGAACGTGCCCACAGTTCGCAACATCTCCAAGCCTGAAGCAAACTTGTTGATTGAGGTCGTAACCGAACGGGAACTGAATCAGGATATTCGACGTCTATGAATGCGCGCTCTCGTTGGCCGGCATGACTACGCCGAAAACAATTCTCATATTTCTCCTCCTCGTTGGCGTTGCCCTGTGCGGAAATCAGTTTGCATCACCTGCAGGTAACGCCGAAAGATTTCCGCCGAATCCCACCCGCTGGCAATCCCGCAAGCCGCTTAAACTGCCGCTTGTCTCTCCTCAAATTGTCGTCAAGAAAGCCGAACGGGATTATTGCTCTATTCGGGCGACAGATTGGTGCGCACTTATGACGTGGGCCTGGGCCTAAGTCCTGTGGGCGACAAAGTTCGTCAGGGCGATCGTCGCACGCCCGAAGGCGACTTTTATATCTTCACGAAAAATGACCGCAGCGCTTTCTATCTTACTGGGTTTAAGTTACCCGAATGCAGCGCATGCTAAACGCGGATTGCGCGACGGCCTTATCAACCGAGCGCAGTATGATTCAATCATGCGAGCGCTGAAAACTCAGACTGCACCACCTCAAGACACGCCGCTGGGCGGCGACATTTATATCCATGGCAATGGCGCCGGCAGTGATTGGACGTGGGGCTGCGTGGCGCTTGAGAACGCCGACGTGCGCGAATTGTTTTATGCGGTTCCGGTGAGAACGCGGGTCAGAATCGAGCGCTAGTTTCGGTCGTCATGAGAAAGCCTCGCGGTGCGTTCGATTATCGAGCGCCGGTCGGCGCAAATCGGCTGGTCATCAACTAGTAAACAGACGTTAACTCACCGATTACGGGAGTCATCCGCCCGTTCGCGGTTGGAATCCACTGGCATATAGCTTGCTTAAGGTGTCTTGATTCGACACGGGGAACGTTGAGAGTTTATCTCCTGAGGCTGTCAGGTAACCGAATGCAAGTGCAAGTAACCGACGCAAGTGAAACCTTTGAACTCTTAACCTTAATCGTAATTTATAAGTATTGAGGTAAAGAAGAATGAGTATTCTCAGTAGCTTTTTTGCGGATGACCTGGCAATAGATTTGGGCACCGTTAATACAATTATCTATACCCCGACGGAAGGGATTGTCCTAAACGAACCTTCTATTCTGGCCATCCACAAACACAGCCGCGAAGTTGTATCAGTGGGCACGCCCGCGCTGAAATTGCTCGGTCGCGAACCGAATGACACCGAGGTGCACCGGCCTATTAGACGGGGCGCAATCGACAATTTTGAGATCTCGCAGCAGTTTCTTCGTTCATTGATCAGCCGGGTGCAGAATCACGATCATCCGAAACGCAGTCA
>JBHELZ010000011.1:37991-106941 GCA_046262835.1 Pyrinomonadaceae bacterium
TTCCCGGGTCGTCGACTCCTTTGGAAAGACGATCCGTCAAGGACGCAGCCCGTGATGCGAAAGCCGGCCGCGTCGATCTGATCGATGAAGGGCTAGCGGCCGCGTTGGGCGCCGGTTTGGATTTTGATAACGAGCAAGCACATCTGATCGTCGACATCGGCGGCGGCACGACCAACATCGCGATTCTTGCGTCCGGCGGCGTGGTCAATTCTGTCAGCGTACCGGCGGCCGGCAACGCAATGGACGACGTGATTCGTGATTACCTGCGGCTGCGTTACGCAGTGCAGTTTGGCGAGCGCACGATTGAACGCGTCAAGCGAGAGCTAGGTTCGGCTTGCATGGATCAATGGGACGACGCTCACCTCAATGACGAAATGGAGATCGTCGGAAAGCAACTTGCCAATGGCTCAGCTTTACCGATAGTTATCAGCGCGCGCGAAGTTCGCAACGCGCTTGAGCCTGTCGTGTCCGAAATAATTTCATCGGTTCGACGGGTAATTGAGGACGCTTCCCCTGAAGTGACCGCTGATATTTACTACTCGGGATTGATTCTGACCGGCGGCGGCGCTCTGTTGCATGGAATGGGCGAGCGTCTGCAAGGCGATCTGAATTTGCAAGTGACAATCCCTGCGGATCCGTTGACCACCGTAGCGCTCGGCGCCGGCCGGCTGCTTGGCGAGCCTGAGCGATTGCAGCGCGCTTCGCTGCGCCTCGATGCCCCAGCGTGGGAACAGGCGGAAAAACTGGTTGTGAATTGGTAGTTCGATTCTGCGTTTAGGTGTCGCTACTCCGCGACGCAGCCGGCGATAACCCGCCGCGAAACGTCAACAAGAGGCACGTCAAAGCCACATGAGGTAAAATCTCGCGTGGCTTTTATTTTATGAACCGGATCAAGCCCTTCACGATACGTGACATCGAAATCAGTCCGCCGCTGGTCCTATCGCCCATGGCCGGCGTGACTGATATTTCTTTTCGCCGTTTGCTGAAAGCGCGGGGCGGAATTGGTTTGACCGTATCGGAATTTATCTCCGTCGAAGGACTGACGCGCAACAATCCGAAGTCGAAAAGACAGATGCGTTTTTATGAAAACGAGCGGCCGTTCGCGGTGCAAATTTTTGGTGGCCAGGCGGAGCGGATGCGCATGGCCGCCGAAATGGCGGAAGAAGTTGGCGCTGACATTCTCGACGTGAATTGTGGCTGCCCCGCGCCGAAAGTCGTGAAGCACGGCGGCGGGTCGGGCCTGTTGCGTGATTTGCCGCGGCTGGAAATTATCCTCAAAGAGATCAAGAGAGCGATTACGATCCCGCTGACAATCAAAATTCGGGCCGGCTATTCTGATAACACAATTAATGCGGTCGAAACGGCGAAGCTTGCCGAAGATTGCGGTGTTGAGCACATCGCCCTTCACGGGCGAACTAAAGAGCAGGGGTATCGTGGCCTGGCGAATTGGGACCTGGTGAAACAGATAAAAGATGTTGTGAAAGTGCCGGTGTCGGGCAGTGGGGACATCGCTTCAATCGATCAAGCATTCGGCCGCTTCCGCGAAACGGGCTGTGACGGAGTTTTAATTGGCCGGGGGGCGATGGCTAATCCATGGATCTTTCGCCAGATCGAAGATGTAATGCACGAGCGCGCACCCTTTCAACCGACGCTTGAAGATAAGCGCGCATTGCTACTTGAATATTTCGACATGCTACGGGAAGACATGCCGCAGCTCGCTGCGATCGGGCGCATGAAACAGCTCGCCGGACAATTCACGCGCGGACTCCAGGGCGGGGCGCTGTTTCGCACCGCGCTCTATCATTCACATTCAGTGACCGAAATTCTCGATCGGATTTCGGAATACTTTGAAACGATTACCGCTGGCCGCAGATACTTTGGCGAGGCTGGCCCCTCTGATCAAATCATCGAGGCGCCGGCGTTGGATTCGTGCGAGGCTGCATCGGTGACGGCTTCGTCGTAGCACCCGGCGTGGGAGTCGTACGAACGGGTGTTGGCGATCGCTGAGAAACTGCGGCCCGCCTGGGAATTATACGAGGCGCTGTCGGCGGGCGCGGCGTCGCATTGCCAGCGATTGCGGGCGTAACCGAGGGCGCACCCGTATTCAAATCTTTGGGGGGCGGATAACCTTTACCGCTCAATGCCGGCATGTCGATCACGATTTCTTTTTGATTACGCAGTTTCTTTTGCCGATCCGCTTCCGCTTTTCTCTCCGCTGCCAACGCGCGCTTGTCCTCTGAATTCTGGTTTACAACTACCGCGGGCCTTGGCGCTGGTTGCTTCTTAGGGTGAAGAGACATCGCATTCACCGCATCCAGGGTCTGGGTCTTCTCAGCCTCGCTTAAACCGTCAAAGCTCACGCCGTTCGCCTCGAAAGTGGTGCGCAAATTTTCTTCGGTGTTGGTATTTTTGTTGTAAACGTCGCGGTAGATATGCAATTGGCCGTCCTGGATCATAATCGTCTCGTAACGCAGCTCGACAGGGACAAACTTATTGAGCTTTACGGCCTGGGTCCGCGTTCTCTTTCTAAGAAACGACACCATCGCGTCTTCTTTCAACTCCGTGTTCGAAGCATCGGCCAGCACCTTCGCGAAATCTTTAACTTCATCGTTCGTCAGTCCGACGCAGCCGTGCGACGCGAATGTGCCAATTTTCGCCAGCGCTTTGCCACCATGGATCAAATTTGCGCCGCCGATGGGAATTTTGATTGGCCCGAGCGGGTTACCTTTGTCACCCGCCGGCACCACCAGGCCCGGATCCGAAGCCCAGGATTCATTCGGCTGCGTCCAGGTTGGATTGAAAATAATTGTCTCAGCCTTGCGAAAGCCGGTGGGCAGAGGGAACTGCTGGTAGCCAATACCGATCTTATACGACTTTAAAAGGATGCCGTGGCGAAAGACATCCATCCGGAAGGCCGGAATGTTCACGACGATGCGCGTGTCCTTCGGGACTGCGTTGGGACCCTTCAGCATTACCGGTTCAGAATCATTTCCGCTTTCGCCATTCGCATTGGGGCCGGTCCCATTGAGCGGCGAAGGACTGATTAACGGTGGCGGATTATTGATAGTCTCCGCCGGTTGTCCGTTTCTTGTGCAAGCTGAAAAGACAACGGTGAGGCAAATTGTCGCAACGGTCAGGGGGATATAGGTTCTCATCTTTATCGCATTTAACCGCAGGCCAATTCTAGTAACAATGCGGTTTGCCACGCAGCAATCTTGTGTCGAGCCACAGAGCATAGCCTAAATCTCGACTGCTCATGAAACGCCGGGCGTCGGAAAAACGCTCGACAGACCGGAGCATTTAAGTATAATGCCGCTCGCGTTTCCAATCTCTCCCTGAAGAAGTTAAGAAAACAAGCGGTTCCGAAATCAGCTCAACGCTGGAGGAACGATGGCAGAAGCTGCCGCAGTTACGCACAAAGAAGGCACAGGATTCATTCGCGGTCTTGGTCTGCTAGATTCGACGATGATTGTCGCCGGATCCATGATCGGGTCCGGCATTTTTATTGTGTCCGGAGGCATCTCAAAACAGGTTGGCGCACCGGGATGGCTGTTGATTGTCTGGGTGGTTACCGGACTGCTGACGATTATGGCGGCGCTCAGCTATGGCGAGCTCGCGGCCATGATGCCAAAGGCGGGCGGGCAGTATGTCTACCTGCGTGAAGCCTTTTCGCCCATGTGGGGCTTTCTTTACGGCTGGACTCTCTTTTTGGTGATTCAGACCGGGACGATTGCGGCGGTTGCAGTTGGCTTTGCGCGCTATCTTGGTGTGCTGGTCCCATCCGTCGGAGAAGATAAATACCTGATCGCCCCCATACACGTATTTGGTAACTACGCTATTTCGCTTTCGACCGCGCAACTGATCGGCGTGCTCTTGATTGTTCTGCTGACTTTCATGAACACACGCGGATTAAGGCTCGGCAAACTCGTCCAGAATACTTTCACCACTGCGAAGCTGGCAGCCCTGTTTGGTCTGATTTTGCTCGGTATTTTTGTCGGCTGGAATTCGGGAGTCGTTCATGCCAACTTTGGCAACCTTTGGACGATTCGCGGATCGCTGGAAGATCTGGGGGGCGGTTTGACCGCCGCCACCGCGTTCGGATTGTTTGTAGGAATTTGTGTAGGACAAACCGGCTCACTATTTTCGGCGGACGCCTGGAACAACATTACTTTCACCGCCGGCGAAGTGAAGGATCCCAGGCGCAACATTCCTTTGTCGCTGGCGTTCGGCACGATGATTGTGATCGCTTTGTACTTGCTGGCGAATGTCGCATATCTGACAACGCTGCCCTTCGAGAAAATCCAAGGGGCCGATCGGGTGGCAACCGATACTATGAACGTGATCTTTTCGGGCCGGGGAGCGATCGTAATGGCGGTTGCCATCATGATCTCGACCTTTGGCTGCAACAACGGTCTGATTCTCGCCGGAGCCCGGGCTTACTACGCAATGGCGCGGGACGGCCTGTTTTTTAGATCCTCGGGACGGCTCAACGACAAGCACGTGCCTGCATGGGGACTGGTAATTCAAGGCATCTGGGCAGCGGTTCTGGTGCTGCCACGCACCATCAAACACGATGCGGCCGGCCAGATTTCGGGTTACGGAAATCTCTACGGCAACCTGCTCGATTATGTAATTTCAGCAGCGCTGATTTTTTATATTCTTACCATCGCGGGCATTTTTCGTTTACGCCAGACTCGACCTAACGCCGAACGGCCCTATAAGGCTTTCGGCTATCCAGTGGTCCCCCTTCTTTACATCGTTGGCGCAACTGTAATTTTGATCGTGCTGTTCATTTATCAAACGGCGACTACCTGGCCCGGTCTGATCATTGTGCTGACTGGTATCCCCGTATATTTCATCTGGAAGAAACTTGGAACGCCAATGGCAGAAGAAGGATCGATTTCCCAGGCTTCTGCCGAAGCGAAAGGTGAATACTGATGTTCGACAAACTTCAGTTTGTCGCGTGTTGCCGACCAATTCTTGAATTGACGACAAACCGAAATTTGTCGAACTCCACTGGAGGCTAACTGATGGCTAATCAACTTTTCAGGACGAAACCGCTCTCAATGCTCCTCGAGGAGATGAAGGGCGAAAACCGTCTTCGTCGCGTTCTCGGACCGGTGCAACTGACCGCGCTCGGAGTAGGGGCGATTATCGGGACGGGCATCTTCATTCTGACCGGCGTGGCCGCCCATGACCGCACTGGCCCGGCGCTGATGCTCTCGTTTGTACTGGCGGGATTGGCATGTGTATTTGCCGCGCTTTGCTATGCAGAGTTCGCTTCGATGGTTCCGGTAGCCGGATCCGCTTATACGTACGCGTATGCGACGTTGGGCGAGTTGTTCGCCTGGATTATCGGTTGGGATTTGATTCTGGAATATGCGGTGGGATCAGCGACTGTCGCGCATGGATGGTCCGCGCACTTTCAGGAATTCATCCCGATATTCCATGAAGGTATTTCCGCAATCCCGCCGAAGATACCGCACATCTTTCATTCCGCGCCCGTCAACTATTGCGTCAACGTCGATGTGGCCGGCGGCTGTCCTCACACCGGGTTTGTCTCGACCGGATCGTATTTTGATCTTCCGGCAATTCTGATCACGTTCATCCTGACGATAATTCTGGTCAAGGGTATCAAAGAGAGCGCGTCCTTCAATGCCGTCATGGTCGCAATCAAGCTGGTAATTGTATTGATGGTGATCGGTATTGGCGGCTATTTGGTGCTAACTGTTTATGGCACGACGAACTGGCATCCGTTTGCACCCTACGGTTACACGGGAATCAGCTTCTTCGGCAAAACGATTTTCGGTGGACATGCAGCGGGCGGCGAACCGCTGGGCATGTTTGCCGGCGCGGCCATTATCTTCTTTGCGTACATCGGGTTCGACTCCGTTTCGGTCCACTCGGAAGAAGCGCGTGAACCGGCAAGAGACGTGCCCAAGGGTATTATCTGGTCCTTGATTATTTGCACGATTCTCTACATTGCCGTATCGGCTGTCTTAACGGGAATGGTTCCTTACAACAAAATCAACATTGATGCGCCAGTCGTAGATGCATTTAAGCGGGCCGGTATGGTCTGGATGCAGTATCTCGTCGCCGCCGGGGCCATGACGGGAATCACCTCAGTGCTTTTGGTGATGATGTTGAGCCAGCCACGCGTTATGCTGGCCCTGGGCCGAGATGGATTGGTGCCCAATAGTTTCTTTGGCGACATTCATCCAAAGTTTCGCACGCCCTGGAAGTCAACGATACTTACAGGTTTATTCGTGGCTGCCATGGCGGGCTTTATCCCGCTAAGCATTCTCGCAGAGATGACCAGCATTGGAACCTTGTTCGCGTTTGTGATCGTTTGCGGCGCTGTGCTGGTCATGCGCAAGACTAATCCGAACGCCAACCGTCCGTTCCGCGCGCCATTGGTGCCCTTGGTTCCGATTCTCGGGATTCTGACGTGTTTGCTGTTAATGTTCTCGCTGCCGGCAGAAAACTGGTATCGATTGATTATCTGGCTGCTCATCGGTTTAGTTATCTACTTTGCCTATGGGCGCAGGCACAGCGTGATGGCGAAGCACACGGCACATGAAATCGCCAGCCACGGACTTTCACCTGCAGGCCAGGCGGTAGGCGATCCGGACGCCCCGACAAGCAGTCCGGCTGGCGACGTCGATTCACGAATCAAATAGCCTAAGCAGTCCACACAAAAAGAGGGCTGAACGTTCGATCGTTCAGCCCTTTTTATTATCGACACTCAAGAAGAATGGTGCCGGAGGAGAGACTCGAACTCTCATGAGGAGTGAACCTCGCCAGATTTTGAGTCTGGTGCGTATACCAATTTCGCCACTCCGGCCGATTGCGGACGCCATCTTAGTTGAGCCCACCCAACCGGGTCAAACCACCCGCCTCTTTTCTAAACTCTGGCGCGAATGTTCGCAGAAATTGACGAAATCTGCCCAAAATCAGGTGCAAAAGAATGTTGCCAATTCAATATCAGCGTTGTACAATGGCTATACCGGTCAAGGGCCGGGGGCATTCCAGTCTCAATATTCCTCCTGCAAAATTTCTCGTTCCCTGGATAAATTCTCAGTTATGGGCCACGCCAGTTCCAAGCCGCAGCTACTAATTGTCGATGACGAAGCCGAAGTGCGCGGTGTGCTTCGCGATCTTTTGTCCGAGACCTACGATTGCGGCGAAGCTTCATCTGCCGAAGAAGCGCTTACCCGGTTGCGGGCCCAGGATTATCAGCTGGTGATCAGCGATATCACGATGAGTGGGATGAGCGGTCTGGAAATGATTCCCCATGTGAAAGTCATCTCGCCCGAGACGGTGATCGTCATGATCAGCGGCATGCAAACGATCGAGAGTGCAATTAACGCCCTCCGGTTAGGCGCCTTTGATTATCTGATGAAGCCGTTCGATCTGAGACAAGCGGAAGCGGCCGTATCGCGCGCTCTGAATCATCACGAGCTCATCGCTGCCAAGCACCGTTATGAAACGCAACTCGAAGAGTTGGTTGCCCAACGCACAGCCGAACTGGATCAGGCGCTGGGCTCTCTTGAAAACGCCTATAGATCAACGCTGAAGGCCTTAACGGCAGCCCTCGAAACGCGCGATGCGGAAACACACGGTCATTCAGAACGCGTAGTTACGTTCAGCCTACGGCTCGGCCGTGAATACGGATTGACCAGCCCGCAGATGAAAGCGCTGGAATTCGGCTCGCTGTTACATGACATCGGAAAGATAGGAGTTCCGGACGCAATTCTACGGAAGCCTGCGAAGCTCACTGAAGAAGAGTGGGAACGTATGCGCGAGCATCCGGTGCATGGCCAGCAGATACTCCGGGGCATCAAGTTTCTGGAAGGCGCTGCGCGCGTTGTCGCCCAGCATCACGAAAAGTGGGATGGTTCTGGTTATCCGCTCGGATTGCACAGTGAGGACATCGACATTTGCGCGCGCATTTTTTCCGTGGCCGACGCCTTTGATGCGATCACCAGCGACCGCGTGTATCGTAAAGGCAGGTCTTACGATGCCGCGTCAGCGGAGTTAGACGAGTGGAGTGGTCGTCAATTCGACCCGAAAGTTGTCGAGGCGTTTCACCGTGTACCGCAGGAAGATTGGGAAGATCTGCGACGCCAGTCACTGCTGCGAAAACCGCACGACTCGGAATGGGGTCCGGTCGTTCCAGGTATCGAGTCAAAGTTGAGCGCGCCCGTGAGTTAGTAGTGTTAATTGTTCAGCCTTCAAAACAACCCGTGAACGTTGAATTCTGAACCTTACTGATTATCCGGTACGGCATAGCCGTGGCGGCTGCGTAAATACAAGCCCACGCGCCGCGAAGCGACTTCTACCTTTCGGTACTCACCAGGCTTTGCAGAAGCTAGCGGACGAGTCGGTCGATACGTGACGATATACTGCGATCCAATGTCGCGGGCAATGCTGTCCGCCTGGGTCAGGAGCTCGTTGGAATTCGCCGGCAGGAAAATCCGACCGCCGCTTTCTTCGGCAATTGCGGTGAGCTGCTTTTCGCTTTCGCGCGTCGCGCGTTCGTATTCTTTTCGCTTGCGTCGCATCGCGCCGTCGGTATCAATGGATCCAATTTTGAAAGTCGGGGTGCGCGTAGCAGTCGGAGGCAGCGTCGGGTCGCCGTTCGCTACCGGATTGCTTCCTGGATTGCCGTCACGCTGCACACCATCCCCCCCTTTCCAAATCTTAGTCTGCGGCTCCAGTTGCTCTCGCGCCAGAACGGTATAGCTGAGAATGTGAACACTCGCCTGGATGGAATTCAGTTGCTTCAAAGCATTTGTCATCGTCACTTTTCCACCCGGCGTATCGACGCCGTCGCTGATGATTACGATATGACGGGTGCCGGGGACCGTGTCTTTGAATTGTTCCGCCGCGGCCGCAATCGCATCGGGTAGACGGCTGCTCTTGCCCGAAATCATTTTTGTTTTCAGAACCCGGGCGATGGGGGGCTTATCGGTCGTCCATTTTTGCAAGAGCTCCGGCTTCATCGCGAACTGCATCACCGCCACTCGGTTTCCGGCAAAGAGACTATTGATCACCCGCATCGCGACCTCACGCGTCAGATTCGTGTCTTTCAATCCCAACTGATTACCGACATCAAGTAAGAGCAAAACGTTCGCGGGAAGATGTTGGATGCTTTTGATTTGCTGCCGCTCACCGTCTTCCAAAACGAGCACGTCGTCACTTGTGAGTGTTGGATCATAGTGACCATACGTGTCAGTTGCGGCGACGGGAAGGCGGACTTCTTCCGTAAATACGCGGACAGGTTCCTGGTCTTCGGTTTTTGGGGTAGGAGACGGCGAGGGCCGCGATCCACTCTGCGCGCGGGCAAGGACTGGGCCAGCGCAAAAGATCGCCAGGATTACTAATAATGACCGCACGCAGGTTAGCTCCATTTGCTTAGTTATGAGTACGCCGGGTTTGATGCTGCGGATGGTCCGCTTACGTTGCCCTGCGGCTACAAGTAACTAGCGCGCGGCTTTCCGCGCCTGTGCCTGGACGGCGGTTATCGCGATTGCGTCAACGATATCGTCCGCTTTACAGCCGCGCGACAAGTCGTTTGCAGGTCGATCAAGGCCTTGCAGGATGGGACCGATGGCGGTCGCTCCCGCCAATCGCTCAGTCAATTTGTAAGCGATGTTCCCCGATTGCAGATCGGGAAAGATCAGAACATTCGCGCGGCCGGCGACCGCAGAACCCGGTGCTTTTGATTGCGCGACGGCCGGCACCAGCGCAGCGTCCGCTTGTAGTTCGCCGTCGATTTCAATCTCTGCCGCGCGCGCCCGAACGGTGCGCGTCGCTTCCACCACTTTGTCGATCAGTTTGTGGCGCGCGGATCCTTTCGTTGAAAAAGAAAGCATAGCGATCCGAGGCTCAGTGCCCAGCAAGGCGCGACACGAGTCAGCCGAAGCCATCGCGATCTCGGCGAGTTCCGCAGCGCTTGGCTCGATCACGACGCCACAATCCGCATAGATCATCGCGCCGTTATGACCGACGGATTGATCGCGCAGGGCCATGAGAAAGAAACTGGAAACCAACTTGAAACCTGGTCGCACGCCGATGCAGTGCAACGCCGCCCGCACGGTATGCGAGGTGGTGTTGGTAGCGCCGGCAACCGACCCGTCGGCCCGCCCTGCGCGCACCATCAGATTTCCATAGTACAAAGGATCGCGCAGCGCGGTGTTCGCCTCGTCGAGTGTCATACCCTTGGCGCGGCGCGCTTCGTAGAGAAGCGAGACCATCTTGTCAAAATCGCCGGCCCGGACGTGGTCGATTACTTCGACGCCTCCGAGATCGACGCCCGCCTGTCGCGCCGTCCCGCGAATCTTTTCTTCAGATCCCAAAACGGTGACCCGCGCGAGGCGGTGACTTACCGCGAGGCCGGCCGCTACTATCGTGCGCGGGTCATCGCCTTCTGGCAGCACGATGTGCTGCTGATTCGAAGACGCACGCTGGCGGATTTGATCAAGAATAGACACTTGGCGGCAGTTCTCAGTGGCCGGTTGTCACTCGCAAAGAACGCCGCAAATCTATCATGAGAAGTCGCGGCCGGAAAGCTTGATAGTGTCTGAAAAATGGATCGCCGGGGGCAGTAGCCCGGCCGTGGAGCAAGACTCCGGCTTGAACTAACGAAGTTGTCTTTCACAGGAGATATTGCGCGCTGCCCAGGCCGCGCACACTAGTGAAAGCTTGCCCGGCTCAACCTGGTCGGCTAGACTTCTGAATAAATGCGGAAAAGCCAACTGAAGAGTCGCATGAAGAACCTGCTCATGTTCCTGCCGAACATGGCGATGCTTTGCGCTAAGCTAATGGTAGACAAACGTGTGCCGCCAACGGAACGGGCTTTGTTCGCCGCGGCGGTTATTTACGCGCTCATTCCCTTTGATTTTATTCCGGACATGATTCCTTTTGTGGGGCAGATTGATGATCTGTTTCTGATTTCTTTGACCCTGCTGCGTTTGATAGATCGCACCGATGACACGGTGGTGCGCGAACATTGGCGAGGCGGCGGCGACATCGTTCAGCTTGCCGAGTCCGCGGCGGCCATTGCACCCATGCTGATGCCCAAAAGAATTGCTCGAGTCTTGCTCGCTAAAGTGAAACCAACGGCCGAGGGCACCGGGTTGTTAGCGAATGCGGCCAGGCTGGAACCAGTTTTGGTGGAAACTTACCCCGCCGCAGAGCCATCAGATCGTTTACGACGACTTGCAGATTTCGGCGGCAGAAATTCGGTTCGAAATCAGTTTAAGCGATAGCTGCCGACGGCGCTGTCTCGCGCGATTCACGCTTGACGGGGCGGTAGAGAATATCCCGCTGTTGCGGGATGAATCCGGCCTCGCTGATTAGATAACGCAGAGTCTCTTCATTCGCGCGGTTGTGGGCTCCCGCAGCTGACACAACATTCTCTTCAATCATGATCGAGCCCATGTCGTTTGCCCCAAAGCGCAACGCTACCTGACCCAACCTCAACCCCTGCGTCAGCCACGACGATTGGAAATTCTCGATATTATCGAGGAACAGGACTGAGACCGCGAGCATTTGCAGGTAATCGATACCCGTAGGCTCTGTTTTGATCTTGCGACCGAGCGCCGTGTTTTCTCGTTGAAAGGTCCAGGGGATAAAAGCAAAGAAGCCGCGGGTTTCATCCTGGAGGTCGCGTATGCGTTGCAGGTGGCGCACCCGATGCTCAATCTTATCGCCGATGCCGAACATCATCGTCGCCGATGATCGCAACCCGACCTTATGCACGGCCCGCATGACCTCGAGCCATTCATCGGTCGTGCACTTGGTCGCGACTCGCTTGCGCACTTCGTCGTCCAGAATCTCAGCCCCGCCGCCCGGCAAGCTGTAGAGTCCGGAATCTTTAAGCCGCTGCATGATGGTTTCGTAATCGAGACCGGAGATCAGATGAAGGTTGTGAATCTCAGGGGGCGAGAAACAATGCAATTGAAAGCCTGGATACTTCGCGCTCAATGTCCGTAACAGATCTTCGTACCATTCGACGCCAAAATCAGGATGCAAACCGCCCTGCATTAACACACCGGTGCCGCCGAGCGCGATCGTCTCGTCGATCTTTTCGCAAATCTCATCAAGCGTTCGAACGTACGTGTCAGGCGCGCCGGGCCGACGATAGAACGCGCAGAAAGTACAGACAACGTTGCAGACGTTCGTGTAATTGATGTTGCGATCGATGATGTATGTGACGATGTTGTTCAAATGGTGACGCTGACGAATCTCGTCCGCGGCGGCTCCAATAGGCGCCAGGTCGTCAGACTCCAGAAGTTTTGTGCATTCCCCGGTGGTCAGCCGGTGGCCGGCCAGGACTCGATCGAGAATCGCTTTGGTTTGGGGGTCGGACATCGATTTAAGTCTAGTGATTTGCGGAACAATACTCAAAGCGTGACGTCAAAAGTAGTAGGTTGAGCGGCCTTTTTGTCCGCCTGCAGGAAACGTGCGCCGGTAATTGCGCTTCAAAGGATTAACGACGAACCAGCAGGGCATAATCGGCGCGATAGGCAGGCAAGCCATCGTGCAGACTACATTAACCAGGCGTTCTGCAAATACAAGTCATCTTCGCTACGTCAACGCTCTTCGGAAAGGAATTGAAACATGCTTCGTCCAAACGTACTCCTACCCATTTTAATCGTCTTCCTCGGATGGAGCCTTTGCAAGAGTCAAATAATGCACGGGCCGGTCCTGACGCAGCTCCCCGGACGGGCCGATAGTGCGCAATTGCCGAAAGTTAATCCCGAAACGGAAAAGAAAGCTCTCGACCTGGTTGAGGCCCTTTCTGAGCAAGTATTAAATCTTCATGCATCCGCTAACCGCGTCCGAGCTGAATCAGAAGTTGCGGACCTGTTATGGGCGCGGGACGAGAAACGGGCGCGCACGCTCTTTACGGCCGCGGTGACGCAGCTGTCAAATCAGATTTCAGAACTGGATTACAGCGATCCCGAGGTATATCAGGATATGCAGCGCATCATTTTGTCGCGCCAGGACGTGGTCCTGCGGATTGCGCCGCACGATGCAGATTTGGCGATTAGTGCTCTGCAGCAAACACGGCTGCAAAGTGACAATCGTTCTCGGTATGGCGGAAATTGGACTGCTAATAATGAAGCGAACCTGGAAATAATGTTGGCGAACTTGATCGCCGCGAAAGATTCGGCGGCCGCGCTGAAGCTGGCGCGCACGAGTCTGGCGCGCGGCGTTTCATGGAACGTGATTGCGTTTCTGCCCACGCTTTATCAGAAGGATCCCAAGTCAGCGCAAAGTCTTTACAAGGAGATCGTCGGACGAATCAAAGATGACAATGCCACCCGCAACGCCGAGCTGGCCAACAACGCCTGGAATCTGCTGGTCTCGTTCGAGCCGCCGCAGGCCGACGAAGATACTTATCGCGATCTGTTAACGGCGATGCTTAGCTATATCCTCACCAGCAATCGACAGACGGCCCAGGGTATGAACGTGGCCCAGAATATGTATTACCAGATCGAAAGAATCATGCCCCTGGTCGATAAGTATGCCCCTGCGCGCTCAGCGGAATTGCGTGAATGGACACAAGGCGTCGAACACACCCTCGATCCTTCGGCGAAGATGTATCAGGAGATGCGCCGGATCAGCGAGAAAGGCACCGTCGACGACATGCTGGCGCTGGCGTCCAAGTATCCGCCGGAATTTCAAAACATGCTTTATCAGAATGCCGCCTGGAAAGCTGTCAATACCGGCGATACCGCACGGGCAAAAGAGATCGCGGACAAGATACCCGATCCCGTCCAGCGGCGACAGCTGACCGACCAAATCGACAATCAAGCCGCCCGGGCGGCGGAAGGCGATAACAAACTTGTCGAGGCACGGCGCCTCGCGGATAAGGCAAACACGATCAATCGCAAGATTGAAATTCTGATCCAAACGGCTGATACCATCAGCAACAGCGGCGGTGATAAGAAAGCAGCTTTGGATTTGCTAAACGAGGCGAGGGTGGTGCTGGCGTCCAGGTCGCAATCGGCTGCCGAACTAACTGCGCAGTTGCGGCTGACGCAAGCCTATATGCGGCTGGATCCGGATCAGGCCTTTGCGCTCTTGCAACCTGTGGTCGTCCGCTTGAATGAGTTAGTGGCCGCGGCGGTGGTGCTGGATGGCGTCGATTTTCATTACTTGAAAGACGGCGAATGGATCATGCCCGGCGTGAATAACCTCGGAAATATGGTTAGCTCGCTCGATCAAATACTCGCGGCGTTGGCGGCAATAGATTTCGATCGGGCGCGTACGTTGGCCGATCAGATAGCCCGGCCTGAGATGCGCCTACTAATGGAAATTGATTTAGTGCAGACGACGCTGGGGGTAAAAACACCAATCAATCAAATGTTTGGTGCGCGCGCAATGTCCGGACTCGTTATTAATTAAGCACACGCGTGCTTCTGTGATTGCGTTCCGCGCAAATTTGCGAGTATTGTGCGCAGGTTCATGGCCGACGCAATTCGCAAATTCGATCTTCATACCCATTACTACCCGCCGATCTACTTCGATAAGGTTCGCGACCTGCCTTCTGAATTCTCTTTCGATAAAAGTCCCTCAGGTCAGACAATTATCACTTATCGCGGGGCGCGTTTCTTTGGCGTGACACCGCCGATGACCGACGTCGCCAAACGGCTGGACGACATGGACCGCGTCGGCATCGACGTTGAGGTGGTCTCGCTCTCAACGCCAAATGTCTTTTTTACCGACGCGGCGCATCAACCGGAAATTGCGCGCCTGGTCAATGACTCATACGCCGAACTTATCGCGCAACATCCCACTCGATTCAAAGCGTTCGCATCAATCCCCATGGATGACCCGGACGCAGCGCTGACAGAGCTTCATCGGGTGATTCATGATTTGAAGATGAACGGCGTGATCCTTTTGAGCAACATCGGCGGCAAGCCGCTGACCTCTCCTGAGTATCGTCCGTTTTTCGCAGAAGCTAATCAGTTGAAGCTTTGCATCCTGTTGCATCCGATGCTCCCTGCAAACACTGACCCCTTTCGCGAATACGTGTTGGGACCAATCGTTGGGTTCATGTTTGACACGACGCTGGCCGTGGCGCGCATGTGCTTTGACGGAATGCTGAAAGATTTTCCGGGCATTCGCTGGATAGTAGGGCATCTGGGTGGCGCTGCGCCTTACCTGATGGAGCGAATGGACAACGGTTGGCGGGACTTCGTCGAGTGCCGGACGAAGATTGATGAACTGCCGAGCGTGTATTTGAAGCGGCTCTACTACGACACCGTCAATTTCAATCCGCACATGTTGATGATGGTGCGCGACATGATAGGGGCCGATCACATGGTGATGGGCAGCGACTATCCGCATCTGCTCGGCTCGATCGAGCGCGCTGTTTCATCTATTCAAGGTTTGGACATTCCTGAAGAAGAAAAGCGCCGCATCTTTGAAGGCACGGCCCTATCGATTCTTAACAATGTTTGATTTAGGTCGGTGTTTTTTCACCTTTCGGCTTAATTAATCCCGCCGCGCCATCTATTCAAGATTTGGACATTCCTGAAGAAGAAAAGCGGCGGATCTTGAAGGCACCCCCTCTCGATTCTTAATAACGTTTAGAGCGCTCACCCAACAACGCAGTCCCAGCATGGGCTTCGCGTGTTGGCCCCTGCGGACTAATCAAGTTTCATGACGACGGAACCGGTGAGAAATGGGTTATTGAATTCGGCGCGATCGCCGGCTTTCTTTCCCGGAATCAGAAAGAGACGAGCGGAAAGTGGTTTGTGTAGTTTGGTTGAGAGGGCCGCAACATCGTCAATCAGTGCGGCGAGTTCTTTGGCCGTAGTATCACCCGCCAGAGGAACCACATCGAGGCCAGTGCCGCAGACGCTGGAATAAAGCAGCAGTTCGCGCACGCTGTACCGCCCTTCAGCGGCGCGCTGGGCCAGGACCGGGTCTTCAAGCACGGGCAACATCAGACCAGAATAACCGCATGTTTTTATGTTGAGGTTCTTCAGCACGTCGGTAATTGCCGCGCAGGCCGCCAGGGTTGAAGCGGAGCCAAATGGGAGTCGGGTAAGCGCCTCGACAGCCGCGCCGATACTCTGGTCCTTTCCCGGAGCCGGTGAGACATCTATCCCGCGATATTCACGATGATTGTCGCGAGCAATTTCCAATGCCAGCTTCTCAACCGGACTAAGTTCGGACTCCAGCAGTATCTTCAGCTTCGTCTTCGCTTCGTCGACGTTGCTGGATTGTTCGAATGCTTCCTGCAGCAGTCCGGGAGTTTCAAGCCCGATGCTGAAGGCCGGAGCGCCCTGATGAAAGGCGACGGGAAAGAATGGCGTTCCGGCGAGACAGTTCGCGGCGGCCGTAAAACGGAAATTGCCCTCGCCGCCCGGACTACTTTTACCAATCGCGACGATTGCTGCCGCCGCAGTACGGGCTGTTTGGCGATGAATCCCGCGCTCAGAAGACGCGACACTAACGCTGAAATTAATGTTCTTTGTTTGCTTAACGAGCTCAGCCGCCCATGACGCGAAGTCCGGGTCGTAGCGATCGTCGGTAATAACGGGGCCGACGCTGAATAGCACATTCCTCTGGGAAACCATTCCGTCGATCACTCTGAGATCCGCAAGCGCGGATGCGCGCGACTTGCCATTGAGATACTCGGGCAAAGGTTGCGTGGCGATGCGCAAAGTCTGAATCTCGTAGCCGTCGGCTTCGAATTTCTTTTTTGCTGTTTCGAGAAATTCGATTGCCGATTGGACCGTTGCCAGATCCAGTGTGTGCTTAAGGTTGACGCCCGCAGTGATGGTGCGGATTCTGAAACGATGGGATTTGTCAGCGATAACCCTCGTTAGATCTCGAGAGCTCGTACTGTTAAAGACTTCATATTGATTTAACGTCGAGGATGTACCGCCAACAAGCGGCGCAGCGAGGACGAGCAAAACACACGTGTGCATTAGTGGCTTTGTCCTCAGCCCTCGATAGGTCGGAAGCATTCTGGCCCGAGACATTGAGCGTCCTCTTTCTCTTCGAATTGATCACTTTACCACTTCAAAATCGATCCACTGGGTCGCCACGCGCGGCTTGTCCTTTTCAAAAGAGTCCACTACGACGATCTGACAGACGTAGTCGCCGGGTGCTAAGTCGGTTCCCAGCATCAACGTGGTGACATCTGTCAGCCTTTGCGGATCGCTCTGACCGGTAACGTTTATCGGCTTCGGCTTGCCGGTAAGAACGAGCTTGCCGTCTCGGATCAGTCGAATTTGGGAAGTCAGTTGCGCGAGGCGACCGGCGGCGTTCGCGTTGTAGATCGCATATGCAAATCGCACCGTTGAGCCTTGCCGGAACTGTCGTACCACTGGTCCCGTTTCCAGTCCGTCGTCTTGTGGGCCTTTCGGCTGGTCATCCGCGGCGCGGGCAACTATGCCTGACAAAGCGAGCCGGCCGTTGCGAAGATTTGGGACTTCGACAAACTGGCCGGCGGACCCGATCTTCGAGCTGTTTAGATCGCGCACCGCCAGGCGAAACTGAAATGCCCCGCGAATGCTCACCGGGACATCAAACGCGTAAGGGATTCCTTCACGCATTGCTCGTTCGTATGCCGAACCTCGGTACCGAAGAGTACCAGTGCGATCTTCCTGCGCCATGATTTTGCCGTTATCGCCGAATACGACGCTCCTAATCACCAGATGCGCGACGTGCCAGCCCTCGACCTCGCTGAAACTAAGATCGCGAGGATCGAGATATAGAAACGATCTGATCAGAGCGCCCTTTGACGGGTCGTCCAGAAAGAAAGAAGTAAGCCGCAAACTTATGTCCCGCGCGCGAAACGGAGAAATCACGGCTTTATTCATTTCATCCGCGGCGGTGAGCTCCTTCGGCCGGGCCTCTTCATCGGTAAAGCCATAAAAGCCCTCCCGCGTCCGCACAGTTAACCCGGCACGCTTTAACTTCGCCTTGATGTGATGAAACCCCCGGTTGAAGGTTTCTTCGAGCGGTCGAAAGCCGATCAGATAATACCCCTGCTGATCATTCATGATCTGCTTCAAACCAAAATCGTTGGAATTGCGGATCAGGAAGCCACCGGTCTGCTTCGCGATCAAATCAGAGCCTTCGCGGCCGCTCAAGAGCTGCGCGGAACGGCTAGCCATGATCGAACCCATTTGAGCCTGCATCTGCCGGGAATTGCCGCTCAATCGATCGGCGGCCGTCAAACCTGTGTATTGCAAACCGCGCGTGTCCACTGAGTAGATTACGACAGACGAGCGGATGGCCAGTTCCGCAATGCGCAGCAACTGTGCCGCGTAATTCGTGCCTGAATCAGGGATTGCCGGATCGCTCGGGGGGCTTTGACTGTCCACGCCGGTCGTGTTATCTGAGGCTGAGTCGCGCATTGAGTTTGTAGTCTCCTCATACGCAGAAGGTTGCTGGTCCTGTATGGGGAGATAATCCGAAAACAAAATCATCGATTTGCGGCCGGGCAATAACTTCATACCTTTGACGATGTAATTTAGAGATTTGAGCGTGCTATTCATTACGTATTGCGAACACAGTCCCGTATTTCCGCCAATCGAACCCGCGGCCTGGAAGACATGGACGCCGGCACGGCTGCAAGGATTCCAGCGCACGCGATCCAGCGCGTTTTGGAGCACGCGTTTGTCGTTAGTAAATTGCTGTAACGCTCCGACATCGCCGCCGGTGCGAATAATGGCCACCAGATCGGTTGGCGAAAGATCATCAATGAACTTGCGCAGCTGACTTCTGACCTGGGTCATGCTCTCGAACGAGATTCCGAAGTCATCGACTACCAACGCCATGATGCGTCTTTGATCGGTCAAATTAATTTTTGCGGGTGGCACTGGCAACGCCATAGCGCCTTTCGGTTTCAGTGCGGCCGCGGGCCTGGGCGATTCGGCGGCCGGCAGGTTCGAGATGTAAGAAAAATTTGTGATCGTTTGCGGTTTTCCGTCTTCAAAAATCTCGAAATCCTCGGGCCGCAGATCAGTGACCTGCTTACCACCTTTCGTTACCGCGACGTCAATTTGCACCAGGTTGGTGGTGATCTTCACCACGTCCTGCGAATCGACATCCGGCGGATTCTGCGGCGGCGTGCTCTCCGGCCGCGATGGCTCAGCAGGTGGACGTTGCTCCGGTTGCTGAGCTGTTGCGCGCGGCAGGATCGACAACGATACCATCAGGCAGAGAAGGGTTCTTTGGACCATCGAAGTGATCTCCTTATTTCGGAGCGAGATTAGGTGAATTGCCGATGAAAGTCACGGTTTCTAAAAGTTCGCAGAGATTTAAATGCGCGATTGTTCAAACGCGGATCGAGATGAAATTTAATAGCGGTTCATTTTGAAAACGAGACTCCACTCACCGTGACTGGCCGCGCCGCCCGCCCTGAAGGCGCAGTGCGGATTTCCTTTCATTACCTCGCATTTCGAGAGCATCGTCTTGCGGCGAAAGCGGAGGAGGCACTCGATTCCTCGAACTGAACCGCACTGAGCAATCTTTGAATCCATTCAGATATCAGTAAAACTGGCGTATATTCGTTGATCTATGTCGCCGCCCTTGATCGTCGCTATCGATGGACCATCCGGCGCGGGCAAATCAACCCTCGGACGAATGCTGGCGCGCGAATTAGGTTTGCTCTACATCGACACCGGATCGATGTATCGGGCGGTTGCGCTCGCGGTGATCGAATCGGCGACGACCACTACGCAGGATGATTTAGCGATAGCCGCATTGGCAGAAGGAATTGAGATCGATCTCGGCGGCGATCCCGACTCGTTGCGGGTCTCTTTAAATGGGCGCGACGTGACCGAACGCATTCGTGATGAAGACGTGACGCAGGTGTCTTCGGTCGTTTCGACGATCCCGGCGGTGCGGCGGGCGATGGTAGAGCTTCAACGCGAATTGGGCCAACGCGGCGCCGTCATGAATGGACGCGACATCGGGACTGTAGTGTTTCCCGATGCCGACGTGAAATTCTTCTTAGACGCCGCCTTGAAAGAAAGAGCCGAACGGCGACTCGCTGAAGAGCGTGAAAATAATCCGGGGGCCAGGTATGAACAGACGTTGGCCGACATTACTGAGCGCGACCGCCGGGACACGACCCGGGCTGACTCCCCTCTGATGGCAGCAAAAGATGCAATCGTAATTGATTCCACTGGGCAATCGATCCAGGAAGTTTTTCACCGAATGATGCAGGTCGTCCGGGAAAAGCAGCGCTTATGAAGCTATTGGGATTTACATTCAAGAATGAAGCGAAGTGGATGGTGTTCTTTTCTTTGGCAATGCCGGCGATTGGGGTCGTGGTTTTGCTAATCGCGTTCTGCTTGCGTCTATTTTAGCGTGCGTTGCCCTCGCTGGCGCGCGGGCTTCCGACACTTTATCCGCTTCGTGTCAGAAGCCCGAGCGTAAGGGAAGCAAGTAACCTGAGCACGCGCCGCGCGCCAGGCGGGCAGGGATGCCCGCGCTCCAGATATGTTCACCGGGATCATCGAAGAGCTTGGTCGCATCCAAGCAATCGAAAAGCGCGGCGAAGATGCGCGCATCCTGATCGAAGCTCGGATTGTGACCGAAGGCTCGCGCGACGGCGATTCGATCTCGGTCAACGGCGTTTGTCTAACGGCTCTCGAGGTGAAGCCGGATTCTTTTGCCGCGGACGTCTCCAGGGAAACGCTTTTTCGATCAACGCTGGGAAATCTGCAGGAAGGTTCGCCGGTCAATCTGGAGCGCGCAGTGACGTTGGCGACGCGCTTAGGCGGGCATATCGTACAAGGCCACGTCGATGCACGCGGAAAGTTTATCGGGTCAGAAAATCACGGCGAGTCGTGGACTTTTAGGTTTGAATATCCAAAAGAGATCGCCCGTTATCTCGTGCATAAAGGTTCGGTTACGGTAGAAGGCATCAGCCTGACGATCGCAAACCTGACTGACGATTATTTCGAAATCGCTGTGATTCCCAAGACTTTCGAAGTCACCAACTTCTCACAAATCAAACCGGGCGAGGCCGTGAATCTCGAGGTTGATGTGATTGCGAAATACGTCGAGCGCATACTGACGGTGGACGCCGCGGCCCGGTAGACTCTGGCGTTCGACCTTGAAATAAGGCACCAAACGCGTGTAATACTTCCCTTTACAAGAGGCCGCGGCGAGGGGAATAATCTGAGGCGATAGAAACTTTATGCGCGACCGTCACCGGACTCAATCTCGATTCTTTCTCGTGGTGCTGGCATTGATAGGCGGGTCTGTTTTGTGCGCACTCGCGCTACCGGTTCTTCGCGGCGCCTCAGCCCAGAGCCCAACGGGAAAATATAACGGCCTGGTAGCGTTCGTCACCAATCGCAACGGGCCGCCGGGTGAAATCTATGTAATGAATCCCGACGGAAGCAACCAGCGCAACATCACCACCTCATCAGCCAGCGAAACGCGTCCGGCATTTGCTCCTGACGGCCAGAAGATCGCGTTCGTCCGTGACTTCAAAGCTATTCTGACGATGAATCCGGATGGTGGGGGCCAGACGATGATCGTTGACGGCGCAGTCGCCGGCCTTAGTTCGATCACGAGTTTTCCCTCCTGGTCGCCGGATGGAAAAAAGATCGTCTTTAAGGCGATCGCTAAAGACAGTCCGAATGGCGCTGACATTTACGTCATAAATGCAGACGGGACGGGTCTGACGCGACTGACGACGGATCCCGCTGATGACTCAAGCCCCGCATGGTCGCCAGACGGGACCAAGATCGCTTTTGCATCGTTGCGCAACCCTTCACCGGGCGATGTTAATTACGAAATTTATGTGATGAATGCTGACGGCTCGCACCAGACACGCCTTACCAACAACACCCAATTCGATCACAGCCCGTCCTGGTCTCCCGACGGGCAGCGGATCGCGTTTACCAGCCGGCGTGACGATAACTTTGAACTTTATGGGATGAACGCCGATGGAACGAATCCGACCCGCCTGACGAACAATCCGGAACAGGACTCAGATGCAAAGTGGTCCCCGGACGGCACGAAGATCGTTTTCATGAGCAGCCGCGACGGACGCTTTGGCGAAATTTACACGATGAACCCGGATGGTACCGGGCTGGTAAATCTCACCGATACGAGAGACGTTTTTGATATGGATCCGAGCTGGCAGCCGGCCTTGTCTCCATTCATGGGACCATCCCCAACTCCGACTCCGGCCGCGTCGCCGACACCAAGCCCCGATCCTATGGGGCTCATTTGGCAGCCTTATCTGCCGTCAGCTGCGCAAACCGACATCGAAGTATCGACCTGTGGTGCCCGGGCATTCGCTAAAGTTAAGATTGTTTTCAACGACACCAGCTATCGGATTACCGATTGGGGACACGCGCAGCTGACCAACAATAATTTTCTAGTGGACATTAAGGCCGAGCACTTTACCAACGGCGGCGCTGCGCAAGTCATCGTGCCCCTCGAAAGAGTGTATGACCTCGGCAACCTTGGTCCCGGCAGCTATACCTTCACGGTCGCCTCGCGCGGCGTAGTGATAAAGAGTAAGTCATTCAACACGGGCGGTGCGCCCACCGCAGACCCGCTAAACGATCCATCGTTGTTTGTTTCCCAGCACTACCAGGACTTTTTGGGACGCGGACCTGACGATCAGGGCTTTGGATTCTGGACGCGTAACATCCTGGTCTGCGGCACGGATGCCGCTTGCCTCGAGCGCAAACGCATCGACACGAGCGCGGCATTCTTTCTTTCCATCGAATTTCAGCAAACAGGATTCATGGTCTATCGTTTGTACCGCGCCTCGTACGGGCGCATGCCGCGCCGCGAAGAGTTTCTGCCGGATGCGCGCAGCGCTTCATTCGGGGTCATTGTGAATTCACCGGGCTGGCAGGCCGCGCTGGCAGACAATGCGCGGGCCTTTGCCGATGACTGGGTTAATCGGCCTGACTTTAAGTTCAACTTTGATCAGCTGTCGGACGCTCAATATGTAGATAGGCTGATCGCGAACACTGGAAATTTTATCGCGGCCGGAGATCGCGAGGGCCTCGTGCTCGATCTCCTCAACCACAAAAAGAGCCGCAGCGAAGTGTTACGCGCAATTGCGGACGACCCAACCTTTAATCAAAGAGAGTTCAACCGCGCCTTTGTGCTGATGCAATACTTCGGCTACCTGCAAAGAAACCCTGACGAAGGCCCCAACTCAGACATGAGCGGGTACAACTTCTGGCTTGCCAAACTTAATCAGTTCAATGGCGATTACGTGCGCGCGGAAATGGTGAAAGCGTTTCTCTCCTCGACCGAGTTCAACGCTAGATTCTGTAGCCAATAATGCTCACTCGCAGGCGAATTAGCGAGTGATTCAGGGGTCGCACGCCCCAGCCCATCTTTTAAGCTCGCCCATCGCCTTGCTCCCGCCTCAGAGTGCAAATGTCGGTTGTTTCCGTTAACATAAGTTCAAACAAATTTCAGCATTAAGATTTCTATTTCAGATGGCATTCGCTTCCATTCCTGACGCTGCCGCCGACATTCGCGAAGGCCGGATGATTATTATTGTGGACGATGAAGACCGCGAAAATGAAGGCGATCTCGTCTGCGCGGCGGAGATGGTTACGGCGGACAAGATCAATTTTATGGCCCGCGAAGGTCGCGGTTTGATATGCCTGCCCCTGACCGAAGAGCGTTGCGACGAATTGAATCTGCCACCGCAGGTCGCTGACAACACTTCGCGTCTGGGCACGGCTTTTACCGTGTCGATCGAAGCTCGCCGGGGGGTGACCACGGGCATTTCCGCGGCGGATCGCGCAACTACAATTCTTACCGCAGTCGATTCCCGAACACGGCCACAGGATCTCGCCCGGCCCGGTCACGTGTTTCCGCTGCGTGCCAAGAAAGGCGGCGTGCTCGTCCGTCCGGGTCAGACCGAAGCTGCAGTCGACATTGCGCGCATTGCCGGTCTGTATCCCGCCGGGGTGATTTGCGAGATTATGAATGAAGACGGAACGATGGCGCGCCTGCCGCAACTGCGCGAGTTCGCCAGCGTCCACGGATTGAAAATCATCAGTGTCGCCGACCTGGTTGGTTACCGGATCAGCAAAGAAGTTTTGGTGAGACGAGCAGTCGAAACGAATCTGCCGACGGTCTATGGAAATTTCCTGGCGATAGCTTTCGAGAACACTATTAACGGCGACGTGCACCTGGCAATGGTAATGGGCGACGTCCGCACCACTGATCCAGTCCTCGTGCGCGTGCACAGCGAGAACGTGACCTGCGATATGTTCGGCTCCACAATCGACGATACTGGTTATCAGCTTCGACGCGCGCTGGAAAAGATTTCCGAAGCCGGCCAGGGCGTAGTCCTTTATCTCCGTCAAAGCGAGCATGGACTCGATTTGATCCATCAATTGCGCACTTATGCGCTGATGCAGGAGCACGTGTTAAGCAAGACCGAGGCCAGCGCCGAAACCGGGTACGGTTTAAATCGCGATTACGGCGTGGGAGCGCAAATTCTGCACGAGTTAGGCCTCCGGAACATTTTGCTTTTGACTAATCATCCTCCCAGGATCAGCGCGCTCGAAGGCTTTGAATTGCAAGTCGTAGGCAACGTGCCACTGGGTTCGCCGGCATCAGAGATAAGACAGACTTTAGTCCGTGATTCATCGCCCTCCACAGTTGGAGAGCACCGAAGCGAGGGGACTAGCGGTCAGAACCCGACGTATTCTCCGTTTGGTCAAAGCCGAGAAAAGAAAGTATGAATTTATGTTGCTTGCCATGCCCTCACCCAAATCCCGCTTAAAGGAAAGGGCAATTTAGAAGTTGAAATTCCCCCGCTTTCAGTTTACAAACAAATGAGGCAGAGATTGGAGATCAGTGTCATATGCTCAGTCCGGTTTCGTGTTGTTGTGGCTGACCTCTGATTTCTGACCTCTGCTTTTCAGGCTCTTCCCCTTTCACAAATGGAATTGATGAGATCTTTCGTTTTGGTCTGCATCCATGCCCGTAGATAACCATCAGGATCGCCCCGGCGAAGATAACGGTGCTGCTAAACCAAAAGCGCCGGAAACACCGCCGGTGCGCGCGGCCAGGCGGTTTGTCACGCGCCGCAACGCAGTGATTGCGGCGATTGGTCTGGTCTGCGCCGTGGTCGCTCTAATTTTCGTCGGCCTCGTCGTGTACCGGCTGGGTTATGTGGACCGCTACATCGCAGGTCAAATTAAGAACACCCTGGCGAATTATGGTATTCGCGCCGAGATAAGAGATTCCCATACTTCGTTCTCGCCGCAGACGGTTGAGTTGTTGGGGGTCGAACTGTACGACGCGAAGAGCGGTGAGAAGCTCGGCAAAATTGATCGCATGCTCGCGACGGTGCGCATTGAAGATCTTTACGCGCTGCGGCTGCGTCGCGATATTAATCTCAAAGATTTGCAGGTCGAGGGACTTGAGCTTTGGGTAAAGTTTGATGCCCAGGGTAATTCCAACTTTCATAATCTCCACATCCCGCCGCCAGAACCGAACGCCCGCATCCTGTTTGCCTATTCCACGGCCCACATCGAATTAAAGAACGGGCTGATTCATTACGGCGATGCGCTGCACAGTTTGTCGGGCGATGCGCGCAACCTCAAAGCTACGATTCAACCGGAAGATCCGAATGCGCCCGCGGGCAGCCGGGCGGTGGTGGTCTCGTTCAGCGCGACCAATTCAACTTTCAGTTACGACGGCCGGCCGGTGAACAACATCGACATTGAAGGGCGCGGACGAGTGAACGAGACGCGCGCCGATATTCAGGACTTGACGCTGCGTTCGCCGATCGCCGAAGCACATCTGCAAGGCGTAATGGACGATTGGCGCGCCTTGAAGTACCGCTTGAATGTCACCTCGACCGTTGACCTTACACAGGCTTCGGACGTTTTTCAGACCGGTACTACCTTGCGCGGCGCGGGCAACTTTGTGGGCACGGTAACAGGTGACGGCGATCGTTATCAGGTCGAGGGGAGTATCAAATCAGACGCCCTCGCGGCGGACGGGTTGCGGCTGCAAGCGTTGAACGTTTCGGGCAAAGGATCGGGCGAAGGTAAGTCGTACGATTTCAATGGCCGCGCGGTGGCCCAACTCTTAACTGCCGGCGACTTTCAGCTGAACGCAGTCCAGATCACCGGCGGTGTAATGGGTACTGGCTCAGATTTCCGCTGGCTCGGCGAACTGCGCGCAGCGGCCGAGAAGAGTTACGGCACCACGATTACCGGATTGATCCTGCGCGACGTCCGGGCCGAGTACCGCGACGGTGTGTTGACCGCCTCGGCGCCGCAAATTAGCGGCAACAGCCTCACGACTTCAACTGCAAGAGTGCAGAACGGAATTCAGGCGAGCGATCTCCGGGTCACCGTCGATAACGGAAAGACCAGCGCCACAATCGCCAGCGCCAAAGCCGGAAAGATTCAGTCAGGCGAAATGACGGTGAACGGTGTAACGGCCAAAAAGATCGACATCAAGAGCAATGGCGGCGTAACGAATGTTACGGTCCAGCAGGTCCAGCTTGGGGAAGCAAATGTATCCGGAGCGCGGACGGGCAGCATCAACATTGCCGGCGTGCGGCTGGCGGTGCATAACGGTCGCGTCACCGGAACGACGAACGATATTGGGGCCGGCACCGTCAAATTACAAGACGGAAGTCTGGAAAACGTGAAGCTTGCGCGCCCGGCTTTCACGCTTGAGCCGTCGGGTCGTTATCGCGCGAGTGCTGATTTGAGTTTGGGCGGCGGTGTTATGGGCCAGATGAAACTGGGACCAGCGCGCGCATCGGTTGTCGCCACCAGCGATCAGATTCAAGTCAACAATTTCGTAGCCGAAGCGCTCGATGGTAGCGCCAGCGGAAACGCCACAATCTCTTTGCGGAAGAAGGGCAGCTCAACAGTGAATGCCGACTTCAATAATTTTGATGTCGGAGGATTAATCACCATTTTAGCGGGCCGGGCCATTCCGATTGCCAGCAAAGGGACCGGGAAAGCAAGTCTCGTCTTCACCGGGACCGACTTTGCTAATGCTACCGGGAACATGAGCGCGCATCTTATCGGGGCCGGGGCCCCGGGAACAGATGTCGCGTCATTATCAGGGGATGTGGCCCTCACCGCGGATCATGGACTCTTTCAAATTCAACGGGCCAGCCTCCAAACTACGGCCACCACATTGACCGCATCGGGTCAGTTTTCGATCGAGCAACCCGCGTCAAACCTCAAAGTCGATCTCTCCTCAACCGACGCGTCGGAACTGCAGCGCTTAGTGATCTCGTCCGGCGCACTCTCGGACATGGAGGAGCAGTTTCGCACTTATGGAATCGAACTGGGCGGCCAGCTGGCTTTTAACGGCACCCTGACAGGGGCTTTAAAGGACCCAGTCGTCAACGGGCACGCCGTGCTCGGGTCGCTGATCATTAATCAACGCGATCTTGGGTCGCTGACTGCGAATATTTCATCGACTGCGGCCGAGACGCGGGTGACCGAGGGCCGTTTAGCGCAGGCCAGCGGTGGGGGCGCACAGTTTGCGCTGGTCGTGCCCCGCTTGGGCCAAAACAACGCTTCGATTGACGCGACGCTCGATCGGATGAGCGCCGAAAATCTGATTGCCGCGTTGCCGCAAAAAAATTGGCGCGATCAACTTGCGGACACGCACGCGAATGTCTCAGGCACTTTGAAAATCACAGGTATGCCGAACACGATGAGCGGCGTGGCCGATCTTAAATTTGGGCCGGGCAGGATTGGCGGCGAGCCGCTGCAAAGCCTTACCGCGCACGCAACATTTGCCGGCACGGTCGTGAACTTTGATCACGTCGACGCAAATCTGGATGCCGGTCACATCCTCGCCAGTGGTACTTATGACGTAAAGACCAGGGCTTTCGACGTCGCGGCGAGTGGCGATCGCGTTCAGCTCGAACGGCTGACTGCATTTGCAAACAAGTCAGGCCTGCCCAAACTTGCGGGCACGGGAACGATCAAAGCTACCGCAAAAGGAATCTTTACCGACGTTTCGACTTATGACATCAGCTTCGACGCGAGCAGCGCTGACGCCACCCTTGACGGCCATTCGGCTGGTGCGGTCAAGCTTACGGGTCGCACGGAAAACAAACAATTAAGCGTTACTTTTACGACCACAGGTTTGCTTGGCGATCAACCGCAGCTGGTGACCGCGCACGTCGATCTCTCAAACGAGAAATTGCCGGCGACAATTGAGTCAACGATTACGAACGCCGACCTGACGCAACTATTACGAATCATTCTGCCGCAGACAGACGTGGCCGTTACCGGCCGGGCGTCCGTCGAATTGAAGTTGAGCGGCAACTTAATGAACGAAAATGAACAAGGCGAAGAAGTACTCAGCTGGCGCGGATTTACAGGCACCGCGACGCTGCAAAATCTTTCCATCAATTTGCCGGAATTCGCGCTGGCGGCCGATGGGCCCATGATAGTCGAACTAAAATCCAACGAAATAATTTTCCACGATACGCATTTCACGGGAACGCAGACAAACGTGTCGATTGGCGGAGCGATAGCAACCAGCGCCGGCGGCCGCAACACGCTGTCCATCAATGGCAAAGTCAACTTGCGGGTGCTCGGTCTGGTTTCGCCGGATGTCTTTTCTTCAGGCATCGCCGAATTGGCGGTGAATGTGGGCGGGACGTACGAGAATCAACGCGTCACAGGGCGAGCATCAGTCGCCGGAGCGACCGTCTCTGTCTACCTTGGCGACCAGCGCATAACGCTGGCGAACCTTCAGGGAGTCGTGCTGTTCAATGCGCACCAGGCGCAAATCGAGAAGCTCGAAGGAACGCTCGGTGGCGGAAAATTTACGGCCGGCGGTGGTGCGCAGCTGAACGGGTTGTCAGTCTCGCAATTCCTCTTCAACGTCAACGGCCTAAATATGACCTTGAATTATCCGCAGGACTTTCGCTCTACAGTTGACGCCGATCTGGAAGTGCGTGGGACTCCCAAAGTTCAATTCATTAGCGGCGACGTGCGCGTCCGTCGTACCGAATATACGAAAGACATTGATCTGGCCGAACTAATCAACCAACGTCCGACAACCTCGATCGAGGAAGGGAGCGAGTTCACCTTCACTGAAACCGCCAGGTTTGACAAGTTACGGGTCGAAGGCCGCAACGCGCTTATCATGCGCAACAACCTTGGAGATTTAGTTGCCTCCGTTTCCCTGCAGCTCGATGGACCAGTCAAGGAGCCGATTATCGAGGGCCGCATCACAGCCACGCGCGGCACGCTGAATTTCCGAAACAACCCTTACGAGATAACTCGCGGACTGATCTATTTTCCTGCGCGGCTGGGAGCCGATCCGGTCCTCAATGTCGAAGCGCAATCCGTGATTCGCGGCTATCGCGTAACCGCGACCATCGAAGGTCCGCTGTCGCATCCAACAACCAGCGTCGGGGCCGAGCCCTCTTTGCCGCAAGCCGATGTCGTGTCGTTGATTCTGACCGGCACTCTTTCGTCGACGGACACCAGCACTTCGGTTCTGGCCCAGTCTGGTTTGGGAACGGCCGCGAGCTTGCTGACGGATGCGCTAATCAACGCGCCCATTTCCCGGGCTACCAACAAGCTATTTGGACTAAGCCGCCTGGAAATCAATCCTGTCATTACCGGCACCAGTTCGACACCGACAGCGCGGTTGACTGCGGCCAGACGTATTACGAAAGACCTGACGGTGACTTATTCGACGAACATCGCTTCCGATCCTAATCAGGTGCTCGCGGTTGAATATCGCGTCTCGAACCGCATGTCATTCGTAGCGCAATACGAACAAGGGTCGCAGCGCAACCTGAGTACGCGGAGCAATAATTATAGTTTTGAAATCAGGTTTCGGAAGAGATTCTAGTGAAACAGCAGCAGGCAGAGACCCGAAAGGACAAGGCACAAAGCAGGCGGCTGAAACCGACCCGTGCTGGAAGTGCTTTGTTTTTCTGCTTACTGACTGTCGGCTACTGCTTACTAAACTGTGCTGCCGCTCGGGGGCAGGTCGGCGATTACGAAGGTCGCTCGGTCTCGGCGGTGGATGTGGTGCTCGAAGGCACGCCCGCAGATCCAACCGCGCAAAGCGAATTGAAAGCGATCCTGAAGGTTGCCCCCGGCCGCGAATACTCAGCCGTGAACGTGCGTCAGTCGCTGCACGATCTTTATGCTTCAGGCCGGGTGGCATCCGCAAGAGTCGAGATTGACGAACCGGCAGGCGGCCCCGCGGCGGGCCCCATTCGCGTTCGCTTTGTAATTCAGAGACAAGTCGTGATCGCGGGGGTCACGATCAAAATGGGCGTCACGACAGGCACGCCGGTCGCGCGCGACGAGATCCGCGCTCGCTTGAATCTGCTCGAGCCTGGGCGGCGCTTCTCAATTCCCGCGATAGAAAAGAATGCAGACGAGATTCAAACCTACATGCGCGATCGCGGCTACTACAAAGCCACGGTCGAGCATGCGGAGACACCCGATCCCGCCGATGCATCGGGAACCCGCCGTGTCGTGGTCTACACCATCACCCCCGGTGACCAGGCGCGTATAGGCCAGTTCACTATTAAGATTGCCGGCTTCGACCCCGAAGCAGTCAGACCCACTCTCAAGCTCCAACCTGGTGCACCGTTCACCCACGATCTCCTGGGCGACGATTTGAACCGCGTCAAGCAAGCATTGATCGCGCAGGGTTACATGGCGCCTCGGCTGGACGATCCCACCGTCCAGTTCGATCCCGAGAAGAATGAAATTAATATCGGGCTGACCGGAACAGTAGGACCAAAGGTCGAAGTGTCGTTCCTCCACTACACTCTGAAAGAAAGCAAACAACAAAAGCTGTTGCCGCTCAAGCGCGAAGGAAATCTGGATTTTTCGGTCATCGACGAGGGCGCGCGGCGGGTAAAACTTCAGCTTCAGGAGCAGGGTTACTTCTTTGCGGGAGTTACTCCCCTGTGCACGGTGACGCCGGCGGCCCCGAGCACCGTGCAAAACGGCACGGAGGACGCTTGCCACGATTTAAACGCCGCGGGCCTGGACGGACAAACAATCAAGATCGTTTACGACGTTAATCTCCGCCGGCGTTTGAGACTTTCCGACATTCGCATTACCGGCACAAATAAACTAACGGTCGCAGACATCCTGCCCCAATTGAAATCGCGAAAAGCGAGCGCCTTCGCTTTCATCCCCATTCTGGGCGGGTACGGACGGGGTTTTACCAGCACCGCCCTGCTGGAACAGGACCAGCGCACTATCCGATCGCTGATGCGAGATCTGGGATATCGCCACCCCGATGTTACCGTGCTGCAGGGTATTTCACCCACCCAGGATGACCTGATTATCACCTTTCAAGTGACTGAAGGACCGCTGACCCGCGTCGCGGAAATTCAGATTCAAGGCGAGAAAGCGATTCCGGAAGATCGCCTGCGACAGGAAATTACAGTAGTCAAAGACGCGCCTTACTCTCCGTCTCAAGTCCGCGCGGACAACGATCAATTGCTGAACCTTTATGCGCGTCTCGGTTACATCGAAGCCGAAGCGCGGCCATCGATCGATGAGTTGCCAAAGAAGGGAGACGACGAGCAGGTCCGCGTTATTTTCAACATCAACAAGGAAGGCTCTAAAGCTATCGTTAACGAGATCGTTGTCAACGGCGTGACGGGGAACGCCGGCGTGCAGGCAGCGAAGCGCGCCGCAATTCGCCGGGCAATCCCATTAGCACCGGGTGATGTTCTGCGCGCCGATAGAATCACGGAAGCCGAACGCGCACTGTACGTGACCGACGCGTTTCGCCAGGTTGTGATCACACAACAACCGGCCGGCGATTCAGGCACCGGCGTGAAGCGGTACGATGTGATCATTGATGTCGAAGAGAAGCGACCACGCGTAATCGAATATGGCGGAGGTTATTCAACGGACACCGGGGCGCTCGGCTTGCTTGAGCTGACGAACGTGAACTTCATGAACAAGTTGCGGCAGGCAGCGATCCGAATTCGCGCCAGCCAGCGGCAGGAACTTATCCGTTTCGAATTTCTCGATCCGCGCTTTTTCCACTACCAGAAGCGACAATTCGCTCCGCTCGCATTTTCTGCGCAGTACCTGCGCGACTCGACGATCACCCGCTTCTTTCGCTCGACAATCGATCGCGGGACTTTTGGAATTGTGCAGCGGCTGGACAGCAAGGGTAAACCCATCGACCAGTTCGGCAACCGGGTGCCGCAGCCGACCATCGACCGGCTCACCTTACGGGTAGAGACGCAGCGCGTACTCAGTCAGAAATCGCACAGTATCGTTTTTTTCAATTACAACTACGAAGACGTCCGGTTGCGCAATATTGAGAGTCTTTTGATCAAGGACATTCTGCGACAGGATGCAGTAGTGCGCTTGTCGCGCTTCGGCAGTTCGTTTGTCTACGACACGCGCGAACGCTGCGAACGGCGCTTGCCGGGAACGGTGCCCGGCGAAGATGAAACGATCCGGGGTGGTGAAGTGTGTCGCTACAACCAGGTTGATGCGACGCGCGGCCAATTCCTGTCGGCGGATTATAGCTTTGCCGCTAAAGCGCTCGGTGGAAACACGGCCTTCAGCCGCTTCCTGGCCACCTATCACACATACTACAAAACGGACCAACTGCGTAAGACCATATTCGCAGGCAACCTGTCAGTTGGGCTCGCCGAAACTTTTTCGCCGCGCGATCGAAACGGCAACGGCCATCTCGACGATTTCGACCGGCTGCTGCCAATCAGTGAGCGCTTCTTTTCCGGCGGTTCCACAACCCTGCGCGGCTTTGGTTATGAAGAGGCAGGTCCGCGTCAGGTGATAGTTCCCGTCGGTACATTTCGCAAGCCCAATGGAGACCTGGTGGGCGTGAATCCTTTTACCGTCCCTATCGGCGGCAACGCGATGGTGGTTATGAATCTGGAAGCGCGCATGCCCGTTACAGCCGACGTCCAGGTGGTGCCCTTTTATGATGGCGGCAACGTGTTTCGCAGCGTCAAGGACATTCTGCATCCCAGACCGATCACGCCGACCGGTAATTTTGTGGAAGACGTAAACGCGCAAAATTTGCGCGTTCGCTGGAGCCATACGATGGGACTGGGCTTCCGACTGAAGACGCCCCTGGGCGGTGCGCTGGCGGTCGATTATGGATATTTGCTTAACCCGTCGAAGTTTTTGATTCCCCAAAACCTGAATACAGCGAATCCGACGACCGCGATTTATCGGCTACATCAGGGACAGATACAGTTTAGATTTACGCAAACATTTTAGTGGCCAGGGTCGCGAGGTGAAAAGGCAGTGCAAATTGAAAATCTCAAATTGAAAAATGAAAATCTGCAAACCAGTATCGTGCCGGGCGCAAAAGAAATTGCGCATGCTGGGGGGCATGGGCACATCGATGCGACATACCAACGAATTTTCAATTTGCGCTTTTCCATCTTCAATCCTCAATTTCTTTTCTTGCTTTTCCCGCTCTGCACTTTGCTCTTAGCTCTGTGCGCCCCTGCCCAGGCTGAGACCATATCCGACAAAACCGTGGCCACTGTGACCAACGGGTCCCAGGCGGTCCCGGATCTGATCACTTATTCAGATTTAGTGTGGCAACTGGCGCTTGAACCGGGCCGGTCCGTTAGTTCGCAGCCTTCTTCGCAGGAATTGAACCAAGCACTAAGAACGATCGAGGACCAGCTGCTGATTCTGCAGGAAGCGCGCAAGCTGCCGCTGGCGGAAACCAACGAAGCGCAAAAGGACTTTGAAGACACAGTTAAAAAGCGGCGAGACGAACTGGCGCAGTCATTTGGTTCGCGGACTCAGCTCGAGCAGCGGATGTCACGCGTCGGATTAACCAGCGAGCATCTGGATGCGATTCTTCGCGATCGCGTCACCATTGAGAGGTATTTGGCTTTTCGCTTTCGCGCCTTTGCGCTGGTCAGCGCCAAGGAAATTTCGGATCGCTATGAAAAGGAATACGGGGGCGTGCGTAACAGCGGCCGCATTGTCGCTACGCTCGATCAAGCTCGAGATCGGATTGAACACGATCTAATGGAAGAGAAAATTGCTGAAGAAATCGACAAGTTCATAGATAATCTGCGCGACCAATCCGGGACTGAGATTGTTATCTTGAATCCGGTTTAGACTTCCGGGCGGGACTATTGCGACGGGCGTGCTTGCGAGGAGCGCATTTCGCGCACTTGCAACCAATGTCTTTTATGATTCCTTCGAAGTATTCCTTTCCGTAATCATAGGCAATCTCTTCACCCGGCTTGATGGTTTTCCTTGACCAAATCCAGACCCGATCCCCCGTGACGATTGCTTCGGCATTCGGAGCGCACGAATGATTGATGTAGCGCGCAAGATTGTCTCGCCGGCTACCGTCGATCGACCACTTTTTGTTTACCCCGAAAAAGTATTTGCCGTTGCTCTTTTCGACTTGTTCGTTTGGCACGCGTGGCCCCGTGTACTCAACGATCTTCTTTGCCTTGGGAATCCGTTGCACCGCGAATAGGCCCAGGCCGGTAGCCGAACGTTTGATTGTGAAAAGCTCGCTTCCGTGCATGTTGAAAAAAGTATTCGGCGGGTGTCTCGAAATTTTTGTCGGTAAGTCACAATAGTGTCCCCGCTGGAACAAACTTCGCCGCGCACGGGGCGCACACCCGCATGTCGCGCATATTTTCACGGCGAGGCTCCGGTCACATCTCGTAAGAGCAGGCAATTTGTGTACAATCACACGATGTCTGGTACGCCCGCCCATTATTCTGAAGAACACCTGCTCGCGTACCCGGTCGAGTACATCGCTGGCATAGATCTCTACAACGCCGGCGAGTACCACGCGGCGCATGATGCATGGGAAGAACGTTGGATGGGCCCGGTGGCGCCCGAGGAAAAAATATTTCTTCAGGCGATGATTCAATCAGCGGTCGCTTTTCATCACCTGCAGATCGGACGTCCGGGCGCGGCGCGGCGAATGTATTTGATGGCCAAAGAAAAATTCGCGCGCCTTAACACACTGGTATTTATGTCGCTGGATTTGGCTGACTATCAGGCGCAATTGGATCGGGCGTTGTCGTGGCTGTTGACCGTTCCGGATCCGCGCCAGATTGAGCAGCCGAAGATCGAGGCGCCGCTGATTCGCCTGGTTCCCATCGCCAACGCAAACCGATGACTGCGTTCATTAGACAATTACGCCTGCTTTTGCTCGGCATGTGGCTCGGTGGGGCGGTTTTTTTCGGAGCCTCTGTCGCGCCGACGCTCTTTGGCGTGTTGCGCAGCGCCGGTCTTGGTAACGCTAATGAATTGGCCGGCTCAGTTGTTACGCGGCTGCTTGCATTCATCAACCGGGGCGGCTGCGAGATCGCCTTATTTGTCCTGATCACCAGCTTCTTCGTGCACACGCAGCGCAGCCGGCTGGCCCGCGTTGGTGAGGTGATTTCGACTGCGATTATGGCTATTATGACTGGCGTCAGTCACTGGATTATTTCAGCGCGCATGTCGGCGTTACGGGCGTCCATGGGCTTGATAGATCAAGTCCCGCCGGGTGATCCGCGCCGGATCGAGTTCGATTCGTTGCACCGCTACTCAGTGCTGGCGATGGGTATCGCGATACTTGCCGGCCTGGTCGCTTTCGCAATCTCATCCTTTCCCGATAAACAGCGCAATCGCGCTTTGTGAAGGATTCACTCGTGGAAATTATCGAACAGGTCGATCAATGGCGCAAAAGATATCGGTCGTGGAGCTCGCGGCAGCGTGGGGACAGCGACCTCGGAAAATATCCTTTCGTCGAAAACAAACTTGCGCCCTTCACCCCCGCCCGCCGCGCTTTGCCGATGCTCAACCTCGCGCTTATCAGTTCGGCCGGAGCTTACGTCGATGGCACTGAACCCTTCGAGACCAATAGCGCGGACGGAGATATCACTTTTCGCGAGATCCCAACCCAAATAGATCCGGGCGACCTGCGGTTCGCTGGTCGCGGCTATGACGATAAATACGTGCGCGAGGACGTGAACTCGCAAGTTCCGCTGGCCCGTCTGTTCGAGTTCGAGGCGAACCGCGTCATCGGCCAGCTCAATTCGGCTTTCTGGAGCTTCTGCGGTTTCATTCCAGACGCCGCGCGCTTTGTTGACATGACCGTCCCGAAGCTGGTCGAGCGGGTAAAGCGTTACGACGCCCAGGCAGCACTGCTGATCCCGGCCTCCGAGCTATGCCATCAATCCGTGGGACTCCTGGCGCGGGCAATTGAACAAGCAGGGATTCCGACGGTGACGTTGTCGGTCAAACGTGAAGTGATCGAGCGAGTGCGGCCACCGCGATCGGGCTATTATCGAGGTCAGTTCGGCAGCGTCGCCGGCGACCCTAATTGGCCCGAGCATCAGCGAAGAATTCTCGATGAAGCATTGCGCTGGCTTGAGCCCATGGGCGAGCCCGGCATTCGCAAATTGTCAGTCGAACTCGAAAGTCAGGTCGAAGCCGCGCGCGGCGAAAGATAGTTTCAGAAATCCGCGCGTGAGGCTGAGACTCTGATGATCCCCTGAAGGCCGAACTCGACAACGGATCTTTCATGAAACGCACGCTTCTCCGATTATTGATTGCCATCGTCGTTCTGCTGGTTGGTTATTTATTGCTTTGGCCCGTGCCCATTACTCCCGCGGCATGGACTCCTTCTGCGGCGCCGGAACTGACGGGATCCTATGCGCAGAATTCTGCGCTATCAAACATCGAAAGACTTCCTATCGACGGACGCAACCCGGAAGACGTGGCGTTCGATTCGCAGGACCGCGTGTATTGCGGCGATGACCAGGGGCGCATCTTTCGCTTTGATCCGGATGGAAGCAGGCCGGAAGTGTTCGCGCAGACCAAGGGGCGACCGCTGGGACTGATTTTCGACGCGCCAGGCAATCTGATCGTCGCCGATGCAGTGATTGGCTTGATGTCAATTGCGCCCGACGGTGAACCGAGCGTGCTCGCGACTCAAGCTGAAGGGGTGCCCTTTCGGTGCACTAACGATCTGGACATCGCTACGGACGGAACAATCTATTTCACCGATGCTTCCTACAGGTTTCCGCTTACGGAATTGAAAGCCGATTTGCTAGAGCATCAACCCAACGGCCGTTTGCTCGCTTACGATCCGCGGACGAAACAAACGAAAGTGTTGTTGCGCGATCTCTATTTCGCGAATGGGGTCGCAGTCAGTCCCGATCAGGCGTTTGTGCTTGTAAATGAAACGGGCGCATATCGTGTGCGGCGGTTTTGGTTGAAAAAAGACAAAGCGGGACAATCAGACATTTTCATCGACAACCTGCCTGGCTTTCCAGATGGTATTTCATCTAATGGTCGAGACATTTTTTGGGTCGCGCTGGTGAATCGTCGCGATTCAGGTCTCGACTTTTTATTGCCGCATCCTTTCCTGCGAAAGATCGTTTGGCGCCTGCCTTCGTTTCTACAGCCCAGCATAAAACGTTACGCGTTTGCCATCGGGCTCGACACCAACGGCAAAGTGATCCGCAATCTTCAGGATGCTTCACCGCAATGCTTCGCGCAGATCGCGAACGTCGTGGAACATAAAGGTAACCTGTACTTTGGGAGCATTGGAGAAAATGCGATTGGACGGATGGCGTTGCCCTAGAACCCCGCCGGCCTTTCGCCTGCCACGCCAAACGCGCGTTCGAGTGCCAGTCCAACTTGACCAATTAATCCGTCGTCAAACAGCCGGCCAATGATCGTGATTCCGTGAGGCACCCGCCGCGGGGGATTGAACTTGGGCAACGGGTTCGCCGGGTCGGGCGCCCAATCGCTGCGCGCTTCCGACACCTCGACGAAACCGGCGCGCAATGTAAGCGACGGATGCCCGGTAAAGTTTGTGATCGTTAGCTGCTCGTCCCGCAGTGACGGCACGATCAATAGATCGACTTCTTTGAAGATGTGGGCCATCTCAAGCGCCACCTTGCGTCGCAGGCGATCCGCTTGAACGAAATCGACTGCGGAAAGGAATCGAGCCTGACGAAAAAGGTTCGGCCACGCATCCTTGACCTGGACTTTTAGTTCGCCGAGCTGATTGTTGAGCGCCAGATCTTCAAATGACGCCGCGCCTTCCGCAAACAAAATCGGCATCAGCGAACTGTATGGCCAGTCGGGGAGGGTTACTTCTTTCAGTTCCATTCCGAGCTTTTTCATCATCTCCATCGCCGCGCGATCGACGTCGGTAGCGGGAGTTTCTTTCATCCACTGAGAGATGTAGCCGACTCTTAAACCGGCGATGGACGCGCTGGCGTCAAAGTCCAGGCGGCCGGGCAAGCTTGAGGCATCACCCGCGTCCGGCCCACCAATGGCCTGCAGGACCAGCATCGCATCTTCGACACTTCGGGTCATGGGCCCAAGTTTGTCGAGCGACCAGCACAATGTCATCGCGCCGGTGCGCGCGACGCGGCCGAAGGTCGGACGCAGACCCGTCACCCCACATCGCATCGCCGGGCTAACGATGCTGCCTCCGGTCTCACTGCCGACGGAAAAAGCCACGAAGGCCGCAGCGGTGGCTGCGCCCGGGCCGGCGCTCGATCCTGAGGCGCCCTCTTCCAAAAGCCAGGGGTTCATCGTTTGCCCGCCAAACCAGATGTCATTCAGCGCCAGCGCGCCCAGTGAAAGTTTCGCGACCATGACCGCCCCGGCGTCGTTCAGCCTGCTTACCACTGCCGAATCCGCGCCGGGCACGCGATTGCGAAACGGCTCAGCGCCATAAGTAGTCGGGATGCCCTTTGTGTCGAGCAGATCCTTCACGCCATAAGGCATGCCATGGAGCGGGCCGCGATACTTACCCGCACTGATCTCCCCGTCGGCCTGCCTGGCGCGCGCCAGCGCGTAATCTTTTGTCAGCGTTATGATCGAACGGATCTTCGGATCCAAACGCTCAATGCGATCGAGATAGATCTCCGTCAGGCGCTCGGACGTCAGCTTCTTTGATTCGATCCATCTCGACAGTTGCGTTACGGGCGCAAAAGCGATCTCGTCATCCGCGGCTGGCAGCGGCGCACCGTCGGGCGTTGAACGCACGAAGTGATCGCGTGAAGGTAGGGGGGCGATTCCCGGAAGCATTGGGTTCCAAAGCGTCGCCGGTGAATCGCTCGCCGCGATGGCCACCTTGCGTGGTCCCGCGCGACGCTCGAGATACTGCGCGAGAGACGTGCGCCAGGTGTCCGCGGCTTGCTGACGCTCCGCGGGCGTCATTGTCACCTGCATCAGTTTCTCCGCCTCGGCAAACGTTTCCGGCGTAACCGGCGGGCCCGCTCCGGCCCCGGTACCGAACGTAGGCGGCGCGCCCGCCGTGCTCAGAGTTGATTGCGAATCGGGCGACGGTGTTTGCTTGCGGCAAGATGCGGTCGCTACGAGCACAGCGATAGGGGCACTGATCAGAAATTGGCGACGAGTGTTCATGGCGATGAGGAGACTACTCCACCTGTAATTATACGAGCAAGTAAGACTCGCGGAAGGCTAATTGAAAGATGCTTGAGAAGACGAATATCGGAGAACGATTCACAACTCGACAACCGGCCATAAACTTTAAAAACACTTCCCAACTACGTCTGGGCGCGTACGACAAGCGCTTGCTTTATGGCATCGCGAGCCTGCCATCGCGTTCTACGCTATCGCAAACCGTAGCTCCCGAGCACGCTCAGTTGGAGGTGAGACAACATCAACCATCGATCGGCGTTAGCGAAGTCAAGGCTTTCCTGGGGGCGTTTTGCGATGTACGGACTGCTTTATGGTTCTCAACTTACGGGCTCGAGTTTGATTGTACGCCAGCGTCGAATTTTCGATGGCCGCGTAAACCCATCGCTTCTCTTTATTATAAAAATTACGCTGCAGAAAGATAATTTTCTCGCCCAGAAACAACTCCTCTCGAAATCCCGCTTCGGCCCCATGATAATAGACAAGCTGCTCGCCTTTGCGGACTTTGCCTTTAAACGGCTCAATAATCTTGCAGACCAGGCGCCAATCCTCGAGGCCGACGATTCGATTAGCAACCTCTGCCTCAGTCACTCGCACGTGCGCGACAATTGCCGAAGCGCGGTAATCACTTCGTAGATAATTGAGCGGCGGCCACTGTTGGTCCGCTTGCGCCGCCGCGGCCAGGGGCAGCAGCAACAAGAGCAACACGGATCCCGGCAGTATCCTGAAGTGCATTGGTTCGACGTTGTTCGGTGGGTTTAACTAAGACGTTCAGAACGCCGCGCGAAACCGCGACCGTCGCGGCTATCGGTGAAAGAAGCCTGGATCCATTAGATACCAGTTGCAAAAACCGAAGATCAATCCTATTCCGAAAATAATCAGCACGATGATCTTGTCGCCTGTCGTAACCGGCTTGCCTGCTTTGTTGGGAAACAGGAGAATGAACAATCCGCCCACGATTCCTACCGGCGAGAAGGCGGCCAACTTCAGCGAATAGCGGCCCTGAGTCGTTAACTGATACCAGCCATAATAAGTCAGGCCCGCGAAGAGCGCGATTAAGACCAATCCCATTAACCGGGTTTTCAAGTGATTCATAAACAATTATCTATGCGCAAAGAATTGATTGCGTGATCAGAAGTTGACCGCGTGTGGCCAGCGTTACCCTTTATTTTGTGATTAGGAGCGGAGAATTAACATTGTAGTTAAAAAGCAGGGCCTTATCCCCTGTTACAGTAAAAACAAATTGCTCGGTTCCTTTGCCTTCGCTGAACTCAATGTCGTAAGCAAGACTCACCATGGTGCCGCCGGGTAGTCGCATTTACATGCCAGCCGGTTTCGTTTGAGTTCTGCACCGTGCCAAGTTTCCGGCGCACCGCGTCGAACAAGGCCACCGCATCTGCTTCAGTTGCACCTTTCCGAAAAGCTTCGTCGGACTGTGCGTAGATCTCGTGATACTGACCGGCATTAAGTTGATTGTGGAATTGGGCGACGGCGCGCTCGCCGGCTTCTTTGCCTTTGGTGAGTGAGCAGGAGCTGAGCGAGACCGGCACCGCTGCGATCAGAGTAAGCAAAATTATTCTTTTAGTCTCGCTTCTCATAACTCCTAAAGCTGAGCGCTAAACCAGGCGTTGCGCGGCGGCGGGGGATTTCTCCAGCCTTGGATCAAATTCCTTGCCAAGCAATCTTTAGGCGGCCACCGTGACGAGAAGTATAGTACGATTACTTTTGCGCGCCGGACATTCTGGATAGAGCCCGGGAAACGTGACCGAAGCCCATACCATAAATAGCATCACCAGGGCAAACCAAAGAAGTCTTGTGCTGTCCCTGATTCCGGGTTTTAGAACAGGCCTGAGATTCCCAACAGCGAGTCGCCTGGCAAAACCACGACAAGATTTTAAGCGTCTCTGTTTACCTCTGCTACGAGAAAACTGCACAGTAGGCGTGGTGGAAACAAACAGGCCGCTGAGAGACCTTATTGCGTGATGCTTTGATTAGTCGTAAACAGATCTGGCTCGCTAAGTGAAGCTTGAACCATTATTGCCCTGTCGGAAAACAATAGCGACTGTGCGACCATCGCCGATTGAGGTCTCGAAAAGAAATAGCCTTGTCCAAAGTCACACGAAAGGTGTTTCAGAAATATTAGCTCTGATTCATTTTCGATTCCTTCGGCAACCACGTGGAGGTTCAAATCGTGCGCAAGAGTGATCATCGCGCGCACCATTGCAGCGTTATGAGCATCGGTAGCCACACCGCTAACGAAGGAGCGGTCAACCTTCAACGTGTCGACGGAAAACCGTTTTAAGTAGCTCATCGACGAGTAGCCGGTGCCAAAGTCATCGATCGCTATTGTAATGCCAAGTTTTCGGATTTGATGCAGAATGTCTGTCGCAGATTCGGGATTCTCCATGATCGAGCTCTCCGTCAGTTCCAGCTCCAATGACTGGGGATCCAGCTTGCTTTGGTCAAGTGTGTGCACTATCCGTTTAATAAAATCCTTCTGCCGAAAATGACGCGCCGAGACGTTCACAGCAATTCGCAGGTCATTCCGCGCTTGTCTTTGCCATTGCACGGTTTGCTCGCAAGCAGCCCGCATTACACATTCGCTGATATCGATGATCAAACCAGTGTTTTCAGCCAGGTCTAAAAACTCTGCAGGCGCTAACAAACCAAGTTGCGGATGCTGCCAACGGACCAACGCTTCAAACCCTGCCACCTCGCCAGAGGCCAAATCGACGATCGGCTGATAAAACGTCACAAACTCCTGGTTGTCGATCGCGTGTCGCAGGCTGGTTTCCAATGCCAGCCGTTTCAGGGACGATGCGTTCATCGCAGGAGCGTAGAATTGGTGATTGTTGCCGCCACGTGTTTTCGCCCCATAAAGCGCCGCTCCGGCGTTTTGCAGAATGCTTGATGCGCCGTTGCTACCGTCGGATGACAAGGTCATCCCAATGCTGGCCGTGAGATAAACTTCTTGGTTAGCTCCGGCAAATGATTTCCTAAATATGTCCTTTATCGACAGGCAAACATGTTCTGCTTCCCCAGAATCGGTAATTCTATCCAGCAACACCGCGAATTCGGCACCTTCAAACCGCGCAGCCACCGCGTCGCTCGGCAGGATCGCCTTGAGTCGAACAGCGACATCCTTCAATAATTGATCGGCGGCCTCGTGTCCTAGCGTGTCGTTGATGTTCTTGAAACGGTCGAGCGATAGAAGCATCACTGCCGCCAGATGGCCGTTGGATTTCGCGCCTGAGATTGCCTGATTACATCGTTCGGCAAATGCGGTTCGGTTCGGCAAGTCAGTAAGGCGATCGTGATAGGCGAGGTACTCGAGTTCACCGGTCCGCTCACGAACCATTTCTTCCAGATGATTCTCGTAGCGGCGCTTGTCTTCCAATAGTCTGTGATGCGACAACGCACGCCGAACAGCGGCCTCAATATGATCGATGTTGACTGGTTTCGTAATGTAATCGAAAGCACCTACCCGCATGGCCTCGATGGCGTAGTCTATTGTTTGTTGTCCGCTGACCATGATGACAACCGCATCAGGGTTCTTCTGAAGTATCGCGGGAACAAGTTCAAGACCGCTGGCACCGCCCATGTTGATGTCGCTAATGACTAGGTCAAACTTTTCTTGATCTAATGACGCAAGCGCACTCTCAGCCGATCCAACGGAAGCACACTGGTGTTGTGAAGCGAGCAGCTTCGTAAGCAACAACCGAATCTGCTCATCATCATCGATGATCAGGACTCTCGCCTTTCGTTCCCGGTGTGACATAACTATTAGCTGGCGGACACAACCGTACGTTCAGACTCACGCACGAGTGGACTCATTCTTGATTCCGGTAACGATCCGTCGTTGGACGTCGCAAGTTCTGCAATTTCATTCAATCGCGATCGCAAACGGTCGTTTACCATCTGCAGGTTGTGCCGGCTCTTGATAGCGTCGTAGTGTGCCAGCGCCCGCGATACCGTAATAACCAGCTCTTCGTTATCCCACGGCTTGGTCACGTATTTGTAGACGTGCCCACAGTTGATTGCGTCTATCAGACTGCTGACATCTGTGTATCCGGTTAAGAGCATGCGTACCATGTGTGGCCGTAGCGGCACTGTGCGCCTGACGAGTTCAATTCCATTCATTTCGGACATACGCTGGTCCGAAATGAGCAGTGCCACGTCGTGATTCTCGAGTACTGCCAGCGCTTCCAGTCCCGACGTGGCCGTAATCACTTCGTGCTCATCTCGAAACAGCCTTTCAAGAGCGCGCAGATTCGGTGCTTCGTCGTCGACTATCAGAATTTTGTACTTCATCTTTCAACCTCTCTTCTTCTATGTTCGGCCCTGACGCCGTTTTCGTGATGTGAATAGGCAGAGACACATTGAACGCCGCCCCACAACCAGGAGCGCTCTCCACGCTCAAAGTCCCTCCGTGACGATTAATGATTCCGTGAGAAATAGAAAGACCTAACCCCGTTCCTTCGCCGACTGCCTTGGTCGTAAAGAAGGGATCGAAGATCTTATTCAAATGATCCGGGTGAATACCGTTCCCCGTATCACTGATACTTACCGATGCGGTTTTACCATCGGACCATGTTCGAATGGACACCTCGCCGCCAGTCTCGCCGATGGCCTGGGCAGCGTTTACCAGTAAGTTCATCCAAACCTGGTTTAGCTGGCCCGCGTAACACTCTACCGGCGCCACTACGCCGTAATCGCGCCTCAACGCAATCCTGGGAGAGCTGTAGTATTGGGACAGGAGCCGAATTGTTGACTCAATTCCTTCATGCAGATCTACCTGCTTTATGTCCGCCTCGTCGAGTCGTGAGAATAACCGCAGGTTCATGACGATATCCCTAATCCGTTCAGCCCCACTGTAGGAATCAGCTGAGATTGAGCGCAGGTCTAACATCACGTTACCGTAGTCAGCTTCAGCCTTCGCTGCCAAAACCATCGCCGCATCCGACTCGTTTAAAGAGGCCTGCTCGTAACTCAACAATACATGTTCAACTCGTTTGAGGAATTGCGGCAGCGCTTCCATGTTGCTAAAAATAAAGGCGGCAGGGTTGTTCAGCTCATGAGCAATTCCAGCTGCTAACTGACCAAGGGACGCCATCTTCTCACTGTGCACAAGCTGAGCTTGAACGCGCTCGAGTTCGCTCTTTCTTCGCGCCAGTTCTATGTTGCGTGTCTCCAAGTCCTCTTTGTATTTTCGCGCGTTGCGCAATAACGTGCGGCGTTCTAATGCCCGATCCACGCAAAGCTCTAACACATCCAAGTCACAAGGCTTGACCAGATAGTCGTAAGCCCCCATTCGGATAGCATCAATAACGCGCTGGGTCCGGTCTACTCCCGACACAATGATGACGGCAGTGTCGCGATAGAGTTCATTTATCTTGCGGAGTAATTCGATGCCTCCCAAGCCAGGCATTTGGATATCGGTAACCACTAAGGCGAATGGTTCCTGTTGCAGCCAATTCAGCGCGTCCTGAGCGTTTGCCGCTTGTTCGCACGAATATCGTTGATTAAGGCACTGCGCGAATAAGCTGCGTATTTTTTCTTCGTCGTCGACAATCAGCAGGCGACGATCATGCGGTTGGGCGTACCTCTGATCGACCGGTGATAAGATCGCTGACTCAGTAACTCTGTCGGTAACTAAGAGACTCACGCCGACTCCTTCTCGTCCAACACCTGACGTACTTTTCGGGCGAGTTCGTCGGGCGAGAACGGCTTCTGAATGAAATTCGCAGACTCATCCAGAACTCCGTGGTGCACAATTGCATCATCCGTATAGCCTGACATAAACAGCACTCTCAATGACGGTCGCGTTTTGAGCAATCCGATGGCCACTTCACGCCCATTCATTCCCGGCATAATCACGTCAGTGAGCAGAAGGTCAATGCGCCCTTCGTTTGCTGCCAGCGCAATTGCCTCGCCGCCGTTCGCAGCTTCGAGGATGCAATAGCCGTGGCCTTTGAGTGTTTGACGGCCCAGCTTGCGCAGCATGTCCTCATCTTCAACCAAAAGGATTGTCTCACTCCCTTTCGTCGCTCTCGCGTTTTCGATATTTCGTTTGTATTCCTCAGCGGCGGCACCAACGCGTGGCAGATAAATTTTGAAAGTAGTCCCGCGGCCAATTTCGCTGTAGACCCAAATATTTCCACCCGACTGTTTGACGATGCCGTAGACAGTCGACAATCCGAGACCGGTGCCTTTACCCATTTCCTTCGTAGTGAAGAACGGTTCGAAAATCCGTGCGATTGTTTCGCGGTCCATGCCATGGCCAGTATCGGCCACGGCGAGCATCACGTGAGGACCCGCTTGGGCGCCAACATGATCCTTCACGTACTGTTCGTTGAGATAGACATTGTCTGTTTCGATCGTGAGCTTTCCACCGTCCGGCATCGAATCTCTTGCGTTGACGACGAGATTAAGAAGAATCTGTTCGATTTGACCGGGATCGGCATTAACATTTCCCAGTGTCGGTTCCAACACCGCGCGGAGATCGATATTCTCGCCAATGATCCGTTGCAGCATCTTCTCCATGTCCGTTACAACCGTGTCAAGGTTCAGAACTTTAGGCTGCAATACCTGGCGGCGACTGAAAGCCAACAGCTGTCGCGTCAATGAGGTTGCGCGGTCGCCAGCTTTCTTGATTTCCTCGAGATTGCCGAACAACGGATCGTCACATTTGACTTCGCGCATCGCGAGCGCACAAAAACCATTGATAACTGTAAGTAGATTATTGAAGTCGTGCGCAATGCCGCCAGCTAGTTGACCGATGCCCTCGAGCTTCTGCGATTGCCGCAACTGCTCTTCGGCGTGATGAAGCGCTGCTTCTGCTCGCTTACGTTCAGTAACATCGTTCGCCAGCACAAGCTTCGCATTTCTCCCGCCAAACATCAGCGGATGGGAAATTATTTCAACGTCGATCGGACTCCCGTCCTTCCGCAAGTGCTTCCATGTACCGGCAGAATTGAAGCCACGCTTGTCCGAAATATTGTCGATCAGAACCGCCACATCTTCCGCGGATCTAATGTCTTTGATCGTCATCGAAAGAAACTCATTCCGCGAATAACCGTAATAAGAGATAGCTGCTTCGTTAACAGCGAGAAAGCCCCACGAATCCCGATCGTAAACCCACATCGGTAGGGGATTGGTATCAAAAAGAAGGCGATATCTTTCTTCCGTTTGCCGTAATGCCTGCTCAGTACGCTTACGCTCAGTTATATCGGTGGCCACTCCCAACACGTGCACCGCGTTACCGAGGACCGCGAGTGGCACTTTGATTGTCTGGAACTGCCGCGTCTCACCAGTTTTCGAATTAGTCAATTCTTCTTCAGGGATGAACTTTGGCTTTAGGGTACTAATCACTTCATCGTCGTCATGAATGAAGGTTTGGATCTCGGCATCATAACCATTTAGGTCGGCTTCCTTCTTGCCAAGAATTTCATTGCCTGGCCGACCGTAAGCCAGCTCGACGGCTTTATTAATTAATATAAAGCGTCCTTCGGCGTTTTTGACGAAGATCGGATTAGGGCTCGTTTCAACAATCGCTCGTAAGTATTGCTGCTGCTCTTCCAATTCGGTGGTTCGCGCGCGCACACGCTGTTCGAGCTCAGCATGCGCACAGTGCAGCGCAAGTCTCGCCGCACGGCGTTCTTCAATGTTCCCGCACGACCCTTTGATCATCAAAGCTGAACCGGCCAGCATAAAACAGGCCGCCGTATTTAGCGCCATAGGAATAGAGCGGCCGCCATACATCAGCGGCGCACCATACAGGTACCCCAGGCAAAAAGTAGCCCCAATGAATGCAACCACGATAGATAGCCCGTGTCCTATTCCGCGCGCCCAGCGCCTTTGAGAAGTGAAGAGCAGTAACGATCCGATTAATAACAGAAAGGAAACTACAGTTAGGAACGCCATCTTGCCGACAGGCGCTAAACCGACAGAGTTTGAAGGAAAGCGAAAGATCCATTGGTCCACACGCAACTCAAGTGAAGCAAGATACTCACTCATTCGCGCAACAACCAGTACCGCGGCAGCTGCAATCGTTACCCAGGCGAATTTTTCAAATGGCTTCGAAATACTACTGATGATGATGAGCGCGAGGCCGATGAGCACAAACACCAACGCTGTGTTGGGCGCCATGGGAATGTATGCTGAGCGGATCCCTTTGAGCGTCGTCGATCCAACAAACCAACCTATTAACGCAGCGACGCTGATCAGGATTACAGCCACGCCGCACGCTTGCGACACGCCGGCGTGTCTCTCCAATAGCCAGACCTTCACCTTCATTTGAGTGCTCCGGTCGTAAGGATGGGGCAAGAAAAGCTTCGAACAACTAGCCACGCTGACAGGAGTCGCGCTGACTAATCCTCCCATATCGATTTTCGTAAACCAAAGAGCGGGCGGTCAATAGGAATTTTTCCGATGCTTGTTACGTTTTGATTACACTGGTCCATCAACCCAATGAGCTGACAGATTTTGTCATCGACTTGCATGTTTCGCCCCACAGTCGCGGGCAACAGATTTTCCACAAAAAGCCTCTAGTGAACGGCGAGCGCGAACTTCTTATTGAGATTGCACCCCAAGAACTGCTATGAGTGTGACCCGACAATTGCGATTAGTATGATCACAACCGGGCGTCGCCTTAATGATGGGAGTACCCCAACTTCAGGCAGACCGTTAACTCTGAGTTGAAATCAAAGAGCTTAACGAGGTCCGCGAGGCGAGCCGAAGTGTAGTCGTTTTTTCCGGTGCTAATTTTTCGGTGAGACGTTGAACGCCCTCAAAGGAAGACTTCATGTTCTGTGATATTTGGCTTTCCTCTGAGCCAGTCCTGAAAGTGGTTAATCGGCTGGGTCTGAAGCATTCAGGAATGCGCATCTCGTCCTCCAGGTTTATCTGGCCGGACAAACTAAGAGCAAAGGCCAGCCAAAAGCGTGCAGGGATTTCTAAGGCAAAGCAAAGAACCTTAAACCATGCGCAGCTTGGACACGGCGCAAACTGCGATCACGTTCGCCGTCGGCTTTGCCTAATAAGTGATTTCTTGGGTACAGGTTAGTTCCTGGGCGAGGAAGCTGGTTGAGACGTCAGTCAATAGGGTAGCGTCTCGCCAGATTGAGGCCAAGTTTGGCGACGCCTGAGAAGCAAACCCGCACGGCTCAAATCAACGAAGCTCTCTGCAAAGTATTGGCGCATAACCTCTGCTGTCTGATTCAGTCGATGTATGAGTTGGGAATTGAACCGACATTCTGGGAGCAGGCGGCGTGATCGCGGGCAAAGTTCTTACTTCGATTTTGGTGGTTTATCGACGACGGAAAACAACCAGTTGGCTGCTATCTTGAAAAGGCCGATAACGCTTATCGTGGTTGTCGTCATGTAGGCAATCACGATCGCGTCGCTCAAAATAAAACCCCAAACGTGGAAGCCCACCATGACAAGTAAAGCCGCTATCGAAAGAAGCCAGGCTAAGACCAGCCCGAACAGGGCGAGCAGCAGAAAGATTTGTGCAACCAGAAGCGCATTTTTGCGATTTCTTTCCCACTTATCTCCGGCAATGTTTAGAGTATCTTCACCCTCAAGCGCACGCGTGTCCGGCTCGTCTACCTCATTGGCTTGCGCCTCTGCTGTTCGCCTTACGAGGCTGAGCCCCTCTAACACCTCCACAGCCTCAGCATCCGTCAGGCCGTCGATTAGGCTCTTAATCGGCGGCGATTCCTTTTCGGGCATTGAGGAGCTCAGTGTAGTGCCGTTCAATTGTGGGATTTGGAATCACGAGGCGACTGATGCCGGGTTTGTAGACTTCCGCCCATGGAGTGCCCTGCTTGTGCGTCATGGTAGACAACTGCGGGCCTGAGAACCGCGCATAAGCGTCGAGAACCGTTCCTAGCAACTTCTGATGAGTCTCGGTCAGTGAGTCCATGTTGATAACGTTAATCGGTTCGTGGACGATTCCCGATCCGTAACGCTTCAACGAATGGTATAGGTCTTCAAAGACAGGCCCCCAACGCCACGCTTCGACAGGTTGCCTTACTAGCGGTCGGTGGAGGATAGCTAGTGAATAGCCGTGCGCTATGTAGACGAGTTTTTGAACCTGCATATTCGTTAGCGAAATGCCGCGAGCCTTGGCGAGTTTTAGCAACGCATTAGCTACACTTCTGACGTCAAAGGCCATACTGTCACCCTCCCTTCCCCTGTTTCGTCCCTGAAACAGTAGACAGTACGCTTTTATATAAGCCCGGTCAATGAGGTTAATAAGAAAGTGAGACAACCGCCTCATGTGGCGTGCCTTCTGGCTGGTTGATGCAAAAGTCTCCCGCCTGATGCAGAAGTGATCCCCGAAACCGACCTTTGCAGCAAAGCCGTCCCAGTGTCCCAGTGGATACCGAGTTAACACTGGATACCTATGTGTCACTTGGGTGCGAGTTACGGGCGGCAGCAGACTCGCGAGAAAAAATTCCACTTTTGCTCACCAAATCATTACGAAAGTGTGACGCACCCTGCCTTTCAGGTTACCCGGACTCCGCTCCCCTCCCATTGTTGGATATCCAGTATGCGCTTCTGGGTTCATAAGTTAGCGGATCTAAAAACTACCTGCTCACACCGCCTAAGATGAATATAGAATTAGGCTTACGCATGTTCGCAGAATATTTGTTAGCAATGGCACGTCACTTGTTAAGGAAGGGGCATCAAGGCAGCCCCTATTAGAAAGAGGAAGACAATGATTAGTCTAGTTCACGCCAGCACGGCAACCCCCGTAAACAAGTTCAGCACCACCGAACTGGTCGCATCGATGATGCACAAGCTCTCGCCGGAACTCATCAACACCATTTGTTCTCTCGGCGTCGAGAACCGTTACTCGGCAATGACCAACTACGCCGAATTTTTAAACGGCGAGCCGATGAGCGCCAATAGTTCGACCACCGACCTTGGTGTCAACGCCACCCGGAAGTGCATTCAAGAGTGGGGCGGCGATCCTTCGCAAATCGGTTTGCTGGTTGCCGCAACGAATACCCCGGACCAGATGCTGCCGTGTCTTGCCTCTGAAGTGATGGGCCGAACCCATGGTTTGCTGCCGCGCTCGTTAAGCACCGTCAGCATGCAGTCGCAGGGATGCTCGGTGATGTTGAAGTCGGTGGAAGTTGCGCAATGGTATCTAGCCGCGAACCCAGGCAAGATGGCCGTGGTCCTGATGTCTGAAGCCCACACGCCTTACGTCGCTCCGCTGGTGCGCGAAGAATACTACGGCTTCCGCGAAATCGCGCGGATGCGCAAGAACAACAAGTTCACCGACACTGAGTTCGGACAACAACGCACTGAGACCACTTTGGCCATTCAATCGATGTTGTTTGGGGACGGTGCAGTGGCTTTGCTGCTAGGCCAGGATGTCCCTGGCACGCCGGTTTTTGGTCCAATCTCGCACCTGACGAACGATTCGCCGGACGACGTCAACCTGCTGACAATGATCAGCAACAGCCCGCATCCCGCACTGAACGGCAAGCCTCAATACTTCATGCGTCCGGCGGTGCCGGCCCGTGGCGCGCATTACGCAGTCACGACTGTGAACGATGTGCTGCACAATCCGGAATCGCCGGTGTCGGACCTGAGCCAGGTGGACGATTGCATGATTCATACCGGCAGCAAGAAAATTCTCGACGGCGTCTGTTCGCAACTGCACCTCGACGCGGATTCAACCAAGGTGGAGAAGTCCTACGACGTGCTGGAGAACTACGGAAACCTCTCGAGCGCTTCGACTGGATTTATGCTGGCTGGGAAGAAGGAATGGACCGGCCCGGCGATGGTCGTCGGCTTCGGAGTAGGTTTCACCGCCAGTGCCGGCCTCATGAGCGTGCGCTGACGGCAATAGCGAGTCTGATACTCAAAACGTTCTGCAGAAAGGACAAGGCAATGACAAACTCAACTAGCACATCCATACACCGCCCGAACGAAGTCTGTGTTCGCGCGAATAACAACTGTTCGGACGCGGCGCCAATGGTAATTACGCGTCTCTCGGGCTGGATCGACGTTAGCGAAATCAAAGCTGAGTCGCGAGCCTGGATTGTTCCCACCCGGATTCAGCAATCGGTGAGATAAGCGCCGACAACGGCATTCTATTGTGATTCGACCCCGACGAAGTCATAACTCATCACGGAAACCGGCGCAGTTTAGGCGGGGAAGTACAATGAACTTTTAGGGTGTCGGACAATGATTACAACGCCACGGCTTCGGGGTTCCTCAAACCATCCACAATTCCTAAGACCATCAATGTTTCTTTCAAGTGATCGGGTTAGCGATCAGGAAGATCAGGTCTCCCGCGCTTACGATTCCCTGGAAGACTGCAGTCAGCACTTATGCTGGCCGCTCCCGGCTTACATCATCTGAACAATTATCTCGGCTTCAGACTTATGTATGGCGTAAACGGCAAACTGCGATTTCCGTAAAAGAATCGCAGGAATCACTGCGCGGCCAGCACTGGATCTTCGATAGAAGTTTCGAGGGGGTGCGCGACATTCGCCAGGGCCGAAGCTACCTGATCAAAATCAAATGGCTTGCCGATTATCGCGGTCACCAAGTCGTGCTCCCCCGAAGGTGGTCGCGCGGTGGCTCCGTAACCGGTGACGAGTATTACGGGTAGATTCGGGTTTTGCTGGCGGATTGCTCTTGCCGTTTCCCAACCGTCCATCTCCGGCATCGCCAAATCGGTAAATACGACGTTGAAATCTTCGGCCGCGAGCTTTGTGAGTGCCGCTCGACCGCTAGCTACGGTCTGCACTCTGTGATCCAGATCTACGAGCATCTCGGCCAAAGTTTCGCGCACAAATTCCTCATCGTCGATCACCAGGATAGAAAGCGACCTGGTCGCTGATATCGTTTCCACTCGTGGTTTTGACTGTTCCTGATTATCTGCAAACGGCAGGTCGATGTGAAAGATGGTCCCTTTCCCGGGCTGCGACTCAACGCTGATCATGCCCTGGTGCCGTTCAATGATCCCGTAGCTCACCGCCAGCCCCAGACCGGTGCCCTGAACGCCTTTGGTGGTATAGAACGGCTCAAAAATCCGCTCACGCACTTCTTCTTTCATGCCCGTTCCGGTGTCGGCAAGTCTCAGTTTGATTCGATCGCCTTTGCGCTTGCAGCTGATACTGAGGCTGCCTCCACGCGGCATTGCATCGACTGCATTAACGATCAGGTTAACGAATACTTCGCGCAGTTCCGAGGCATTGCCGGCGGTGAACGACTGGTGCTCCGCATCCAGCACCACCTCAATATTAAGCCCGGCGGCCTGCGCCTCGTTTTGCCAGCGGGTCCGGGTGATCTCAATCGCGTCTCGCAATAAGTTGCCCACGTCCAGCAACTCAAACTCCGTAACCACGGACTTTCGCGCAAAGGTTTGTATGCGGCGCACGGTCGATGCCGCGTCTTCGGCAGCCGTGACAATGATTCCCAGGCTGCGAATCAATTCTTCATCCTTCACCCGACGCAGGATCAATTGTGCTCGTCCAAGTATCGCGGCCAGGGAATTATTAAAGTCATGCGCGACTCCGGATGCCAGCTGACCCAGGGCCCGTAGTTTATCTGCGCGCGCGGCGCGGTCGCGCTCCTGCTTTTGTTCAGTAATATCGTGGGCGATTCCCAGTACGCCGGTCGTCTGGCCATCTACGATTATTGGCGCACTGTTAACCGCAGCGAATCTGGTACTGCCATCACGCGCAACATAGCGGGACTCAAAACTTTGGGCTTCGCCCTTGAGCGCCTGCACGAAACGCTCTCTACGCATTTGTCGATCCTCTTCGTGTGTCCGCTCGAGGAAGCTGTGACCAATAATGTCGTCTAATTTGTAACCGGTCATCTCGAGCATTGCATGGTTGCACCACTTGTAACGGCCTTCCGAGTCGAGCGCATAAATCGCTTCGCGCGCGCTCTCCATAATGTTCTGAAGCAGCGACTGCCGTTCGCGGGCCACAGCCTCGACTTTGCGCAACTCTGACAAATCGCGCGCGGTGCAAACCGCGCCAACGGTCTGGCTGCGTTCGTCCAAAACTGATTCGACGGTTACGAGCATCGGCCGATCGAGGTGCACCGGAACAATTTCGACGTTGATGCTCTTTGACTGCCGCACCGCCTGCTCGACTATGCATGAGGTGCCGTTGTCCGTGCGCAAGATGTCGCAGCACTTTCTGCCGAGCAATGATTCCGGCGGCGTCTGCTCCATGGCTGCGCCCGCCCGGTTTACGCGAACCAGGCACCCCTCGCGATCGAAAATGAAGATGCCGTCCGACATCGCGTCAAAGGTCGATTCCCATTGCTGCTTGGCATGCGCCACCATTTCAAAAAGCTCGGCCTGCGCGATACCCGTCGCTAGCTGCGCCGCGACGGATTCGACCAATAACACTTCGTCTTCAGTCCAGCGCCGGAGGCGATCCGTCTGATGGATTGAAATAATCCCGCGAAACTCTTCATTGACGATGAGCGGGTAACCGATCTGTGATTGCACGCCCGAACTCTCGGCAACCGAACGAAGGTTTTGAGCAAAATCTTCGTCCGAATCCGAATATTTCCGCGCATCATCCACGATCAACGGCTTAGCGGATTTCAACAGGTAAGCTCGCAGCGCGCCAGCGAATTGCTCACTTTCCTTGCCAACATATTTGAGTCCGTTCGCTCGATATTCTCTGTGCGCGGACGACTGGTCTCCGCTCTCATCATAAAGACGAACCCGGACGCGCGATGCCCCCAGGGCCTGGCCAAGTTCCCGGGTAGCGGTGTCGAGCACGTCATCCAGGCTCAGCGATGCACGAATAGCCACGCTTAACTTGTTGACCAGCGCTTCACGCATCGAGGTGGCCTCGGCCTGTTGATAGAGTCGCGCCTGACGGATGGCGACGCCGGTTTGATCGGCTGCGGACCTGGCCACTTCAATATCGGCGTCGCTCCAGTGGCGCAGCGCTTTGGTAGTTGATAAAGCGAAAGCGCCGAGCAACTCCTGGCCCACAGTAACGCCCACATACATGATCGATTTAACGTCGCGCTTCACTACTCCTTCGTACAGTCCTCGACTTCGCTCGTCGCCGGCGACGTCGTCGAACGCCATTACGCCGTGTTTTTCCATCGATTCCGTAAGGCCTTTCAGCGGCGGCAGTTCGAAGTCCGACCCCGCGGGCTCAACGTCGGGAACGTGAAATTCCGCTGCGTTGGTGACCCGTCCAGCTTTCTCGTCTTTCATGTACAACGAGCAGCGATCGACTTCAAGGTGTTGGCCCAGTTCACGCACCGCCGTTTCAAATACTACGGAAACATCCAGCGTGCGCCGCACGGCTTGTGAGATTCGATTAGTTACTGCGACCCGTTCGGCCTGTTGCTGTATTTCGCTTTCTGCGCGCTTTTGCTCAATTGCCAGCGCAGTCTGACTGCCAATCGACGTCAGCAGTTCAAGATCCTGTTCCGTGTAGGCATGCTCGTCTTCGTAGTGTTGCACCACCAGCACGCCCAGGCTTCGCGATTCGGTGCGCAAGGGCACGCCCAGCCAGGATGCGGAAGTTGTGCCGCTCGCCTCGACATCGCCACGCGCGATCATTTTGTCGGTCAACGTCCTGGTGAGCAGCAGAGGTTTGCCGGAACGAAGCACGTAGTTGGCAAAACCTTTCCTGCCTACCGGACGCGGGGCCGGGGGCGGGTCGTTTTCATCCACCCACAATTCGAAGTGCAGCAGGTTCGTCGGAGGATCATAAAGCGCGACAAAACAATTCTTGGCATAGAGAACTTTGCTGATTGAACGATGGACCAGTTCCAGGAGCGCGTCCAGAGTAGGAGTTGTGATAACCCCCTGAACAATTTCAAAAATTGCTTCGCGCTCCAATTCCATTCGCCGCCGTTCGGTAATGTCCCGGTCGGCGCCGCGAAACCCGATCAACTTGTCTTGTGAATCGAAGACTGGAAGGGCGTTTGACTCGAGATAACGATAACCCCCATGTTTGTGTCTCCATCTGAGCACGCGCCCGGTCCAACCTCGCCGCTCGTTAACCAACTTTGGCAGCAGGGACAGAAATTCAGCCCGGTCGTCCGTGTCCAATAAGGTGAGAACATTCACCCCGACAATCTCTTCGGATCGATATCCCAGAATCTGTTGAATCGCCGGATTGGTATAGGTACAATTTTGCCGGACATCAATAGCCCAAATCCACTCGTTCGTAGTCTCGACAATGGAACGAAACTTTTCCTCACTATCTTTCAAGGCGTCTTCGGCGGCTTTGCGCGCCCTAATATCGCGCGCCGTGCCTTGTACTCCGACTGGCTGGCCGCCACGACAAATCACGCGGCTACTAAGCTCCAGGGGAAGTCGTTCTCCTGATTTGGTCAGGATCTCGGTCTGGTAAACAGTCGAGACTTCGTTGCTTTCCAGCTTTCGCGCCAGGTTTTGCCTAACGTTCTCAAGATGCTCAGGCGCCACAACCCTGGCGATGTTCATCTTCAGCGCTTCCGCCACGCTATAACCGGTCAATCGTGCGCCGGTTTGATTCAATGAAGTGAAATTGCCAGCAAGATCAATTGTGTAGATGATGTCGTTGGCATTTTCAAACAACTCACGATAGCGTTCTTCGCTTTCAATAACCGCGGCCTGCGCGCGCTTCTGATCAGTGATGTCGTTGGCCATTACCAGGTAGGCCGGCCGGCCGGCGAAATCCAACCTGTGCCAATTGACCTCGACTTCGATGAGGGTGCCGTCTTTTTTCCGGTGTTTCCAAACGCCCGCCGCGTCATGCCCTTCGCGATGTTCGCCGAGATACGACAGCAACGCGGGAATATCGTCCACGGGCCGAATGTCCTGTGCGTGCATATTGAGGAATTCTTCGCGCGAATAACCATAATGACTTACCGCTGATTCGTTGACGGCGAGAAAAGCGAGTGTGCCCTCGTCGACGACATACATCGGACAAGGGTTGGCCTCGAACAAGAGACGATATTCCTCGTTCTGCTTTCGCAGCGTCCTTTCTGCTATGCGGCGATCCGTGACATCGCGCACCACGCCCCGCACGCCGACACTCTCATCTTGAGCATCGCGTTCGATCGTAATGATGCCTTCAAGATAACGCTCTTCGCCCAACGCATTTTTCAGGCAATCGGTAAAGCGGATTGGTTCGAATGATTTGATGCTCTTCATCTGGGCGATGTCTCGCCCGGCGGCATCTTCCCCGATCAAGAGACTAATCGGAGTTCCAATCAACTCGAAAGCCGGGCGGCCAAAGAAGCGCGCGCCCGCATCGTTGATGCTGCGGATAACTCCATCCATATCCCGGGTATAGATGATGTCGGCAGCTTGTTCGACAATGTCTCGATAACGACGCTCAACCCGATGACGCTCTGTCAGACGCGCCACCTTTACCAACAACTCTTGATAGCGGAAAGGAATGTCAAGATAATCGTCCGCGCTCGCGTGAGAAGAACCTTCAAGCAAAGGTGTTTCTTCTTCGTTTCGATTTCCACCGGTAAGGAGTAAAGGAATCGTGGCCGTGCGGGGATCCGTCTTAAGGTGCCGGCACAAATCCGTTCCATTCATTCCGGGCATGACGACATCGCTGATGATGATGTCGATGCGCCTGGTGCGGACTATCTCAAGCGCGCGCTGGCCGCTCTCGGCCAGCAGAACTTCGTAACCCTCCGGCTCGAGTAAATCGCGCCACAGATTGAACTGCACTTGATCCGCCTTGACGATCAATACAGTTGCAGGATTGTCAAGCTTATTCATTGATATTCGACGACGATGGTAAAACCGAGACGGGAGACCGAGTTCTTATTGTTGCGCGAGGAAGACAGAAATAATGCCGAAATGGCTTCGGCACGTCAAACAGAGTATAGCAAAGTCAAACTTAGCTTGTCACCCCCGTAAACGCCACCGAAATCAGGGTTTTTTAGGTGTTGGCGAGCGATCCGGGGTGAGGGTCTTTGCGAAGTAGCCCGGGCGGTAATTCAGCTTTAGATTTTGGCGTCTAAGGTCCGGGTTCACGATCTCGATTGCCACGTGCCGGTACGAGCCATCCCGATTCTTGTTGGATGACGAGTAAGCGATTAAATAGCGTTCTCTTAAGTCTCTTTGGATCTGGGCAAAGGCGTCGTTCAAATCGCGCTCGTTGCGGGGAAAATAAGCGCGACCACCGGTACCCTCCGCTATCTTCCTGAGCGCGCCTTCATCGATACCGTACTCGTAACGGTCGCCGATGCCGATTGCATAAATTAGCGCCTCAGCCTTCACGGCCCGATTGATTGCCTCCTGCATTCGCACCTGACTGATAGTGTCCTCGCCATCGGTCAAGAGGATGATTGCTCGCCGTGTGTGTTCGGCTGAACCGGAAAGCAATTCGTTCGACGTCGCCCAGATCGCATCCCAGATCGCGGTTGAGCCGGCGAGGGTTTGCTGGGTTCCTGAAATTGGAGGCGTGCCGCCGACGACCACGCCACCGCCTATGTAACCCGCGGGTGGTACGAACCTCACCTCTTCGATGGCTCTGCGCAAGCGCCCCATATTGCCGGTGAGTCCCTGTTCCAAAGTAACTTCTCCGGTGAAAGAAACTATCGCGGCTTCGTCTTTGTCCGCGCGCAGGACGGATTCCAGAAAGGAACGCGCCGCCCCCTTTTCTTCCGGCAGCGTGCGCTCTTCTGATCCGCTGCAATCGATCAGGATAGCCAGCGAAAGCGGCAAATCGCTATTCGGCTGAAAGGTAAAAATGTCCTGCGGGACGTCGTCTTCCAGCAAGCGCACATCTTCGCGCTTGAGCGTGCTGATGAACCGCTTCTGTTTATCCGCGGCTGTAAAAAAGATATTGGTAAGATTCGTTTCGACGCGTACGACGTCGTCCGAGTTCAGAGTAATGTCGTCCTCTTTTTTTGGAGGCGTGGGGCTGGGCTGCGCAAGTTGTGTGACCGTTCGCGTCCGGCTATGTGGCTGAGCGCCATTTTGCGCGACCGACGCGCCTGAAAAAATTCCCGACAGGCCAACGGCCATCAAGACGGCAAGCGCCACCACTGCAGCAAATAATGTATTTCTATTCTTCACTATTAAGTCTTCACCTGGGCGAGACGCTGTCAGCAATCGCCTTGTAACCACGCTTGGTCCTTAATCTATATTTATCGTTCTCATTCGTAAGTCTGACTTCCACCTTGCGATAGCTGCCGTCGTAACGATCGTTTGTTGGCCGGTAGGTGATCAGATACTGCGAACGCAACTCGTTGGCGATCTTGGTGAAGGAGCGTTCCAACGAGAGCATGTCGCCGGTGAAAAAAGCCACCCCCCCGGTCTCTTCACACAGCCGATCTAAACCTTTATCGCCATGATCCTTCGTGGTGCCCGCTTCAACACCGGGCACGGTGCCGGATAATCCGGCCTTGGTTGAGATTGCGAAAATCGTCGTTTCGGTTCGCTGCGCGATATCGATAGCGTCGTTAATGTCGGCGCGACTGTAAGTATCTTCACCGTCGGTTATTACGACGAGGGCCCGGCGCCCCTGCGCCGAACGCATCTTTTCATCACAGAACTGCCAAATGGCGTCGTAGAGTGCGGTCTTCTCGCCGGTTTTCTTCACCGCGAACACCGCGCGATCCAAAAGCTCGAGGCGGTCGGTGAAGTCCTGGCGCAAAGTTATTTGATCGTCAAAGGTGGCGAACAGCACGCGATCCCGTCGCGGGCGCACTACCGTCTGAATAAAGTTCATCGCCGACTCTTGCTCGAACTTTAATTTGCCTGCCGTCGACGGCGATGTGTCCATCAGTACCCCTACATACAGAGGCAAATTATTATTCTGTTCGTTGGTGAAAGAATCGATCGCCTGCGGCACCTTGTCTTCCAGCACCAGAAAATTGCTTTGCGAAAGTCCGCTCACAAACTGACCTTTCTTGTCGGTCACGGTGATCGGTAGACGCACGCGGCGGGTCGTTACTGTGATCTTTTCCTGGCCGGAATCTGCCGCCGGTGTCGGAGAAGGGGCCGGCTTCTGCCCTTTTGCCGGCTGGGCTGAAGCAACTGCGACCGGCAGCATAAGAATTCCCGTCAGAAAAATATGCGTAAACTTGAACATTTCCCGGATTGCAAACTCAGGCCGCGACTGACCGACGTCAGGTTCGATGCGGCGAAAAGCAAAGTCAGTTGCCCTTTCTGTCGCTTAGGTTCCGATTTCGAAACTAACGGGATTATAGCTTGTCGATCTTGGCCGCCAGCACGAAATCGCTTTCCGTCAGGCCATCGATCTTATGGGTCCAGATCGAGATTTCCGCTTTCCCCCAACCGAAGCAGATATCCGGATGGTGGCCTTGCTCTTCGGCTAACTCACCGATCCGGTTGACGAAATCCAGCGCCTCACGAAAATCTTTGAACTGATAATTCCTGCTTAAGTGATGCTCGTTCACCACTTGCCAGCCCGGAACCTGGGCGGCAAGGGTTTCAAGTTCAGCGCCTTTCATGGCAGGCACGCCTCCACGACAAGGTACGCACTGGCGTTCGGCTAAGTCCGTCATCAACTCCTCCGAATTTTCAAATGATATGCGAATCAGATTATCACAGCTCGCTCGCGGATGGGCTCCGGTTTCGACGGGTTCTTTGCTGACTTCTACGGGTCGCTCTGCGATAATACGGCCAATCAATATCAGAGCATTCAATAGCGGCAGCGATTATGAGTGAAGGCATGGAAAAGGTGCGAGATGTGGGCGAGTTGCCGATTTTTCCGTTGCCGGTCGTCCTGTTTCCCGGAATGCCGATGCCGCTGCATATTTTTGAAGAGCGATATCGAAAAATGTTGCATGACATTCGCGCCGGCAACAATCTTTTTGGTTTGTCGTATTTTGACTCATCGGCCTCTGATAAAGATATGCCGCCCGCCGGTCATATCGGTTGTGCCGCAGAAGTCACAGAGACGCAGGCCCTGCCTGATGGCCGCTCGAATATTCTGGTCGTGGGGGTAGTTCGTTATGCGATCGACTCGTATGTCGACCGCGGCGATACATATCTCATCGTGCGCGCGAATTTCTTCGAAGATGTAGACGAGGACAGCGTAGCCCTTGCCACCCAGTCGCGTGATGTGGCCACGATGTTCATGCGCGTCGCCAACTCAATTCGCGCGATGAATGACGAACGGGGACTCTTGCCTGACATTAGCGAAACCGATCCGCAGAAACTTTCCTTTCTGGTATCGGCGGCTATGGAAATTGAAGTCGAGATGAAACAGGAACTTCTCGAGTTGCGGCTGACCTCTGAGCGATTAAGCCGCTTGGGCGATCTATTAGCCCGGGTTGTCGGCAATTACGAGGAGCGAGCCAGGATTCATTCAATCGGGAGACGCAACGGCCACGGCGGCAAGAAAATTGACTTCGAGTAATCAATTCTACTTGCAGGCCAGGGGTGGATGTTCGCAATGGCAACCGACGACTCTCATATCCAGGTCCACGTTCTTTTTTTTGGGGCGGCGAAAGACGCCGCCGGTGCTGCAGAGATCGACCTTGAACTGAAGGCTCCCGCTACTTCGACGACCGCCCGCGAGGAACTACTGACTGTATATCCTCAGCTGCGGCGCTTTGGAAAATCACTCTTGTTTGCGGTCAATCAGGAATACGCCGAAGCGAACCGGGACATTTGTCAGGGCGACGAATTGGCCATCTTTCCGCCCGTCAGCGGTGGGTCGGCGGACGTAGGGCCCGCATCTTCAGTTGCGTTAGATTTTTTTGAACTCACCACGGAGCCGATTGACGTGGGCGCCGTCGCTCGTCGCGTCGTGCCGGCGGAATGCGGTGCCACGGTTACCCTCGACGGTTATGCGCGCGAATGGACCAGGGGTCGCCGCACGCTCTACCTCGTCTATGAAGCTTACGCGCCCATGGCGCTAACTGAAATGAAGAAGCTGGGAGCGCAGGCGCACGAACAATTCGAGATTGCCTACATCGGCATTCTGCACCGTACCGGCCGTTTGGAGATCGGCGAGACAAGTGTGGTTATCAGCGTTGGAGCTCCGCACCGACGCCCAGCCTTCGAAGCCTGCGAGTGGGCCATCCGCCAACTTAAACGCACGGTGCCGATCTGGAAGAAAGAAGTTTTCGAGGATGCCGAGATTTGGGTCGAATCAGAACCACCGGCGCCGGCGGCCGGCTCATCTTCAATAACCGCCGGCTAACGTGAAGCAGCAATCACCCGTTCCGAAAGCGTAATTTCTGACTGCTCATCTACGAAGGAGTCTCTTCCGTCTCGTCATCGGTAGCCGCCTGAACCAATGAGGCGCTCGTAACCATGTCCCCTTCGTCGGTCTTTATCAGGCGCACGCCCTGGGCGCTGCGACCTGTCTTGCGAATGTTGTCGGCTTCGAGGCGGATTAATTTTGCCTGTTGAGTAATGATCATGATCTCTGAATCGGCATCAACGGGAAATACAGCCACAACCTTGCCGGTCTTTTCGGTCGTTTTCATGTTGATGACACCCTTGCCGCCGCGCGACTGCAGACGATAAGTGGCAATAGGCGTTTGTTTGCCGTAACCCTGCTCAGAGACCGACAGCATCTTTTCGTTGTCGTCTGACGACACCGCGCAGAGCGAGACCACGTAATCATCCTGGCGCAAATCGACGCCCCGCGTGCCGCGGGTCGCGCGTCCCATTGGCCGTGCATTTTTCTCGTCAAAGCGAATAGCGAAACCATTGTGAGTCGCAATAAAGATTCGCTTGGTGCCGTCGGTCAGGACCACGTCGAGTAATTCATCGCCTTCATCGATATTGATGGCGATGATCCCGTTCGAGCGAATGTTCTGAAAATCCGACAGCGCGGTCTTCTTGATTACACCTTTCTTGGTGACCATAAGGACGTAGCGGCCTTCGGAGAATTCGCGCACGGGCACCACACCGGCAAGTTTTCGCTCAGAGGGAATCTGGATCAGATTGACGATCGCTTTCCCCCGAGAGGCCGCCGCTGCATCCGGCACTTCGTGCACCTTCATTTTGTAAACCAGGCCGTCATCCGTAAAAACCATCAGATAGGCGTGTGTTGAAGCGATGAAGAGATGCTCAACGAAATCCTCGTTCTTGGCCATTGCGCCAAAGCGTCCCTTGCCGCCGCGGCCCTGCCGTGAATAAGTAGTGACCGGCGTGCGCTTAATGTAGCCGCTCTTGGTGACCGTGATAGCTACGTCTTCGTCGGCAATCAAATCTTCGATCGAATATTCCCTGCCCTCGTCGGTGATTTCGGTGCGGCGCGCCTCGCCGAATTCTTTCTTTACTGCTTCAAGCTCCTGGGTGATCACTCGACGCAGCGATTGCTCGTTAGCCAGGATTTCTTCCAGTTCCGCGATCAGCTTGATGATCGATTCGTATTCATCAATGATCTTCTGGCGCTCCAGGGCCGAGAGCCGGCGTAATTGCAGATCAAGAATCGCTTGAGCCTGAATCTCGGAAAAGCCGAGGCTTTCCATGGTCTTCTTCAGTTTCGGCAGGTACTTGTTGATCGGCTCGTTCGACGGAATTCCTTTCCACGATTTCACTTCGCTGGTCGTTTTCAGATCCCCTGTCAGCCACTGGCGAGCTTCATCGACCGAACGCGAGTTGCGAATTAACGTCACAATCGAGTCGAGCGCGTCAATCGCTTTGGTGAGACCTTCCAGGATGTGCGCGCGGGCCCTGGCCTTTCGCAATTCGTATTCAGTGCGCCGCCGCACAACCTCGCGCCGGAAATCAATGAACGCCTCGAGTATTTGCTTCAAATTCAACACGCGCGGCTGGCCGTTTACAATGGCCAGATTGATGACCCCGAATGAAGACTGCATTGGCGTGAGTTTGAAGAGTTTATTCAACACCACTTGTGGCACAGCATCGCGTTTCAGCTCAACAACGATGCGCATCCCCTGACGATCTGATTCATCACGCACTTCCGAAATGCCTTCGAGCTTCTTTTCATTGGCAAGTTCGGCGATTCGCTCTATCAACTTGGCTTTATTCACCTGAAACGGAATCTCAGAGATGATTACCGCATCCCGTTCATGCGATCCGCGTCCAATGCGATCGATTGAGGCCTTAGCGCGCATCTGCAAAATGCCGCGGCCCGTGCGATAGGAATTCTTTATCTCTTCGCGACCGCAGATGAACCCGCCGGTGGGAAAGTCCGGGCCTTTGACGATCTTCAGCAACTTTTCGATATCAATTTCAGGATCGCGAATGACGGCAATTGTGGCCTCGATGATTTCCGTCAGGTTGTGCGGGGCGATTTTCGTGGCCATTCCGACGGCGATTCCGTCCGATCCGTTAATCAGGAGATTTGGGATGCGCGTGGGTAAAACTGTCGGTTCACTCAAAGACTCGTCATAATTCGGTTGAAAGTTAACCGTCTCTTTCTCGATGTCGGCGAGCACTTCGTTCGCCAGCTTGGCCATGCGCACTTCTGTGTAACGCATCGCCGCGGGCGCATCGCCATCGACTGATCCAAAGTTCCCCTGGCCATCGATCAACGGATAACGCATAGAAAAGTCCTGGGCCATCCGAACGATCGTGTCGTACACGGCGGTGTCGCCGTGCGGATGATACTTACCGATTACGTCGCCCACGACGCGCGCGCTTTTCTTGTAAGCCTTGTTGTAAGCATTGCCCAACTCGTGCATGGCCCAAAGCACGCGGCGGTGCACGGGCTTCAATCCGTCGCGCACGTCGGGCAGGGCGCGCCCAATGATCACCGACATGGCATAGTCGAGATAGGACCGCCGCATTTCGTCTTCAATACTTACGTGTTGTCGTTCGATGGTTTCCATTAATCAAACCTTTCCGGTTACAATCCGCGCTGCCCCGATGACTCGCATAGACGTCGTTTTCGATAGCATTTCTATCGATTTCTCTGGCACCGGTTCTTGCTGACTTTGAGTGGTATGCTTAGGTGCGCGATGCGGAATTTCATGCGGTCAATTTCGTAATTATTTTAACCCGAAAACAAACTCTTGGCAACGCGTGAATTCGCTGAAATCCCAATAAATTTGCGGCTCAGGCGGCATCGCTTTTATCTCGTCGACTCGCTGGTCGAAACGATTTTTACACCGGAACTCTTTCGGGAGAAGTGTGACGGACAAAGATACAAAGACACGGCGGTTGCGTGACCGGATCGCGCTCTCTCTGCCCGTGCGGGTCAGCTGCCGCGAAAGTATCGATTACGAATGGGTCGAGATGTCGCACCTGGTTGACGTAACTCCATTCGGCGCACGGCTGCGACTTAAACGCCCCACGGAAGTTGGCCGTCTCTTATGGCTGACGCTGGCGATGCCGCGACAATTACGCTGTTTCGATTACATCGAGGACCAGTATCGTGTTTGGGCTCTGGTGAGGAATCTCAAGACGCTGGAGCCGCAAAAAGAGAACCGTGCAGTAGTCGAGATTGGGGTCGCGTTTGTCGGCAAGCATCCGCCCAGATCGTTTGCCGGTGATCCTTCCCGGCGCTACGAGATTTTGTCGTCGCAGTCAGGACTGTGGGCGGTGCGCGAAGACTCGAGTGATTTGCTGACGCAAGTTGATACGACGGATAGGCGGGAACTATCGCGGCAACCGATTCCAGTCGAAGTGACAATTGAAGTGTTTTCCGACAACGGAACTTTCTCGGCGGTTGAAAATACGGTGACTGAAAATCTCAGCAGCCAGGGCGCCGCAGTGTTTACGACCCTGGATCTAAAACCGGGCCGTTTTGTCAGGATGAGCAGCCCGCACTCCGGCGCGAACATCATCGCCGCGGTGCGTGAACGACGTGTCGGCGCCGACGGAATAACCCGCCTGCACTTGCAATTCATCGGCAGTGAATGGCAGTTATAGGTTTGCGTTGCATGACGAAAGCGAATTCACAGTTTTATTTTCCGCGGCGGCCGCTGCTAATTCAGATTGAGCGCCGATGCAAATTCGTAGATTGTGGACTCAGGAATCAGATCGGTTTGACCAAAGCAGAAGCGATTGAGTACCGTGGCTTCGATTGCTCGCATTGCGAACGCTGGAACGAGGACCAGTTGAGTCAGCAGGAGACACCGGAGACGTGGCGTGTTGACGGTGACGCCTGTATCAACTGATCGGAAGATTGATCTCACTTGACTCCTGGCAACAGCATCGAAGAAGTTCCGCAGCGAAACGCCTCTCGGCCGTACCCGGCGACACTGCCACAGTGGGTCCTGGATCTTTGTCGCCCGGTCGCGGCCGGGCTCAGCCGGTTGATGTGGCGGATCCGGTGGCGCAATACAGAATACATTCCCTTGAGCGGTGGATTGATCATCGCGGCTAACCACCAAACTTATGTTGATCCGTTTTGGGTTTGCAGCCGGGTCAGCCGCCCAGTCAGATTCCTCGCCTGGGACGCAGCGTTCAATTGGCCCATCGTTGGTTTTTGTCTGAGGTTGCTTGGCGCCTGGCCCCTGCAACTGGAAGGAAGCGATCCGGCCCCGATACGCCGCTCTCTACAGTGGATTAATGAAGGAGGCGCCGTCATGATTTTTCCGGAAGGCGGTCGCGGCAATCCTGACGGGTCGATGAAAAAGCTCAAAGCCGGCGCCGTGCGCATGGCCCTGGATGCGGGCGTGCCAATCCTGCCGGTGACCATTCGCGGCGGCGAGCACGTTTGGCCCAGCACGTTTCGCGTCCCGCACTTGCGCCGCAGTGTTGAAATCATTTATCACCCGGTGATCCATGTGGGGCAGGGCAAAGACGAAGGTGCGCGCGAATGCGCGCGACGCGAAACTGAACGGCTGGCCGAGATAATTCGTTCGGCCCTCTAAAATTAAATTTGTTTCACGGGCCCAGCCGCCTCTGACGACTCAATCATGCCCTGAGCACACTCATCATGTCTTCATGGACCAGGCCGTTACTGGCCACGATCGGCGGCGAATAGATACTTAAAGCTCCACCCTGGTAATTCGAAACGCGGCCGCCTGCCTCCTCGACAATTAAGGCGCCGGCGGCGACATCCCAGGGCTTCAATCCCTCTTCCCAGAATCCATCGAAACGGCCGGCAGCGACATAAGCAAGATCGAGCGCCGCAGCACCGTCGCGGCGCACGCCCTGCGCCGACATAATGAAGTTCGCAAAGTGACGCGCAAACTCACTGCGCTCTCGCACGTCATACGGAAAGCCCGTGCACAACAGGGCGGCGGATAGATTCATCGTGCGAGAAACCGAAATTTGTCGCCCATTCAAGGACGCGCCCCGGCCGCGCTCGGCGGCGAACATCTCGTCGCGAATGGGATCGTACACGACACCAATTTCCAACCGCCCTCTACTTTCCAGCGCAATCGAAACGCAGAAGCAGGGATAGCCGTGGGCGTAGTTAGTAGTACCGTCAAGCGGATCGATGATCCAGCGCCAATCAGCTTGAGTATCCTGATCAGGCGGTTCGCTGGCACCCGATTCTTCAGCCAGAATTCTGTGACGCGGATAGTAAGTTCTAATCCGGTCGATGATCAGACGTTCGGAAGCCAGGTCCGATTCAGTCACCAAATCGATGTCACTCTTATTAGTGATTTCGATCTTGCGGCCGAACCGTTCGGCCAACAGGCGGCCCGCATCGCGGGCAGTTTGGATAGCAAAGTCGAGCACGCGTTCCTTCTTAAGTGGAATGTGATTGACCGAGGATATATCAGATCGCGTCCGAAGCCCGACCCCGGTCTCCAGGAGAGCAGCGGAACCCGTATTCCGCAAACCACAATGGACTGTGACTTTCAGCGTCGCTTAGAATGTCGCGACCGCGCCGCTCGTCGAAAGAAAGCAGGAGTGAACAAATGCGAAAGCTGATACCCCGGGTACTAATGAATGTGGCTGCAATTCTCGCGCTGGTGATCTATGGCGGAGCCGCAATCCGCTCTCAATCCCTTAGGCCAGCGGACCGCACGGCCCGCTACTTTGATTCCATACGCGCCTCGCCGCCGCAGCTTTTGGCCTTTCTTTTGAAAATGCCGAAAGGCGGGGACCTGCACAATCATCTCTCGGGAGCCATTTATGCCGAGTCTTACATTCAATGGGCCGCGGAGAGCGGCGATTGTGTGAACACTACGACGATGGCCGTTTCACTCCCGCCGTGTACAGCGAATCAAACTGCGGCCGCGAACGCGCTCACCAATTCGCAACTCTATCGCCAACTAATCGACGCATGGTCCATGCGCAATTGGCAGCTGTCGGGACAGAGCGGCCACGATCACTTCTTTGACACGTTCGGCAAGTTCGGAGTCGCTACTTACAACCAGAACGGAAGAATGCTCGCCGAAGCCGTCTCGCGAGCCGCTGCCGGGCGCCTGCTTTATCTCGAACTAATGTTAACTCCGGATGGTACACCTACCGGCGTACTTTCGAGTCAGATCGGCGACAAAGTGGGATGGGACGGAGACCCCGCGAGCACGTTGAACAAATTGAAAAGTGGTGGAATCGACGCCGCAGTGCCGCTGACGATCAAAAACCTTAACGACGCTGAAGCCGACAAGAATCGTATTTTGAAGTGTGGTACTCCCCAGGCTGACCCGGGTTGTTCAGTTGTGATTCGTTACATCGCCCAGGTGGCCAGGGCGTCTGCTTTGGGGCCGGTGTTCGCGCAGATGGTCACAGGCTTTGCGCTGGCGAACAATCCGAATTCGAAAGTTGTGGCCCTGAACCTGGTGCAGGCCGAAGACGGATTCTCCTCGATGCATAACTTTTCGCTTCACATGCAGATGTTGAAATTTCTGCGGCCTTTGTATCCACGCGCGCACCTCAGTCTGCACGCGGGTGAGTTGGCGCCGGGGATTGTGCCGCCGGAAGGATTGAGTTTTCACATTCGCGATTCAGTGATGATCGCCCAGGCCAATCGCATCGGACACGGCGTTGACATCATGCACGAGGATGACGCGGATACGTTAATGCGCGAGATGGCGCGCCGCAACGTGATGGTGGAAATTTGTCTGACGAGCAACAACACCATCCTGGGCATCGGCGGCTCCCAGCATCCCCTGGCAACGTATTTGAAGTACGGAGTGCCGGTAACGCTCGCCACCGATGATGAAGGCGTCTCTCGCTCAGAAATCTCTCGTGAGTTTTTGCGAGCTGCAGAGGATCAGGAGCTCGGTTATCTGCAATTGAAAGCCATGGCCCGTGCCAGTCTTGAATATGCATTCATCTCTGGCGCGAGTTTGTGGAGTGACGCGAAGAGGTCGGTACCCACCGCGCAGTGCTTTTCGGATATGCCGGCGATGAAATTTAGTACGAGCGCCTGCCGCCAGTTTGTCGAAAGCAGCGAGAAGGCGAAGTTGCAGTGGAAATTGGAAGAACAGTTCAGAGAGTTTGAGCGCGGATGGTGAGAATCTTACGAAGCCTTCGCCCCCGGGCAAACTGAAAAACCGGAGCCTTGCGGCGCCGGTCCTAAAAAGTCAGCGTATAATTCCTTCAGGCGTTTTCTTTTGTTCGGAGCGTCGCGGCTTTACGGCGCCGGCGGGCCGCACCAGCCAGTCCAGCGAGTCCAGTGCCAAGCAATACCATGGTTGTGGGTTCGGGCACTGGCTTGGTGCGGGCGCCAAAGGAAAATCTTTCAGGTCCGCCATTGACG
>JBHELZ010000012.1:0-28921 GCA_046262835.1 Pyrinomonadaceae bacterium
GGTTTACAACCGTATCAATTCTCAACAATGTACCTATGCTGCGGGTCGTATCCATCCCGCAATTACCTTCTCGTGCATCGGTCTGTTTCAACGCGGCGGGCGACTTGCTGCAATGCGGCGGATCAAGTCTGCGCTGGAAGACCAAGGTGCAGCCGTTCCTGGGCGGTCTGGACATCGTCCGGCGGCTGCGCCCGATCAGCTTCAACTGGAAAGAGGGCGGACAGCGGGACATCGGACTCGGCGCGGAGGACGTGGCGAAAGTCGCTCCCTCATTCACCTTCACGGATAGCAACGGAGAAATCACAGGCGTCAGGTACGAGCGACTCGACATACTCCTTATCAACGCAGTTAAAGAACAGCAGCAACAACTCGAACACCAGCGGCATGAAATCGCGCAACTGCAAGGACAGGTTCGCCAGCTACGCGCCGCCGCGCACAGGCGCAGAGTCAGAGTGAGAGTTTAAGCCTTAAGAAAGCCGGCAGCGATGCAAAGCAGAATTCGACAACCCTGCGAGGAGACGCGAGGGCGAAAAGGACGAAAGCTCGTCGTCCGCGTATACGTTTTTGTCTTCCTGTTATCATGCGCCGCTCTGACCTTCGGCGTGGGTGGCCATCACTTCTCAAAACGAAAACTGCCGTCTCTTGAGACGACTCCAGCGGCGGCCAAGTCGGTCACAGCGGGACAGTCGTCTACGCTCGCACCGCTAAAGCCGCTTGGCCGGCCATTGGGCGGCGCTTTCAGTTATCTGTTACGGCCCCCCACTCCGATCAATATCTTCACCGTCACGACCACAGCGGACACCGGTAGCAACACGTCTCCCACTTCCGGCTCGCTGCGCGAGGCAATCATCAATGCCAACAACTTCGGCGGCGGCACGATCAACTTCAACATTCCCGCTTCTGATCCTAATTGCAATGCGACGACTCATGTCTGCACGATTACGATAGTTACCAGACCTCTACCGGATATTACTGCGCCTGTTACGATCGATGGCTACACGCAACCAGGCGCGTCTGCGAATACATTGGCGCAGGGCGATAACGCCGTGCTGCTTATCGAACTGAACGGCAACAGCGTCAGCGGAGCTAACGGACTGAGCATCGACGTTGGCAATTGCACTGTGCGGGGTTTAGTCATCAATGGCTTCAACGTCAACGGTATTGCCTTGTACGAGAGCGCGGCGACAAACACACATATCGAAGGTAACTTCATCGGCACGAACGGGACGGGCACAGTCGCCAAGAGCAACGGCAATGCAGGCATCTATTTTCAGCGCGCCAACGGCAACCAGATCGGCGGCACAGACCCAGCCGCACGCAATGTCATCTCCGGCAATGGCTATGGCATCCTGATCGAAAATGGCGGCGGGTTGACCGGCGTCGGCAACATCATCCAGGGCAACTACGTGGGCACGAACGCGCCGGGCACGGCGGCCGTCCCGAATCAGGCGGGCGGCGGCATCGTTATCAATAGCGGGCAGAACAACCTGGTGGGCGGCACAACACCGGGCGCCGGGAATCTCGTCTCCGGCAATCTCCTCTCAGGCATACGCATGGCCAGTAGCTTTCCTCCTGCGCGGGGCAACCTCATTCAGGGCAATCTTGTCGGCACGGATATAACCGGCACGGCGCCCCTCGGCAATGGTAGCTGGGGCGTCGACATAACCACAGATGCGGGTGGCCCCATCGCCACCAACAACACTGTCGGAGGCACGACTGTCGCTGGGCGCAATGTCATCAGCAGCAACGGCGCAGGCGTCCGTCTCGGCGGTGACAATAATACTGTTCAGAGCAACCTCATAGGCGTCGGCGCAGACGGCACGTCCGCGCTCGGCAATCACGGCGACGGCATACGGATCATCGGCAACCACAACCTCGTCGGCAGCGCGGCGGCGGGCGCTGGCAACGTGATCGCTTACAGCGGCACTCCTAATCAGGTCGACAGGGGCAGCGGCGTGTTCGTGTATGACGGCACGGGAAACACGATTAGCGGCAACTCGATCTTTGCAAATGGCAACCCCGGCTTTTCGATCAGTGATCGTGGGATCGCCCTCGGCACTGTGGCGACTGCGCCGAACGACGGCTGCGACGCGGACACGGGGTCGAACAACTTACAAAACTTTCCCCTGTTCGCTGCTGCCACCTCCGACGGCGTTACGACTACGATCGAAGGAACTCTTAACAGCACTCCGAACACAGCGTTCACAATCGAGTTTTTTGCCAGCAACACGTGCCATCCGTCCGGCTTCGGCGAAGGACAATTCTTCCTCGGTGCTGCCACCGTGATGACCGATAGTAATTGCGTCGCAGACTTCAGCGGCAGCAATGCGGTAATTCTGGAACTGACAGTTTCGTCGGGGCAGGTTATTACCGCGACAGCGACAGACACGACCGGTAACACTTCAGAGTTTTCACAGTGCGTCGCAGCCACAGTGGTGACACCGACACCAACACCCACACCGTCACCAAGTCCAACACCAACGCCAACGCCATCGCCATCACCGACACCTGAACCAACGCCGACGCCGACCCCTGAACCAACCCCTACATCTACGCCCACTCCAGCGCCGACGCCTACTTCAACTCCATCTCCTACCGCCACCCCTACTCCGAGTCCGACGCCTACAGCGACGCCGACACCAACGCCCACGCCGATACCGACACCGACGCCGACACCAACGCCCACGCCGATACCGACACCGACGCCACAGCCAACGCCGAGTCCGACACCAACTCCGACACCCACACCTACGCCTGAGCCGACACCTACACCGGCGCCTTCGGGCGTCTCCGAGACCGATCATGTTTTCGCGGGTGGCGGGGGCGCGCGCAGCACGGGCGGCAGCTTCGATCTGTTTGGCACGCTCGGACAGTACGACACCGGATTCAGCAGAGGCGGAACGTACACGCTCGATACAGGCTTCTGGCCCTCGGGCCTGGCGCAAACGTTCATCCCCGTGAGCACCCCCTTGGGCACGGATGTAGTTGTCAGGATGGGCGGCGTCAGCATCACCTTCCCGAACGTCACCGCGCCGGGAGTAACGAGAGTCCAAGCCGGTGTCCCCTGCCACCCCACGGACCCGTGCCGTCTGCCGAACGGCTACACGATCTTCAACAACCTCGCCTTTGACATCTCGACGACGGCCCAGACGACGGGCACGATTACGGTAGCGTTCGACCTGAGCAGACTGACGCCGCCTAGTCCTGTCACTCCACCCAATCCGATCACGCCGCCTAATCCGATTACGCCACCAAACCCGATCACGCCCGCGCTCGTCTCCACCCTTCGCGTCTTCCACGGGGAGAACGGCGTGTTGGTTGATCGGACTGTGCCGCCTAATCCCATCACTCCGCCCAGCCCAGTTAAGGTCGCCGTTGTCAGCAGCCTCAGTCCATTCGTCATGCCCAACAGCCGCCGCAAGCCGCCTTGCAGTCCGCGCTCGACGAGCTGCGTGCCCTGCGTCAGACCGTCACTAACGGGAACGACGCGCGGCGCCTCGATCTCGTCATCGCCAGCGTCATTGTCGCGCTCGAGCCGCGCCTGTGGCGCGACCCATCCCATTTGCAGTCTCCTTCGGGCGCGCTCGCCTTTGTCGCTACCGGCAGCGCCGTCCTACAACTGCACGCCATTCTCGCCGACACGCAAAGTTCGCTCCCGCGTGACACGACGCGGTTCTTCCTCGACCGCATTCTCGAAGTAGACCGCCGAGTCGCCGTCGCGGCTATCGTCGACGCGCAGTCAGGCGGCGGCAGTCAGCAGAGTATCAACAACGCCTGGATCGAAATCGGCGATGGCGATCAGTTTATGACGCAGGGTAACTTCGAGCGGGCTATCGCGGAATACGCGGAGGCGTGGCGCCTGGCTCTGTCAGCTCTGCACAAAGCGTAAGCGTGACCCCGCCTTTCACAGCTGAGACATGTTCGGCCGAAGGTCGAACCAAGATGTAAAAGAAAGACATTAGCCAATCGCCACGGTGGTCGGTAGAAACACGCCGACCCGAGATAAGGAATCGTTGGCGAGCGGCGCAATGAAAGAATCTGCTCGTTAGTTTGCGCGAACCGATCTTTTGCTACGCGCGGTGCCATTCTTGTGACGGCGCATCATCTCCACGATGTGCTCCGGGCAAAGGTATCAAGGTTCACCAGGTGCAGTTCGGCGTTACGACTGTTTGAGCCACATCTGGGAAACCCTGCATGAAGTCTTGTATAACGCAGGAGAGTCTAGACGTGGAGTGTCTTGCCTGACCGCAAAATCCAGCGGTCCAAAACCGCGCTCATTTTCACTTTTTCTTCAAACCATTCGCGGTATGCTGCTTGCTATTCACGCACTCGCGCAGGGGAGCTTGTCAAGAAATGCTACGCGGCGACGTCTTGACACCTCTGCTAAAATTCGAAAAAACGAAACTCTCCTATATTTCAGTTCACAATTAGGAGGTAAGAACGTGAAAAGATTGTTAGGTTTGTTTTTGTGTGTGACAATTTTCGGTGCGACAGCGGCTCCTGCTTTTGCTTGCAGGCGTCACCGGCGAAGTTATGCAAGATATGCATACACGAACCGGTCTGCTTATAGACAAGTTGTATACAATCGCGGCTACTATCAGCCGCGGGCAACTTATTACGCCTACCCGGCAAGACGTTCATTCTGGCAAAGACATCGCGACGCGCTCACCCTGGCGATCGGAACCGGCGGTGGCGCGGGTGTGGGTGCCCTTCTAGGCGGAAGGCGAGGAGCGGGAATCGGCACTCTGGTTGGGTTAGGAAGTTCGGCGCTTTACACATACAAGCTTCGTGACCGCCGGCGCCGGTATTAAGACTTGCCCGGCTTTCTTTGTCCGCAGTCAATCACATCTCCGCGAAATCACAACACTGTTGTGGGTTTCGCGGAGATTTTTTGTGTGATGTGTTCCGACCCTCAGTTCATCTCTTTGTTATTTGTTCTGGCGGGTTCCCATAAGACGGAGCCTGGTTTTCAAAATGAACCACTACCAAAATCTGAAATGAATCCATAAAGCAGTTATAATTCGTATATCAACCGGAGGAAGAAATGTTTAAATCACTTTTTATTAGTTCTGCTCTTTTGATGAGTTGTACAAGCTTTGCTTGCAGTAAGGCCGCTGCATCGGTAAACGCGATACCGGACCCAATTTTGGATGAGCCTCTTGCAAAGACCGCGCAAAGCCAAACCATCGTCCTCGCCGGAGGCTGTTTCTGGGGTGTCGAGGCTGTCTTCGAACACGTGAAGGGTGTTACTGACGTTCGATCCGGTTATGCCGGCGGGTCGCCGGCTACGGCTAGTTATGAGAAAGTCAGCGCCGGAGACACCGGTCACGCCGAATCAGTCCAAATTACATATGATTCATCTGAGATAACCTTCGGGAAACTTCTGAAAGTGTTCTTTGCGGTCGCCCACGATCCGACCGAGATTAATCGGCAGGGCCCGGACTCAGGCACTCAGTATCGGTCCGCAATTTTCTACTTCAATGAAGACCAGAAGCGCATTGCGCAGGCCTACATCGATCAGCTCAATAAAGCGAAAGTCTTCAATCGAGCGGTGGTAACGCAGCTCTCGGCCCTTAAGTCTTTTAATGAAGCCGAGGCGTACCATCAGAACTATTTGGCTAATCATCCGGATGAGCCCTACATCGTGTTCAACGATCTGCCTAAACTCGAGAATCTACGGAAAGAATTCCCCGAGTTATACGTTAAGAAATAGCTCGACCGTGAGATCCCAGGCCCGCCGGTTTATTACTCATCTGTTCACGAAGCGTAACCGCAAATGACAACAGTGGGAATCATCGGCGGGATCGGGCCGGAATCAACGATCGAATATTATCGCTTCATTATGGAAGGCTACCGCCGCCGTCACGCGGACGGCGGTAATCCTTCAATCATCATCAACAGCATCGATCTAAGTAAGCTGATCGGTTGCATGAACGCCAACAATCTTGACGCTGTCACCGATTACCTGGTTTCGGAAATCGCAAGGCTTGAGCGGGCCGGCGCGCATTTCGTAGCGCTGGCGGCAAATACGCCGCACATTGTTTTTGATCAGGTCCGGGCCCGAGTTTCGCTGCCAATGATTAGCATCGTTGAGGCCACCCGAGATCGAGCCCGCGATTTGAACTTGCATCGGCCGCTATTGTTTGGCACGCGCTTCACGATGGAAGGAAAGTTCTATAGCGAAGTGTTCGCCGCAGCAGGAATCAACCTGGTTATCCCCAACGACGCAGAACGGGCCTTGATTCACGAAAAATACATGGGCGAGTTGCTCAATAACATCTTCCTGCCGGAAACCGGCGACCGCTTGATCGCGATCGTCAACCAAATTAAACAGCGGGACGGCATCGACGGATTGATCCTCGGCGGCACCGAACTTCCTTTGCTGCTGCGCGATACTGAGATTGAAGGTGTTCCCTTCCTCGACACGACACGTATTCACGTCGAGCGAATTGTCGAAGCGTTGCTTTCGTAAGACGCCTGATTTTTCACCGCGCTCATCAGGAAACGAAGGCCCGAAGTTACGCTTCGCATGGCTTCAAACGAAAAATCTGAGCGTTATTTCAGTCGGCTTTTTTTTCTGCCGGCGGGTTCGCCTCACAATATCACTCGTCGCTCGCCTTCGCGCCGCGTTACTCGCTGACGGTCGAGGTATTCGAGCAGTGGGATAGCGTACTTTCGAGAGATGCCGGCCAGGTCCTTGAATGCCCCGACATCGATCGCTCGGTCGGATTTATGCTCTGCCTGCGCGCGCAACTTTTTCACCAGATCGTCGAGCGCCGAACGATGAAACAACATTTCTCCGTGCACCTTTACCAGCGCGCCGGAATCGATTAGCAGTTGGAGAATCTTACGGCCGCGCTGCTCAGATGTTTTGAGTCCCGCCCTGGCGAAAGCATCTGCCAGTGACGGCGCCGAGAGCGAGGACTCAAGATAAATCTTCTCCAACGAGTCACGCAGCTGCGTATCTTCGTCCGACAATTGGCGCGTATGTTCGGGCAAGCGCACAATCTCTTTCTCAACCACGAACGAACCGCGCTTTTCCAAATCGACGATCATGGCGCGAAACTTTTCCGCCGGCGCGCCTGCGAAACAATGCTCACGCACAATCTCTTTCGGCAGTCCGCGCGACAGGGGTTCACGTTGATGATGCGCGGTCACTGCGGCGACAATTTGTCGCTCCACGTCGTCAAAAGATGCGCGGGAGATAAACGTGTTTTCGACCCTCATAACTGCGCCGCTCATCTCGGCTTTAGCAAAAGCCGAGTCAATAACTTCATCTCGCCACGCTGTGCGCGCTGCCATGTCGTCGCGGCTGAGGCCGGCGACACCCGCGCTGATCACAAATTGGGCGAATCGCGCTGCTCGATCTTCTTGGGCGAGCATGTGAAGCGTGGCCCGAATTGCGGGGAATTCGCGCGCGCGATGTTTCACGGCAAAGGGATCCAGGATCGTTCCGCCCCCGATAGTCACCTGCGGCGAGTAAGCGCGCACGATAAAGCGATCCCCGGCGACGCCAACCACCGGCGCTTCAAACCGCAATTGCACCAGACCTCTTTGACCGGGCAGTATTTCGCCATTACTTTCGAGCACGCGCACGCGCGCGAGTACTTCCGCGGCGGCGAGATGGACTCGCACGCGGTGACGCGAACGCAGCGCGCGTGGCGCGTCGTTGAGCAGTTGCACACAGACATCGACGATTTGGGTCGGCCGCAATCGAAGAGGGGTTGCCAACAACATGCCCCGTTCAATAGCCCCGGCTTCGATTCCGCCGAGATTGATTGCCGTTCGTTGGCCCGCGCTCGCTGCTTTAATGGTTGCGCCGTGGACCTGGACGCCGCGTACGCGCACCCGCCTTCCGGGCAGAAACCCCACCCTGAGGGCGGGTGCCGGCAGCAGGTCCAATTCGTCGCCTTCATTAATCTGACCGGCGATCAGAGTTCCGGTAACCACAGCGCCGAATCCTTTAATCGTGAACGCGCGATCGATCGGCAAGCGCGCGATAAAATCGTCCGACCGAGAGGGGGCGCGTAAGCCGATCTCGCGAAAAGCATTCTTCAGTTCATCAATTCCCTCGCCGGTGCGCGAGCTGACCGCGATGATCCGCGCGCTTTCGAGAAACGAACCCTTGACCAGGTCTTCGGCTTCGGCCCGCGCCAGCAGCAGCAACTCTTCATCGACCAAATCTTTCTTAGTGAGAACGATGACGCCATTTTGGACGCCTAGCAGGCGACAGATCTCGAAGTGCTCGCGTGTTTGGGGCATCACGCTCTCGTCCGCGGCGATCACCAGTGCCACCACGTCGATGCCGTGCGCGCCCGCCAGCATGTTCTTTACAAAGCGCTCGTGACCCGGAACATCGACGAACCCGATGCGCACGTCGCCCAGATCGAGATCGGCAAAGCCAATGTCGATCGTGATCCCGCGGCGCTTTTCTTCCGGCAAGCGGTCGGCATCAATTCCGGTAAGGGCGCGTACCAGCGCAGTCTTGCCGTGATCGATATGGCCGGCCGTACCAACAATGATCGATTTCATCTTGAATTAGTGGGACGGAAGTATAATACGCGTTAGGAGAGAATGACATACCCTTAAAGAGCGCAGAAAGAAGGAGCGCGCAGAAAGAAGGAGCAAAACAAGGTGGTCACTTGGATTTTAACGTTACGTCAATCAGAAGCCCGACCATGAGGGAGGTCCTCGTCACCAGGGTAGCCCTTGCTGACGCGCGGGCTTCTGACACCGATTGCGGCTTTTCTCTTAACGACAGATTAAGGACCGTGATGGAGATCCTCGTCACCAGGGTAGCCCTTGCTGACGCGCGGGCTTCTGACACTGATTGCTTTTCTCTTAACGACAGATTAAGGGCCGTGAGGGAGGGCCTCGTTGTTAAAGTAGCCCTTGCTAACGCGCGGGCTTCTGACACATTGCCACGCTGCTAACGAAGATGCAGTCCTTCCGCCAAAACATGCAGGTTGCCGCCGCATATGACGACTGGTCGCGCACTTATGACGCGGATGGAAACCTCACTCGCGACCTGGACGAGCAAGTAACGAGAAAGACGCTGGGGGATTCGCGTAATCAATCGATTCTCGAGATCGGCTGTGGCACCGGCAAGAACACTCGCTGGTTGAGCGAAAACGGTCACAAGGTCCATGCCATCGATTTCTCAGCAGCCATGATCCAGCAAGCTCAAGAGAAGTGCAGGCGTGAAAACGTAACCTTCACCCTCGCCGATATCACTAAGCGATGGCCCGCGGCCGATGCGTCAGTGGATCTCATTACCTGCAACCTGGTGCTCGAACATATCAGCGGCTTGGGGTTTATCTTTACAGAGGCTGCGCGCGTGCTAATCAATGGCGGCCTGTGCTTTGTGAGCGAGTTGCATCCTTTTCGGCAATACCAGGGCGTGCAAGCTCGGTTTGAACGCGGTGCCCGCACCATGGCGATTCCCGCTTTCGTCCATCACGTCTCAGATTTTCTTGGCGCCGCGGCTTCTGCAAACCTTTCGCTGGTTGCGATGAACGAGTGGTGGCATAAGGAGGACGAGAACAAACTTCCGCGGTTAATTTCTTTCATGTTTCGGAAATGAAGCTCTTGGGCTAACTGAAAATGCGAATGTTTTCGGCTCGAACATTTTCAGTTCTTCCGTCGAAGAGTCAATATCTTCTGATTCTCATCGTCTGCTTCGCCGGCTCTAATTTCTGATGCGCAACAAACACCCAACGCCCAGCTCTTAGATCAGGGAACTGACAACCTTTTGTTAGCCAAATTTTTGAGGGGACGCGCATCCTGCGCGTGATTCGACTCTTCACCCCAATCAACTAATTCAAAAAGCAACAAGCCCACAACGACATGGTCATGGGCTTGTCTGAATTGCGTGCGGCTAGTTCACTGAATCGTGTCGGTGGATCCTTTGAAGCCGTGCATGGCCTGCTTCAGCGTCCACTTCAAAACGCGTTTCGTGTCGTAGCAGTAAGCGAGAATGTAATTACAGGTCGAAAGGCAGTGCGTCGAGCACTCCTTCTTCATCTCGTCCAACTGGGCGTTGTCGAATTTCGGGTTCTCGATTGTTCCCCAGTCATGGGTGGCCGAGTACATCGGGAAACAAGGCGCCAGCGTTCCATCCGTGCGAATTATCAGAGAGTTCTGGCCGGCGCGGCATTTCCAGGGCGGCACGGCGCCGCGCATGAGCTGTTTCATGTCCTGCATGTGCTTGCTCTGGTTGACCATCTTGTAGCCTTCATCGTGCCGCTTGGCATCGAGATAGTCGAGCAAATCATCAACCTTTGACCAGTCATCCGGCGTCAGATAAGTGACGTTCTCGTCCAGGTGCTTGAAGTGGCCCTGCTCCATCATCGGCGTTTCGTTGATGTGATAGTCAGTGGCAATGCCGGCATCATGAGCGATTTCCGTAAGCTCTTTCACGTCGTCCATATTGTTGCGGCAGATGTTGATATTGAACATCACCGTATAGCCGTAGTGATGCTGGCGCTTGACGAGATATTCAAAGTAAGGACGAATCGGATCGAGCGCTTTGGGCAGAGACTTCCGGTCCTTCACCGAATCGACGGCGAGATTAACCGTCGCAATACCCGCGTCGCCCAGGCGATCGATTACTTCGGGTTTCATCAAGCGCCCGTTTGTCGGCAGGTAAACGAAGATGTCCTTCTTTGAGCTGTAGTTAACGATCTTGTGAATGAACTTTGGCCGCAGGAGCGGTTCGCCGCCCATCAGCGCCAACACGCGCGAGCCAATCGAGTGGAGCCAATCGATCGAACGCTTGGCTGTATCCTCGGTCATGCCTTTCACTTTGTTGTTGTACGACCAGCAGTAGTGACAATCCAGATTGCACTTCCACTCAGTAAACAGATAAGGAATGATTGGCCGCAGGTCCTTGTTGTACCAGCGCGATTTGAAATAAGGCGCGCCCCACGTTTTCCACGTGCGAATCGCGTTCAGTTTCTGATATTCCGACTTGCTCATCGGCTGTGGATCGGCATGAATCGGATACAGTGGTTCCGGGAGTACGGCGGGCTCGGGCAATGGCTCGAGGGTGGTGCGCGCTTCCGGTTTGTAAAGAATTTGATGAAGCTTCTGATCCAACCGTGACGGCGGCGCCGAGGAACTCGGAGCATTCTCTTGCTGAAGTGCTGGTGCCATATTTCGCTACGTACCTCTTTAGTTGATTAAGTTATCTAACCGATTGCCGTCCGGTCCGGGACACACAGAGGACAGCCAGATGGAAAAATCAAGCGCTCATAATCGCTGATTTCAGATGTAATTGCAAGCCTCTTTAGCCCGGGGTGCCGATTCAATTTGAGGAATGGCGCCCGTGCTTACGTGGAAACGGGGGGCGTCCCTCGGCCGCGTTCGCCGGAGACGGTCCTCTCAAATGCCAGGTAAATTTTACTGAAACGAATTCCCGCTGCGCGCTCAGTGCGGCCGAGGGCACCTGCTCTTCCGGTGGGGTGACCTGGTTTTCAAAATGGCCCACTCCCCTGATAAGGTTCGAAAATTCGAGGTGTCCGGATTGATCGTTGATGCCGGAACAGTTAAGCTTTGCCGTTTGAATTGAGCCAAGGTTTGATCCGCAGCCGTCTGCACGAGACGAGATACAAGATTTTGGGAGACGCGCGAGATTTGTCCAATTCCATCCCAGTCGCCATAACCGCTGGATTACGACCCGAATTATTCAAGGCCCAAACTACTCTCAGCCGCAAGGTCCTGATTGCCGCTTTAAGCGTAATTGTCATTGCCGGGCTGGCATTGCGAGTCACCGGTTTGGCCAGCGAAGGCCTCAGTGATGATGAGTTGAATAAGTTGGTGGCGGTAAATGATTATCGAGCGCACGGGCTGACGGGCGCCAATGGCGAACATCCGTTTGTGATGAAGGCGCTGCTGACTGTTAGCGTCATCGCGTCCGAGCACTGGAACCAAACATCTTTGGTTGCTGCCAATCCCGGGCTCAGCCTGCCCGTGGAAGCCTCTCTGCGTTTGCCCGGCGCGATCTTTGGTGCTCTGACTGCGGTGCTGATTTTTCTTGTCGCGGCCGAGTTATTCGGTTCTGAGGTGGCGCTCATCGCCGCTGCGCTATGGGCTTTTGATCCGCTCGCGCTCGGCTTCAATCGGATCGCGAAAGAAGACACTTTTCTCATCTTCTTCTTTCTGCTGGCGAATCTGTTTTGGCTGCGCGGGCAGCGCGTGGCTGAAGGTCAGCCAGATCGCAATCCCGAACGATATTACTGGGGAACCGCGATAGCTTTGGGCGCGATGATGGCGTCAAAGACGATTCCTATGCTGATCTCAATTCCGGTTGCCTACAACTATGTGTTTCAAAAGATTCCGGCCACTCGTTGGGTTATCGGCAAAAAACGATTCATAAAATTCTTCCTGCTGATGGGTGTGGCCTTTGTAATTTTCAGTCCAACAATACTCTTACCTGAGACCTGGAAGGCGATGGCGAACTTTTCAAACTATCGGACGATGGGCCACGACAGTTATGAGTTCATCGGACGCCTGTACCCGCACAAGTTTACCGACTGGCTCCGCGGCGAGCCCTGGTATTTCTATCCAGTATTGCTGACAACAAAACTTCCACTGCTTTCGTTGGCATCGTTTGTGACCGGCCTGGCACTGTTATTTCGAAGGAAGGTGGGGGACGGGCGCTACTTTCTGTTCGTGTGGCTGGCGCTGTGGGGTTTTTCGTTTATGTTTGTCGGCGGAAAGTTCGCGCGTTACGTATTGTCGGTGTTGCCTCCAATCTTCATGACGGCAGCAATCGCCCTCCAATTCGTTGCGCGAGCCTGTGAAAATTTTTGCGGGCGGTTAGTGCGCAGCGATTCCATTGGATTTTGCGCGCGCGCGGCAATACCGTCGATAGTCATCCTGGCCAGTTTCTGGGCGGGAGTGCATGCGGCGCCGCATTATCGGCTGTATGCGAACACAATCGCATCGGGCCGCATTCTGTTTCCTCAGGACGAATTCTATGATGCGTACATGCGAGAGACGATGGTGGAAATTGCGAAACGAGCCGCGCCTGCCGCGCGAGTGGCGAGCGAGAACCAAACGGTCGCCGAGTACTACGCGAGCCGCGCCCGACGGCCGGATTTAATTTGTCTGGAGCTGTCCGATCCCTACAATCTCAAACAGTTGCAGCCGGGAGATTTTGTTATCGATGCCCGCGGCCGAACTTATTTTAGTAATCAAGCCATGCTGTCACGCCTGCGAGCTGCGAATTATCCGGCATTTACCATAAACGTGGGCACAACTCCGGCAGCCGACGTTTACGTTTTGGATCAGAGGTCATTAGTTGCGTTAAAAGATGAACGTTAGTGTCAGAAACCCGCGCGTCAGCAAGGGCGATTTTATGATATCTTGCCCTCCCTGACGGTCGGGCTTCCGACACCACTCGATACAATGGCAACTCTCGAACAACTTCTCACCAAATCTATTCCGGAACTACGCGAACGTTTCGTTGATCGCGCGCGGCCCGTCCCAAAAGGATTAATCGAGGCGCTCGAATCAGACAGGAGACAGGGGGCGCATCATCTCGCAAAGTTGATTCGCGAGCGCTGGCGAAAGAATCGGGCTGAGGGTCAGCGCCTTCACAATCTGTTGCGATTTGAAATCGATTTATGGGAGCAGGGAGTCAATTTGATCGCTGGTGTTGACGAAGCCGGAATGGCGCCGCTCGCCGGGCCGGTGGTGGCCGGAGCAGTTATTCTGCCGCGCAATTACAAACTGAAGCGACTGAATGATTCAAAACAGATTCTGGACACTGCAGTGCGTGACGAATTGGCCCAACAAATCAAGACCGATGCCGTAGTGTGGTCGGTTGGAATTGCGGAAGTTGAAGAAATCGACACGGTGAATATCTACCACGCGGGATTGCTGGCGATGCGCCGGGCGGTTGAAGGCCTGACTAACCAACCCGATTACATTCTGGTTGATGCGCGGCGCATCCCTTACTGTTCGACGCCGCAGCGCGGCATCATCAAAGGAGACACTCTATCGGCCAGCATTGCCGCCGCATCGATCATCGCCAAAACGACGCGCGACGCGATCATGACGGAATTGGATTCCCTGCTCCCCGGGTATAACTTTGCGACTCATAAGGGTTATCCCACACCGGAACATTGTCGTTGCTTGAAGGAGCTGGGCGCGACCGCCATCCATCGACGCAGTTTTGCGCGGGTGCGCGAAGCGCTTGGCCTTGATCCCATTCAAAACGAATTGTTCGCAGAGAGGGTGGAAAGTGCGGTCGCAGGTTAGTAGTTTAGAAGCCCGATGTGAGGGCGACTTGCACAGCTCCGCTTCCAGCGAAATATAAATTAGCCGCAAGGTGATGGGGGCGCGCTCGCGCTTACAAGGGTGAGCAGTGCCCAGCGACTGATTGAACCCCAACTCTTCCGGTTGCTAAACGATCCCGCAAGCGAGGATGCTTGCGCTCAAGTCCTGTGGTACTGGCGCCCGTACTACTTATGGCATCCGCAAGCGGAAACAATGCTGGCAACTTGAAACTTTAAACTCGAAACTCGAAACTAGAGTTATGGGTTTAGCCGAATACAAAAAGAAACGTAGCTTTAATAAAACGCCTGAGCCGGGTCCCCATGAAAAGACTTCCGAGCTGGGCAATATCTTTGTCGTGCAGAAGCATCGCGCGACGCAGCTGCATTATGACTTCCGGCTTGAAGCGGACGGCGTCTTAAAATCGTGGGCGGTCCCTAAAGGTCCGCCGATGGATCCGACGGTCAAACGGTTAGCGATGCAGGTCGAAGATCATCCGGTCGATTACGCCGAGTTTGAAGGCGTAATTCCCGAAGGCGAATACGGCGGGGGCACCGTTATGGTGTGGGACATTGGAGTGTACGCGGCTGAGAATACGCAAAACGTTTCCCGCGCTTTGGCCAAAGGCGAACTGAAGTTTGTGCTCCTGGGTAAGAAGTTGAAAGGCTCGTTCGTGCTGGTGCGCACGCGTGATCGTCAATGGCTTCTGATTAAGCACAAGGACGAGTACGCAAAGGACGGCGAAGACATAGCCGAGACTCAGCCGTATTCCGTGTTAACAAAACGCACGCTCAGGGAAATCGCCGAGGATGAAGGCGGCGTGGTCGAGAAAGCAGCCACTGGCGATCCCAGGAAACTTCCGCGCCGGACGGGTACCAAACGGCGTAAGAAAAGCGCCAAGAAAAAGGTGTGGCACAGCAACAGGAAGTAACGGGCCGTGGCGAGGCACACGGTGTTGAAGGCCCGTGTTCCAGTGACTACTGATCTATCAATCTGCTCAATCCACCCCACTCGTAGACCAACCGACAACCGGCCAGTGCACAACTGATCGTTGCACGCTGTACAACTCTTCTGTGCCCTCAATATACTATTTCCGTTTTGCCTGTCTCTCCTGATCAAAGGAAAGTTAGTTCATTAAAAGGAAGATGTTTTGTCATGCGCAAATTGAATCCTGGCCCGATCATGCTGGTCTTGGTCACCGCTCTCACGGCATTGATGGCTAATCACTCAATCAAACAGACTGCCATCGCCGGAAACCTGGTTGCTGATCCGAATCCATTGCTGGGCGAGTGGGCCGGCCCGTACGGCGGGGTACCACCATTCGACAAGGTACAGGTCGCCCTTTTCAAGCCGGCGCTCGAAGCAGCCATGGCGGAAAATCTTTCCGAGATCGACAACATCACGCGGTTGTCATCCGCGCCGACATTTGAGAACACAATCGTCGCCCTAGAAAAAACGGGTCACACGCTGGATCGTGTAACGACTGTCTATGGGGTTTGGAGCGGGACCTTGTCCAGTCCTGAACTCCAGGTAGTCCAACGCGAGATGGCCCCACGGCTGGCCGCCTTTAACGATCAAATCACCCAGAATGAACAACTTTTCAAACGCATCGAAACCGTTTACAACTCGCCGGAGAAAAAGAAGCTCAACCCGGAACAGCAACGGCTGGTTTGGCTCTATTACACCAATTTCGTCCGCTCAGGCGCTAAGCTGGACGCAAAGGCAAAAGCGCGACTGACAGAAATCAATCAGCAACTCGCATCGCTGTTCACGAAATTCAGCAGCAACGTCCTTTTCGAAGAAGACAATCAATTTGTCACGCTGAAGAGCGAGGATGAACTGAAGGGCCTGCCGCAATCCATCCGCGACGCTGAGGCCGCGTCGGCCGTAGCCAAAAAACAGCCGGGCAAATGGGTGGTGATGAACACGCGCTCGTCGGTCGAACCATTTCTCACCTACTCAGATCGACGAGACCTGCGCGAGAAAGTCTGGCGCATGTTCATCATGCGCGGTGACAACGGCGACGAACATGACAATAACGCGACCATCTCGCAGATTCTTCAGTTGCGCGCGGAGCGTGCAAAGTTGCTGGGCTATCAAACTCACGCTCACTGGCGACTCGAAAATGCAATGGCCAAGACGCCTGAACGGGCGATGGATTTGATGATGCAGGTCTGGAAACCGGCGGTCGCGCGCGTCCGCGAAGAAGTAGCCGACATGCAGACGGTAGTTACGAAAGAGGGTTCGGCCTTTCAAATAGCGCCCTGGGATTATCGTTATTACATGGAGAAGGTGCGCAAAGAGAAATACGATCTCGATCAAAATGAAGTGAAGCCATATCTGCAGCTCGACAAACTGGTGGAAGCGATTCATTGGGTGGCCGGCGAACTTTTCAATTTCAAATTTACCCAGGCCACAGATGTTCCGGTTGCGCATCCCGACATACGCGTCTGGGAAGTCAGCGATAAGACAACCGGCAAGCACATCGGACTCTGGTATTTCGATCCCTATGCCCGGGCCGGGAAGCGCTCCGGGGCATGGATGAATGCATATCGCAGTCAGGAACGCATCAATGGCGAGATAACGACCATCGTTTCCAACAACGCCAACTTCGTGAAGGGAAAGCCGGGCCAGCCGCTGCTGATTTCATGGGATGATGCGACGACCATGTTTCATGAATTCGGCCATGCTTTGCACGGGCTGAATTCCAACGTTACCTATCCTTCACTCTCGGGTACCGCAGTCGCCCGCGATTACGTCGAGTTCCCTTCCCAATTGATGGAGCACTGGCTGTCAACGCCCGCAGTGCTGCAAAAATTTGCCGTTCATTATCAAACCGGTCAGCCTATTCCCCAGACGCTGGTCGACAAGATCAATCGCTCGAAGACTTTCAACCAGGGATTCGCCACCGTCGAATATCTCGCCGCAGCCATTCTTGATATGAAACTGCACCTGGCGGGCGATAAGAAAATCGACGCGCGCGCGTTTGAGAAAGAAGCGCTCGCCGAACTCAGCATGCCGCGCGAGATCGTTCCGCGCCATCGCCTGCCTCAGTTCATGCACGTCTTTTCGAGTGATGGTTATTCAGCCGGCTATTACAGTTATCTTTGGGCGGACGTGATTACTGCCGACGCATTTGGCGCATTCGCGGAAGCCGGTGGACCTTACGATAAGAAGGTGGCTGATAGATTGCGCCATAACATTTTCTCAGTCGGCAACACGATCGATCCGGCCGAAGCTTATCGCAAATTCCGCGGCCGTGATCCGAAAGTGGAAGCGTTGATGAAGAAGCGCGGGTTTAGTTCTTAATTGCTCAACCGACGTCAGTTTGCCCCAGTGGGAGCCGCGTTTAGAGAATGAGCGAAGTTCTGGACACTTTCGAAGATACACTTCGAGCCCAGGCGCGAGTGTGCCCTGTATGCGATCGCTTTGCTGACGAGTTGTTCGCTATGTCGTCCGTCCCCGACGCCCTGGCATCAATAATCGTTTCGAATGCGGCCCGAGGGGACGCGGATCGGGTTTGTCGTTCCTGTCTCGAACTGTTTGGCCGCGCCGAGCGGCAAATTGAATCGCACGCGGCAATTTTCAAGCAGCATGATTTCGTCCTCCCGACGCCCCTGCGAATGGATGCCGACGAAAGATTTACCGGCCGCGGCGTGACCATCGCCTTTCTTGATTCCGGATTTTACGCACACCCCGATCTCACCAAGCCGTCCAATCGGATAGTCGCCTACACGAGCATCTTCAGCGCTGAAGGGGATCGGACTTCGCTGGAGACAAACGACGTAGCGAGCTGGCACGGCATGATGACTTCAGTTGTCGCGGCGGGTAACGGCACTCTCGCGGGCGGGTTCTATCGCGGCATCGCTTCGGAAGCGAACCTGGCCCTGGTGAAAGTCGGCCGCACCGGGCGAATCAGCGAAGCGCAAATAGAGAAAGGATTGATCTGGGTGCTGGATCACGCCGCGGAATTTAATATTGGCGTCGTTAATATTTCGGCCGGCGGAGATACCGAGGAGAGCTATTTGGCTAACTCGCTCTCGCAGACAGTTGAGCGCTGCGCCCGAGCCGGCATCACTGTCATTTGTGCTGTCGGCAACGCGGGACACGTCATCGGCCATCCCGTGCTGCCGCCGGCGAGCGCGCCTTCATGCATCGCCGTCGGCGGACTTGACGATCAGAATTCGCTCGATCGCGCGCGACGGGGAATGTATCGTTCGTCGTATGGACCAACGATTGACGGCTTGCAAAAGCCGGAAGTGATCGCGCCCAGCATTTGGGTGGCCGCTCCGATTCTCCCTAAAACGCCCACGGCGGAAGAGGCGGAACTGTATTCTCAATTAAACTCCTCGTCGGACGAACAACTGCGCACCGTGATTGAACTTCACGAAGGGGTTGACAAGGATCTGGATGAGTCGGCGACGCTCCCGGTACCTCTGCTGCGACAGCTGATAACCATTAAGCTGCGGGAAGGCAACGTCATCAATGAGCATTACAAGTACGTCGACGGAACTTCGTTTGCCGCGCCGATCGTTTCATCGATCGCGGCCTGCATGCTGCAGGCAAATCCGCGACTGACGCCGCAGCAAATCAAGCGCGTTCTGATCGGCACGGCGGAACGTGTTCCTGATATCGAAGTGGATCGGCAGGGCTGGGGCGTGGTTAATGCGAGACGAGCGGTCGAACTTGCGATCCAGCAATAACAGCAACGATTACAGATTACACAGATAAAGACAGAGAATTTGCTTCCTCTTATCTGTGTTGCCGGCGCTGAGGGCGCAGCGCGAATTTGGTTTCATTAAAATTTACCTCGCATTTGAGAGCATTGTCTTCGGCGAAGGCGGGCGAGGGCGCCAGCGTTGCCAGCAACAGCTAGCGCGATTCCTCAAATTGAACCAGTTCTTAATCTGTTTAGCTAGACAGCGCTTTGTGGCTGTGCCAGAATCCATTTAAAGCACCCAACAAGTCAGACAGGAGAAAATTGGAATTTATGGCCGAAGCTGAGTCTGCCCTGGCAGACAACCAAAATACAGAAGAGATAACTTATCAAGCGGTAGAGAAAGATGGGGTCGTCACGGCAATTTGGGAAATGAAAGGGCGCAAACATCTGCGCACCATCGATCCGCGTTCACGGCAGGGACGCGAAATCCTTAACCTCTATACCACTGAAGAAGTGGACCATCCTGCCAGTGAAGCCGCGGCGTCGTAATGTGAAGTTAATTGATTACAACCCCTTCTCACTCTCGCCTGTGGTCTCGCCAAACGATTATTTCAATTAAATCGTGAGCGGAAACCGCCTTTAAACGGTTTCTTGCTATGGTAGCAATGCCAAGCCCCCGCCCCTAAAAACGCAGGTGCGAATGACAGATCGGCAGATGGGCTCTCAAGTCAGTAGGTTCTGCGGCACGCCCGCCACGAACGCCTCAATATTATCAATCACCTGATCCGCCAACGCCTGCACGGCTTCCCTGCTCGCCCAGGCAACGTGCGGGGTGATAATCAAATTCGGCAGGTTGAGATCGAGCAACGGGCTGCCTTGACGAGGCGGCTCTTCGCGCAGAGCGTCCAGCCCGGCTCCGGAAATCAGACCCGTTTCCAATGCATCGATTAAAGCCGCATCATCAACGAGCGCGCCACGCGCGGTATTAATCAGCAGCGCAGTCCGCTTCATCAATTGAAATTCAGCAGGCCCGATCAGGTCGCGGGTTTCATCTTTTAAAGGACAATGGAGCGTAAGCACATCGCTTTGTCGCAGGACCTCTTCAAACGAGTTGCGCCCCTCACGAACTTGGCGTGCATTTTTATGCTCTGAAATCAGTACGCGCATTCCCACGGCCTGGGCCAGGCCGGCCATGCTGCGGCCGATCGATCCATAACCTACAATTCCCAGGGTGCTGTTTCGTATGTCGTGAAGCTCGTGGGTAAGCAAACAGAACTGCTTTGATTGATTCCACAGTCCCAGTTGCACGTCACGCCGGTACGCAAACAGATTTCGGCGCAAAGCGAGAATCATCATCAGCACATGTTCGGGCACCGCGTTCGCTGCGTATCCGCGCACATTGCAGACCGCAATACGGCGCTTCCGGCAATAAGTGAGATCGACGCAATCAGAGCCGGTCGCTGCGATTGCAATCAATTTTATGTCTGAGGCCTGGGCCAACTGCGGCTCACCCAAAGACAGTTTGTTGCTGATGATGATCGTAGCGTGATGTATGCGATCGATAACCTGATCATCCGTCGTCTCAGGGTATTCGACCCAGTCATGATCAAAGCCCGGCCGGCGAAAAGGTGCGGCGATTGTATTGCGCTCGAGAAAGACTATGCGTTCCATAGTAGGTAATTCCAGCTGCAGCCGGAAAACGCAAAGTCTATCGCACCGCGTCTAAAGCGAAAACTCCCTCGTAGGCGCCGGCAACAGAAGTGTTAGACTAAGGGATTAATGAACCGGCAAATTCGCCGTGCCCGACCTGACGAGTCAGACGAGCTGACTGCGCTGGCGCACGCCGCTAAGCGACACTGGGGTTATCCCGATGAGTGGATTAATCATTGGCAGATCGACCTGACCATTACACGTGACTTCATTGAGACCAATGAGGTTTTTGTGGCCACCATTGATGGTCGGATTGCCGGTTGCTGCGCACTGGTGTTAAGTGAATCGGTCATGGAACTGGAGCACATGTGGATCCATCCAAACCATATGCGAAAAGGCATCGGCCGGGCGCTGTTCGAGCACAGTAAACGCCGTGCTCAAGAATTAGGATCGCCTTCGCTTGAGCTCTCTGCCGATCCAAATGCCGAGATCTTCTATGAAAGAATGGGAGCGAAACGAATCGGCGATGTGGCGGCGGACGTGCTGGGACACTCCCGTGTGTTACCGCGCATGCGAATCGAGTTCGGAGTTGCGCTTTAAGGGCCACTGTCGCCAATGCCCTGGCTCAAGAGGCAAGAGTCCCCAAAAATTATGTCGTGTTACAGCTCACGATTAATAATTAGATCGGTTTCATTCAGGCCTGTCTTGCGTGGCGTTTCAGGGCGCACGAATCGGATTAACTGCTTCAACAGTTTCAATTCGAAGCCGTTTGAAACTGCCAAAAGCGAATGACAATCAGCCTTTATCGCAACAATAGGAAGCCAAAATCAGATCATGTGGGACACAAAGCGACAAATCATCTGGCTGGTCGCCGGAGTTTCTTTTGGCACCTTCATCGTTTACAACGACGCTCGCGATGAATTCGGCCGGTTTGATCCCACGATCTTTGTTTTTTGGGAGATTATTCTGCTGGCAATTATTTTGACGCTTTTCTGGTTGTATTCGCGGAAGAAAATTTGACCTTGATCGTTTCCAGGTGACCCAATCGCCAGCGCACATCAGACTCGGCGAGCAGTTGTCTTGACAGTGGGCGCCCAGCGGCCTGCGCTTTAAACCAGGGTGATGTGAAGTCGAATCTAATTCGCGGGCTGCATCGTTTTTGAGCGCGCATCTATCCCACGCTCTCCCATGACCAGCAATCGACGTGACTCGCTCAGCGGCACGCTCTGCGGCAGGTATGAAAGCACGTAGCGGTTCCGTCGCAACTCATCGCAAATTGCCTTTGCCGCATTGCGCGAATCATCAATAGGGAAAATACGGCCGCCGGTTCCTTCGGCAAGTTCGTCGATTACCTGTCGCGGCTTCGGCACATCGCGCCGGATCGCACCGCGCGTCCGATCCTGCGCCTGCACGCAGTAAACAACAATATCCAGCGATTGCAGCGCACTCAATGCTTGTTGGAATTTTGTGGTGCTGCCGCGGTCCAGGCCGTCACTGATTACCACGATGGCGCGCTTCTGTGCCGAGAGCGGCTGCAAAGCGTCTCCGACGACTGCCATAATCGCGTCAAACAGATGCGGGTCGCCTTTTTTGCGAAAAGCCTTCAGTTCTGTCTCGATTTTTTTCGCGTCGTCGGTCCAGTCTGAGACAATCTCTGCGCTGTTGTCATAACCCACGATCAGCAACTTGTCTCCGTCGTAAATCTCATAAGCAAACTCGAGTGCTGCGGCTTCCAACTTATCGACATCGGCTCTAATTGTCAGGGAATTGTCGACCAGCAGGACGATCTTCGCCGCCGACAAATCGGGCGCAAAATTCCTGATGTTTTGTTCGACGCCATTGTCGAAAAATGAAATCTCTTTCGCAGTGATTGGGGCCGGCGACGCTTCACTTCGGACCGCGACTACGTTCACGATCGTTGATGAGTCCGACGTCGGATGCGCCCGACGCCCTGCCTGGCCGAACAAACCGCCGGCGACAAGAATCACTGTCAGCGTGACGATTGAAACGCGAACTCCTGTGTTTCGCGGATTATGTATTTCGGTCATTCGGCCCATCTTAGGAGTTGGAGCGCTAACTCTTGTCCCCGCCGCTCTTGTTTGCGTGAGGCTTCTTTGGCTTCGCAGCGTCAACGCTCTTTGGCGCCGGCTCAGGCGAAGACAGGTCCTTTTCAACCTTTTCGCCGACACTACCCTTGCGAGCGTAGTCGGTGACGTACCATCCCTCGCCTTTCAATTGAAACGCGGTCTGGGAGATCATTTTTTCCAAACGCCCGCCGCACTTCTTGCACCGGGTGGGTGGCTTGTCGGAAAACTTCTGATAAACCTCGATCTGATCACCGCATTTTTTGCAACGGAATTCGTAAATTGGCATCGTTAATTTTTGCTTGGTCTTAGTCCTCGACGATTATACGAGACCGTTTTCAACCGTTACAAACGCTCGCCTTTCAGATGCGGCCGGATTGAAATTCGCCGCCTCGCGGCCGCCAAACGAATGAACGTTTTGCAAGTTCCGCGACCGTTAGTTATGATCGCGACAATCTTTGCCTGACATCAGGCCACGTGTCGCCATCATCAACCATACGTTTGTTACATGCAACCAGCCGCCGAAGCACAAAATAGCCTTTCGCTCGAACGCAAACTGAAGTTGCACGAGGCGCGCGAATCAATTATCGGCCGGCTTGCATCGAAGCTACCGGCGTCGATAAATCTCGATTCATTCCTGCAGGTGATCGTCGCCGAGTTGGGGCAAATGATGGAGGTCGATCGCTGCGACATCATCAAACTAACGCCCGACGGCGAGCTGAATGTGAGCCATGAGTGGCGCGCGTCGGGGGATGTGCCCTCCAGACTGGAGATGCGCATTCCAGTGGATGTCGAGACGCTGTCCCAGTACCTCGACGTGAGAAAGCCAATCAAGCTCGATGATACATCAGCGGCGGATCTCGATCACAAGATAAGGTTTTTTGCGAAGAGCCTCGGCACGCGCTCGCTGCTGGTCGTGCCGGTCGTGCTTGGTGATGAAGTTTTGGGCTTAATTGGGCTACATCATACGCGCACCACCCGTCACTGGACGGACGAAGAAGTGGCTTTTCTGGTTTCCATCGCCACGCAACTCGCCATCGGTTATCAGTACACCCGCATCTACACGGACAAGAAACGCGAGGCTGAGACGACGAACGCGCTCCTGGAAATCGCGAATACGCTGAACGCGCGCTCCGATTTTGGCGAAGTAACCTCGGCAGTGTTGGAACGCGCCCTGTCTCTGGTAGGAGCCGACTATTCCGCTCTGGGGGTGCTGGATGCCGATGAAAATCGCATCAGCCTGGCGGCGTTCAAAGCGGCGCCACACGCGGTCACGGACAATGTCCTCGGTCTGATCGAAGCGCATGGCCAGTCGCTCGATGTGACTGAATATCCGGCAGCGGTCGATATCCTTTCGCAGGGGAAGACCATGAAGTTGCATGAAACAGATCTGCCGCTGCCGCTGCGGATTATGTTTAATGCGACACTGGGCGGACGGGCCGCATTGATCGCACCACTGCGCATCGCAGGCCACGCATTCGGGTTGCTGGGTTTCGTCTGGAGCGAGCCGCGCGATCGCTTCAAGGATCACGAGGTAGCTTTGTGCGAAGGCATCGCCGACCAACTTGGAACTGCGCTCGAACGCGATCACCTCTCAGCGGAGATCATGAGGCTGAAGAGCGCGCTGCACGAACGATATGGCGAGGATCGAATTATTGGACAAGCGGTCGCGATTCGACGGGCCATCGAACTCGCGCTGAATGTTGCGGACACGCAAACCTCAGTGCTCATTCAGGGTGAATCCGGAACCGGCAAGGAATTACTGGCTAATCTCATTCATTTCAATTCGGGACGTGAAGATCAACCCTACATCAAACTGAACTGCGGCGCGATCCCCGAAACGTTGCTCGAATCCGAACTATTCGGCCATGAAAAGGGCGCCTTTACCGACGCGCGCGCGCGGCGCAGCGGGCGATTCGAAGAAGCCAACGGCGGCACGCTATTCCTGGATGAAGTTGGCGAGATGACCCTCGGGGCCCAGGTTCGGCTTTTGCGTGTGCTTCAGGACGGAGAGTTCACGCGCGTCGGCGGCAACGAAGTTTTGAAAGCAGATGTACGGATTATCGCTGCTTCAAACGTCGATCTCGAACGCGCGGCCGAGCAGGGTAAATTCCGCCGCGATCTGTTTTATCGGTTGTCGGTTTTCCCGATCACCCTCCCCGCTTTGCGCGAACGCCGGGAAGATATCCACCCGCTCGTCATTCATTTTCTTGAGCATTACAAACAGCGCACCGGCCGTTTCGTCTCGGGTATTTCTAAAGAAGCTTTGCGCGCGCTAGTCAGTTACGACTGGCCGGGAAATGTTCGGGAACTTGAAAACGCGATCGAGCGTGCAGTAATCATTGCGGCCGGAAGACAGATAGAACTGGACGATCTGCCCTCGGCAATTGGAAACGTGATTGCTGAGCGCGAGGCTGTGGCCCGCGCAGAACGCGCGCAGGCGGCGAGCGAAGGTCGCACCGCAGCGCTCGAGATAGAATTGCCTTCATCAATGGATGACATCGAGCGCCGCGCGATCCAGGCCACTTTGGATTACACATCCGGCGATAAAACCCGGGCGGCGCGCTTGCTTAATATCGGCCGCAAGACTATTTATCGGAAACTGGAGCAGTACACCGGCAAATCAACTTCCTCTGATTCTACCGAGAACTGATCGACCCTGCCTCGATTGATTGCAAATCGCGTGACTACCTTGTCAGAAATCGCAATTGCTCCACCGGCGGACTTGCACCCTTCGGACGCCCCCAAGTCATTTGAACCGGCGCGGAATCCGCCCTGGACTTTGTTGACGGCCATCGCCACCTGGATCGCCAGCGTCGGGTTGCTGCTGTTACCGCAGGTAATAGCGATTCCTTACGTCGCGCTACATTACCGCGGAACTCGGCCGACGACCGAAATGCTGCTGGCCGACAAGACCCTGATTTTGATCCTCGTGTCGGGCGTGCTCCCGGTCCATCTAATCACGTTGGTAATTGTCTGGGCGGTCGCCACGCGTTTTGGAAAGTTCTCGGCGGTGGAAACTCTGGGTCTGACATGGAACGGCAGGCTTCGGCTATGGCGAAGCATGGCCCTGGCATTCACGCTGTATGGGGCCGCGTTTTTATTGACGCTTGCATTCGGGGGACAGGGCACCGCCCTGGACCGTTTGGTTGAAAGCTCGCGGGCTGCCGCTTTGATTATTGCCTTTTTGGCAGTTGCGACGGCCCCGCTGGTCGAAGAAAGCATCTATCGCGGAATTCTTTATCCGGCGATTGAGCGAACTGCAGGCGCAAAGACAGCCGTAATTCTGGTCACGCTTCTATTCGCCGTGCCTCATGTGCCGCAGTACTGGCCCAACATGGGCGTTATTTCTTCGATCACGCTTTTGAGCGTCGTGCTCACGGTCGTGCGGGCACGCACGGGGCGGCTCCTGCCTTGCTTCGTCGTGCATCTCGTTTTCAACGGGATTCAGTCGGTTCTTATCGTGCTGGAGCCTTACCTGCGCGCGGCCTTTGAAACGGTGCGACACGGTTCCGCAGGGGGCGCACTTACATCATTTCCTTTTCTGCATTGAATGATGATTTATGAAGTCGTGGTCGTGGGCGGTGGCGTTGGCGGGCTCACCGCCGCGGCGTTGCTGGCTGCGCGGGGCGTGAGTGTTTGCCTGCTGGAAAAACAATCGTACGTCGGCGGCTGCCTTGCGACCGTCGAACACGGCAGCCGCAAGTTCGAGCCGACCCACGGTCTTTACTCCGGCTGGGAAGCAGGTGGAATCTATGAGCGCCTCTTTGCAGCCCTGCGGACGTCAGGGCCGCATGCTCATCCAGAACGGAACGCATATGTCGTCAGGTTGCCCGACGGCATTGAGGTTCCCCGCACGACTCAGATTGAAGATTTCGAAACTTACCTGGGCTCGGCCTTTCCAGAATGTGCGACGGCGGCGATCGGCTTCTACCGCAGTCTTGCGAACTTCACGGAACGAGAAACAGAACCCGAGCCGATTGTGGCCGCGCATCTCAGGCGCTGCTCGCCCAGATTCCAACGGTTCGTCGACGTACAACTGCAGACCCTCGGTCAGTGTTCAAGTGATGAGTGCAGCTACGAGTTCGTCGCGAGCGCGTTGAATCCCGAACGCCGCTTCTGGAGTATTGAGGGCGGCGCACAAACGCTCGTGGACACATTGGCCGCATCATTTAAGCAATCCGGAGGGACTCTGCGCCTCAACTCAAACGCGTTGCGCCTCGCTTACGGAACGAATGATCTTCCGATGGGCGTCGACTTGTTAAGCGGTGAGCGAGTGATTGCCACTCGGGCGATCGTCAGCAATCTCACGATCTGGGATACCTACGGAAAATTAATCGGGCCGGCACGCACCCCTCGAAATGTTTCATCCGCGCTTAAAAGTCTTCGCGGCTGGGGTGTTTATCAGCTTTTTTTGACTATGAACAAATCAGTTGCACGGTCGCTGCGGTCGCGTCCCATTTTGGCGTTAACCGACTGGCAGAAGGATCTGTCTTATGATCCCGAGGGCGCGCAGCTTGTGTTCTCGGCTGGCTCACCGGCTTCGAATGACACAGCGGAAGGTTTGGCTGCCGTGGTGTCCGTGTATACAAACACCGAGGGTTGGTTTTCTTTCCATGAGGACCACGCCGCGCACGAAGAGCGAGATCAGTCGATGCTCAAACGGGTGTGGTCGCAAATGCATCGCGCCATACCCGAGTTGGGCGACGGAATCGAGCTAATTGAAACCGCGACCCCCCAAACCTACTACGAAGGCACGCGGCGACGGTTTGGCATGATTGGACGCGTTACCTCCCCACCTGGATTCACTGATGCTACGTACGGCGCAACTCCGTACGAAAACGTTTTCATTGTTAGTGATACCGCGTCGGCAGGGTTAGGTTTGGAAGGCGTCATCCAGTCCGCGACGAAGGCTGCCAACCAAATTTGTCCCAATTTGACGGGAGACGAGCGCAGTGTATAGTGTCTGCGGACACTAGACTATGTATATTACCATCGATGAACTTGACCGGCGTCCAATCTATCGACAGGTTGCGGATGAGATTAAGGCTTTGATTGCTCGCGGTTCGCTGAGCGAAGGCATGGCCTTGCCCCCTGTGCGCCAGTTAGCGGACGATCTGGGCGTCAATCTGAATACAATTGCTGCTGCTTATCGCGAATTGCAAAAAGACGGTCTATTGAAGGTGAGGCACGGCTCTGGAGCAATCGTCGCCTCGCGTCGAACCACCCAGCAAAACGATGCAGATTTGCGCAAAGGTCTGCGCGGAAGTCTGGCCCACATGGCTCTGGCAGGCCTGCCCAGATCTGAAATTCTCGAAATTGTTAACGAAGAGATTCGCGATCTATTTCGTCGCGAACGTTGACTTTGCCGTCTCAGTTAATCGGAGGCTTGATTGTATTAATCATGCGGCTTCCCGAATCGGGATCGCGCGGCCCGGCTTGAGACGGTGTGCTCGGCGGAGAACTAATGACGCCCCCGCTTCCCCCGTACCCTCCACGGGAACCGCCCGAACCTCCTGACGAACCCCCGCCCGGATAACCTGAACCCGAGCCGCCGGGCGTCGAATTTGTAATCACCGGCGGATTATAGATGTTGTTGCCGTAATATCCGGGCCGTCCGAACGGAGCGTAAGCTCCATAGTAATTACCGTAAGGACTTCCCCAACCATAATAAAAAGGCAGGAACGTGTAGCAACTTGAAAATGGACTCCAGGTCCAGAGGCCCCATCGGCCAAAGCGCGCGTCCGGGAAACTCCAGCTCCTGGAAAGGTATCCGCTAACCGTGCGCGCGGACAATTTCTGATTCGCTCGGGCCAGCGTCTGCCCCCTGGTCTTGCTCCAATCGTCGAATTCATCCTTATCGTTGCTGGTTAGTTTCACGATCGTTGGCCCAGCGCTGGTGAACGTGGCTTTCTTTCCACCTTTAATCAAGTCTTTCTTATTACCATTCAGCTCGACTCGGCCCTTTCGCACAAACAACTCGGTCACGCCCGGCGTCGCATTTATCCGGTAGATACCGGCGCGGACGATAGTCATTCGTTGTTGTTCAGTAACGATTGGTACGTGTAGATCGAGATTGTCAGGTCCGGTGGCTTCAATAATCGCGCTGCCCTTGTTGATTCGCACGAGAAGATTATCGAGCGAATTATCAACCATCACAAACTCGCTGTTTTCCGCCAGCCGCAGATAAGTTCCCGGATTCAGCAACACCTCAACCTGGCTGCCGAGACCGGTGGCGACGATGTCA